>CAJMOF010000007.1 GCA_905215065.1 uncultured bacterium | reverse complement strand
AACCCTGGACCTTGGGATTAAGAGTCCCCTGCTCTACCAACTGAGCTAACGACCCGATATCAACACGAAGCAAAAACTGGGGTGGGTAAAGGGACTCGAACCCTCGACCTACGGGACCACAACCCGTCGCTCTAGCCAACTGAGCTACACCCACCGTGTCCTGTGCGCTTCGCGCTCGACTATTATTGCAAGGAACGCCACGCGATGCAAGCCCCAATTTTCAAGAATTTTGAAAAGAGTTTTTCGAGCCCGTTTCGAGCAAATCCCACCGGTTCCATAGGAGTAAACTTGCTCCACCCAATGCTCGAAAGGATAGGCATGAAAGAACTCTCCAACCGCACGGCGGCGTTTACCGATTCGGTCATCCGCCGCATGACGCGCATCTCCAACAAGTATGGTGCCGTCAACCTGTCGCAGGGCTTCCCCGATTTCGATCCCCCGGCGCAGCTGCTCGATAGCCTCAGCACCATTGCCACCGACCCCAAGCCGCTTTACCACCAGTACTCCATCACCTGGGGCTCCCAGGCCATGCGCGAGGCGCTTGCCGCCAAGCAGGAGCACTTTATGGGCATGCCGATCAACCCCAACGAGAACATCGTGGTCACCTGCGGCTCCACCGAGGCCATGATGGCCGCCATGATGACGGTCACGAACCCCGGCGACAAGGTCGTCATCTTCTCGCCATTCTACGAGAACTACGGCGCCGACACGATCCTTTCGGGTGCGGAGCCCATCTACGTGCCGCTCAACCCGCCCACCTTTGACTTTGACCGTGAGGTCCTGGAGGCGGCCTTCCGCGACAACGATCCCAAGGCGATCGTTCTATGCAACCCGTCCAACCCCTGCGGCAAGGTCTTTACCCGCGAGGAGCTCACCCTTATCGCCGACCTGTGCAAAAAGTATGACGCCTACTGCATCACCGACGAGGTCTACGAGCACATCGTCTATGCGCCCCACGAGCACGTGTACATGGCCACGCTGCCCGGCATGTTTGAGCGCACCATCAGCTGCAGCTCGCTGTCCAAGACCTACTCCATCACCGGCTGGCGCCTGGGCTACACCATCGCTCCTGCCGAAATCACCGAGCGCATCAAGAAGGTCCACGACTTCCTCACCGTAGGCGCCGCCGCTCCCCTGCAAGAGGCCGTCGTTACCGCCCTCAATTTCGACGATAGCTATTATCGGGAGGTCCTCGACCTCTACACTGCCAAGCGCGACCTATTCTGTCAGGGACTCGACAGCATCGGCCTCACGCACAACGTGCCGCAGGGCGCCTACTACGTGATGATGGATATCTCGGAGTTTGGCTATGACAGCGACCTCGACTTCTGCGAGGACCTGGCCTCCAGGGTGGGCGTGGGCGCTGTTCCCGGATCGAGCTTCTTCCGCGAGCCCGTCAACCACCTCATCCGCTTCCACTTTGCCAAGCGAGACGAGACGCTTAACGCGGCGCTGGAGAACCTCAAGTCTCTGCGTGATAAAATCGAGCTGCGCGGGTAAGGACGGTCAGTAACTAAAGGCACTAAAGAAACCTCGTGAACCCGTTGGGCCACGAGGTTTCTTTTTAAAGCGACCTCATTAATTTTTTAGAGCGCTATACTTTAGTCACGGAGCAACTTGTCCCAGAGAGGAATACCATGGCAGAGCAGCAGCTTATCGGAGCGCTCGAGGCCGGCGGCACCAAGATGGTCTGCGCCACGGGCTATGCAGACGGCACGGTCCTGGAACGCGAGCAGATTGCGACCACGACCCCGCGGGAGACCGTTGAGGCCGTCAACGCATGGTTTGCCGACAAGGGCATCGCCGCGCTGGGCATCGGCGCCTTTGGCCCCACCGCAGTCAACCCTGCCTCGCCCCAATACGGCAAGATCCTGGAGACGCCCAAAACGGCATGGCGCTACTTTGACCTGCTGGGCACCATCCAAAACGAGCTCAATATTCCCTGCGGCTACGACACCGACGTCAACGTCGCCTGCCTGGGCGAGGTCACCTTTGGTTGCGCCCAGGGCCTCACGGACGTGGTGTATCTGACCATCGGTACCGGCGTGGGCGCTGGCGTGCTCTCGGGCGGTAAGCTCGTGCACGGCATGATGCATCCCGAGGCCGGTCACATCCTGGTCACGCGCGACCCGCGCGACACCATCGGCGAGCACAGCGGCTGCCCCTTCCACGACAACTGCCTCGAGGGCCTCATCGCCGGTCCCGGCGTCAAAAAGCGCTGGGGTGGCAAGAGCGCCGGGGAGATGGCCGATGACCCGGAGGCCATGGACCTGCTCGCCGGCTATCTGGCGCAGGCGCTCATGACCTACATCCTGTGCTACGCACCGCAAAAGATCGTCATCGGTGGCGGCGTGGCCGACCACACCCCCATCGTGCCGCTCGCGCGCAAGAAGTGCGCCGAGATGCTCAACGGCTACATCGTCACGCCCGAGATGGCCGACATCGATAGCTATATCGTCAACAACAGCCTCGAGGGCAAACAGGGCATTATGGGCTGCTTGGCCCTGGGCGCTCAGGCGCTTCAGTAGCAGACGCACCCACAGGGCGTGGCGCGCCCGGCAAATCCGACCTACGGAACGACGCCACCACGCCTCATATAAGCCCTCAAATAAAAAAGGCCGCCTAGGACCAAACAATACGTCCTAGGCGGCTTTTTTGGCGCGCATCAGCGGCCGTAAGAGATATCGGAGCACAACGCCCGTTGCCGCACCACAGCAGTCGATCATCACATCGGTGATCATGCCGGCGCGTCCCGGCACAAAGAGCTGAATCGTCTCGTCGATCGAAGGAATCAGCAGCAGGAACACCGCCGTGGGCAGCAGCACGTCAAAGGTGCGCCGGCCCTCAAAATCAAAGGCGTGCGTTGCCAAGATGCCGAGCACCATATACTCGGTAAAATGCGCGCATTTGCGAACAACAAAGTTGGTCACCCATTCATATGGAAGTCCCACGCCGCGCAGGAAACCGCGGATAGCTTCCATGACCGTTAGGCTCAGCGAACCCGACCCCGAGCCGGGAACCAGCGAATTGCCCCAGATCAAGAGCGCCATCAGGCAGGTCACGACCGCCCATTTTCGATTGATCTTAACCATGCAGAAGTTATGCCTCCGCGCGGAGCGGCGCGAAGCTGGCGGTACCGCCCTCGATAACGCTCAGATAGGCACGGCCCGTACGCTTGGCGGTAGAGGACTGCAGGCGCTCGATCTCTTCCTCGAGGATCTGATTGACGCGCTCGTGACGACGATTTTCCATAATGCCGGCGGCAATAGCCTCGGCTCGCTCGATGCCCTCGCGCGAGATACGGGCGGTATCCTCGGGGAACACAGCGCTGTGACGGCCGACATAGGCGGGTGCAGCAGGCTGAGGGGCAGCGACGGGAGCGGGAGCTGCAACAGGAGCAGGCTCGTCGATCTCGTCCAGAATCGCGGTGGCGGCGGCCCACATGTCCTCGTGGCCCGAGTAATCGGCCATGGGGACATCAACCTCGAGCGAGGCGTCCGGAAGGTCGCCGGTGTCGATGCGATCTTGGGCATCAATCGATGCGGTGATGGCTGCAGGCTCATCGAGGTCATCGAGATCGATGTCCGCGGCACCGGAAATGATAGGCATGCTGGCGAGGTTTGCGTTGTACGGCGCAGCCTCAGCCGCCTGCTGCTGGGCAGGAGCGCCCCAAAGCGAGCTTTCGGCGGCACGGCGGGCGGCAACGGCCTCCTCGTCCGCGGTCATGGCTTCATCAACGTACGAATTATCGGCAGAAACGTTCGCGTCCGCCGAGGTAGCGCTGTAGGCGTTATTGGCTGCCGCGTTGGCAACGAGTGCCACAAAAGCCGCCGTGCTGCCCGCAGGGGCGGCCTGGGAGCCCGACACGGCACGCGCCGCGGCGGCGATGTCGTCGCGATTGAAGGAGCCGGTCTGCCCGCCGTTGGTGAGCTCGTCGATGGCGACTTGATAGACGTCGCGCGAGCGCGCAGGGTCGCAGCTAACCGGCGAATCGTCGTCGAGCATGCTGTCGATCATGGACCAAGCCTCGGCCTCGTCCATAGCATCTGCGGCACGAGCAATGGTAGGAACACCATCGTCGGCATGACGGCGCTGGAACGCACCAGTCAGGCCGGAAAGGAATGCCGAGTTAGACTGCTCCGACTGAGCCTGAGAAGCAGAAGTCGCAGCGTAAGGAGTCGCATCCTGCTGCTGAGCTGGAATCGAGGCGGTCTTGAACTCGCTTTGATGTTGATTGAGATTGGCGGCACCGCCCATGGCATCGGGCTGGAACAGACGCTCTTCACGCTGCGCACGATACTCGGAGATACCCAGCGAGGCGGCATAGATACCCACGCCCGCCACCGCGCCCACGGCGAAGGGAACTGCACCCGCCACGACCGTCTCGTTCACCGACGAAAACGGCAGCGTCGCGGCATACATAACCACGGGAGCGGCAAGGCCGATCCCACACGAAAGTCCGGCAAGGACTGCTCGTTGTGTTGCATCAGAAGAAGCCATGAGCTCTCCCCATCTTCCAGCACCCAAATCGCATCATTCAGTTGGCTGCGCGAGAGAAGATGAAGCGGGGCTATGCCCCAAAGCAACGGTATATGGTTCGTTTCATCTGCGTTTTCCGTCGCGAAGCTTAAAAGCTATTATGCGAAACCGCCCTGCCGATTGCAAGCGACGATGTCGGATTGAAACTGGAAACCTGCTGCTCGTCGGTCTTACGGTCAAAAATAAGCGCGGAGCGGCGCTACGGAAAAGGGCCGAGGCTCAAAGCCCCGACCCTCTATCGCATTGATGACTATCGTTGCGTGTGGATGACAACCTAGAACGTCTGCTCGTAGTCGCTGTGTTTTTTGGCCGAACGCACCAGGAACTCCTGGTTCGTGTTGGTGCCCTTAAGACCCTTAATAAACGATGCGGCCGCGCGCTCGGTGTTGTTCATGCCGGCAAGAATGCGACGCAGACCAAAGACAAACGGACGCATCTGCTCGTCGACCAACAGATCCTCGTTACGCGTACCGGAGGCAACGGGGTCGATAGCCGGGAAGATGCGGCGGTCGGCCAGGTCGCGGTCGAGCTTAAGCTCCATGTTGCCGGTGCCCTTGAACTCCTCAAAGATGACCTCGTCCATCTTGGAACCGGTGTCGATGAGGGCAGAGGCCAGGATGGTGAGCGAGCCACCGTTCTCGATATTGCGGGCTGCGCCTAGGAAGCGCTTGGGCGGATACAGGGCCGCCGAATCGACGCCGCCCGAAAGGATGCGGCCTGAGGCGGGCGCCGCCAAGTTGTAGGCACGGGCAAGACGCGTGATGGAGTCGAGCACCACCACAACATCGCCACCCAGCTCCACGATGCGCTTGGCGCGCTCGATGACGAGCTCTGCCACGCGGGTGTGGTTGTCGGCAGGCATATCGAAGGTCGACGCCACAACCTCACCCTTGATGGAACGCTGCATATCGGTGACCTCTTCGGGGCGCTCGTCGACGAGCAGGCAGATGAGGTGCACCTCGGGGTTGTTAATCGAGATAGACTGGCAGATCTTCTTGAGGATCGTGGTCTTGCCGGCCTTGGGCGGGGACACGATCAGGCCGCGCTGGCCCTTGCCAATCGGCGACACGATGTCGATGGCGCGACCGGTGATGGAATCCTTGCCGTGCTCCATGCGCAGCGGCTCGTTGGGATAGACCGGGGTGAGGTCGCCGAACTTGGGACGGTTGCGAATCTGCTCGGGGTCCAGACCGTTGACGGTCGTGATTTTGGCGAGGCCGGCGCGCTTGTCGCCGCCGCGCGAAGGACGCAGCGAGCCCTCGATGACGTCGCCCGTGCGCAGGCGCGCGGAGCGGATGAGGTAGGCGGGCACGAAGGCGTCGTCGTTGGACTTCATGTAGCCATGGGCGTGGATGATGCCGGAGCTGTCCGGGCGAATCTGCAGAATGCCCTTGATGTCGCGGAAGCCCTCGGCCTTCGCAGCGGTGACGTAGATTTCCTCGACGAGCTCGGCCTTCTTCTTGCCGGTCGTCTCGATCTCGAACTCCTTAGCCTTCTCGCGCAGCTCAGCGACCTTCATGGCCGCGAGTTCCTCGCGCGAAAGCGTGGGCTCGGTGGGAGCGGCATTACGCTCCTTGTTGCGCTGTTTGCGATCGCGCTGGCGGTTGCGACGGTCGTTATTGCGGTCGTCCTTACGCTCGTTGCGCTCGTCGTTGCGCTTGTGCTGGCGACGGTTGGGACGAGTGCCGTCTTCGCCCTCAGCGGGGGCGGCACCATCGGTTGCGGCGGTGCCAACATTGGCCGCAGCGGCGTCATTGGCCTCGGCGCCAGAATCAACCTGCGCTTCGACATCCTGCTGCTCGGACGCCTTGGCCTTAACGGACTTCTTACGACCGCGCTTGGGCTTCTCGGACGCAGGCTGTTCGACGTCCTGGGCCTTGGCGACATCAGTCGACGCATCGGCGGTCGTCTCGGCAGAATCCTCGGACGCACCCTTCTTGGCAGCCTTGGCCTTGGACGTGCGCTTAGCAGCAGTACGACGGCTGCGACCGGGACGGACATCGGCGGGCTCGGCATCGGCGGGAGCGGCCTCGGAAGTCGTAGCATCCTGGACGGGTGCATCGGCAGCGGTTGCAGACTCGGCGGTCGCCGCAGCATCCCGAGCGGCGGCGGCTGCTGCTGCGGCCTTCTCTGCCTCGACAAAGGCCTTGGGCTTGCGACCGCGACGGTGCGGGCGCAAAGCCGGATCGACAACGGGAACTTCGCTGGCCTCGACAGGCACAGCGGGCTCAACAGGCGATGTGCCCTCCCCTGCCGCGGAACGGACCGAAGCCTCAGTGAGCTCGGGGGTTACCTGTTCAGCAACCTGCTCGGCCTTAGCAGCCGTGCGGCGGCGTGTGCGCGGTACCGGCTTCTCGGTCGGCTGGTCGGCGACAGGGGTCTCGGTGGCGGCAGGCGTCTCGGGCACAGACGGAGCTGCAAGCTCGGTCAGAGCCGCGGCCTCGCGCTCGGCAGCACGACGGCGGGCGCGCACCACCTGAGCCTCGCTAATCTGCGCCAACGCACGTGCCTGCGCGACCTCATCGGAAATCGGCGCCGAGGAATCAGCTGCAACGGTGCGCTTGACGCGCGTCGTGCGCGTGGTACGGCGCTTGGGCTTGGTGACCTCCTCGCCGTCAGCGGTAGGCTTGGCCGTGCGGCGCGTACGCATGGGCTTTGCCGGAGCAGCCTCCTCACCAGTTGCAGGCACGGCCTTCTCAGCCGCCACAGGCATAGGCGTCGAAGCAGCCTTAGGCGTCTCAGGAGCCGAGGCTTGCGCGGGCGCCGCGACCTGGTCCGACGCAACCGGTACAGCGGGAGCGGCCTGCGTCGTCGTTATTTCGTTTTCTTGCTGTTGATCAGACACAGTGTTTGCTCAACTTTCTTTTCAAGCCCTGTAATCACATGCTCCCTGCATAAACCTTCAGGGCGGCTAAACAGTCTAGTTCCGTTCAAAACGACGGATATCATTGATCTGTATCGAGATGATTGCGTCATATACGCTGCGTTAGTGTAACACAACCGCAACCACCTGCAACTTAGTCATTGGACGTTCTTAAACGCCCAGTCATCAGGGACACTCCTCCTCAAAAGCGCCTTGAAATGTCGCGCCAGAGGAGTGAAGCCGTGGCACCCGGAATAGCCGCGCCACGAATCGCGCCCATCTACTACGTTTGCACCCGAGCCCCTGACCATACCCTTGTTTTTTTCATAAACAACGAGTCTGCTACCTGCGGTTTTAATATCGTACTTTTTCGGCATGGTTCGGGATATGCGTCCAAACGTAGGAGATGAGCACGATTCGCGGCGGACGGTATCCCGCCACCCCTCCGCGAGACAAAAATGATCCATTTTCCTCCGTCCCCAAGGGACAATTTTCAAAACTACGCCGGATTACGGGGCCAGAATGCTGCAAGCCAACCATACCCTGCATTTTCAAGAAACAATAAACCGTCTAGCTGCGGTTTTATTTTCACTGCTGTCGCTATGGTCGCCAGGCAGCGATTCAGCCCCGTAAACCGGTATAGTTGCGATTTGGTAGCATTTTCCAACACGCCTAAAAGCCCCGCCAAACGAAAAAAGCCCGACCTCCGCATGGAGATCGGGCTTATAGGGTTCAGCAAAGCCGAACCTACACGGTCAAATGACCCGCAGATTACATCTGCTCGGGCGCGGAAACGCCAACGAGGGTAAGCACCAGAGCGAGCGTCACGCGGACGGCGTCGCAGGCGGCCAGACGGGCGCGCGAGAGCTCGGGGTCGACGGGACGGCCCTCGCTCGGCAGAACCTGGCAGGCGGCGTAGAAGCTGTGGAAGTCGCCGGCGAGCTCCTCGGCAAAGTGCGTCAGGCGGAACGGGGCGCGATCGCGAGCGCAGCTGGCAATCAGGTCGGTGAGCTCGTTGAGCTTACGCGACAGGGCGAGCTCGGTCGGGTCGGTCAGCAGCGAGTAATCGACGTTCTCACCGATGGCCTTGGCGGCGACGGCCTTCATGCCCATCTCGGCGGCCTGCTCGGCAGTAACGTCGGCGGCACGGCGCAGGATGGAGCACACGCGAGCGTGAGCGTACTGCACGTAGTACACCGGGTTGGAGTTGTCGCGCTTCTTGACGGCCTCGATGTCGAAGTCGACCATCTGGTTGGAGCTCTTGGAGATGAGCGTGTAGCGAGCGGCGTCGGAGCCGACCTCGTCGACGAGTTCCTGCAGGGTCACCATGGTGCCCTTGCGCTTGGACATACGGACGGGCTTGCCGTTGCGCAGCAGGTTGACGAGCTGGCCCAGCAGAACCTCAAACTTGCCGGGATAGCCAAGAGCGTCACAGACGCAGCGGACGCGCTCGATGTAGCCGTGGTGGTCGGCGCCCCAGATGTCGATGACGTGGTCGACGCGCTGGAACTTATCCCAGTGATAGGCAACATCGGAGGCGAAGTAGGTGTACTCGCCATCGGACTTGATCAGGACGCGGTCCTTGTCATCGCCCAGGTCGGTGGAGCGGAACCACAGGGCGCCGTCCTTGGTGTAGAGGTAGCCCATCTTGTCGAGCTTCTCAAAAGCGCGGTCGACGGCAGAGGTACCGGCGGTCTCGCCCTCGGTGTCCTTCACGTACAGCGAACGCTCGGAGTACCAACGATCGAAGTCGCAGTTGACGGCGTGGCAGAGGTCGCGCATGTTGTCGACCATCTTTACGTAGCCGCGCTCGCGGAAGCTCTCCATGCGCTCCTGCGGATCGGCGTCGACCCACTTGTCGCCGTCGGTGCGCCAGAACTCGGCGGCCTCGTCGATGATGTAGTCGCCGCCGTAGGAGTCCTTGCCCAGGGTCTCGGCAAAGTTGTCCTGATACGGATGGGTCTCGGGGTGCTCGTCGTTCTCGTCGGCAACAAAGGCGTCGCGGTCGGCAATCAGCAGCTTGTGAGCCTCGTCGATATCCACGCCCTGCTTGGCGATGATGTCGGCAAGCTGCATATAGCGCGTGCTGATGGAGTTGCCGAAGGTGTTCATCTGAGAGCCGTGGTCGTTGATGTAGAACTCACGCTGGATGTCGTAACCGGCGTGGTCCATAACACGGCAGAGCGAATCGCCCAGCGCGGCCCAGCGGCCGTGACCGATGTGCATGGGGCCGACGGGGTTGGCGGAAACGAACTCGACCTGGGTCTTCAGGCCACCACCGACGTTGGACTTAGCGAAGTCCATGCCCTTCTCGCGAGCCTCGCCAAAGATGGCATTCTTGACGGCAACGGAGAGGTAGAAGTTGATGAAGCCGGGGCCTGCGATCTCAACCTTCTCAATCGCGGGGTCCTCGGGCATATGGGCAACGATGGCCTCGGCGATCTTGCGCGGGGCGCAGTGAGCCAGCTTGGCGGACTTCAGGGCCATGGTGGAGGTCCACTCGCCATGAGAAGTGTCAGCCGGTCGCTCGATAGCGCAATCGTCAAGTTCAAATGCGGAAAGGTCGCCGGCCTCCTGGGCCGCAGCAAGCGCAGCGCGTACCAGCTCTTCAATCTTCTCGGGCATAGATCCTCCTTGTGTTAAAGCCCCCGAGCTCTTGGTCACTCGTAGGGCAAAAGCCAGAGTTTGTAGCACTCTATCACAAGCGAGGGACACTGTCGCAGGGTAAAGCCAATCGAAATTGCATATGCACAAAATTGACTACAGCTTGTATGGAGTCACTCAAAGATGCCGGTCTGCCTGCAGATTATGCACGCGTTGAAAATGCATAAAGGTGTGAATGAGCTGTGTCTTTTATCGAATACTCTTACCTATCAGAGTTGTGTGCTTTTCCTGCATAAAGCGAGGATTTGCGCACGTCAGCGTGTTATTCTAGACATACGTAAATTCGTATAAGTTGGAGGTAGCATGTTCTCAATCGGTCAACACGTCATTCATCCGGGTCAGGGAGTCTGCACCGTCGTCGGTTTTAGGGACGACACGCCGCAGCCCATGTTGTTGCTCGAGGCCAAGCAGGGGCATGCGCAGACGATCCTTATGTACCCCGTGGCGCAGGCCGACCGTCTGCATGCCGCCATCTCTCAGCAAGATGCCGAGCATCTGCTGAGCCACTATGACGAGCTGGAGTGCGACACCTTTACCGAGCGCAACAGCTCGCTTGAAGAGACACACTTTAAGCAGCAGCTCAAGCTGGGCGCGCCCGAGACGGTCCGCGTGGCAAAGACCATGATGCACCGCATTCGCCAGGCCGAGGAAGCCGATAAAAAGCCCAGCTCTTACTATATGCGTGTACTCAAGGAAGCCAAGCGCCGCTCCATCGAGGAGTTCGCCGTGGCATTGGGCGTCACCGAGGAGGCCGCCGAAGCCCGCCTAGCCCAAGCCGCCCTCAACTAACCTGCCAAAAAGGGACAGGTTTATTTTGGCAGGTTCTATCTGGCCAAACATCAACAAACAATCAGTAAATGGTCGGGTGCTCCGTTTTGTTTAAGAGCGCCCGACCATTTTTCTATCGCCGCAAAAATGCGTGAAGCCCATTTGCGATGACATCACGCGAGGGCCGTCCAGATCGACGTAACCAACGCCCGCATCCACAACAAGCGCGCCCGTCTTACTCAATTACCATTAAAAAGCATCAATTTGAAAACGCAATTATATTTCGGCAGGTAGCAGCTATAGTCGGTGAACTGAATCTCGACAACCGAAGCCCCCGAATGAGGTATCTTCAGCCCATCCAAGCTAAAGGAGGGGCCATGCCGAGAAAACCTCGTTCAAAGTCACCAACCGGTTATTTCCACATCACGTTGCGTGGAAACGGAGGGCAATTGCTGTTTGACGATGCCGAGGACCGAATCGCCATGCTTCAGATCCTCGATGCGATCCTCCCCAAACACAATATCGAGCTTATCGCTTGGTGCCTTATGGGAAACCACATTCATCTGCTCATCGACGATCCGGACGACCGCAAGAGCGACGCGATGCATGCGATAGCCGTATCGTATGCGGGCAGGTACAATGCGCGGACGGGGCATATCGGCCACGTGTTTCAGGAGCGGTTTTGGGATTCGCCCATTAAGTCAGAAGTATATTTACTCGAGGCAATTCGATACATTCATTTGAATCCACAAAAAGCGGGACTGGCAGCATACGACGAATATCCCTGGAGCAGCCATCGCGAGTATCTCATGAGTGCCAGGTCACGGCCGCATGTTACCGGCAGCGTTGTCGGTGTTATATTCCCAACACCTCGCTCATACCTTCGGCTCATGGAAAGTACGCCGTCGCTTCCCTATCGCCCCAGCGCAACAGCCAAGGTTCGCGAGGAAGATCTATGCGAATTTGGCACGGCAATCGTGCAGAGTGTCGCAGGATGTGCTCCGACGGAACTCAAATCCGCCTCCAAGCCACTTCGCAATGAGGCGATTCTCGCGCTTCGAAAACAAGGGCTAACGATTAAGCAGGTTCAGCTGCTGACCGGACTGGGAACATGGATTATCAAGAACGCGTCGTAGCGTCGCGTTTGCCGAGTTACGGATACGGCGAAGCGCAGCTGTCTGCCGCGAGGCGCCGCCATTCGCCAGCTTCACCATGTCAAACAGAAAACGCTTCCGCTGAATAACATCCAACGGAAGCGTTTTCCCAGATAAAACCTACCAAAATAAACCTGTCCCTTTTTGGCAGGTTAGGCCTGGAAGGTGTCGCGGTCGGGCGCGAAGGACTGCATGGCCGCGATGGTGCGGTCAAAGAGCTCGGGGAGCTCCCAGCCGAGCATCAGGGCGCCCTGCGAAATCACGTCGCGCGAGCAGCCAGCGGCAAAGCGCTTGTCCTTGAACTTCTTCTTGAGCGACTTGGTCGTAAAGTCCATAACGCTCTTGCTCGGGCGCATGATGACGGCGGCGCCGATCAGGCCGGTGAGCTCATCGCAGGCAAACAGGATCTTTTCCATCTGCAGCTCGGGTTTGGGCAGCGAGGTGTTGAAGTCCGACGTGTGCGTCTGGATGGCGCGAATGAGCTCGGGAGACGCACCTTCACCCTTAAGAATCTCGGCAGTATAGATGGTGTGGTTCATGGGGTCGTCCTCATGCTCCTCCCAATCCAAGTCGTGCAGCAGGCCGACGATGCCCCAAAACTCCTCGTTCTCGGGGTCGAACTCGCGCGCAAAGTAGCGCATGGTGCCCTCAACCGTCTCGCCATGGGTAATGTGAAACGGGTCCTTGTTGTGCTCGTTGAGCAGTTCGAATGCGCGGTCGCGGGTGATTCCGGCGGTGAGCGTCTGGGACATGGCAATACCTCCAGGTGAGTCGATGTTAGGACACGGTGTCACTATCGTATATCGCCGCGGCTCAAGCCGAAAGGCAAAAAAGTTATGCGGAGAAAAAAGCCGGGCGAACGTGTCGCCCGGCAAAACCGCAGATAAAACCTGCCAAAATAAACCTGTCCCTTTTTGGTAGGTTTAGGGGCGGACCTGGCCGGTGCCTCGGAGCTTGTATTTGTAGGTGGTGAGGGCCTCGGCGGCAAAGGGGCCGCGGGCGTGGAGCTTTTGGGTCGAGATGCCAATCTCGGCGCCCAGGCCAAACTCGCCGCCGTCGGTAAAGCGCGTGCTGGCGTTGGCATACACGGCCGAGGCATCGACCTCGTCCAGGAAGCGCTCGCAAGCATCCGTGTCCTCTGCAACGATGGCCTCGGAGTGCATCGTGCCGTAGCGGTTGATGTGCGCGATGGCCTCGTCCTCGTTCGCCACGACCTTCACGCTCATCTCGAGCGCCAGATACTCGCGACCCCAGTCCTCCTCAGTCGCGGCAACGTAGTCATCGCCCTCGGCAAGCCCGGCGTCGGCGCATGCGGCGCACGTGGCCTCGTCGCCGTGAATGAGCACGCCGTGGTCGTGCAGCACGGCAACGACCGCAGGCAAAAACACATTGGCCACAGCATGGTCGACCAGCAGCGACTCGGCGGCATTGCACACGCCTACACGCTGGGTCTTGGCATTAACGATAATGTTGAGCGCCTTATCAAAGTCGGCGGACTCATGCACGTAGATATGACAGTTGCCCGTGCCCGTCTCGATCACCGGCACAAGCGACTCGCGCACGCAGCGCTGGATCAGGCCTGCACCGCCGCGCGGAATGAGTACGTCGACAATACCGCGGAGCTTCATGAGCTCGCCGGTGGCCTCGCGGTCGGTGGACTCGATCATCGAGATAGCCTCGCGCGGGAAGCCCTTGGTCTCGAGCGCATCGGCCAGCAGCTCAGAAATCATGGCACACGAGTGATAGGCCAGCGAGCCGCCGCGCAGAATGCAGGCGTTGCCGGTGCGGATGCAGATGCCCGCGGCGTCGGCCGTCACGTTGGGGCGCGCCTCGTACACCATGGCGACCAGGCCCAACGGCACGCTCACGCGGGTGAGGTCCACGCCGCTTGCGAGCACGCGGTGGTCGAGCACGCGGCCGACAGGATCGGGCAGCTCGGCGAGCTTCTCCAGGCCGGCGGCCATACCCTCAACGCGCTCGGGCGTCAGCAGCAGACGGTCGAGGAGTCCTGCCGAGGTGCCCGCATCGCGCGCGGCGGACATATCGAGCTCGTTGGCGGCGACGATGGAATCGACGCCATCGCGCAGCGCCGCGGCCATGGCGCGCACGGCCTCCTGGCGCTGCTCGTCGCTCGCCGTGGCAAGCGAAGCCGACGCTGCCTTGGCGGCAACAGCAAGATCGTGGACATACGTGGCTATATCGACCGACATGGGCGGCCCTTTCTCTTAGTAGTTTGCCCACCATGGTAGCCGATTTGCGCATGGCCTCGCCCGCGGCGGTAGAATTGGTCAACCCGAAACACCGCAACGAACGGAAGACTCACATGGCCCTCATCACTTCGTACCACGTCCCCGGCCTGTATGTCGAGGACCACAGCATCGACGTCCCCCTCGACTGGCGCGGCCTGGAGCCGATGCTCCTGGCCGTCGGCAGCACCATGCGCCGCGGCGCCATGCCGGCGCCCATCGCAGGTGCGCCCGAGAGCATCAAGCTCTTCTACCGTGTGGTTTGCGCGCCCGACCGCATCAACGACGATCTGCCACTGCTCCTGTTTTTGCAGGGCGGCCCCGGCGGCGAGAGCCCGCGTCCGCTGTCACCCACAAGCGACGGCTGGATCGAGGAGGCCGTCAAGCACTTCCGCGTCGTCCTGCCCGACCAGCGCGGCACCGGACGCAGCAGCTGTGTAGACGGACGCACGATTGCCGCACTGGGCGAGCGTGCCGAGGCAGCCGGCGCCGATGCGGACCGCTCGCAGGCGGACTTCCTCAAGCGCCACCTCGCCAGCTCCATCGTGCGCGATTTTGAGTACCTGCGCCTGGTGGGCTTTGGCGGCAGGCCCTGGGTCACGCTCGGGCAGAGCTACGGCGGCTTTTTGACGCTGAGCTACCTGTCGCTCTTCCCCGAGGGCGTGGCGGCAAGCTTTACCTGCGGCGGCATCCCCCACGTACCGGCGAGCGCAAGCGAGGTCTACGCGCACACCTTCCCGCGCATGGCTGCCAAGACGCAGCAGTATTACAACCGCTACCCCGCCGACGTCGAGCGCGTGGCGGCCCTGGCAGATGCCCTCGAGGAGCAAAAGCCCGTGCTACCCGACGGCTCGCCGATGACGGTCGAACGCCTGCAGCTCATGGGCAGCGACTTTGGCATGAAGCCGAGCTTTGAGCGCATGCATTGGATTATCGATCATGCTTTTGTTGACGGCGACGGCACGCTGGCCTGCGGCGCCTCGGTATCCGACAGCTTTTTGATGCGCGCCTTCGAGCGCACCAACACGCGCACGAATCCGCTGTACTGGACGCTTCAGGAGTTCATCTACGCCGACGGCGACACCATGCCCATTCGCTGGGCCGCGGCAGAAGAGAAGGCCCATCGTGCCGAGTTCGACACGCTCACGCGACCGCTCATGTTTACCGGCGAGGCCATGTTCCCGTGGATGTTTGAGCAGATGCCCGAACTTAAGCCCTTCAAGCCGGCGATGGATCTGCTTATGGAAGACACAAGCTGGGACAAGATCTACGACCCGCAGCGCCTGGCGTGCAACGAGGTGCCCCTGCAGGCCGCGGTGTACTTCGATGACATGTACGTGGACTCGGGCATGCAGCTCGATACGCTCAGCCGCGTGGGCAACTCGCATGCCTGGGTGACCAACGAGTTCGAGCACGACGGCTTGCACGGCAGCGTGGTGTTCAAGCACCTCTTCGACGAAGCCCTCAACCGCGGAGACCTGCGCCAGATCTTCTAGCAAAGGAGTGTCCCCTTCTGCCGGCACAATAGGAACGTCCCCAAGTGCCGGCAACGACAATGCCGCTGGTAGAGGACAGAAAGCGAAAACGCCCCTAAGCGAGCAAGGTGACGTGAAAGAGGAGGGCATTGACCTTTTGGTCATGCCCGACGATTGAACGTCAGATTGCCGCTTAGGGGCGTTTGCAGCGTCAATTGGTTAGGCGAACACTATCAAGTTGTCCCTATGGATCGCGGGCTTCTCGGCCAGGTCTGCGAGCAGGCGGTTGCTGGCAATCTGGTCCTGGCGGCGGCCGGCTGCAAGCTCCAGCACGTCCGAATCGGCCTCGGCGATACCACGGGCGACAACCATGCCGCTCGGGTCGCACACGTCGAGCACATCGCCCTCGGCAAACTGGCCATCGACCTCGCGAATACCCACCGCGAGCAGCGACGATCCGCGGCTGACCAGCGCCTTCGCGGCGCCATCATCGACCGTCACCGAGCCATGCGCCTTGTCACCCAGTGCGATCCACAACTTGCGCGGCGCAATGTCCAGGCGCTCCGCCGGCGGATCGAACAGCGTACCCACGCTCTCGCCGCGGGCCAGACGCACGAGCGCATCGGGCTCCTCGCCCGAGCAAATCACGCTTTGAATGCCCGCCGTCATGAGAATGCGGCTCGCGCGAATCTTGGTGATCATGCCGCCCGTACCCACCGATGTGGAAGAATCGCCCGCCGAGGCGATAATCTTGGCATCGATCTTATGCACGACCGGGATAAACTCGGCCGTCGGATCCTCATGCGGATTGGCGGTGTAGAGGCCATCGATGTCCGAGAGCGTCACGCACAGATCGGCAGAAACCAGGCAGCTCACAAGCGCCGCCAGCGTGTCGTTGTCGCCGAACTTGATCTCATCGACGGTAACGGTGTCGTTCTCGTTGACGACCGGCACCACGCCCAGCTCCACCAGGCGCAGCAGGGCGTCGCGCGCGTGCAGGTAGGACGTGCGGCGCGCCGTGTCGTGACGCGTGAGCAGCACGAGCGAGGTGAGCAGGTCGCGCGCATGGAACTCCTCGTCGTAGGCCGACGAGATGATGCACTGACCGGCCGAGGCGCAGGCCTGCAGGCTCGGCAGGTCACCGACCGGCTTGCGGTCGAAGCCCAGCACGGGATAGCCGCAGGCAATGGCACCCGAGCTCACCACGACCAGGCGCCAGCCAAGCTCGCGCAGCGCTGCGGCCTGGTCGGCAAGCCCGCCGATAAAGGCGCGGTTGACCTTGCCGTCGGCGCCCACCACCGTGGACGAACCGATCTTTACCACCATCGTTTTATAAGAAGTCGTCATACGTCAAACCAATCGAATGTCGAGCGTTCGGGCGAGCTGGGGCAGTCGGGGCGCCTGGTGCGGAACGGACGAAAATGATCATTTTTCCTCCGTCCCCTTCGGATCATTTTGCCCAGGGGAAGGCCGAAGCCGCAGCCATGTTCTTGCGCACGAGCTCGTCGCGCACCTGAGCCAGGCCCTGCTCCATGCCCACCACATAGGTCTGCGGGTACAGGAAGCGCTTGAAAGCTGCGTCCAGATGGTCAAGTGCCCAGGCGCAACGCTCGCGCGCGTCCTGGATGCTCTCACGCGGAGCCACCGCACTGCCATCGCGCACGATCGGCACCAGCAGCTCGCGATACTCAAGTTCGGACACGTCGGTCACCAGAGCGGCATCATTCACGGCCACGAGGGTATTGCCGCGCGCGGCGCCCTCCCCCGCCAGATGGTCCTCGTCGTAGATCATGTCGCAGACTGGGCCGCCAAAGCCGTCGTAATAACGGCGCACGCGTTGCACACCCGGGATCGTGCGCTTGTAGGGCTGCTCGGAGAGCTTGACCACCGGCGTCCACGGGTCCGTCTCACTCGCACGGCGGGCGGCGAGCTTGTACACGCCGCCCAGCGCCGGCTGGTCGTAGCAGGTCGCGAGCTTGGTGCCCACGCCAAAGCTATCGATAGGCGCGCCCTGGTCGAGCAGCGACTGAATCGTGTACTCATCCAAATCGTTAGAAACCGAGATCCCCACATAGGGCAGGCCCTCGGCATCAAAACGGCCGCGCACATACTTGGAGAGCTTGGCGAGGTCGCCGGAGTCGATGCGAATGGCCGACAGGCGCTCGCCCACCGCTTCCATCTCCTTGGCAACCGTAATGGCATGCTCGCAACCCTCGCGTACGTCGTAGGTGTCGATGAGCAGCGTGCAATTCTTGGGGCTCGACTTGGCAAAGGCGCGGAAGGCCTCGAGCTCGGAGTCGAAGCTCATGACCCAGCTGTGCGCATGCGTGCCAAAGACGGGAATACCGTAGCGGCGGCCGGCGAGCACATTGGACGTAGAGGAGCAGCCGGCAACGTAGCTCGCGCGCGCGACGGCCAGCCCGCCATCGGGACCCTGGGCGCGGCGCAGGCCAAACTCGGCAACGGGACGGCCGTCCGCCGCCAGCACCACGCGCGCCGTCTTGGTGGCGACAAGCGTCTGGAAGCCGACGATGTTGAGCAGCGCCGTTTCGAGCAGCTGGCACTCCAGCGCGGGACCGGTGACGCGAACCATGGGTTCGCGCGGAAAGACGAGCTCGCCCTCGGGGACGGCGTCGATGTTTACATGTGCATGAAAATCGCGCAGGTAGTCGAGGAATGCAGGCTTGAACATCGCACCGCCGGCCGGGGCCTGGAGTGAGGTGAGGTAGTCGATATCCTCGGGCGTAAAGCGCAGGTTCTCGACCAGCTCGGGCAGCTCGGCGGTGCCGCACATGACGGCATAGGCGCTGCCAAAGGGATGGTCGCGGTAAAACGCGGTAAAACAACCCTGCTCATTGGCCTTGCCGCTCTCCCACAGGCCCTGGGCCATAGTGAGCTCGTACAGATCGGTGAGCATTGCAATGTCGGTGGGATGCGAGATGTCGGTCAAAGCCATGGGGCGACCTTTCGGATGCGTTGTGCAGAGGTTGAGGGTTGGAAAAGGGCAGAGTGTTCGGGCATGGCACCCAGCGCGAATGGGCTAGAGCAGGCCCATGCTGGTCAGGATCGTGTAGCCCATAAAGATGACAAACGCGATGAGGGCAAGGACAATGATGATTTTTTGAGCCGGCGCCATGCCAGGGATCTCGTTCTCGCCCGTAGGCTCCTTGGAGGTAACCATGCGCTGGGCAAAGGTCATCTCGTCACGGCTCGGCTTGGGCTCGACGGACTTGGAACGAGCGACCTTTTTAGGCTGAGGTTTAGGTGCGGTGGGCGCGGGCTTCGCGGCGGCGGGCTTGGGCGCGGGGGCGACGTTCGCGGCGGCCTCCTCGGCCTTCTCGCGCTCGGCACGCAGGGCGGCCAGCTCCTCACGCTCGCGGCGTGCCTCTTCCTGGGCCTCGCGACGAGCTTTCTCGGCGCGGAGCTCTTCCAACTCGGCGCGTTCCTCGGCAGACAGTGGTTGGGACTCAAGCTTGGCCATGGTACAGCCCTTTCTTTTAAAAAAAGCCGCCGACACAATGTCAGCGGCTTATCAAATCCAAGGGTGGAGACGAAGGGAGTCGAACCCTCGGCCTCTGCCATGCGACGGCAGCGCTCTCCCAACTGAGCTACGTCCCCAGGACAAGTTGATATTTTACCTACGGCTCGCCAACTGTCAACGCCCAATACCCAGTCTTTTTGGGACGCGGCTGTTTTAGCTACTTTCAGATGCCGGCTCGACCCCTGCCGAGAGTAGTCTTTTTGGGACGGGGCTTTTTAGCTGCCCCTGCCGTTAATCGGCCAAAACGTGTGCGCTCTCTGCTGGGGCTAAAAAAGCCCCGTCCCAAAAAGACTACTCAGCAGAGCTACTTTGCGCTGGTAAGAACACCGGTGGTGTCGAACGCCGGGGTAAAGCTCTCGTCTACCGCGCCGCCTTCTTGCCAAAACATCGTCGTAAAGCCCAGGTCGTCGGCATGGTCGAGTACCTGCTCGTACTCCTCGCGCGTCACGGCGCGCGCCAGGTCGCCGCCTTGTTCGCGCATGAGGGCATTGGGCGTGTACTGGTTCATGACCGAGATCGGCACGTCGCCCACCGTCTGCCACACCAGGTCCAACACGCGGCACGAATCGTCCGCATGCCCCGGCAGCACCAGATGACGCACGATTATGCCGCGCCTCATGAGCCCGTCCTCGTCTACCAGCTCTCCCCCGCGGCGCTCAATCTCGCGCGCCATCTGGGCCAGACCCGACACGGCCACGCGCGGGTAGTCCTTAATATGAGAAAGCGACTGCGCAAGCCCGGCATCGGCATATTTAAAGTCCGTAAGCCACACGTCGACCAGGTCGCCCAGCGCCGCCACGGCACTCGCGCGCTCGTAACCACTCGTGTTGTAGACAATTGGGATGACCAACCCGCGCGTCCGTGCCGCGGCAATCGCGGCAGGCAACAAGTGCGCATAGTGCGTCGCCGTCACCAGGTTGATGTTATTGGCGCCCTGGTCCTGCAGCTCCAGCATAATCTCGACCAAACGCTCGGGCGAAATCTCAAGACCGAAATTGCCCGTCGAGATCTCGTGGTTTTGGCAGTAGATACATTTGAGCGAACAGCCGCTAAAGAAAATCGTACCCGAGCCGGCCTCGCCCGAAATGGGCGGCTCCTCCCACATATGGAGCGCCGCGCGGGCGACCTTAAGCGTGTTGTCGGCGCCGCACACGCCACGCGCGCCCTCGTCGCGCGCCGCACCGCAACGGCGCGGACACAAATGGCAGGCGGGCGAAAAAAGTTCGGTCAACGACGTCGGCATAAAAACATGCTCCAAAACAATGATTCAGCAGCTCAAACGTAAAGGGACCAACCGCACAGACGGCTCGAGCCCAAGGCGCCGTAATCGTCCGACACGATTTTTATAATGTCAAGACTGGAATCGACAAAGTGCCGCTTTATGATGTAGGTATTCCGCCCCCCGCGGAGCAACTGGGTGAACCGTCGCGTTTATTTAGGGAGCCCACACAGTCGTACCTAGTACAGGTATCCTTCGTTGTTAAGGACGCTGGAACAGTCGATGAGGGCACCCACCTGTTTTAGGTGGGTTCATTTTCGTAACGTGGGGGGTGGTTTTCATTTGCCGAAAACCACCATTACAGCCCATATGGATCCCCGCCGGTATCCCGACAAGCATCGACAACATCCCAATATCTGGTAAGCGCGTGATTATCGCTGCATGCAATTCCATGCACCCCCCGTGGTCGAGTATCATGGTTCGGCTATGCCCTTTGCGCATGGCGTTCTTCTGACCTTTTCCTTCGACGCTTGGCGGTTTTTAGATTCATGGCTTCATCCCCGAGCTACATACCGTACCTATGCGTGGCAGCGGCGGCCTTTATCACGACCTTCCTCATGGTGCCCCTGGTCAAGCGCTTGGCAATTAAGCTCGACGCCGTCGACTATCCTTCTAAGCGCCGCATCAACACAAAGCCCATCCCGCGTTTGGGCGGAACGGCGGTGTTTTTGGGCCTGGTCGTTGCCTGCATTGTGCAAATCCTAGGCACCTGGCACCTAGGCTGGCCACCCGTCCTGGTGCCGCACCCGCGCCTTCACATTAGCTATCCCATGCTGGCGCTCTCCTTTACCGTCATCTTTGCGACCGGCGCTATCGATGACGTCTTCCAGCTCAAGCCCAAGCAAAAGCTGGCCGGACAGGTCCTCGCTGCGCTCATCGCCTGCGTGGGTGGCCTGCGCATCGGCGTCATCGTCAACCCGTTTGCCCCCGGCGAAATCATGCTCGGATGGCTCACCTACCCCATCACCGTGATCTATCTGGTGGCATTCACCAACATCATTAACCTCATCGACGGCCTCGACGGCTTAGCCACGGGCATCTGCGGCATCGCGTCGTTCACCATGTTTTCGATGGCCGTTCTCTCGGGCCGCATCGACGCCGCCGCGCTCTCCATTGCGCTCTTTGGCGCCTGTCTGGCCTTTTTGCGCTACAACTTCAACCCCGCAAGCATCTTCTTGGGCGACTCGGGGTCGCTGCTTCTGGGCTTTGCGCTGGGCTCCATCTCGCTACTCAACGTGAGCCGCACCGCCGCGCTCACCTCGCTTATCATCCCGCTCATCGTTGCCGGCGTGCCCATCATCGACACGTTTAGCGCCATCGTGCGCCGCAAGCGCGCCCACATTAGCATCGGGCAGGCCGACAAGGGCCACATCCACCACCGCCTGATCCAAGAGGGCTACAACCAAAAGCAGGCTGTGCTGCTCATCTATGCCTGGTGCATTATGCTTTCGGCCGGCGCCGCCGCGATCAACCAGGTCGAGGTGCCCATGCGCGTGCTCATCTTTACCGTGCTCGCCATTGGCTCGGCGGCCTTTGCCAAGCATCTACATCTGTTTGAGCCCGTGCTGCGCCACCATTACAACAAGCGCACGCACGAGGATGAGCTCGTCACCCCCGACGACCCCGCCTTTAAGCAGGAGGAGCAGGCAGCCGAGGAACGTAAGGAAGAGCGCCACCACAAGCTCTAGGGTAAGCTGCCGAGGAAGCGCCCAGGCGCCGCCGGCCAAACGCGCAGCCATGCCGCGCCCATCGCACATGCCGCCGATCTCCCGCCCCTCGCCTACTTACGCCCCGCCCCTCCAATAAACGCGTTATCATCTTGACCCATGAACATACGTTAGGAGCAATCATGCCAAACGAGAACAGCTACGAAGTCGCGCTGCAAAAGAGCAACGCCATTCGCGAGGGCCTGGCCAAAACGCCCGAGAAGTTCACCATGCTCACCGGCGACCGCCCCACCGGCCGTCTGCACCTGGGTCACTACTTCGGCACCCTCAAGGGCCGTGTTGAGCTGCAGAACATGGGCGCCAAGACCAACGTGCTCATCGCCGACTACCAAGTCATCACTGACCGCGATACGACCGAGCACATCCAGGACAACGTGTACAACATGGTCATGGACTACCTTGCCTGCGGCATCGACCCCGACAAGACCATGATCTACGCGCACTCCGCCGTGCCCGCCGCCAACCAGCTCATGCTGCCGTTCCTGTCGCTGGTGTCCGAGGCCGAGCTGGCGCGCAACCCCACGGTCAAGGCCGAGATGGAGGCCTCGGGCCACGAGCTCACCGGCCTTCTGCTCACCTACCCGGTGCACCAGGCCTGCGACATCCTGTTCTGCAAGGGCAATGTGGTGCCCGTCGGTCGCGACCAGCTGCCGCACATCGAGCTCACCCGCACCATCGCCCGCCGCTTTAACAACCGCTACGGCAAGGTGTTCCCCGAGGTCGACGCACTGCTGTCCGAGACCCCGCTGCTGCCGGGCCTGGACGGTCGCAAGATGAGCAAGAGCTACGGTAACGCCATCAACATCTCGATGACCGCCGAGGAGACGGCCAAGCGCATCAAGAAGAGCCAGACCGACTCCGAGCGCATGATCACGTTCGATCCCGAGAACCGCCCCGGCGTGTCCGGTCTGCTTTCGACGGCCGCCATCTGCACCGGCCGTTCCGAAGTCGAGATTGCCGAGGAGATTGGCATGGGCGGCTCCGGCCAGCTCAAGAAGTACGTGACCGAGGCCGTCAACGAGTACTTCGCGCCGATCCGTGAGCGTCGCCAGCGCTACGAGAACGACCTGGATTACGTAAAGGACGTCCTGCACGAGGGCAACCGTCGCGCCAATGAGATCGCCGAGCAGACCCTGGGCGAGGTTCAGGACGCCATGGGCATGGTGTACTAGGCAAAGCGCCTTCGCACAACATAGACGGTGAGGCTGAATCCTCACCGAAACAGGAACAGGCCCGCTGGCAGATAGTTGCCAGCGGGCCTGTTCCCGAAGTACACCGTTGAATCGCACAGAGGGGAGGAATGCGAATCAAACTCAACAGGGCAGGCTTTTTCATCGCCTATTGCCTGCTCCGTTGCTGAAAACAATATAGTTCACCGTGGTTTACTTTGCTGCGACAAACCGCGCCGCCATACCTTCTCCATAAGTTAACCTCGGTAAACCTGCCAAAACCACCACAAAGGGGATAGGCACCTTTGTGGTGGTTTAAGCCACGGCAGAGCCGCTAGAGCCCTGCAGGCCAGCGACAGGCGGCCAAGTCGACGTGCATGTCGTCCTTAAACGCCACACCCTCCCCTAGCAAAAGCTCACGTTGAGCATCGGGACCGCCAAAAGCAAAACCATCGCATATGCGGCCATCGGCAAACACCACGCGGTGACAGGGAATCTCGCCGGGGCGCGGATTGCCATGCAGGGCATACCCCACGTACCGCGCACTTCGTGGACGTCCAGCAAGCAGCGCCACCTGACCATACGTGGCGACCATCCCCTCGGGAATCTGCTCGACCACCTCGTACACCCGCTCAAAAAAGCCCTCAGACGCCATTGCTCGCTCCCTTCCACCCGGAATAGCATAAACCACCACAAAGGTGCCTGTCCCCTTTGTGGTGGTTTTGGCAGGTGGGCTAGTTAACGGGCTGGAAGAAGGCTACGGCTACGGCGCCGGGGCCTACATGGGTGCCGATGGTGGCGCCGATGGTGTGAACGGGCAGTTCGCCCTCGGTGTGGCCAGCCCACAGTGCCGCGCTGTCCTCGATATACTTCTTGAGCACCGCATCCGAAAGGCCCGTATAGCCGAGCGCCAGCGGCATGGAAAAGTCGATGCCGCCTGCCTTTTCGACCTTCTGGTTGAGCAGGTTACGGCCGTTCTTGGAACCGCGCGCCTTGCCCAGCTGCACGATCAGACCGTCCTCGGCAGCCACAACGGGCTTTACGTTGAGCAGCGTGCCCACGGCGCCGGCAGCAGCAGACAGGCGACCGCCGCGCACCAGGTACTCCAACGTCTCGAGCAGGCCGATGACGACCACGCGGTCGCGCACGGCCTCGACAGCCGCCGCAACCTGAGCCGCGCCCTGGCCCTCGTCCACCAAGCGCAGGGCATACTCGACCAGCACGCGCTCGCCCAGGGTAACGTTATTGCTATCCACCACGTACACATCGCCGCCCGGGGCCTCGGCAAGTGCGGTGCGGGCACTCTGATTGGTGCCCGAGAGCTTGGCGCCCACGGTAATAATCACGGCCTCATCGCCGGCCTCACGCGCTTCGGCAATCGCCTGCGAAAAGGCGTACGGGTTGACCTGACCGGTCTTGGGCAGCTCATCGCGCTCCACAAGCATCTCGTAAAAGCGCTGGTGATCGATGTCGACGCCATCCATATACACATCGGTGCCAAAGGTGACGGACAGCGGCAGAACACGCAGAGCGGGGTGCTCCGCCGGCGACATATCGCTTGCGGAATCGGTAATAATGCGGACGGACATAACGAATCCTTTCTTGCGCAGGTCCCGCGCGGGGAATTTTGACAGCAATGCCCCGGCACGGCATACGCGCTCAAACGGGACTATGCAGTTTTTAATGGGAAGCAAATGCCTTGGCGGCCTTAGATCTCACGCAGGGTGTTGAGAATCGTACGCAGCGACGCATACATCTGCTCGCGCTGCTCCACACCCATAGCCTTACCGGTGGTGTCGAGCACCTCGCGAATGATGCGGTCCGCCTCGCTCATGCTCTCGCCGCCCAGAGCGGTCAGGCGCACCGGGGCACGATACTTAACGGCTGCATCACCCGAGTCGTCGACCTCGACGTAGCCGCCCTCCTCCAGATGCGCGAGCGTGCGCGAGACGGCGGCACGGGTCACGCCTGCCATGCGAGCCAGGTCAGCGCCAGTCAGGCCGTCCTTGCTGCGCTCAAGATAGTACAGGCACATAACGTCGGAGCCCTTGAGGCCCAGCCTTGCGCCCTCGGATGTCTTAATGCGCTGGATCTCCTTGTAGAGCCCGCTGATCAGTCCGACAAAGTCCTCGAAACGTGTCTCGTCGTTCTGCTGCATGGGAGACGACCGCCTTTCGCTTGCATGATGCTAACGGGTAAACATCTTAGCCGCACAAGGCAACACCCATACCCAAATATCCCATTTGTTAACCCATCAACATAAAAACCACCACAAAGGGGACAGGCACCTTTGTAGTGGTTTTGACCGGCGAACATGATCCGCAGGCGTCGCTACAGTTCCACGCAGGGATTGTCGCGGGTCACAAGCGTCTTAACGACAACCGTCGCTCCCAGATAGCGCTCAAGCAGCTCGGCTAAGCGATCGATCGCGGCCTGGCAATCCCCCATCCGCTCGGGCTCCACGCACTCAATCGCCAGGAATGCATCGGCCGAATCGTCGGACAGCGCCGTGCGAACGCCATCGCGCCAGTTCCAGCAGCGGCATACGGCGCCCGCATCATCGATATAGGCGAGCTCGCCGGGCAGCGTCGGGTCATCCGTTTCCTCGCCAAGTGGCAGGAACGCATCGCCGCCGTCAGTCACCTTCAAGCGAAGATCCCCCTCAATCGCATGCAGGTCCTCGCCGCCAACGGGCAGCGCGTAGGTCAGCGACACCGTGTTGTAGATGTCCACCGCGGGCGTAATGTGGCCCACCGGTTTGCCCTTGAGCACGCGCTTGAGCAGGTTCTCAATTGAGCAACGCGCGCCCTTTTTGGTCTTGAACAGCCGATAAGCCTCGCGCCATGCCTTGACCGGTGCGTTCTCGCTGATAGTATCGCTGGTCAGATGACGCTCCGCGTCGATATTGGCGCGGTCGAGCAACGCCGCAATCGCGTCCACGTCCTCTTGAGGAATCTGAGCCGCGGGCTTCATGCCCTTTACGACCGCAACACCGACAGCCGCCTGCGGAAATAGCTCCCAAAACGAATCCTCGGCAATAAAGCTCTTCATGCGCTCTCCCTTCATCGTGCGCGCCCGAGCGAGGGCGCCTAAACAAAAAGCGCCCTTACGACGGCCACCTTCAAAGTCCTACGGTGCCGCCACAAGAGCGCTTACGCTGCCCCCATCCGGAGAAGGGAGCGATATGTTAGGCGTATTATAACCCGAGTCATCCGCGCGAGTAAAACCACCACAAAGGTGCCTGTCCCCTTTATGGTGGTTTTGGGTCTGAGGCGACGCTAGTGGCGAAGTCCCAGCAGGCCGTGGCCGCGATGACGGGCGTCGGCGTGCACCTGAGCGTGCGGACCGGCGGCCTTGACGGATTCGGGCAGGTGCGAGTACTTCTTCTCGAAGTTCTCCTCGAACATCACGGCCAAGTTGTGCGCGGCCTCGTCGTAGCGAGCGGTGCTCTGCCAATACTGGCGCGGCACCAGGATGCCGTCGGGTACGCCGTGGCACGTGGTGGGAATGTCGACGTTAAAGATGTCGTCGTGCACGAACTCGCTGTCCTCGATGGTACCGTCGAGGGCGCGGGCCACCAGGGCGCGCGTGTAGGCAAGCTCGATGCGATGACCCACGCCGTAGCCGCCGCCGATCCAGCCGGTGTTGACCAGGTACACACGCGTGCGACCGTCGGCGATGCGCTCACCGAGCATCTTGGCATAGACCATGGGGTCGAGCGGCATAAACGGCTCGCCAAACAGCGAAGAGAACGTGGGCGTGGGCTCGGTGACGCCGACCTCGGTGCCGGGGATCTTGGCCGTAAAGCCCGTCACAAAGTGATACATGGCGGCGTCGGCCGTCAGGCGCGAGATGGGCGGCAGCACGCCAAAGGCATCGCAGGTCAGGAAGAGCACGACGCTTGGAGTGGTGCCCATGCCCTTGGTCCACGCGTTGGGAATGTGCTCCACAGGGTATGCCACGCGCGTGTTGTGCGTGATCGAGATGTCGTCGTAGTTGGGCTTGCGGTTCTCGTCGAGCACCACGTTTTCGCAGATCGCGCCAAAGCGGACAGCGTTGAAGATCTCGGGCTCGTGGAACGCGTCCAGGCCCTCGCATTTGGCGTAGCAGCCACCTTCGATGTTGAAGATGCCCATGTCGGACCAACCGTGCTCGTCGTCGCCGATCAGTAGGCGCGTGGGGTTGGCCGAAAGCGTGGTCTTGCCCGTGCCCGAAAGGCCAAAGAACACGGCGGTCTCGTGCGTGACGGGATCCATGCTGGCCGAGCAGTGCATGGGTAGCACGTCGTCCTCGACGGGCAGCAGGTAATTCATGACGCTGAAGATGGACTTTTTGATTTCGCCGGAGTAACCGGTGCCGGCAACCAAAATCACGCGCTCCTGGAAGTTGATGACCACGGCGGCGCTGGAGTTGAGGCCCTTAATGGCGGGATCGCACTGGTAGCCGGGAGCGGCGAGCACACAGAAGTCCGGCTCGCCGGTGCGTGCGATTTCACGGGCAAGCGGGCGGGCGAGCATCTGCTTAATAAAGAGCGCTTGGCTGGCACGCTCGCAGGCGACAAGCAGGCGACGCGTATAGTTGCGATCGGCACCGGCCATACCGCGAGTGACGAACACATCGCGCTCGTTGAGGTAGTTGACGATACCGGCCTTGATGGCCTCGTAGCTCTCGGCAGAAAGCGGGCGGTTGACGGCGCCCCAGGCGATCTTGTCGTGCACGTCGGGCGTGTCGACGATAAAGCGGTCGTTGGGCGAACGGCCGGTACGCTCCCCTGTCTCGATCACCAGCGCGCCGTTGGATGCCATGCGGCCTTCTTCGCGGCGGATAGCGTGCTCGACGAGCTCCGCGGCGGGTAGATCGACCAGCAGGCGGGGCTGATTCTCGGCGGGATCTTCGACCAGCGTAATACCAAAGTTGGACAAAACATCTGCAGGGGTAACACCGGGCATGGGGCCTCCTTTAAAAACGCGACACGTGGACGCGACGCGCACTTTACTCACGTAAAGTCCGTTGTACCCGATATGCAAAAACGTTTTTGCGGCAAGGGCGGCAAGCCCGCCCAACGGTCAAAAATCGCAGGCAAGCGGCCTAGTCATTGGGGACGTTTTTAAACGACTAATCGTTGGGGACACTCTTGAACAGGCAACAACCAAGGAGCGTCCCCGGATGCCGGCACTTAGGGACGTTCCCAAAGTGCCGGCACAAAAAGAGCGTCCCTAAGTGCCGTCTACTGAATGGCGCCGCCGAAATTATCGAACAACCTGTTCAAAAACACGAACGAACACCGTCGCGTCTATACTAGAACGCAGCAATAGAAAGGACTCCGCTTTGAGCATCACGCCCATCGATAGCATTCGCCGCGCCATCGCCCGCCGCAATGGCGTCGCCGACCCCACCGTATCGGACGGGGCGCACGGGCAGGGCGGACGCATCGAGAACGGCCTGTTCCCCGCATCGCACACCGCCGAGGAGCTCGCACGAATCCAAGAGCTAAGCCAGCGTAACGCCGGCGGTCCCGACAGCAGCCAGGCCACACGCCGTCGCCGCGAGCGCGATCGCCAGCCCGGCCCCATCCACCGCATGGTCAATGCCTGGTGGAACCGCCTGCTCGGAGCCGTCTACGGCGGCGGCTTCTCCACGCAAGAAGCCGAGTACGAAGATCACGCCACCCGTCGCGACTACCTTTGGAATACCCTGGGCACCGCCGTGTGGGGCATGGCGTTTCCGTTGCTCACCATCGTGTCCACACAGCTCGTGGGCGCCGAGGAGGCTGGCAAATTCTCCATCGCCTTTGTCACCGGCACGCTCATCATGATCGCGTGCAACTACGGCGTGCGCAATTTCCAGGTCTCGGATATCGACGAAAAGACGTCCTTTGCCTCTTACCAGCTCAACCGCTTGATCTGCGGAGCGCTCGCGCTGGCATGCGGCCTGGTATACAGCAGCGCCCGCGGCTACGATGCGCAGATGGCCACAATCGGCCTGGGCGTCTACCTGTATAAGGTGATCGACGGCATTGCCGACGTGTACGAGGGCCGCCTGCAGCAGGCCGACAAACTCTACCTGGCCGGCATGAGCCAAACGCTACGATCCGTCGGCGTCATCGCGGTCTTTAGCGTGGCGCTGTTCCTCACGCGCAGTATGCCCATCGCGGCCATGGCCATGGGTGTCACCGCCATCGCCTCGCTCGTGCTGGTCACCGCGCCGCTTGCCCTGCTCGAGACCGAAAAATCGCGCCACGTGAGCCTGCGCGAGGTCGGCCACCTGTTTGTCCAGTGCGCCCCGCTCTTTGGTGCACTGTTCCTGTTCAACCTTATTGAGAGCATGCCCAAGTTTGTGATGGAAGGCACGCTGGCATACAAATATCAGCTGTACTTTAATGCCCTGTTCTTTCCAGCGCAGGCCATTTTGTTGAGCATCGGATTTGTCTATAAACCGCAGCTTCTGCGTCTGTCGAGCATTTGGACGAATCCGCGCAAGCGTCGCCGCTTTGACCTGATTATTGTTGCCGTTATGGCACTGATCGTGGTCATCACCAGCGTGTGCGCCGCATTTATGGCAGGTCCCGGTATTCCCCTCATGAGCTTCATGTACGGCCTCAATTTTGAGCGCTACCGCACGCTGGCACTGCTGATGGTTGTCGCCGGCGGCGTCACCGCGGCCATCGACTTTATCTACGCCATCATCACGGTGCTGCGCCATGCCGGCGACGTCACCAAAATCTACCTGATCTGCTTCGCCGTAAGCGTAGTGCTGCCGGTGATCCTGATCAACCTGCTGGGTCTGATGGGCGCCGTGGTGAGCTACCTAGCCATCATGGCCCTACTCCTGGTGCTGCTGATAATCGAGTACGCCCACATCCGCCAACGCATCGAACGCGACCGCAACCCGTACGGCGCCTAATTGGCACAATGGGGGGTCTCGTTGCGGACGATTTGTGACACGCAAAACTAAGTGAGTAGACTTTTGCCGAATCCCTGACCACACCGGCAAAACACAAGTCAGTGACCTGCGGTTTTGTTGAGGCAAATTTGCCGGCTGCTCGGCATTTCCAAAAAAGTCTACTCACTTAGCCAGCGGGCAGCCAAAAAAGAACCGTCGCAACGTCGTTTGACTCCGTTGCGATGGTTTTTCGAGCATTTTCGCACTGCCGAGGACGCAGACGCTCCTCATTTCTCGCGCTTACCGAGCAAGAAGGCGCTATTCTCCGAAAGTAGTCAAAAAAGCTCCGTCCCAAATTAGCTACCCTTTGCACCGATTATTCGCCTGGGTTGATGTTCGCATAGAACTCGGCGCCGTCATCAAGGCGCAGGATACCGACGCGGCCGAACTCGGAGCCGGTGGCGGCGGCGCAGTCGATATCGATGCGATCGGGCACGCCGGCGGTATCCTCGCCACCCAGGCGCACAATCTGCCCGCGGCCCGACTCCTCATCGAGCCCCGCCAGGCCGCCAACCTCGCAATAGCGCCCAAGCGACACCGTGGGCGTGTGGCCGCTCACCACGACCGGGCCCTCGCCCTCGGCAGAAAGCAGTCCCGTCGGCGCATCCCAATAGCCGTGACGAATCCACAGCAGGTCATCGGACGACTGCACCGCGAGCATCTGCTGCAGCAGCTCGCGATCGGCACCCACCGCTCCGACGCCATCGGCACAATCGACGCCATGCTCAAGTAAAAACGCGCGCGCCGCCTTCATCTCGATTCCAGCATGTACCAGCAGATACGGGCGCTCCTCGGTCTCGACCACCGCGTAGAGCGGCAGCGCGGCCATCCATCGCACGAGCTCCTCGTATGCCTCAAATTCCATGTCGTTGAGCTGCTCGCGCGTCGTCCAGCCACCGTTGATATCCCAGGTCTCGGCATCGAGCGGATCCTGGCCAATGATGGCATCGAGCATGATCTGCTCGTGATTGCCCTTGAGCACACGGGCGTTGAGCAGCGAGCGCACGAGCTTAATAACGCCGACCGGATCGGGCCCGCGATCGATCATGTCGCCCAGCACGTACAGCGTGTCGTCGGACGTCAACGAGATCTTAGACAGGGCCTCGTCAAGCGCACGCACGTGCCCGTGAGCATCAGATGTCACATAGATCGCCATGGTACGCCTTTCCTTGCATTGCGGCCGAAGCCCGGAGCCGTAACTAAAACTTCAAGTTGAACTTAAACGTTACCCATTGTACTCCGTTGCAATAAAGCTGGAAAGGGTTTCCGAGCAGAGGCAAAGACGACAGCCGTCTATGACGATATCGCGCACGCCCGCAATCCAACCCCATAAACCCACCATCTTTGGGTACAAATAACCGCAGACAACTGACCGTGCCACGCCAACCACCCAGGAGCGGACACTATCCATGAACCAGATCCTTCTTTTTATCGGCCTCGTCATCATTTTGTGCCTGACCATCAAACCCGTCGGCAAAAAACTCCCCTTCCCCACCCTGCTCATCTTTATCGCGCTCGGCATGCTGTTGGGCGTCAACGGGCCGGCGCACATCGAATTTAGCGACTACGCGCTCACCGAAACCGTCTGCAGCACGGCGCTGCTGTTCATCATGTTCTACGGCGGCTTTAACACCAACATAGACCGCGCCAAGCCCGTCGCCGCGCCGGCGGTGCTGCTGAGCACGCTCGGCGTCGTCATCACTGCTGGCATCACCGGCGTGTTCGCCCACTTTGTGCTGGGCTTCGACTGGATCGGCGGCCTGCTGCTGGGATCGGTCGTGGCATCCACCGACGCGGCCAGCGTCTTTAGCGTGCTGCGCGAGCACAACCTGTCGCTGAGGGGCGGCACCGACTCGCTGCTCGAGGTCGAATCGGGCTCCAACGACCCCGTCGCCTACATGCTCACCGCCGTGCTCGCGACCCTCGCGGCGGGCGGCAATATCGACATTCCCGTGCTGCTGGCCAAGCAGATCATCCTGGGCGTGGGGCTGGGCCTTGCCATCGGCTGGACATCCAGCCGTCTGATTGAGCGCGCACACGCAACGGCCGAGGGCGCGCAGACTATCTTTTTGTTCGCCGTGGCGATCGTTGCCTACGCGCTGCCGAGCTACCTGGGCGGCAACGGCTTTTTGGCTGTATACCTGGCAGGTATTGTTCTGGGCGCGAGCGACATCACCGGCAAGGTCGAGATGGCGCACTTCTTCGATACCCTTACCGAGATGGCCGAGATGACGATCTTCTTCTTACTCGGCCTGCTCGTGACGCCCGCACGCCTGCCGCAAATGTTGCTACCCGGCCTGGCGCTCATGGCGTTTATGCTCTTTGTGAGCCGCCCCATCGCCGTCAGCCTGCTGTTGGCGCCCTTTAAGACGAACCCTCGCCAGGTGGCGCTCGTAAGCTGGGCGGGTCTGCGCGGCGCGGCTTCGGTCGTGTTTAGCCTCTTTGCCGTGGTGGCCGGTGTTCCCGGTGGGCACGACCTGTTTGACCTCGTCTTTGTGATTGCCGTGTCGAGCATTGTGGTGCAGGGCTCGCTGCTACCGGCGGTGGCAAAGAAGCTCGACATGATCGATGCAGCAGGCGATGTGCGCCGCACCTTTAACGATTACCGCGACGAAAACGGCATGTCGTTCGTCAAGCTCAAGGTGGGCGCGGGCCATCCGTTTGCCGGTCGCTCGCTTGCGGATATTGGCAGTGCGACGGACATGCTCGTGGTCCTGGTGCTGCGTGACGGCGCACACCCCGTGCTGCCCAACGGCGACACCGTAATTGAAGAAGGCGACCTTCTGGTTATGGCCGCGCCAACGTTTGAAGAGCGTGCCGAGGTTACGCTGCGCGAGGTCACCGTGACGCCCCACGGTCGCCTGGCCGGTCAGCGCCTGCGCGACGTGCCGCAGGGCAAGCACCCGTTTATCGTGGTGATGCTCAAGCGCGAAGGCCAAACGATCATCCCCGACGGCAACACCCAAGTCCACGCCGGCGACGAAGCTGTCATCGCCACACTGGCGTCGTAGTGACCAGGGGTTAGCTAATTTGCGACGAAGAAATCAAGCGCCTAGAGAACCTCATGCCTTCGCTCGCAGATTTGGATTTGCCCGAGGAGTAAAGCACCCCTCCCCCATGTAACCATCCTGTAAATCATAGCGGCGCACTCGAGTTTTACCGTGATGCGGTCGCGCCTGACGCTGCACTGTGCTAAAGTATCCCGAACGTTCAAACGACTACGAGGGGAACTAGAAGATGGCACGTGTGCACAACTTCTCAGCTGGCCCGGCCGCGCTGCCTACCAGCGTGCTCGCCGAGATCGCCGACGAGATGATGGACTACCACGGTTGCGGCATGTCCGTGCTCGAGATGAGCCATCGATCTAGCATGTACCAGCAGATCATCGACGACGCCGAGGCAACCCTGCGCCGCCTGCTGAGCATCCCCGATAACTACCGTGTTCTGTTTTTGCAGGGCGGCGCCACGCTGCAGTTTGCGGGCATCCCGATGAACCTCATGCGCCGCGGCCGCGCCGGCTACGTCGTGACCGGCAACTTCGCCAACAAGGCGTACAAGGAAGCCGCCAAGTACGGCGAGGCCGTGCTGCTCGCGAGCTCCGAGGACGCCAATTTCGACCGCATTCCCGCCATGGCCGACATCAACGCGCGCATTGCCGCCGAGGCCGCGGACGGCGGGCTCGACTACGTCTACATCTGCCAGAACAACACCATCTTTGGCACCATGTACCACGAGCTGCCTAACTTCGGCGACGTACCGCTGGTCGCCGATGTCTCGAGCTGCTTTTTGTCGCAGCCGCTCGACGTCGAGCGCTACGGACTCATCTACGCCGGCGCTCAGAAAAACGCCGGCGCCGCGGGCGTCACCGTGGTTATCGTGCGCGACGACCTGATCGCCGACGGTCCAGCCTTTGCGCAGACGCCGCAGTACATGGACCTTAAGACCCAGGCCGCCAAGGGCTCCATGCTCAACACGCCCAACACCTTTGGTATCTACGTGTGCGGCAAGGTGTTCCGTTGGGTTGAGCAGACCGGCGGACTTGCCGCCATGGCCGAGCGCAACTGGGCCAAAGCCAACCTGCTCTATGACTTGCTCGAGCAAAGCGAACTGTTCCATGGCACCACGCAGGCCGACAGCCGCTCCATCGCCAACGTCACGTTCCGCACCGGCGATGCCGACCTCGACGCCGCCTTTGTCGCAGGCGCGGCCGAGCACCAGATTCAAAACGTCAAGGGCCATCGCCTGGTGGGCGGCATGCGCGCCAGCGTGTACAACGCCGTCACCATGGAAGACGTGCAGGCGCTGGCCTCGTACATGAAGGACTTCGAAGCGCAGCATAGTTTGAGCCCGCGATCTAACTAGCCCGCAACGCGCGGGCCGACCAGCCACTTCAAACCACCCTGCTTAGATCAAAACCTGCTAAGGAGTTTTTCCATGCGTAAGATTAAAACCATCGACGACATCACTAAAGACGGCAAAGTCGAGTTTGGCGAGGGCTACGAGTTTGTAAGCACCGCCGAGGAGGCCGACGCCATCCTGATGCGCTCGACCGACCTGCACGGCTACGAGCTGCCCGAGGGCATTCGCGCCATCGCCCGCTGCGGCGCCGGCGTCAACAACATTCCCGTCGAGGAGTACGCCAAGAAGGGCGTCGTTGTCTTTAACTCCCCCGGCGCCAACAGCAACGCCGTCAAGGAGCTCGTCCTAGGCATGCTGGTGCTCTCGAGCCGCGGCGTGGTACAGTCGATGAACTGGGTGCGCGACAACGCCGACGACCCCGAGATCCAGGTCGATGCCGAAAAAGCCAAGAAGGCCTTTGTGGGCCGCGAGCTCAAGGGCAAGCGCATCGGCGTCATCGGCCTGGGCAACGTAGGCTCCAAGGTCGCCAACGCCTGTGTCGACCTGGGCATGGACGTTTACGGCTACGATCCGTTCATTTCCGTCGAGCACGCGTGGGTGCTGAGCCGCGAGGTGCAGCGCGTGGGCACGCTCGAGGATCTGTGCCGCGGCTGCGACTACCTCACCGTGCACGTGCCCAGCAAGGCCGACACCATCGGTATGATCAGCACCGAGCAGATTAACCTGCTGGCGCCCGACGCCGTGCTCATCAACTACGCGCGCGAGACCATCATTGACGAGGACGCCGTCGACGCCGCCCTGCGCGAGGGCAAGCTCAGCTGGTTTAGCTGCGACTTTGCCACGCCCAAGACCGTCAAGATGCCCAATACGTTTATCACCACGCATTCGGGCGCCGGCACCGGCGAGGCCGAGGCCAACTGCGCCGACATGGCCATCAGCGAGCTCAAGGATTACCTGGAAAACGGCAACATCGCGCACAGCGTCAACTACCCCGCCTGCAGCATGGGCAAGGCGCGCGCCGCAAGCCGCATTGCCTGCCTGCATGCCAACGTGCCCAACATGATCGGCCAGATCACGGCCATTCTCGCCAAGGACAACGCCAATGTGCAGCGCATGACCAACGAGTCCGCTGGCGAGAACGCCTACACCATGTTCGACACCGATGAGCACCTGGACGGCAGCACGATCGAGGCGCTCAAGCAGATTCCGTCGATGTATCGCGTGCGCGTGATTAAGTAGCGCCGGCGCCAAACCTGCCAGACAGACCACGAAGCCCATTCGCCCCCCGTTTTCACGAAACGGGGGGCGATTTTGTTGCTCCGGACGACTTTAAAATGATACCCAGAACAAGTTTTTTCAGATAATCGATAGTGAGGCTCCAGTCGCTAAGCACGCCCGCTTTGATAAACAGCTTTATCAGGGACTTTAGTAGGTAAAAATCGGTCTCTATGTGCCGAATGTAAGTTGACTGTCTATTTTCCGAAACAACTTATTCTAGATAGCATTTTTAGGGTCCCTCCAAGGCAAAATTGAAGCCTTTTTGCGACCAGAACTCTAGCTCGCGCTACCGTTTACCCACCGCGCGACTACATTCCCGCCCAATCGATAAAAATCTCCTCACGAAGCCGCCGTTCGAGCTCCTGCTGTCGCGGCGTCTTGTCTTTCAGCGGCACATCGAGATAGGACATGATGAGCTCCATCACCACGCGGAAGGCATCGAAGTCGGCCAGCTGACCATAGGTCATCAGAACGACGGGATATCCCATGGCTTGCAAGGCCGTCGTTCGATCGGAGTCCGAAATCTTGGATTCAATGGATCCGTGAATGGCTTTACCCTGGCATTCAACCAGACACTCTCGGCTGCCGTCCTTATTTGCCAGCAGGATATCGGCATAGCGCCTATCAAGCCCCGAAATCAGGCGGGCGCTGCGCGTCATACGAATCTCAACGTTATTGGTAAGGCTCAGCCCTTCGCCGCCGCGCAACCTCGTAAGGCCAAACAGCATCGAAGCCTGGACCTCGAGCGGCGATGCTGCCACCCCCGTAATGCATTTCGCGGCTCGTATGAACGTTTTAGCGCCGCGGAGCCCCCGGACCTTATCGACGAACTCTGTAAGCTCAGAGAGCTCGATCAAGGGAGGTCGTTTCCACAAGTCCGTTGGATTCCCCGAGACATCCTTTACGTTTTCCCAGCCCGACCGTGCGTCACTCCATCGGCTCCCATATGCCTGCTCAAGTGCCGACTTTACCTGAGGCGCAATCTTGCACACGGCAAAGGTGCCGCACATCTCATACATGCACATGATTAGACGCTCGTTTGAGACCGAGGAAGCCAGAGTCAGCAGGGTAAAGAGTGGGGACGCAACATCGAGGCCAAACTCCGTCTGCCGCACGGAATCAAACGGCCTCTCCCCGTTCCAAACATGCCTGACAATGCGATCGCCCTTACGTCCGCAGCTGCCCTGCGCCAACACGTGTAACGGGGTGCCCAGGAAATGCGTGACGAGCGGATGCTCACATAGGTGCTCCCTGCGCGGATCGTCCGCAGAATCGGGCAGGTCCGGCATTATTGCCAAGACCTGTGGAGGTATCCGGTGATACCGAAAGGCAGATATGTCGCACAGCATGTCGTCCATGAAGGGTACGTACCCGCTGCGTCGCTTGTGAACCCGCTCGGACGGCAAACGCGCTGGCTCGGCCTGCGAACGGTAAATACTGCCACGCCCACGTCGCGGATCTCTCAGGAGGCTTACAATCGGTTTGGAAAGCAAACTGATTGTGAGGTTGCATATGGTTGATGAGGACTTTGCCTGGCGGCTTGCGCAGGAGCTTGTGCGGATCGACAGCTCAGACCCGGGCGCGTATGAGGATGAAATTGAGCGCTTCATTAAGAGGCTCATTGAGCAGCAGCTGGCACAACTTGATAGTTCTGCGCTCGATGCCGTGCAGATTGAGGAGCTCGAAGTGCTGCCCGGGCGCCGCAACCTTAAAGTCACCGTGCCGGGCCAAAGCGACGAGCCGCGGCTGATCTATATCTGCCACATGGATACCGTCACCTTGGGCGATGGCTGGGACGCAGACATCGAACCGCTTGGGGCGGTTGTGCGCGACGATAAACTCTATGGCCGCGGTGCCTGCGATATGAAGGGTGGCCTGGCCTGCGCCATTGCCGCACTGGTCCATACGCTCGAGCGCGTGGCGGCGGATGGCGCGCTGCCACGCCGCGGCTTTTCGCTCATCTGCTCGGTCGACGAGGAAGACTTCATGCGCGGCTCAGAGGCCGCGATCGATGCTGGCTGGGTCAGCTCGCGCGAATGGGTGCTGGACACCGAGCCCACCGACGGACAGATCCAGGTGGCGCACAAGGGGCGTACGTGGTTCGAGATTGAAATGGCTGGCGTGACGGCGCATGCGAGCCAGCCTTGGAAGGGCGCGGATGCCGTCGCCGCCATGGCCGAGGTCGTGTGTTCGCTTCGTCGCGCGTTTGCGGCGCTGCCCGCGCACGATGAGCTGGGGCCTTCGACCATCACGTTTGGCCAAATCGAGGGCGGATATCGCCCCTACGTCGTACCCGACCGCGCCAAAGTCTGGGTCGACATGCGCCTGACCCCGCCGACCGATACGGCCGCCGCAATCAATATGGTCGAGCATGCCATCGCCGTCGCCGAAGCCGCCGTTCCCGGTTGCCATGGCAGCTACACCGTGACGGGCGACCGCCCCGCCATCGAGCGCGACCCGAACTCTCCCCTTCTAGCAGCGCTCAAGCGTGCCGCCGATGACGTAACGGACGCGGACACGACCGTCGGCTTCTTTACCGGCTACACCGATACCGCCGTCATTGCCGGCAAGACAGGCAACCGCAATTGTATGAGCTACGGCCCCGGCTCGTTGGCGCTCGCACACAAGCCCGACGAGTATGTGCCCCATGCCGATATCGTTCGCTGCCAAAACGTGCTCATCGCGCTTGCCGATAACACGCTCTGGGACGCAAGCGGCCAAGTTGGGGCATAATAAGCCGCGAACAAACCGACTCGCGCGTTAGGACCGCCCATGAAAGCACTTCCGTTTCCCTGCATCCGCCCGGCTCAGGACCGTGTGCTCGAGGCGCTGCCTGCGATGGGCGGTATCCTGAGCGGCAACGACGCCCTGCGCGGCGCCATTGCTGACGGCCTAATGCTCAAGGATCCAGGCGCGGCGTATTACGTGTACGAATGCTCGGGCGAGCCGGGTCGCGCGACGGGTGTCGTGGCGATTTGCCCGGTTAACGTACTGACGGGTAGCGACGAGGCTGCCGCCGAGAGCGTCGACGCACTCGCCGCCGCGCGCGCGATCGCCGAGCTTAAGGTGCAGCCGCGCCCCGTGTCGCTCGCCTACGAGGCGTCGCCCGTCATGGATATCATTTTGAGCGCTGCCAAAGAGGGCGCATCGCTCTACGCCGTCACCGATCCCGCGGGCGTCACACATCGCGTGTGGGAGGTCAAGCGCGAGGACGCCGTTGCCGCCATCCGTGCCATGCTCGATCAGGCGCCCGACCCGGTGTTCGCCGGTGACTCCGCCTATGTCGCCGCACTGGCTGGGGCATCGCAGATTCTGGCCGACGAGGCCCGCGCTGCCGGCGCCTACTCTGGCAAAGAGCCGTTCAACTTTGCTGTAGCCGTGCTGTTCCCCGCCGCGCAGGTCAGCGGCAGCGCGCCGCAGGTTCCGACGGGTCTGCTCACTCACCAGGTCTCACGGTTCTAGCGAACTCAAACGCTAAGCTGGAAAACCCAGCATCCAAACAAACAAGGGGCGGAGATGCAGCAAACGCATGCACCTCCGCCCTTTTCGCATCAAACAATTACGCCGGTAAACCGGGCCGCAACGTCAGCGTTATCCACGCTGCGGACCTGCCGCCGCCACGAGCGGCTCTAGCCCCAGCTCGCGCGCGTAGTCTTCCTGCGTAAAGACTTCGACCAGTTCAAACGTATCGGCCGCATCGTCAAACGCAAAATGCAGCACTGAGCAGTTGCCCGGCACGCGTTCGCGCTCGTCGGCCGCCGCGCCCCGCACGTGGTCCAAAAACTCCTTGATGGCCGACCCGTGGCTCACCGCGAGCACGCACGTATGGTCCGGACGCTGCATAAGATCGGTCAGCGTCGCCACCATGCGCGTGCGCACCTGGATCTGGCCCTCGCCGCCAAACTGCCGATAGAAGTCGCGCCACGGGCGCTCGGGCATAAGCATCACGCGCTCGGCCTCAAAGTCGCCAAAGAACCACTCACGCAGGCCGTCCAGGCGCTCGTACGTCATGCCCGACCACAGGTTGGCGATGGTCTGTTCGGTGCGGTGCAGCGTAGAGGTGTAGGCGTGGTCGGGCTCAATGCCGCGCGCACGCAAGAACATGCCGGCACGCGCCGCCTGATCGCAGCCCAGCTGTGTGAGCGGCGAGTCACTCCACCCCTGAATGATACGCTTAAGGTTGAATATCGTCTGTCCATGACGGACCAGATACAGATCTTTATTCATAGGGGTCCTTTCGTTCGTTACCAACCCAAGAGCGAAAACGCCCCATCGCAATAGCCAAAATGAAGCACGGCACCGTTGTCGGGCAGCTCTCCCCCGCCAGTCACATACTCAAGAAACTCCTGGCAGGCTGAGCCGTGGGAAACCGCCAGCACGCAGTCGTGCTGCGGCCTGGCCATGATGCGGGACAGCGCCGCGACCATGCGCGACTGAAGCTGCACTTCCGACTCGCCGCCAAAGGCCACCGGATAATCGCCCCAGGGCTGCGGCGGCATCTCGCGATTTGATGTGCCCTCCAGCGAGCCAAAATGCCACTCACGCAGGTCATCGACCAGCTCAATGGAACGGCCCTCGCCAACGATAAGCTCGGCCGTATGCCGCGCCCGGCCCAACGGCGAGGAATACACATGATCAAAGGCCACGCCACGCGCCGCAAACGCCGTACGCGCCGTCAGCGCCTGCTCGCGCCCGCGCGCCGTAAGCGGCGAATCGTGCCAGCCCTGCAAAATGCTCTGCACATTGAGCTCAGTCTGCCCATGCCGCACCAAATACAGATCTGCCACACACCCTCCCCTCGTACCACCACAAAGGGGACAGGAGCCTTTGTGGTGATTTTGCCGCCGGATTGCACCGCAACGACGCACAACTACAGCAGCACGTCGGCAAGCGGACGCTTGGGTACGTGGTGCACCCGCGCTTCGTCGCGCCAATAATTGATGGAGCCGTCGGGGTTGGAATCGATCGCATCGATCACCTGTGTCTCGGCCGGAATGCCAAACGCCATGATCAGCTTGAGCTCATACTTGTCGTTATCGAGCCCCATGGCATCGATCGCGTGGGGCGTAAAGGCCTTGAACATGCAGGCTGCCACCTCGGGCGTGGCGCTGCGGGCGGCGAGCATCATCGTCTGCGCGGTAATGCCCGTGTCGACATCGGTAATGGGAGCGGCGGGCTTGCCCGGAACGGCGCGCTCGGCAAGAATCGCGATGTAGCCGGTCGGACGCTCGCCCTCGGCAGGACCCGACCAATCCTTAAGCGCGCCGGCCCATGCAAGCTCATCAAATACACGCGCGCAATCCTCGGCACCGCTCACCACATGAAAACGCAGACGCTGAGCATTGGCGCCGCAGGGAGCCAGGTGCGCCAGTTCCGCCAGCTCGAGCAAAAACTCGCGCGGCACGCGCATAGACTCGTCAAAACGGCGGCACGTACGGGCGCGGCGGACCAGCGCGTCAAACGTGTCCAGGCCAAGCTTTTCGCAACCCTGCTTTGCCATCGACTCGGCGCTTACCGGCGCCGCGGGAACAGCTTCGTTCATAAGACCCCCAATAAAAGCCAATTGTTCTTAAGAAAATCTAACCTAATACGTAGGCAATTACACACAGCGGCGCAATGTTCCACACCTGTTGAATATTCCGCATGCAAACGGGAACAAAGGTAACAATTCGGGAAGATGAGGCTCCCATTCGCCCTTCCCGCCCCACGCGACGGCGCCCTTAGGCGATACTGGTTGCAAGAGCTACGGCTTACGCCGCACGGAAAGGAGACATCATGGGCATCTTTAAGAACGATGACAAGCAATCGAGCGCGTTTGGATTTGACGAGAAAAGCATGGCAGGCAAGGCCGTCAAGGCCGTGCGCTGGATTTACGCCATCACGGGCGTCTTGGCGCTCGTCGCCGGCATCGCACTGCTGTTTGCGCCCGCCAAATCCCTCGTCTTCCTGACGACCGTCTTGGGCATCTACTTTGTGATCACGGCCGCGATCAGGCTGTTTACCGCTGTTTTCGAGCCGCTGCTGCCCACCGGCTGGCGCGTTACGAGCATCATCTCCAACCTGCTCATCATTCTGGGCGGCGTCATAATCCTGCGCAACCAGGCCTTCTCGACCGCGACGCTCACCACGCTCGTGGTGGTCGTCGCCGGCTTTGGCTGGATCGTCGAGGGCGTCATGTCGATTCTGGAATCCGAGCTTTCCGCCAACCGCGCCCTCGCCATCCTGAGCGGCGCGCTCTCCATCATCGCGGGCATGTTCGTGTTTATCTATCCGCTGTGGTCGGCCAAGATGCTCGTCATCTTTAGCGGTGCCGCGCTGCTGGTGTTTGGCGTGACGCTCATTGTTCGCGCCATTCAGTTTGGCAAACTGGTGCGCTAGATGCCACGAACGCTCTTTATTGATGCAGACGCCTGCCCGGTCACGCGCGAGTCGATTGACTGCGCGCGGCGGGCGGGCGTCGCCGTTGTTATCGCCGGCAACAGCACGCAAAACCTGGAACGGCACATTCGCCGCGACGACCCGCGCGATGCCGAGCACGCGCGACGCGGCTTTTGGGTCACGACGCTCGACGTGAGCGTGGGCGCCGACAGCGCCGACTTTGCCATTGTCGAACGCCTGCAGGCGGGCGACGTGGTCGTGACGCAGGACATTGGCTTGGCGAGCATGGTGCTCGGGCGCGATGCCGCCGCTATCGGTGTGCGCGGGCGCGTCTACGACAAAGCAACCATCGACATGCAGCTGTTTATTCGCCACGAGGAAAAGAAGGTACGCCGCGCCGGCGGACGCACTCGCGGTCCGGCAGCATTTACCAGCGAAGACCGCGCCCGCTTTAAACGCAACCTCACCGAGTTGCTGCACTAACCAAGGTAGATTTTTGAGACATGCCTAAAATCTACCTTTTTGTTTTGAGCGGTGTGAGCGCTCGGAATCCATTGCTCAACAAAAAACGGGCTTCAAAATGCCATGCGTCGCCGCATTGCGCAGGCGCTGAGCATGGCTATTTGAAGCCCATTTTTTAGGCCTACTTAGAGGCCAACGGCGGAGAGGATGAGGCCCCAGCCAGCGCCGATGACGTACATCATGATCAGGAACACGGCATTTTCGCGGGCGCTGCGGTTGGTGCGGAACAGCACCAGATAACCCACGCCGGCGGAAATGAGCGTGCCGGCGAGCATCGGCGCCAGTTGCAGCGCGCCTTCCAGATACAGCTGTGTAATGACCACGCTCGCCGAGCAATTGGGAATCAGCCCGACAAGCGCCGAACCCAGGACAGCGAGTGTCTCGTTGCCGCGCAGGAACTGCTCGATCGCGGACTCGCCGAACGTCTCGAGCACGGCGACCAGAATCAGCGTCACCAGAAAAATGAATACCGAGACCTGCACGGTGTGCGAGATCGCACTGCGGATGATCGACAGGACAGGCGTCCCTTCGTGGGAGTGAGAGTGACCGTGACCGTCATGGTGTTCATGTTCGCCCTCATGACCGTGATCGTGGCCATGTCCGTGTTCGTGCTCGTCCTCGTCTTCATCACAACCGCAATGGTCGCGCTCGCACAGCTCGTGGATGTGGTCGGCGCTCACGCCTGCCTCGGCCACCTCGTCGATGATGTCACCGCCGCTGTGGTCGTCGTGCGCGCAGTTCACGTGGGCCGGGTTGGCCGCGGTTCCCAGCACGGTACGGCGAATCGCCGCGTGCGCGCGGGCGTTACGGCGCAGGCCGCGAATGGCAGCGTCCACGATAAAACCCGTGACCAGTGCGATCAGCGCTTTCGAAGCCAAAAGCATCGCCATAGTCTGCACGGGAACCTGCTCGGCAAGCAACAGCGGCAGCATCTCGTCGGAGGTCGAAAGGAACACCGCCACCAACGTGCCCAAGGTCACGACACGGCCGGCGTACAGCGTGGCCGCCATGGCCGAAAAGCCGCACTGCGGCACCATGCCCAGCAGCGAGCCAACCACGGGACCCGCGGCACCAGCACGCTTGATAGCGCCGTTGACGCGGTCGCCCGCAACGTGCTCAAGTGTCTCGAGAGCAAGATACGTCACCAACAAAAACGGCACCAGCGACAGCGTGTCCTTGCCGGCGTCGAGCAGAATATCAATCAGTAAATCCATGACGGATGGAACCTTTCGTGTCTTTCGGCAGCATTGTAAAAGTCCTAGCGGTCAACTAGGGTATTGTAGTTGTCCCGGGCGCGGTGCCAATAGTTGCCTATGGTAAACTATCATCTCGCCATAACTCAGTAGCCTCGAGCCGCACAACGCGGCCCGTCCAAGGAGTAGCATATGAACGTATCGCAAGCACTCGAATACGAGCGCCAGCCGTTTATCCCCATGTTTATCTACGGCGACCACGGCGCCATGGAGTCCGAGCGCCAGAAGGGCGAGGAGGCCCTCAAGGTGCTCGAGACCGAGTACTTTACCGCCGAGGGCGACCCCGGCTTCGACTTTGCCACCGTGCGCGACCTGGCCGACCGCAACCGCGACCTGTGCGACCAGATTGGCGAGGCGCGTCTGCGCAACGTGACGCCCGCGACGCTCTCGCGCGGCCTGTCCGATGCCGACACCTGCGCCGCCATCGGCAAGATGCAAAAGCGCACCGCCGCGTCCGTTATGCGCGAAATCCGCGGCGACCGCGACGCGCTCGGCGTGGCCTACGCCCGCAAGCCCATCCAGGGCACCGTGCTCGGTGTCGACATCGAGACCACCGGCCGTGCACCCGAACGCGGTTATATCATCAACGTCGGCTGGGAGATCATGGAACTCACCAGCGACGCCATCCCGCACGACGCCGAGGCGCACTACTGTGGCCTGCCCGACATCTACCGCGGCGAGGATGTACCGCTGTCGAATATCCACCACATCACCTGGAACGACATCGACGGCAAAAAGCCGTTCCGCGAGAACAAGGAACTGCAGAAGCAGCTGCTCAAGCTCATGAAGAAGTACCCGTACATGGCACACAACGCCGCGTTTGAGGACAGCTGGTTCAAGATCCACCTGGACGGCTACGCCGAGGCACGCCGCGCGGGTAAGATCATCGTCATCGACTCGCGCCAGATCTGCCGCAGCCTGGACGCCGACGTGCGCTCGCTCCCCCGCGAGTCCGCCCCCGCCGCGCTCGAGAACTGGGCACGCCGTCGCGGCACCCTCGCGCCCGACGCCAACGAGCAGCATCTGGGTCTGGACGACACCGACCTCATGCTCCGCACGGTACAGGCCGAGTTCAACCTCAAGAACCTATTCGCGAAATAGCAACGCCTGCGACAAACACTGCTTGCTCACGAGCGGCCTCGCAGCGGGAAACACCGCAGCGGGGCCGCCCTACGTTCCACAGATAGATCTGCCATCACAAATTCTGAACCCTCATTTTGAACGATTTCGGCCAATTCCCGACACGTAATTCGTTGTCGGATGGCGATGCATCGATATCAAATGTGCAGCAATTGAGTTTTTATATGCTATAGCTAAGCTGCGATAACATTGATTTTAGGCGTGCCAACCCATAATTGCGTCAAGCTTTTGGACAGCATTTGGTTAGGCCCCTAAAACGACTTTCCCACTCAGCGCCATCAACACGGCATTAGCTGACACGATATATACCATGAGTATCGTATTGTCACATACCACTGCAAAAGCGGTCTACCAGGCCGCGCATTCGGCGTCTGCGAAAGACACCGAGCCCTGTAACCCTGCCGCGATTTACGGATCATGTCCCACCGGAACGCTCCTTGACGCAGCCGCAGAATGGCTCACCAAACACGATGTTTCCCCTGACGCAAATGATTGCCTCGAGGTAATGGTATTTGATCGCAGGAATGCGCGCTATGCAATGAACTGTCAATGCCACGTTTCGTCAAAACGATTCTCGAACTCACGCTTTATAGAGCTCAAAGATGGCATCTTCATTGTTGGCGTTGAGCTTTGCGCACTTCAGGCCGCCACCTATCTCCCTTTTCGCGAACTGGTGGAGTACTACTTTGAATTGTGCGGCGTTTACTCCCTTGGAACCGGCTCTTCCACCTCTTATAACGAGCGTTTCGCGCTCACCTCGACCGAGAGGTTGAAACAGTTCTTTAATTCCATTACCAGATGCGACGGTCTGGCCCTTGCCCGAAAGGCGATCCAATGTGTGCGCGACGGATGCCGGTCTCCTATGGAAACGGCCTTTGTCATGATGCTAACGCTGCCCAAAAGCGAAGGAGGGCTTGGTATTAAGGGAATTGAGACCGATTACGAGGTGCAGGTCACCGCTGCCGCAAAGAATCTCACGAGACGCAAAAAGTTCTTTATGGATGCGTATCTAAAGAAATCTCGCACAGACATTGAATACAACGGGCTTTATCATGACGCGGAAGAAGACCGCGCCATCGATGAGGAGCGCAAGAATGCGCTTGCGTCCATGGGATACGGAATCATCACCGTCAGTCGTTATTCCTTTATGCATGCCAGCGCTTTCGTTAGGGTCATGGAGGCGATCCAACGGAAAGAGAGCATACGCCCCTCGCGTCTGCCAAAAGACTTTCAAATCATGCAAGAGGACCTGAGACAGTTTGTGCTCAGAAGGTTTATAGAAGAGAAAAAGCGAATTCAGAAGCAGCTTCGCCAGGATTCCGAAGATCGTCAACAAATCGACCTCGAAAAAGCAACACTCGAAGGTATCACGCTGGATGACCCGACAATAAATGAAGTTCGGCAATCGATGACATGCAGACTGTCGAATCCGACAGCCCATCATTTGCCCAAATAAGCAGCCTCGCGCCCGAGGGCAGAATCTTCGGGGCCGGAAGCTAGACCGGCTAACAAGGTGGGTACCCTAGCGATGTGCAAAATTGCGAGTATTCAGCAGGGTCGGCCCTCCAGCACCCACAAGTTAATCCAAATGAGAAACAAAAACGCTATCGAACGAGAACGTTAGGCAACATTTGAGGAAGACCTTGTCTGTTTGCCGCCCTTGGATAACTCTTGAGCGGCTTTATTTGGCCTGGAATAGATTAACGGACCCTCTATAGTTGCAGAATACTCCAATTTTTGCACGGCGCGGGGGCACCCACCCCGGCATCGGCTATCAAAACCGCTCAGTCCGGAATCTCGTCCACTATTCCCCATCATTTTGTGCGACGAATTACCTGAACGTCATTGACATATGAACATGCGCTCATATAATCGGAAGTAAGTTATATGAGCGCATGTTCATATGAAAGGATGTTGCAATGAGCAGCCACGCTGATGAAACAAAGACTGGCATCGAGGCCACCGAGCCGATCGTCCCCACCACCTGCTCGCCCGAGGACCTTCCCGACGAGGAGCTTCTCTACGACCTTGCCGACCTGTTCAAGGTCTTCAGCGACACCACGCGCATCAAGATTCTCTATGCCCTCATGGGTCGCGAGCTCTGCGTGGCTGACATCGCCGAAGCGACCGCGACCTCGCAGTCTGCGGTGTCGCACCAGCTGCGCACGCTTAAGCAGTCGCACCTGGTCAAGTTCCGCCGCGACGGCCGCAACATTCTCTACTCGCTTGCCGACGATCACGTCTACACCATGCTTAACCAGGGCATGAGCCATATCTGCGAATAGCAATCAACCACGGTATCAGCGCGGCCGGCACCCAGACCGCTAACACAGGGAAAGGAACCCACCATGAAAAAGCAGTTCAAGCTCGACGAGATCGATTGCGCCAACTGCGCGCGTGAACTTCAGGACGAGCTGGCTAAGCTCGATGGCGTCAAGTCCGTTTCGGTCAACTTTATGACCCAGAAGCTGACGCTCGAGGCCGACGACGCCAAGTTCGACGAGGTCCTGGACCGCGTCGTTGAGTTCACCGCCGACGCCGAGCCGGACTGCGAGATCATTCTCTAACCCGCGCATACGTTGACCTGCGAGGCCGCGCTTGCCGCGGCCTTTGCTCGCGAAATTATATGAGCGAGTGTTCATAAACTCAAATGAGAGGTTTGAATCATGACAGCCGCCGATCCCAAAAAGAAAAAGAAGAAGCGCAAGAAGAAAGAGTCCCTTGAGCATAAGCGCAACCGCATCCTGATAGCACTGGGCATTTTTGCCGTTGTTTATGCCCTCGACGAGCTCGGCGCCCTCACTATCGCATTTGGGGAGCCCGGCAACATCTACGCCAGCTTTGTGCTGTTCCTCGTGCCGTTTTTGATTGCCGGCTACGACGTACTGCAAAAGGCATTCAATAACATCCGCCGCGGCAAGGCCTTCGACGAGAGCTTCCTCATGGCCGTCGCGACCATCGGCGCGTTTGCCATGGTGCTCTTCCCCGACACCGACCCGCACATGGCCGAAGGCGCCGCTGTCATGCTGTTCTACCAGGTCGGCGAGTTGTTCCAGGCATACGCCGTGGGCAAGAGCCGCAAGTCGATCAGTGCCATGATGGACATCGCGCCCGACTACGCTAACGTCGAGCAAGCCGACGGCACACTCGAACAGGTCTTTCCCAATGACATCGCCGTCGGCACCGTGATCGTGGTCAAGCCCGGCGAGCGCGTGCCTATCGACGGCGTCATCGTCGAGGGCGAAACCCAGCTCGACACCGCCGCACTCACGGGCGAGTCGGTCCCCCGCCCGGCCAAGACCGGCGACGATATCATCAGCGGTTGCATCAACATGACGGGCCTCATCCACGTGCGCACCACCAAGCTCTTTGGCGAGTCAACCGTCGCGCGTGTTCTGGAGCTCGTGGAGAATGCCAGCGAAAAGAAGGCGCGCACCGAGAACTTCATCACGCGCTTTGCCCGCGTCTACACCCCCGCCGTCACTGGCGCTGCCGCGGTGCTCGTGCTTGGCGGCGGCCTGGTGACTGGCGCTTGGTCCGATTGGATCCTGCGCGGCCTGACCTTCCTGGTCGTCAGCTGCCCGTGCGCCCTCGTGATCAGCGTACCGTTGAGTTTCTTTGGCGGCATCGGCGGCGCGTCCAAGCTGGGCGTTCTCATCAAGGGCTCCAACTACCTCGAGACGCTCGCCGACGTGGACACCATCGTCTTCGACAAAACGGGCACCCTCACCAACGGCACGTTCTCAGTCGTCGCGGTGCACCCCGAGGCTGGCTATACCGAGCAGTCGCTGCTCGAAGTCGCAGCCCTTGCTGAGTCGTTCTCCGATCACCCCATCGCGCAGTCCGTGCGCGACGCCTACCAGGGCGAGGTCGACCCCAAGCGCGTGAGCGACTCCGCCAACGACGCGGGCCACGGCGTGACGGCAACCATCGACGGCAAGCACGTCGTCGTTGGCAACGCCAAGATGCTCGCCGCGGCCGGCGTTGAAGCACCGGACTGTGAGGTTGTCGGCACGATCCTCCACGTGCTCGTTGACGGCGTGTACGCCGGCCACATCGTGATTGCAGACACCGTTAAGGCCGATGCGGAGCAAACGATTCGCGACCTGCATGCCGCCGGTATCAACCGCACCGTCATGCTCACGGGCGACCGCGAGGAGGTTGCAGCGTCTGTGGCCAAGCAACTCGGTCTCGACGAGTTCCACGCGCAGCTCCTGCCGGGCGACAAGGTCGAGCGCGTTGAGGCGCTACTCGCGGCCGAAAGTGGCAAGGGCAAGCTCGCCTTTGTCGGCGACGGTATCAACGACGCGCCTGTGCTTACGCGCGCCGATGTGGGCATTGCCATGGGCGCCATGGGCTCCGACGCCGCGATCGAGGCCGCCGACGTGGTGCTGATGGACGACAAGCCGTCCAACATTTCCCGCGCGATCCGCGTGGCGCGCAAGACCATGTCGATTGTTTGGCAGAACATAATCTTTGCGCTGGGCATTAAGCTGCTGATCCTTGTGCTGGCAGCGCTGGGTATCGCCAATATGTGGCTTGCCGTCTTTGGCGACGTAGGCGTGGCGATCATCGCCATCCTGAACGCCATGCGCGCGATGGGTGTCAAGAACCTGTAGCGCTCGTGGTCCCTCCGGCCGGGGCCGGGCTTGGTTTTGAAAACGTCCTCGCGCATGAGGCCCGTCTTTCTTGCTCCTGCGGAGCAACGGAAAGGCGGGCCTCGCGCTGCGGAGTGTTTTCAAAACCAAGCCCGGCCCCGGCCTGCATTGACACAGCTGGCGGTTCTTGGGCATCGCTTGCTGGCGGGGTTCCTTTGCTGAAATGGACTTGGCCGAAAGGGCCGCTGGTCCCGGTCGCTGGTTCGCGCTTTGCGTGAACTCCGCGCTACTGTGGGTCAGTTAGGCTTCTGTTGTTGGACCCGCTACATCTTCCCGTCTCAGCATCGATCTTAGCTTCTCGAAGCTCTCCTCGCTCAGGCAGTGCTCCATGTGGCAGCCCTCTTGCGACGCGACCTCGGGCGTTACGCCTGCGTCCTCTAGCAGACCTACAAAAAAGCAGTGGCGCTCCCACATTTGACGGGCAACCTCAAGACCGCGTTCCGTCAGATGCACGTCGCGTTTGCCCATCTCCACGTAGCCGGTGCTCTCCAAGGCCGCCATGGCTTTAGAGACGCTTGCTTTGGTTACGCCCAAGTATTCGGCAACGTCGATCGAGCGCACGATGCCCTGACGTTCCGATAGGACGTAGATCGATTCGAGATAGTCTTCTCCGGATTCACGTAGGGCCATGGGCCGCCTTTCGCGATGATTGCTAGTTAGCCTTTGGATACTTTCCTTGGCTTACTTTACCGCAAAAGTTGACCATGTCTTACTACTTTGCCTAAAAGTTAGCCGTGTTTCACAAAACATGCGGGACGAAAACAAAATGGGGACGCCCCGCAAGGAGTGTCCCCAGCTGCCGGCAGAAAAGGAACGTCCCCAGATGCCGAATCCGCAGCTACAGCAGGCCAAAGTGTTTGGCGGCGTTGTAGATGCCGTCGTCGTCCACGGCGGTCGTTACGTAGGTCGCTGCGGCCTTCACGGTCGCCTGCGCGTTGCCCATGGCCACGCTCGTGCCCACGGCGGCAAACATCGACAGGTCGTTCTCGCCGTCGCCAAAGGCAATCGCCTCGCTCGCGTCGATGCCCAGGCGCTCCAGCGTCGCCGCCACACCCAGGTCCTTGCCGCCGTTTGCCGGAATAATGTCGCAGAACAGATCGCACCAGCGCGTAGTGAGCGAATGCGACACCGCATCGGTCACGATATGCTCGTCGGCCGGGTCCACAAAGGCGCAGAACTGGTAGACCGGTGCGTCAAAGGCGCGCTCAAACGGTTCCTCGTGGTAGACGATCCCCGCGTTGTTGCCGGCCGTCACCACGCGCTCGGACAGGCGGTTCACAAACGAGTTCTCGCCCTGCATACACAGCGAGTCGTAGCGTCCCTGCGCCACCTGGTCCACGATCACCGCAACGTCGTCCGGATCGATCGGGCAGCTGCGGTAAACCCCCTCGGCATCAAAGCAGTGCTGGCCCGAGAGCGTAATGTACGCATCCCAACCCAATTCGAACAGCCAATCGGGCATCTGATAGGTCGGGCGACCCGTGGCGATCACGCACGCAATCCCCTGCTCATGAAAGCTGTCGAGCACCTGCTGCGCCGACGCCGGAATCCGATGGGTCTTAAAGCTCAGCAACGTGCCGTCGATATCGAAAAACGCGGCCTTGATCATCCTCGCCTACTCCTCGCCCTCGAGCCTCTCGCTCGCCTCGAGCCACGCCATCTCCAACTCGTCCATGGCGGCGTGGGCCTCGTCGATCTTTGCCTGCTGCTCGCCCAGCGCCGTGTAGTTGGTGGGGTCGACCTGAGCCATCGCGGCCTCGGCCTCCTCCACGCGGGCGCGCTGCGTCTCCATTTTGCGCTCGAGCGAGCTCACCTCGCGGCGAAGCTTCTGGCGTTCGGCGTTGGAAAGGCCATTGGGCTGGCCGCTCGACTTGGGCTTTTCGGCCGCAGCCGCCGCGGCACCGGTGTCAAACGTGCCGGTCTTGGCGCTCGGTGCACCCACGGGCTCGCCCTCGGCGGTGGCGTTGCACAGGCGCAGGTACTGGTCGACGCCGCCAGGCATATGCGTCAGATGGCCATCGAGCAGCGCCCACTGCTGGTCAGTCACGCGCTCCATCAAAAAGCGGTCGTGCGTCACCAGAATCAGCGTGCCGGGCCAGCCGTCGAGCAGGTCCTCGACAATCGCCAGCATATCGGTATCCAGGTCGTTGCCGGGCTCGTCCAAGATGAGCACGTTGGGTTCGTCCAGGATCGTCAGCAACAGCGACAGGCGGCGGCGCTGGCCGCCCGAAAGATCGCCGATGCGGCTCCAGAGCTGCTGCGTCGAAAAGCCCAGACGCTCGCAAAGCTTCTCGGGCGAAGTCTCCTTGCCGTCTATGACGTAGTACTTCTTATAGTTGCTGAGCACCTCGCGAATCGTGTCGCCCATGTAGGGCTCGAGCTCCTCGAGCTGCTGCGACAGCACGCCAAAGCGCACCGTCTGGCCAATCTTCACGCGACCGCGCAGGGGCGCGATCTTGCCCTGAATCACGTCGAGCAACGTGGACTTGCCGGCGCCGTTCTCGCCCAAAAGACCATAGCGATCGCCCGCACCAATGAGCCAGGTCACATCGGTGAGCACCTGTTTGGACGTGCCATCGGCATCCGCATAGCCGGCGTCCACGTCGACCACATCGATAACCTGCTTGCCCAGGCGGCTCACGGCCAGGCGCTTGAGCTCTAGCTCGTCACGTACGGGCGGCACGTCGGCGATCAGCTCGCGAGCAGCCTCAACGCGAAACTTGGGCTTGGTGGAACGAGCCTGGGCGCCGCGGCTCAGCCACGCGAGCTCCTTGCGCGCCATGTTGCGACGGCGCTCCTCGGTGACGGCGGCCATGCGGTCGCGCTCAACGCGTTGAAGGATATATGCGGAGTAACCGCCCTCGAAGGGATCGACCTGGCCGTCGTGGACCTCCCACATGCTGGTGCAGACCTCGTCCAAGAACCAGCGGTCGTGCGTGACCACGAGCATCGCGCCCTGACCGCGCTGCCAGCGGGCCTTAAGATGGCGTGCAAGCCAGTTGATGGTGCGCATGTCCAGGTGGTTGGTGGGCTCATCGAGCATGAGCACGTCGTAGTCGCCGATCAGCAGGCGCGCGAGGTCCACGCGGCGGCGCTGACCGCCCGAGAGCTCGCCTACCATGCCCTCCCAGGGCACATCGCTAATGAGGCCGGCGAGGATCTGGCGCGTACGGGGGCTCGACGCCCACTCGTACTCGGGCGTGTCGCCCACAACGGCATGATGCACGGTATCGGTGTCGACAAGCTGATCCTTTTGGCCGAGTAGACCGATCGTGGTGCCGCGGCGGTGCGTCACGCGTCCGTCATCGGGCTCCAGCGTGCCGGCGAGCACGCTCAGCAGCGTCGACTTGCCGTCGCCGTTTTTACCGACAATACCAATGCGGTCGCCCTCGCCCACGCCGAGCGTCACGCTATCGAAAATATGCTTGGTGGGAAACTCTAGGCTGACGGAATCGCATCCCAAAAGAATCGCCATATGCCCTGCTCCTTCGTAGAAATTCAACGTTGTCCATGATAGCGAAAACCACCACAAAGGGGACAGGCACCTTTGTGGTGGTTTTGGGCAAGCGCACCAGCACACGACACAAAAAGGCGGGCCATCTCCCGCAAGAGATGACCCGCCTCTCCAATCAGTCCCGCGACAACCGTGGCCGCCGCAGGCCTCAAGCATGTCCCGGACTAGGAGAACATGCCGGTGAGGTAATCATTCAGCCGCTTATCCTTGGGCCGTTGGAAAATCTCGTCGGTCTCGTCGTACTCGACCATATCGCCCATGTAGAAGAACGCCGTGCGGTTGGACACGCGCGACGCCTGCTCCATGTTGTGCGTCACGATGACGATGGCGCGGTCGGCCGCGATCGACGACATGAGGTCCTCGATCGCCAGCGTCGAGATGGGGTCGAGCGCCGAGCAGGGCTCGTCAAACAGGATCACGTCGGGGTTGAGCGCAAGCGTGCGCGCGATGCACAAACGCTGCTGCTGGCCGCCCGAAAGCGCGTAGGCGCTCTTGTCCAGCTTGTCCTTGACCTCGTCCCACAGCGCGGCGCCACGCAAGCTCTCCTCGACCATGCGGTCGAGCTCGTCGCGGTCGGTGATGCCGTGGCGCTTGGGCGCAAACGTAATGTTGTCGCGAATGGACTTGCGGAACGGGTTTGGCTGCTGGAACACCATGCCAATGGACCGACGCAGCTCGTAGGTGTTCTCGGTCTTGGTGTTCACGTTGCGGCCGCGGTAGTTGATCTCGCCCTCCACGCGACAGCCGCGAATCTCGCGATTCATAAGGTTGAGGCTGCGCAAAAAGGTCGACTTGCCGCAGCCCGAAGGCCCGATGAGCGCCGTGATCTCGCCCTTGTGAAAGTCGAGCGACGCATCGTGCAGCGCATGGTGGTCGCCATAGTACACGTTGACGTCCTTGGTGGAGACCACGACCTCGTCGCTCACGGCCTTGTCGCTCACGCGAACACGTTTCTCGCTCTCCCCCACGCTCGACAAAAAGTCCTGGGTGTCGGACGATGCCGCCTCGGTTGCGGGCGTTGTGTTCATCTCGCTCATTCGGCCGTCATCTTCCTTGCCAGTTGCTTGCCCACGATACGGGCGACTACGTTAAACAGCAGCACGCAAATCATCAGCAGTGCCGCGATGCCCCAGACGATCTGCTGGGCCTCGGGGCTGCCCTCGCCATAGATCTTGTAGATGTGCACGGCCAGCGACTCGCCGGGACGGAACACGTTCCAGGCGGAGGTGGGGCTCGACAGGTTAAAACTCAAGAAGTTCAGGCGAACCGGCGAGCTCATGCCCGAGGTAAAGAGCAGCGCCGCGGCCTCGCCAAACACGCGGCCGGCCGAAAGCACGATGCCGGTCACGATGGCGGGCATGGCCTCGGGAATCAGGATGTGCAGTGTGGCCTCCCAGCGAGTGAGGCCCATGGCCAGGCACGCATCGCGCTGGGCCTGCGGCACGTCCTCGAGCGCCTGCTGAATCACGCGCACCAGGATGGGGATGTTGAACATGGTGAGCGCGACGGCGCCGGAGATGATGGAGTACTTCCAGCCCAGCTGCACCGAGAACACCAGAAAGCCGAACATGCCTACGACAATGGAGGGCAGCGAGGACAGCGTCTCGATGGCGGTCGAGGCGATGTCGCGAATAGGCCCATCGGGCGCGTACTCAACCAAAAAGACCGCGCCGCCCAGGCTGATGGGCACCGAGATGATCAGGGTGATCAGCAGCAGATAGAACGAGTCGAACAGCTGGTAGAGCACGCCGCCCTGCGTTCCGTTGGCGCGTGCGGGCTGCGTGAGAAAGCCCGGCTGGAACAGCGTCGAGATACCCTCGAACAGGATGTAGGCCACCATGGAGACGACGATAAGCATGACGATGGCGACAATCGCCGTCAGCACGCCCGTGGCGATGCGGTCCTGCCTTTGGACACGCCCGAGTCTCGCCTCGTCGATGTGGATGCGCGTGCTAGCCACGAGCCTTCGCCCCCTTGCGGCCGATAAGGTGGATGATCAAGATGAAGATGAGGCTCATGCCCATCAGCAGCAGACCGAGCGCCCACAGAACATCGTCTTGGGCCGAGCCCTCGGCATAGACCGCCATAGACGTGGTGAGCGTGGTGGTGATGGTGGACGCCGGCGACAGCAGCGACGTCGGCATGGCCTCGATGCCGCCGATGACCATACGCACGGCGAGCGTCTCGCCAAAGGCGCGGGTCATACCAAGGATGACCGCGGTCATGAGCGACGGCATGGCGGACTTGAGCACCACGTGCCAGATGGTCTGCCAGCGGGTATAGCCCAGCGCGAGCGAGCCCTGACGGTAGCTATCGGGCACGGCGCGCAGGCCGTCGACCGAAAGCGTAGTCATCGTCGGCAGAATCATGACCGCCAGTACGATGGCGCCGGGCAAGATGCCCAGACCCGTGCTTACGTGGAAAACGCTCTTCATAAGACCGACGACCACGTGAAAGCCAATCAGGCCAAAGACGACCGAGGGAATGCCGGTCAAAAGCTCAATAAGCGGCTGAAAGACCTTGGAGCCAAACTTAGGCTGGATCTCGACCGCAAAGATGGCAGAGCCGATGGCGATGGGCAGCGCGATGAGCGTGGAGAGCACCATGACCGCAAACGAGGTGACGATCAGGGGCAGGGCGCCGGTGTAGGGCAGGCCGTTTTCGGCTGTGTTGGCCAGATCCCACTTGGTGCCGGCGAAGAACTCTACGACCGAGACGCCGTCCTTGAGAAAAGCCGAGAGGCCCTTTTGGGCGACCATAAAGATGAGCGCGGCAACGACAAGCGTCACGAGCGCTACGCACGCGCCCGTGACGCCCAGGCCCACGTTCTCAAGGTCGCGCTTTGGCAGCTGTTTTGCCATTGCAAACCTTTCCGGGGCGATTACTTATTTAGCGGATACCTTGCCGCTGGCGTCCTTGACGACCTTCATGGCAGAGACGGGGATAAAGCCCTGCTCCTCGACGAGCTTGCCCTGGACGTCGTCGGAAAGCATGAACTCCAGGAAGGCCGTGGTGGCCTCGTCGGCGTCCTTGGAGCAGTACATGTGCTCGGTCGCCCAGATCTTAAAGGAGTCGTCGGTAACGTTTGCGCTCTTGGGCTCGACGCCCTCGACCTTGATGGCGTTGAACTTGGAGTCGTCGAAGTGCGAGAAGTCGAGGTAGGAGATGGCGTTGTCGGTGCTGGCCATCTGGGTCTGGACGTCGCCGGACTTGTCGAGCTCGGCGTCGCCCTTAAAGTCGTTGGCCTCGTCGCCAAAGACGGCAGCCTCAAAGGTGGCGCGGGTACCGGAGCCGGCCTTGCGGTTGAGGACGACGATGGTGGCGTCGTCGCCACCGACCTCCTTCCAGTTGGTGATCTGGCCGGAGAAGATCCCCTTGAGCTGCTCGAGGGACAGGTCGTCGACCGTAACGTTCTTGGAGACGACGGGGCCCATGCCCACGACGGCGACCTCGTGGTCGACGAGGTTCTTGACCTGATCGGCCTCGAGCTTGGTCTCGGCGAAGACGTCAGAGTTACCGATGGTGACGGTGCCGGCGGCGACAGCGGTCAGGCCCTTGCCCGAACCGTTGCCCGAACCGGAGACGGAGACGTCGGGGTTGGCATCCATAAACTTCTCGGCAGCAGCCTCGACGAGAGCCTGGAACGAGGAGGCGCCGTCGTAGGTTACCTCACCCGAGACGGACTCGGCAGCAGCGGCGCTACCCTTGTCGGCGGCGTCGGTTGCGCCTGCGCCGCCGCAACCAACGAGACCGAGACCGACGATGCTGGCAAGACCACCAGCGAGGCCGAGGAACTGACGACGAGAATAAGCCTGATCGAGCATGATCTTCCTTTCATACAAGCGACTCGCGGGCACCCTGCCCGCTTTGCTGTTTGGAAAGATACGGTCTCGATCGGGCAGCGCCCGCGTCAGCTGCGCTTTATTACGGGCATCTGATAGACCCTTACCGCAAGCGCGGCTCGGCTTTACAAACGAATAACAAACCCGCCACCAAGCATGACCCGCCTTTTACACCAATAAAAACAAAGTTGCGGTGAAATAGTTCCTGCTTGGCCATCAAATGGCCCATTCTAGGAACTATTCCACCGCAACTTAAAAAGCCCGGACGAAAGGGGTGCTAAGTTGTTAAAACGCCGCAGCCTTAAAGCTCAAGCTCGTTCAAACGTAAGATTGCCACGATATAAATCTTGAGCGCCTGCTTGAGCTGTTCCTCGTTGGCGCACTCGTTGGGACCGTGCATCTGGCCGCCCCACTCGGGCAGCTCCAGACCGGTCTCCTCGGGGCCAAACGAGACGGCGCGGGCAAAGTTGCGCGCGTACGTGCCGCCGCCCATGGCAAAGGGCTCAGCATGCTTGCCCGTAAACTCGTTATAGGTATCAATAAGCGCCTTCACGGCCGGATCGTCGGCAGAGACCGAGAACGGCACCTTCGCACGACCCACACGGCACGTCACGCCAAAACGGCCCACGAGCGGATCGAGCTGCTCGCGGATGGTATCGGCACTCGTGCTGTCGGGGAAGCGCACGTCGATGACCTGCTCAATATGGCCATCCGCCACGCGGATGACGCCAGCGTTGCAGGTAAGCGGGCCAAACGCCGGACTCGTCGCATCGATACCCAGGCCGCGACCATAGGCGTCCGCATGCACAAAGGCCAGGAACTTGACGAACTCGTGCTCGGCAGGCGTCAGCAGGCGCTCGTCGCGTGCACCAAACGCGTCCTCGGCCTCGCGCAGATACGCCACGATCAGCCCGACGGCGTTGATCGTTCCCTCTGGCATCGAGGCATGACCGCCAATGCCGTGGGCGAAAATCTGCGCATGCCCGTTATCAAGCGCCGTGATCTCCAGGCGGTCGGCGTTCTCAACGGGCGCCGGCAGCTCATCGGCGGCAATCGCGAGCTCGCAGATGGACTGCGACGGAATGGCATTGCTCGCCTCGGAGCCGCTCCACGACACGATGCGCCCGCCGTCGATCTTGGGACTCACGAACGTCGCCCCAAACTGGCCCTTCTCGGCATTGCAGACCGGAAACTCGGCATCGGGCGTAAACAAAAAGTCGGGGTCTGCGTGGTTCTCCAGATAATGGTGAACGTCGGACATGCCCACTTCCTCATCGCAGCCCAGCAGCGCGCGGAAAGTATAGCGCGGGGTAATGCCGTGCTTGAGCAGATAGGCGCCGGCGTAGAGTGACAGCACCGCCGGACCCTTGTCGTCGATAACGCCGCGGCCGAGCAGCCAGCCCTCGCGACGCTCCAGCGCAAACGGGTCGGTGTTCCAGCCCGGGCCGGCGGGCACCACGTCCACGTGGCAGATGGTCGCGAGCTGCTTGTCGCCGCGGCCAGGGATATCGGCAATGCCCACATAGCCCTCGTCGTCGCTCGTCTGATAGCCAAGCTTCTGCGCGATGCCGAGCGCACAGTCGAGCGCGTCACGGACCGGGCGGCCAAACGGCGCGCCGGGCTCTGCATCGGCAGAAACTGCCACGGACGGATAGCTCACCAGCTGCTCGATATCGGCGACGACATCTTCCCAGACCTCGTCGACATACTCAGCGACGCTCTGCTCCACCTGATTCATAGACTGCCTCCTTACCAATGAGCGGCAAGCGTACCCGCCCCTCACATTTAGTTCCTAGATAGAGAAAAGTTTAGCAAGCTCGGCCACCGAGTGCACCACTGCATCGGCACCCGCCGCCTCATGCTCACCCGGCGCCGCCGCGCCCGAATAGATGCCGATGCACGGCACGCCCATCGCGTGCGCGCCCTCGACGTCGTTAAAGCGATCGCCGATCATCACGGCATCGTCCGCCGTCGCGCCGAGCGCCGCCAGGGCATCGCGAACCGAATCGGCCTTGGTCTCGCGCCCCTGCGGCGGATTCATGCCAACCACGGCTTCGAACTGAGAAAGACCAAGCTCATGCACCATGTCGATGCATTTGGCCTCCATGCGTGACGTCGCCACGGCCAAGTGGTGTCCCTGCGCGACAAGGCCATTCAGCAGATCGGGGATCCCATCAAACACGGGATACTCATCCGGTCCCAGCTCGTCAAAAAAGGCACGGTACTCATCTGCCACCACGAGCGATTCCTCACGGGAGAAGCCGTAAAAGTCGTGGAAGCTCTTCCACAGCGGAGGCCCGATCATGCGGCGCAGGTCACCCATCTGCGCCTCCGAAAACCCGCGCGCAGTCAGCGCCTTGCGCGTCGAGGTCATCACCGCCCGACCCGTATCGGCCACCGTGCCGTCAAAATCGAACAGCACAACCGGCCGCTTGCATATCTCCAGCGCCGCCATCGGCACCCCTCTTCCCCAGTTGATGATTTCTACACCACCACTTCAAACTGTTGACTATTCAACAATTGAACCATGCAATGTAGAGCAACTCCACTATACTTGTCGCACTTTGCTCTCAATCGGCGGCGCCGTGGCGCCCCATCGAAAGGTGCAATTATGTCTTTTGCCATCATAACCGACTCCACGTCGGACATCTCCCCCGCCCGCGCCCAAGAGCTCGGTATTTACGTGATTCCGCTGCATGTGATTATCGAGGGCGAGGACCTGCTCGACCAGGTGCAGATTACTGCCGAGGAATACGTCGCGCGCATGGCCGGCTCTGAGCAGCTGCCGCACACCTCGCAGCCGAGCGCCGGCGAGTTCAAGGCGCTGTTTGACCGCGTGCGCGCCGATGGCCACGACAGCGCGATCTTTATCTCGCTGTGCAGCGAGTGGTCCGCCTGCTATTCCAACGCATGCCTGGTCGCCGAGACCCACGAGCTCGACGTGCGCTGCATCGATTCGCGCACCGGCTCGGGCGCCGAGGGTCTGCTGGTGGAGTACGCGCTTGCCATGCGCGAGGACGGCCGCAGCTTGGACGAGACCGAGGCGCAGATCCGCGCGACGTTGCCCGACGCCCATCTGCTGCTGATTCCCCGAACGCTCGAGAACCTGGTCAAAAACGGCCGCGCCCCCAAGCTCGCCGGCCAGCTGACGCAGATGCTCAACATTCGCCTGGCCGTTTCGCCGGAGTGGCAGTCGGGCGAGATCAAGGCCATCAAAAAGGGCCGCGGCGCCAAGCGTATCGTCGCCAGCACCATGGCAGACTGCCTCACGTTTTTGGACGAGCACCCGGGCTCAAGCGTGCGCGTGCTCACGACCGGCGCCGCCGAGGAGCAGGAACTTGTCAACGAGGCGCTCGCGGGCCAGGACTACGTAGACGCCGGCACCGGCCCCATCGGCTGCACCATCGCCACCCATGTAGGCGTCGATGCCATCGCCATCAGCTACTGCCCCCGCTACCAGCCAACTCGCTAGGGACGCCCACATCAGTTGCGGTGAAATAGGGGCCGTTTTTGGCTTATTAGCCGTCAATCAATCCCTATTCCACCGCAACTTGGAAGCAGTTCATTTGGGACGGGGCTAAAAAGACTGGCATGTAACGTTACGCACCGGTCTTTTTAGCCCCGTCCCATTTTAGCTACTCTACATCAGCCCGCTCAGGGCAATGTCAACGGCCTCGTTGAGGTCGTCGGTAATGTGTACCAGATCCGGATCGAGCGGACTGATCATGCCGGCGTCCATCACCGGACCGTTGAGCCAGTCGAACAGGCCCTGCCAGTACTCGCTGCCCACCAGCACGAGCGGCATGCGCTTGACCTTGTGCGTCTGCACCAGCGTGAGAACCTCGAACATCTCGTCGAGCGTGCCAAAGCCGCCGGGAAATACGATGGCGCCCGAGCTGTACTTAACGAACATGGTTTTGCGCACAAAGAAGTAGCGGAAGTCCATGCCGAGGTTCACGTATTTGTTGAGCCCGTGCTCGTGCGGCAATTCAATGCCTAGGCCAACTGACTTGCCGTTGACACTCGCTGCTCCCCTGTTGGCCGCTTCCATGATGCCGGGGCCGCCACCGGTGATGACCGCCACGCCACGTTGCGCGATCTTGCGCCCGACGGTGCGCGCCGCCTTGTAGAGCGGATCGGTCTTGGGCGTGCGGGCGCTACCGAAGATAGTCACCGCAGGTCCAAGCTCGGCAAGTGCGCCAAAGCCATCGACAAACTCTGCCTGAATTCGCAGCACGCGCCAGGGGTCGGCGTGCAGCCAGTCAGTCGACTCCTCGGGCGCCAGCAGGTTGGCGTAGGTGTTGTCCTTAGGAATCATGGGGCCGCGCATGACCACGGGGCCGCGGCGGTACGTCTCGTCGTAGGTAGGCTCGCCCTCGACGTTCTCATTCTTAATCATGGGTACTCCTATCGAAAAAAGAAAAACGGGCGGGGTCGACGCTATGCGTCAAACACCCGCCCGAGCATCAACTATTCGGTATGGTACCCACGATGCATCAAGCACTTGCAAGCTATCGGTCAGCGGTCGCGCAGCCGGTGTCAACGAATGTGACGACCGGCTGGCGCCCGACCATTGCCGTTGCCCACGCTCTGCAAGCGTGTCTGTCGCCCTTAGTAATCCACCGCGGCAGGACTATTCATCCAATCGCTCACGAATGCGCCGTAGCGGCCCTCGATAATGGCCTGGCGGGCACGCTGCATAAGGTTGAGCAGGTAGTAGATATTGTGCATCGAAAGCAAAATGCCGCCGAGCATCTCCTTCTGCGTGACCATGTGGCGAATGAGCGCGCGGCTGTAGCCGCCCGTGCACACCGGGCAGGTGCAGGTGGGGTCGATGGGGCCGTCGTCGTGCGCAAAGCGCGCGTTACGGAAGTTAAGGCGACCTTCACTGGAGAACGCCGTACCCATGCGACCGGTGCGCGTCGGCAGCACACAGTCGAACATGTCGATGCCTACGCCCACGCCGCGTACGAGCGTGGTGGGGTTGCCGACACCCATCAGGTAGCGCGGCTTATGCTTGGGCATGTACTCGCTCACGAGCGGCGCCAGGGTCTCGAACATGGTCTCGTGATCCTCGCCCACCGAATAGCCACCGATACCATAGCCCGGGAAGTCGCCGCACTCCTCCAGATGGCGCAGCGAACGCAGGCGCAGATCCAGGTGCATGCCGCCCTGAACGATGCCAAAGAGCGCCTGGTCATCGCGGGTATGCGCCTTATAGCAGCGCTCGGCCCACATGCTCGACAGCTCAACGGCGCGCTCAACGTAGGCGCGCGTTGCGGGATAGCCCGGGCACTGGTCGAGCTGCATGCAGATATCGGAGCCGAGTTTCATGGCGATTTCCATGTTGTCCTCGGGCGTCCAAAACACGTGGCGGCCGTCGTAATCGTTGACAATAAAGCGCACGCCCTCATCGGTGAGCTTGACGGCATCGTTGTGGCTGAAGACCTGGAAACCGCCCGAGTCGGTGAGGATGGGGCCGTGCCAGTTCATGAACTTGTGCAGGCCGCCCAGCTCGGCGATGGTATCCTCGCCGGGACGCATGGACAGATGATAGGTATTGGCGAGCACGATCTGGGCGCCGAGCTTCTTGACAGTCTCGGTAGGAATGCCCTTGACGTTTGCCTTGGTGCCCACGGGCATAAAAATCGGCGTCTCGATGTCGCCGTGCGGGGTGTGCAGCACGCCGGCGCGCGCGTGCGTCGTCGGATCCTCGGCAATCAGGTCGAATTTAAAAAGGTTCTGGTCCATAAACTGGAACTCCTTGGTTGCGGTTCATACGCAAACCATTATACGGGCAACCCGCAAGAAGCACCGACTCGACAGAAACTGGCGCATTAGGATCAGGTTCCCGCGCTAGTCGTTGGGGACGTTCTTAAACGACTAGACGTTGGGGACAGCCTTCAGCGCCATCTTGCAAAGGAGTGTCCCAATCTGCCGGCACTTAGGGACTGTCCCCAACTGCCGACAACGCCGATGCTCTGGTAACGCCGATGCTCTGACAACATCAGCGAGCGGTCGCCAGGGCGAACAAATTGGCATGAAAAGAGGGCGGCATAGACCTTCTGGTCATGCCGCCCTCTTTGAATGACAAGTTGTCGCCCTGGTGACCGCGCAGCGTCGGCCGGTCCGCCGTTCGGTAGAACGGCGGAACCCCTAAGGACGCTGGCCCATGCCACCCTCGAGGGTGACGGTCTCGCCGTTCATATACTTAAAGTCGGGACCGCAGAGCTGAACGACAACGCGGCCGATTTCCTTCTCGACGTCGCCGTAGTGGCCTGCCGGCGGCATGTGGACGTTGGCCTTGAACGCCTCGGGATAGGCATCTTGGAAGTTCTCGAGCGCGGCGGTCCAAGCAAGCGGGCAAACGATGTTGACGTTGATGCCGTCCTTGCCCCACTCGTTGGCGGCGACGCGAGTCAGGCCGCGGATGCCCTCCTTGGCGGCAGCATAGCTGCACTGGCCGTAGTTGCCAAACAGGCCGGCGCCCGAAGCAAAGTTGACCACGGAGCCCTTGGTCTCCTTCAGGTGCGGATAGGCCTTCTGCATGTACAGATAGGTGGCATACAGACCGGAGTAAATGGCCAGGTTAAACTGATCCATGGTGTGGTCGGCGATGGTCACGCCCGAGGCGCTGGCCTGAGCGTTGTTAACGACGGCGTCGATGCGACCGAACTCCTCAATCGCCTTGTCGATAACGTTCTGCACGACGGCCTCGTTGTCCTGACCGGCGGAGACATCGGCCTGAACAGGAAGAACCTTAACGCCGTACTCAGCCTCGAGAGACTCCTTGGCGGCCTCGAGCTTGGCAACGTTGCGGCCGGTGATGACGAGGTTCGCGCCCTCCTTGGCAAAAGCGATATCGATGCCGTAACCGATGGAGCCAGCGGAGCCGTCCTTGAGCGTGGCCTTGCCGCCGCCGGTGACGATCACGGTCTTACCAGTGAAAAGTCCCATACAAAGTCCTTTCAAATCGCGACGGGCCCGCCCGTCGACTGCGCGCATCCAACTTCACGCGCCAAAAGCTGACATGCAACTTTAGCGTGTTCAAGTGAATAGAAAAGGCCTCGGTAGGCGAACGGCATAACGTCTTTCGGCGAAGGGATTGTCAAGTACAAACTGGATAAAGTGGCCGAGTTTTTGCTATCGACACGAGCCATCGAACACGTTTTGAAACTTTGCTGCAGCGCGCGGGATGTCGGCGCGAGACTTTATCATAGGGTGACAAACAACGATGAGGAGCACATGCCTATGACAGACGAGCTGGACCCCCAGACTCAACAGCATATTGATAACTCCGCAGACACCATTGACGGCTGCGATACTTCCACCAGAAGCGATGGCGGCATTGATGCCGCTGTCGAGGAGGCTCCTGCCGCCGCAGACGAGGCCGCAGACGCAAATGTCGCCGCAGAGCAAGACAAAGAAGAGCAGCTAGAGCAGCCGGACCCGAGCGATACTGAGCCCAAGGCTGAGAACGCTCCGCAAGCAGCAGGCCCCATCGAGGTGTCTTCGGAAGAAGAGCTCGACGCCGTCATGGACTCCATGATGGATGCCGTCAAAGCGATGAAAGACGCCGTGGCCGACGCTGACGTTGACGCCGAGGAAGAGGAGGCCGCCGAGGCAGCCTCGACCTTCGTACCCGGCGAGACTCCGGTTGCCGACCAGGGCAGCACCATGCCCTCGTTTCTGCAGCTCGAGCATCCCACGATTGGCGCCGATGCGGTCGACCCGCACGCAGCAGGCTTTTCTGTGATCGAGGGCGGTACCGGCAATATCGCCGTGCCGCAGGCTGCCGATACGGACGCTGCCGACACCGCTCGCCCGACTGCCCCGCACTCCCCCGCCGCGAGCCGCGATCTGGGGACCGCTGTCTCGAACACTGCGAACGCCGTGGGCACCTTTATCGCCCAGGGCGCCTCGGCCATGCGCGAGATGAACGCCGCGAAAAAGGCACTTGCCGATGCCCGCGCCCACCTGGCCGAACTTGAGCAGCGCATTGCCGATCAGGCCGAGGAACTCGAGACGCGCCAGGATATCGCAGGCCGCTACGACCAGATCGTCGCCGACCAGCGCCAGGCGATTGCCACGGCCCAAAAGACTGCAGCGGCCGCCGAGATTGACCGTGATGCCCACGCCTCCAAAGCGACAAAGCTCAAGGGTCAGCTCGAACAAATGAAGACAGAGGATGACGCGACTGAGCTCCGTCTGAAGGCCGCGCTCGATGCCGTGGAGGCCCGCGAGGCGAGCTCGCGCGAGACCGGCAACCGCCTCGTTCGACGTCTTGAGGATTCCAAGCGCATCCGCGACAAGGTGAAGGCAGAGCGAGACACCGGCATTGCCGCCGCACAACAAACCGTCGACGCCACGCGCGCCCAGCTCGAGACACTGCGTCATGAGTATGCCGAGCTGCAACGCAATCCCTCGGCAAATCCCGCCAACTATACGGTGCGCACCAGCGAGCTCTCGATGCAGATTTCCGACACGGCAGATGCCCTGCGTAAAGCCGAAGAAGATGTCCCGCGCATCACCGCCGACCTTGAGCATTCACTTGCCGCAGCCGAGCAGGCCGTCGAGCAGGCTCAAGCCCCTATCGCCGACGCAAAACGCGCGCACCAAGCCGTGACGACCGAAGCCGATGCCGCGCGCGACGAGTTGCAGACGGCGAAGACTGCCGCCGCGACTCGTCAGCGCGAACTGCGCGAGAAGATCGCCGCGGAGGACAAGGCACGCCGCGACCAGGAGCAGACCATCGCCAACGCCCAAGCAGATGCCGCACATGCACAGTCGATCATCGAACAGGCGACCGAAGTGCACGACCACCCAGAGATCACTGAGTCGCTTGCAGGATCCTTGGCCCGAGACAAAGCCGAACACACCGAGACCGAGCGAGAAGTCGCCCAGCTCGAGGCCACCGAGGACGCGGTGCGCGAACGTACCCGCGACTCACGCATCAAATTCACCGGCGCCATCGTCTGCATCGTTGCCGTAGTTCTCGTGATCATCTTGATCTGGCTGTTCGCGAGCAAGTAACCACTCCCCAACGATTACAAGGACTGTCCCCAGGTGCCGGCACATAAGGAACGTCCCCAAGTGCCAACAAAGGCGACGCCGATGTTTTGGCGCGGACAGCGAAAACCCGCTAGAGCGGCATCCTCTTGACAACCAAAGAAATGCCGGTGTTTTGGCAACGACAGCGAGCGGGTCGCATTTGAGACAAGGTGACGTGAAACGAAAGGGCGCTGACCTTCTGGTCGCGCCCTTGAAGTTGAACGTCAGATTGTCCAAATGCGGCCCGCGCAGCGTCGGCCGGTTACGGCGTTTGGAAAACGCCGTAACCTACAAAATGAGCATCGCGTCGCCAAAGCTGAAGAAGCGGTAGCGCTCCTCGATGGCGGCGGCGTAGGCATCCATGATCTGGTCGCGGGTGGCAAGCGCGCTCACGAGCATCATGAGCGTGGAGCGCGGCACGTGGAAGTTTGTGATCAGCGCGTCGACCACGTGATAGGTCGAGCCGGGCATAAGGTAGAGCTGCGTCGTGGCGTTCTCGCGCACCACGATGTCGCCGCGGCCGAGCGTGTCGGCACCGTCCTCGCGGCCTTCAAAATAGCGCGCCGTCACAGCCGGATCGGACACCGGCGCGTCCGCGTCAAACGCACTCTCGAGCGAGCGCACCGCGGTGGTGCCGACGGCGATCACACGATGACCCTCGGCCTTCGCCTTATGCACGGCGTCGACAACCTCCTGCGACACGTGGTAGCGCTCGGTGTGCATGACGTGCTGCGTAGGGTCGTCCTCCTCCACCAAGCGGAAGGTATCGATGCCCACCTCGAGCTCGACGGCGGCAAACTTCGCGCCCTTGGCCTCGATAGCGGCCATGAGCTCGGGGGTAAAGTGCAGACCCGCCGTAGGAGCGGCAGCCGAGTGCTCCTCCTTCATGGCGTAGACGGTCTGGTACTTCTCGGGATCGCCCTCGTAATCGGTAATGTAGGGCGGCAGCGGCACGTGACCGGCAGCATGAATGGCCTCGTCGAGCGTGCGCGGCTCGCCGGCGGCATTGCAGCCGGCCGGCTCAAAGCGCACCAGACGGCCTCCGCGGCTATCGGTGACAAAGTCGATGACCTCGGCCGTCAGCACCACGGGAGCCCCCTCGGGCGCATGGGCGCCACCGGCGCGATACTCAATCTGAGCACCGGGCTTCAGGCGCTTACCCGGCTTGACCAGGCACTCCCAAACGTGGCCCAGCGGGTCAACATCCTCACGGCGCTTGAGCAGCAGCGTCTCGACCACGCCACCCGAGCCGGCTTTGCGACCGATCAGGCGGGCCGGCATCACACGCGTCTTGTTGATGACGAGCACATCGCCCGGCTCGATATAGTCGATGATGTCGCGGAAGATGCGGTGCTCAACGGTACCGCCGTGCTCCAGCGGCTTCCCCGCCTGGGAGCCTTTGCGATCCACCACCAGCAGGCGGCAGGAGTCGCGCGGCTCGGCAGGAGCCTGGGCAATCAGTTCCTCAGGAAGGTTGTAGTCAAAATCATCGGTACGCATAGACACGTCGGATACTCCTTATATAGCTAAAGTCCGCTCTACATCCTAGCAGGCTGACGTCCCAAACGAACTACTTTTTGGCGGCTTTACGCTCGTCGCGGATGCGGGCGCGGTCCATGGCCGCCTCGACGGCCGAAAAGCGGCAGCCACAGTAGTTCTGCCGATACATGCCCAGCTCGCGCGAACGACGCGTGGCCTCTGGATAATACGGGCGAAAATCGCGAATCACCGGGGTGAGCCCGCGGGCGGCGGCCAAGCGCTCAAGCACATCATTACACGTGTCGAACAGCTGATACGGCGAGACGGCGAGCGTCGTGCCCACGTATTCAAACCCGCGCTCCTGGGCAACGCGGCATGCCTCGGCCAAGCGCAAGGCATAGCACGCGCGACAGCGACGGGGACGATCGGCACCCAGCGGGGCCACGCCGGCCTCCCAGCGTTCGCGGTCCTCCCCGGCCTCGATGAGCTCGATGTCGCCATCGGCACACCACCGGCGCAGCTCGTCCAAACGCCGCTGCCATTCATCGTGAGGTTGAATATTAGGGTTGGTCCAGCAAATCGTGGGCTCAAACCCCTCCTCGCGCAGCAGGCGAACCGGCTCAAGCGAGCATGGTGCGCAGCACGCATGCAGCAACAACGACTTCATCGACATCTCCTCACCCAAAAAAGCGCACGCCAAAGGACGTATCCTCGCAGGCGACAATGCGGCGGTCGCGCAGGATGGTCCGCACGTAATACCAATCGCCCACGCAGCCCGACAAGTGCTGACCAGCCGCCAGGTAGCACAGCAGCGGATAGTCCGAGAACGCAAACCCCAGGGCAAATGCTGTCGTCACAACAACCGTCGGCGCCAGGCAAACCGCCATGTACCGCCGGCGCGAATACACAACGCCCTCGGCGCAGGCATAGATCATCGCCGTCTCGAGGTTCGCCCCAAAGGTCACGCGCGCGCCCGCAGGAGCCAGCAGCTTAAAAAACACCGCATGTACCAGCTCGTGCACGGCAAACGACGCCATTGAGACCGCAGTCAAGCCGACTATCCAGCCCACGACAGCCATCCAGCCGCCCGCCTCAGCCGCGTCCAAGTCCGCAGGCCCGCCCAGCAGCATAAACATCGGCACCAGGCACACGGCAAACACCGCGATCACGGCCATCCCCCACACAAAGCAGGCGTGTAGAAAATCCTCGTCCTCAAACGCATGTATGTTGGAAATCTCATTCATAGCATCTTAGGATAGCGCCCCTGCCACGTACCCGTCCGCATGTGCGATAATGTCGAACGATATGCACGAATTGACCACCGCGTCGCCAGGCCTTGCGCCCGGCCGCGCTCTCACCATATGCGAAGGAGTCCCATGGCATCCAAATACTCCATGAACGACCGTCCCAGCTGGCCTCGCCGCGCCATCGTTACCGCCGGCGAGCCCTACGGCAACAAGGGCCTTCACTTTGGCCACGTCGGCGGCGTCTTTGTCCCGGCCGACTTCTTCGCCCGCTTCCTTCGCGACCGCCTGGGCCGCGAGAACGTCATCTTCACCTCGGGCACTGACTGCTACGGCTCGCCCATCATGGAGAGCTACCGCAAGCTCAAGGAGAACGAAGGCTACGATAAGTCCATCGGCGAGTATGTCGAGTCCAATCACTCCCGCCAGGCCGCGACCCTCAACAACTACAACATCAGCTGCGACATCTACGGCGGCTCGGGCCTTGAGCCGGCGGCCCAGATCCACAACGAGGTGACTGCCGAAATTATCGAGCGCCTGCACGAGCAGGGCACCATCTCCAAGCGCTCCACGCTGCAGTTCTACGATGCCAAGGCCGGCACGTTCCTCAACGGCCGCCAGGTCATCGGCCGCTGCCCCATCCAGGGCTGCAAGTCCGAGAAGGCTTATGCCGACGAGTGCGATCTGGGCCACCAGTTTGAGCCCGAGGAGCTCATCGCGCCCAAGAGCCAGCTCACCGGCGAGGTGCCCGAGCTGCGCCCGGTCGACAATCTCTACTTTGATCTGCCGGCCTACCTCGACTTTATGAAGACCTACACCGCCAAGCTCGCCCAGAACCCGCAGGTTCGCTCCGTGGTCTCCAAGACCATGGAGGAGTGGCTGCTGCCGGCTCAGCTCTACATCCAGAACAAGTTCCGCGAGGCCTTCGATGCCGTCGAGGACCAGCTCCCCGAGCACACCGTGCTGGAGCCCGAGGGCAACAAGAGCAGCTTTACCGTCACCTTCCCCAGCTGGAAGGAGCGCGACGACGCCCACGCGGTGCTCGCCAACGGTGGCGTGCGCTTCCGCAGCGGCAAGGCACTCGTGCCCTTCCGCATCACCGGCAACATCGACTGGGGCGTTCCGGTGCCCGAGGTCGATGGCGTCTCCGACGTCACCTGCTGGTGCTGGCCCGAGAGCCTGTGGGCGCCCATCAGCTATACGCGTACCGTGCTCGCGCGCGATGCCAAGGCCGCCGGCGTGACCGAGGGCGTCGCCGCCCAGGATGCCGCCCTCATGGGCGAGCCCGCCGCCGACTCCACGCAGGTGCCCGCACCCACCTACCAGCACAGCTCGCTCGACTGGCGCGACTGGTGGTGCTCTGACGACGCTCAGATTTACCAGTTCATCGGTCAGGACAACATCTATTTCTACTGCATCGCGCAGACCGCCATGTGGGAGGCCCTGGGCTGGGACCTCACGCAGAGCACCGTCAGCGCCTGCTACCACCTGCTCTACATGGGCAAAAAGGCCAGCTCGTCCTCGCAGACGCCTCCCCCGCCGGCAGACGACCTGCTCAACCACTACACCTGCGAGCAGATGCGCGCGCACTGGCTGTCGCTCGGCCTATCCGAAAAGCCGGTGAGCTTTAGCCCCAAGGCATACGACACGCGTGTGACCGGCAAGGACAAGGACGGCAACGAGGTACGCGCCTGCGACGACAAGCGCGTTATCGACCCGGCCCTTAAGGAGAGCGCGCTGCTGACCGGCGTGTTCAACCGTCTGGCCCGCAGCTGCTTCTACGGCGTCGCCGTCAAGGAAGGCGACGAGAGCCCCTACCGCAACGGCTGCATCCCCGCCGGTGCCGCTTCTGACACCGTGGTCGAAGCCGCCCAGCAGGCAGCCCTCGCCTTTGAGCAGGCCATGTACAAGTTCGAGACGCACCGCGCGCTTGCCGTGTGCGACGACTACCTGCGCGCCGCCAACAAGCGCTGGAGCGACGCTTCCAAGGCCGCCAACAAGCTCGAGGGTAACGAGGCAAACGCCGCGATGACGCAGGCCCTTGTCGACGCCTTTACCGAGCTGCGCGTGGCGACCGTCCTGATGCACGGTATTGTGCCGGCCGGCTGCGAGCTCATCTGCGAGTACTTCGACGTCGACCCGGTCGCTTTCTTTAGCTGGGATAACATCTTTGCCTCCACGGACGAGTTCGTGGAGATCCTGGGCGAGAAGCCCGGCGAGCACCGCGTGAAGCCGCTGCCCCCGCGCTTCGACTTCTTTAGCAAGCACGAGAGCCAGTACTAAACACTCGACATGTAATGGAATGGGAAGGAAAGACGGATGTCCAAGCCGCGTCGTCGTAAGCAGAAAAAGCAGGTTAAGCCCGAGCTCAAGCTCAGGCAGTTTGCCGCTACCGAGCTTTCCGACCAGCTTGCAGCCCAACCCTCCGCTGCCGACCTGCCGCGCTTTATGGTCGACACGGTCGCCGGCGCCTATGCGCCCACCGATGCCGAGCTCATGATCGAGGGCTTTGGCGCCGCAGCCGCACGCCCCGTCACACTGCGCGCCAACACGCTCAAGGCATCCGCCGAAGACATCGCCGCAGCGCTCGACGCAGCCGGCATCGCCCATCGCGCTGTCGCATGGTACCCAGACGCCTTCATCCTGCCCGAGGCCCAGGTTTCCGACCTGTGGGACCTCGACATCTATCGCGACGGCAAAATCTACCTGCAGAGCCTGTCGTCCATGATGCCGCCGCTCGTGCTGGGCGCCCAGGCCGGCGAGGACATCCTGGACATGTGCGCGGCCCCCGGCGGCAAGACGACGCAGATCGGCGCCCTCACCCAGGGACAGGCACACCTCACCGCCTGCGAAATGAGTATTCCCCGCGCCGAAAAGCTCGAGGCCAACTTGGGCCGCCAGGGTGCCAAAAACGTGCCCGTCATGCGCATTGACGCGCGCGAGCTTGACGAGTTCTTCCGCTTTGACCGTATCCTGCTCGACGCTCCCTGCACCGGCACGGGCACCGTCATCAGCGGCAACGAGAAGAGTCTGCGCGGCCTCACCGAGCAGCTGCTTTGCAAGTGCGCCCGCTCGCAGCGCGCGCTTCTGGACCGCGCCATGGGTGCCCTCAAACCGGGCGGCACGCTCGTCTATTCGACCTGTTCGATCTTGCCGCAGGAAAACGAGGATGCCCTGCAAGAGGCCCTCGACAAGCACATGGACTGCGAGCTTATCCCCCTCGACGGCACGCCGAGCAAAAGCGAAGCACGCCGCGCCCAGGATGCCGGCGAGGAGCCGCGCATCGAGTCCAACGCTCTCACCGAGGCAATCGCCGCGGGTCAGGTATCGGCCATCACCAACGGCATGCCCGGCACGCTCACCATCCCGCCCAGCCGCGACTTTGAGGGCTTCTACATCGCCCTGGTCCGAAAACACGGCTAGCGCACGGATTCAAAACTCAACAAGCTATTCCCGTGCGCGCTTGTCCTGCTGGTCACGGTGCTGCTTAAGCGCCTCGCGTTCCTTGCGCTCGGCTCTTTTGCCCTTAATGGCCGTAACCACAAAATAGATGACCGCGGCGGCAACGATTGCGCCCACGCATAGGCCAATCGAGCCCAACATTGCTGTTAATTCCATACCGCGTCACCTCTCTTTTAAACGGGACATTTAAGATAGCACCTCAAAACCCGCCACCACAGCTCCTTCACGTTCGACGAGCGTTCGGTCTAACGGATGGCGCAGCGGGGAAAAATCAACTCGTCAAACGATTTAGCAAGTACAACGCTGCCGGCACCCTGCCGGCCGTCATCACATAGAATCGAGCCTCCATGGATACCCTCAACGATCTAAACGAGCGCGTCGACGCCTTTGTCGGCACCAGCTCCTTCGACACGCCGGCCACGGCAAACGACCAAGCCCCCATCGATGTTCCTGCCGAGGTTCACGAGGACATCGTCGCCTCGGTCGATTTTTCCGAGGTCGAGCTCGCAGACGAGTTCACCGAGCCCCAGGTAGCCGTGACCCCCAACGGACTGCTTCCCATGGAGCCGCTGCCCATCGACGGGCGCCTGCGCAAGGCGGCCCTTCGCATGCCTGACGAGATTGAGGAGGCCAGCGGCTTCACGCTCTTCGGCCGTCGTATCAAATCGCTCATCTACACCACCGACGTCGCGGTCATCCGCAACTCCAACGCCGATGCCGTCTTTGCCGTTTACCCCTTCACGCCGCAGCCCGCCATTACGCAGGCGTTGCTGACCGTCGCCGAGTGCCCGGTCTTCGTAGGCGTGGGCGGTGGCACCACCACCGGCAAGCGCTCCGTTCAGATGGCAGCCGTCTCCGAGATGCAGGGCGCGGCGGGCTGTGTGGTCAACTCCCCCGCCACCGCCGAGATGGTCGAGCACATCGCCAACATCGCCGACATCCCCGTCATCGCCACGGTCGTACGTTGCGACGACGATGCTCACGCAAAGGTGCGCGCCGGCGCCAAGATTCTTAACATCGCCGCTGGCAAAAACACGCCGCAGGTCCTGCGTGAACTGCGCGAGCACTATCCCAACCTGCCGCTCATCGCGCCGGGCGGCAAGACGCCCGAGAGCATCCGCGAGACCATCGCCGCCGGCGCCAACGCCATCATCTGGACGCCGCCTTCGGCACAGCAGCTACAGACCGACATGATGCAGCGTTATCGCAAGATGAAGGAAGACGCCACGCCCGTTATCTCGCGCGACGATGTGCCCATTATCGACCAGGTCGCCGCCGCCGAAGTCAGCCAGGTCGAGAACATGAATCCCGACGTGCCGATTCCCGACGAGGTCATCGAGCGCGTCGCTTCGATCCACGAGCGCGTCGAGGAGCGTCGCGCCAACCGCGGGCTCAAGCCCTCACTGCACGGCTTTTTCTTCCGAGGAAAGAAACGCTAGCAAAACATCTTGGCCCGCCCCACAAACGTGAGGCGGGCCGTTTTCGTTTGGGCAATCATGCAGCGATGTGATGGGGCAAATTAATCCACGCGCTTGTCGCCCATAAAGAAGAGCGCCACCGTACCAGGTCCGGTATGCGAGCCAATCAGAGTACCGATGTTATTGATCTCAATCTTGCCTTTAAGCTGCGGAACCTGTTCCTCAATCAGCGCCGCAACTGCTTCGGCATCCTCGCGGCACGCCGAGTGCGACATGATGCATTTACCCGAATAATCCGCACCGTCCTGCACGTGTGCCATCATGGTCTTAGCCATCTCGGAAATCGCGCGCTTCTTAGTGCGAATCTTCTCACGTGGCGACAGCTTGCCGTCGCAATCGACCGTCATAAGTGGGCAAATCTTAAGCGCCGTGCCGATGATCGCGCTCGCAGCCGAAATGCGACCGCCGCGCAGGTAGCTCGACAGATCGGTCGAGAAGAACCAGTGGTGCAGGTTGAGCTTATGCTCCTCGATCCAAGCGGCCGTCTCGTCGAGTGAAGCCCCGCTATCGCGCACGTCGGCGGCACATTCCGCCAGCAGGCCAAAGCCCGAAGACGCTGCCAGCGAATCGATGACGCGCACCTTGCCGCCCTGGGGATAGCGATCCGCGAGCATCTGCGCCGCAACGCAGGCCGATCCATACGTGCCCGAAATACCCGACGACAACGTCAGGTGCAGCACGTCTTTGCCCTCGGCAACAAGCGGCTCCCAAAACTCCTCGTACTCACCCACGCTCACCTGAGACGTCTTGGGCATGGCGCCCGCGGATATCTGGGCAAAAAACTCGTCCGGCGTAATCGACTGATACAGATCGTCCGCATAGACAACATCGTCGATCTCGTAATGAAAACACACGACAGGGATATTGCGCGATTCAAAGAACTCCCGAGTTCGATCGGCGGCGGATTCACAGGTCAGGACAAAATCACTCATATGAGGCTCCTTACGTATAGTTATAAAAATTATCGCACAGCAAGCATAAATACGGTACAAATGTCCACTATTTACCAAATAGAGCCAAAGGTGGTGAACATCTTTACCGTCATCATCTCTATCGATCCCGGAGGCATACGTCTGTAAAAACGACCCTACGTCTCCACCCAACCGCCATATCTACCTCAACTAAATCGATTTACCAAACCGTTCGGCCAACAATTCGACCTCCCACCCCCAATCGAAACAAAAGCGGCGCATACTGATAAACGTTTGACGCTGTTTATCAGTTTTACCAACCCCATCGGAAGGTGTTTCATGGTCGCATTCGATCGCAATCCGCAAGACTTCAAGTATCTGCGTCTGCTGTCGAAACAATTTCCCACCGAGCAATCCGCGTTTACCGAGATTATCAATCTCTCGGCCATTCTCAACCTGCCCAAAGGCACCGAGCATTTTATGAGCGACGTGCATGGCGAGTACGAAGCCTTTATGCACATCCTCAACAACTGCTCGGGCGTCGTGCGCGAGCATGTCGACGAGATTTTTGGCGGCACGCTTTCCTTTGACGAAAAGGGCGAGCTGTGCACGCTCATCTACTACCCGCACGAGAAGATCGAGCTGGTCCGCAGCCAGCGCGAGGACTCGCCCACCTGGTACAAGACGATGCTTGACCAACTCATTGTGGTTGCCCGCTCGCTTTCGAGCCGTTATACGCGCTCCAAGGTGCGTAAGGCCATCCCACGCGATTACGCCTATATCATCGACGAGCTGCTGCACACGCACCCGGACGAGAACAACTATCGCGTGCGCTATCACGAGCGCATCGTGGAGTCCATCCTGGAGACCGCAAGCGCCGACGACTTTATCGAGTCGCTTGCCTCGCTCATCAAGCGCCTGGCCGTCGACCACCTGCACCTGGTGGGCGACATCTTCGACCGCGGTGGCGGCGCGGCCAAGATTATGGACCGCCTGCTCACCTACCATTCACTCGACATCCAGTGGGGCAACCACGACCTGCTGTGGATGGGCGCTGCGGCCGGTGAGCCCGCCTGCATCGCCACGGTGCTGCGCAACAACCTACGCTACGACAACTACGAGATCCTGGAGAACGACTACGGCATCTCGCTGCGTGAGCTTGTCGCCTTTGCCGATGCCACCTACACCGCCGGTGAGTCCATCACCCCGCTGATCAAGGCCATCAACGTGCTGCTCTTTAAGCTCGAGGGTCAGATTATCCAGCGCCATCCCGAGTTCGACATGACCGACCGCCTGTTACTCGACAAGATCGACCACGACACCGGCACGGTCACGCTCGCCGACGGCAGCGTGTGGCCGCTCACGACCAACGACTTCCCCACCGTCGACCCGACGGACCCCTATACGCTCACGTCTCAGGAGCAGCACATCATCGACAAGCTCGTGTCCGAGTTTGTCACCGCCGATCACCTGCATCGCCATATCGATTTCCTCTATTCCCACGGCTCGATGTACAAGGTCGCCAACGGCAACCTGCTGTTCCATGGCTGCGTGCCGCTCAACGAAGACGGCACCTTTAGCAGCATGAACTGCCTGGGCACCTGGCACGCTGGCCGCGATTATCTCGATTTTTGCGACCACATCGCCCGCCGCGCCTGGCGCGTGGGCGACCGCGACGCTCTCGACTGGATGTGGTACCTGTGGATTGGCTTTAACTCACCCGCCAGCGGACGCCTGGTGCGTACCTTTGAGCGCGCCTATATCGCCGACAAGAGCACCTGGGTCGAGCCGATGGACCCGTACTTTACGCTTACCAAGTCGCCCTCGGTCTGCGACGACATCATGCGCGAGTTTGGCGTCGCGCCCATGGCATGCTCACCGACCGGTCACATCATCAACGGCCACACGCCCGTTAAAACCACCAAGGGCGAGCAGCCCATCCGCGCCGAGGGCAAGCTGCTGGTCATCGATGGCGGATTCTGCCGCGCTTACCATCCCAAGACGGGCATCGCCGGCTACACGCTTATCTCGAGCTCGCGAGGGTGCCGCCTCAAGTCGCACCAGGCCTTTACCACCGTTGCCGAGGCGCTCACCCGCAACATCGATATCGAAAGCGAGACCAACCGCTTTGACGAGGCCGACCGCCGCCGCATGGTGAGCGACACCGATACCGGCGCCAAGATCCGCAGCCAGATCCAGGACCTACGCCAACTGCTCGATGCATATAGAAACGGTGCTATCGAGGAGCGCGCCTAGCTCCACCCGCGGGGATTGGCTAAACTTGCTGGGTTTGTCATCCCCACGGCGCCCCAGCGCCACCCTAAGGCAGGTACCATGCAAAAGCTCCTTGCGCAGATTATGAAGTTTGGCGTCGTCGGCGTCATTGCCACGGTCATCGACTTTGGCATTATGAATCTGCTCCACTACGGTCTGGGCCTTAACATCCTGATTGCCAATACCAGCGGCTTTATCGTCTCGCTCATCTTTAACTATGTCGCGAGCATGAAGTATGTGTTTGCGCACAAGGAGGGCATGAGTCGCCGCCGCGAGTTCATCATCTTTGTCGTGCTGTCCGTTATTGGCTTGGCACTCAACGACGGCATCGTGCTGGCCCTCAACGCCGGTCTGGGCCTCGAGGCCAATATCGCCAAGATTTGCGCTACCGCGCTGGTCATGGTCTACAACTTTGTGACCCGAAAGATCTTCCTGGAGGGCGAGGAGACCAAGTAGCTCGGCCTCCTCGTTGCACTACGGGACCCACGGATGACGCTCGTCGAGTGCAGCGTTGTTCGTGGGTCTCGCTCGTTTACGGGCAAATTTACAACGCTTGCGGATTAGCTCTTGAATATTTGGCGAGTTCGTATAGTTCTTGCCAAAGACCTTACGTTTCCCATGCAAAAGCTCTAAAGTAACTCTTTGCTCGATTCATCAACGCATTGGATGTGATTACGTGCGCAAGGCACTGGCACAACCTCATACCAAGCAGTTCCTCAAGTTCGCTGTCGTGGGTCTTATCTCCTTTGGCATCGACTGGGGCATGCTCATTGCGCTCGTCGAGCTGTTCCACCTCGACTTTTTGATGAGTACCACACTCTCGTTTATCACGTCCGTCGTGGTCAACTACTGGCTCAGCATGAAGTACGTGTTCGACCACCGCGAGGGCATGAGCCGCAAGCGCGAGTTCACGATCTTCACCATCCTGTCCGTGATCGGCTTGGGCCTTAACGACCTGTACATGTTTGTGGGCGTCACGTTTTTGAGCATCGGCTACCAGGCCATGAAGGCAATCGCAACGTTCCTGGTCACCTGGTACAACTACTTTAGCCGCCGCCTCTTCCTCGAGGGTGCGCAGTCGTAGTCGATTCGACATTTGCTTGAATGTATAGCCGGTTGGAATTCTCGTTCCAGCCGGTTTTTTGTTTGCAGAGCCTGCCGAGGAAGGCATGTGAGGCGGGCCACGGCGTCCCATTCGCATAAAGACGGGCGGCCCGGATGTTTGTCCGAACCGCCCGTCTGGCGCACTATGTCGAGGTCTTTAGCCTGTAACGTAATACCAGACCACGTTGTCGCCGTTGGAGAGAACGTAGTTGCTGCAGGCCGTCATAGGCGTTGTGCCGTTGACGGAGTACATCCAGCCGCTCGTGCCGCCGTACTGTTTCTCGGCCAAACCACCAATCGCGGAGACATACGTGCCGAACGATGAGCCGTGTGCGTTGACAGAAAGGCCCAACGCGCACAGGGCATCGTAGACGGTAGCGCCTTCGTTAAAGGTAAAGGTGCCACCAGAAGACACAGGATTGCCCACAGCGCTCGATGTGACCGAAACCGTCACCGTTACGTAGCTGGACTCCTGCGAGCCGCCCTGTCCGCCCGAGGGAGCGCTTCCGCCATTAGAGCTGGAGGCTCCATCAGACGACTGGCCGCCGCCCGAAGAAGCACCGCCAGACACATTGGAAGTATCGCCGGCTCCCCTATTCTGGGCAGCGGATTTATCTCCAGACTTCTTGCCGTCCTGACCATCGGACTTCTTGCTATCCGAGCTCTTATCCGATTCCTTGTTTGAAGACTCGGAATCGTCCTTGGACTCGTCTTTTGCGTCATTCGATGACTTGGAATCCTTGGAACTGGCCTCGACCGAAGTCGTAGTCGAGCCAGACGCCTTGGTGTCCTTGGTGACGACGCTCTCCCCCGTCACGGTCTGAATGATCCAGTCGATGGACCAGGCACCGCTTGTGGAAGGATGGACGAAGCCCAGCGAGACGACGATCAGAATGGTGCACGCAGCAGTCAGAACGCCAAGGAGCGCCTTGCGACGAGGGGCGGACGCCGCCGAAGCGGCGCCCTGTTGCTTTGCATCGTCGAACTGAATGAACGATGAATCTGGTTGCTTGGGGTCAGCGTCCTTGGATTTATTGGACACAGCCCTCACCTACCGACGTTTGGTGAACACGAACACGCCGACGATGGCGAGACCGATGACGCCGGCGGCAACGCCAACGATGGCGAGCGGATTGGTGCCAGTCTCCTGCTCGGAAGCATCAGAGGACTTCTTGGCAGTGGTCGTGGAAGCAGCGCCCGTATCGGACTTGGAATCGGACTTCTTGTCGGACTTGCCGTCCTTCTTGTCAGACTTCTTCTCGTCCTTCTTATCGGACTTATCGGTGTCCTTCTTGTCGGACTTGTTGTCCTTGGTCTCGGTCTTGGTCGACACCGTCGTCTTGGTCGTCGGCTTATGACCCGGGGCGATAGCGCCGCCGGCCTGCTGGCCCTTCGTGCCGGAGCCGGAACCCGTGCCCATGCCAGCACCGGAACCGTTGCCAGCGCCACCGTTGCCACCATTAGTGCCAGAACCACCATTGCCGCCAGGGTTAACAGCATTCTTGGTCCACTTGGCATACAGCGTCAGATCGGCCGTCACCGGCATACTGAAGTCATACGCCTGCGTGCAAGTCTCATCGGTATACCAACCGTCGAAAGTGTAGCCATCGCGCGTCGGATCGGCCGGCTTGACCAGCTTGCCATCGGCCGTAGCGACAAACTTAGTGTCGCAAGCAGACCCGCCGTTGGAATTAAAGGCAACCGTCCAAGACTCAACGGCCCCCAGCTTGAACAGAGTACCCGAATCATTGATGTAGTACAGGTTGCCAGATGCATCGACAATGACCGGAGAGTCACAGTACTGGTAATGGCCAGCCGCATCATAAATCTGCGTCGCCTCTGCATCGCCGAGCGTATAGCGATACACGCCACCACCAGCAGAGTAGTTGACGTAATCCTTGCTATCCGCGCTGTTAACAGTGAAGTACACATAGGTCTTGCCGTCCTGAACACTCACCAGCGGAGTAGCAGCAATACCGTTGAGGCCAGCCGGCAGCGCCTTGCCGTCGGCAGCAGCGACCATCGTGGTCTTACCCGTCTTCAGGTTATAGAGAACCAGAGCAGAGCCAGTAGCCGTCTGTCCGCCGACAATCAAGTTTTCGCCAGCCACCGCCGGAGCGCTCATGTTATTCGTAAGGCCCAGATCAACCGTCTTCTGTTCACTCAACACGCCCTTCGCCGAAAGCGAAATCACATGGAGCTTTCCGTCGTGCGTCATCTGATAGAAGGTCGAACCATTGGACGGATCGGCAATGCAATCGGCATTTGCGACAGCGCCGAGCTTCATGGTCGAAACGACATCGCCCGTCGTCTTATCAATGCACTTAAGCGTACCCGCGCTCGTAGGAACGATGGCATACTTATCCGTCAAAGCCGCACCAGTCCAGTAATAGCCCTCGGCAGGGTCGATGTTCTGCCAAGAAACTTCGCCCGTGGCAATCTTAATGCGCGCAAAGGAGCCGTTGCCGTAGGTCGCGTTGTAATTCTCGTCATACGAAATATCGACCGAGCCTACATAGACGTACTCGCCGTCCGAAACGACGGTGCAGGAGCTCTGCGTCAAGTCCGTCAAACCAGGCGTCAGCCACTTGCAGATCAGCTTGTCAGCAGTAATCGCCTGGACCGCACCGCCGTTGAGCGGAACGATGATAAGGCCATTGGTATAGATCGGACGAGAGGTATAGCTCACCTTGGAGGCAAGCGGCGCAGAGGCAACCTTTTTGCCCGTGGACGAATCGATCTTAATGAGCTCGTTCTCGGTCGCGATGTACACAAAACCGTTAGCAATGACAGGCTCGCTGCAGTTGGCATACTGCTGACCAGACTCGGCCTTCCAATCGAAGGCCCACTTAAGACCGGCGGCCTGCGCAGGCGTCTTGGCGTCCGTAACGGACGTACCGTTGCCGCTGTTACCGTAGCCGGCCCACTCGGCATCCCAATCAGGAGTCGTCGCACTCGGGTCCACGACAATCTTGTCGGGATCGGGCATGGGCGAATCGTCGGTGGTATAGGCAAGCGTAACCTTATCGCCGCTCTTGAGCGTAATCTGGTTGGCGCAGAGTAAGGAGGGCTCTCCATTGATATACAGATGCCAAGATTTATTGGTCGCAGCATCCCAGGCATACGGCTTGTGATCGAACGGCGAGTTGATGGAATTGAGGAACCAGTACTCACCACTCTGGGAGCCGTTGTACGTAACGCCCTTGGCCTTCAGGACCGTCTCAATAAGGTTCTGAGCCGTAGAGCCTTCGGGCAGAGAAACGTTGCTTGCCGAGCCCCAGCGAGTATTGTTGCCATTGACATCGGGGCCGACAACATCGACAGACCCAAGAACCTGGCCAGGAAGGGCATCGCTGTCGCCAGCATACATAAAGGTGACGGCGTCGCCCTCTTGGAGCTCGTAGTTGCCGGCACCGACCGTGGCGGACTTGCCATTTATATAGAATTGCCAATAACTGCGGGTCGCAGGATCATACTTATAGGTCTTACCGTCAAGCGGCGATTTAATGCCGCTGAGGCACCAGCCCCAAGACTCTTCACTAGCAACGAGATCAAGACCAGTCTGCTCCAGCAGATCCTTGGCAGTAGAGCCCGCCTTGAGACTCATCTGACCCGTCGAAGCCCAAACCTGCTGCTTGCCGTCCTTGTCCTTACCGAGGACCTGAACGGAAGCATGGACAGAATCGGAGGGCAACTGGTCGCCCCAGCCACCGTAGAACCACGTAACGGTATCGCCAGCATGAATGGTGACATTGTCTGCCGTGCAGTCGCTCGACTTGCCGTTGATGAACAGCTGCCAATAGGTCGAATAATCGAGCAGCTTACCCAGCTCAACGCCGTTGTACTTAAGGCTCAGAATAAAGGAGCCCGCAACAACGGCATCGATGTCATTCGCCTCGAGCGCGACCTTTGTAAGGTCAAGTGCGTTCGAGCCGGACGTCACCACATACTGCGCGTTATCGACCCAAGTCTGAGTCTTGCCCTGGGCATCGCGACCAATGACGGTCACATTTGCGGCAACCTGGTCCTTAACGACAGGGGACGAGCTACCAGCCGTATAGGCAAACTCAATCTTCTGCCCCTGGGTGAGCTTGACGCCGCTCGCGCCAACCGAGGAAGACGCGCCGTCGACAAACAGCTGCCAGTAGGCATAAGTCGCCGGATCGAAGGCAAGCGTGCGACCATCGCTCGGGGACGTGATGCTTTCGAGGTAGAAACCGTATGCCGTGTTCGGTTCGTACTTCGCCTTGAAGCCCGTCTTCTCCTGCAGCTTAATGAAGGCATCCGCAGCCGTCGCGCCCTCGTCGAGCTTGAGCTGCGTAGGCGCCACCCAGGTCTGAGCCTTGCCGTCGGCATCGGTGCCGACAATCGAGAACGAGACCTCGACTTGCTTCTTGGCGACATCGCCGGTTTCTGTCGGGTTCTCTGTCTGGACGGCAGTCGCGGCGGCAGATCCTGCTTGGCCAGCGGATGCCGTCGAAGACTGCACGCTCGTGGCAGGGCTCTCCCCCGTCGCCGAGCCTTCGTCGCCAGTTGCCGCCTCTGTAGTGGCGGCACTAGCTGCAGGCGCGCCCTCGGAATCCGAAACCTCGGCCTTACCCTGGTCGGCAGCACCATCCGCGGCCCCCGTGCCCTCACTCGGTGTCGCAGCCTGAGCCACAGCCCCGGCAATGCCCTCGGCGCCCTCGGCCCACAGCTGAGCCGGTGTGGTGCCAAAGGCCATCGCGAAGGCCAGAAATGCCACCAGGCAGCGCTTGGCTACGCCACGGGCAATCGCTCCATACGGACGCCACGAGGCGCGCTGGCACTCGTCCTCAAACATATCCATTTGTCTCCTACTGTCTGCACTTGGAGCATTGCCCAGCGGCTGCCCCACGTCATCGCGCACATTGCGCTCGAGTACCCCCATCGGGGTCCCCCTTCCCTCCAGAGCCCAACGCGTACCGGCGGCTTGCGCCGCGGCCGCGTACAAGATGGGAGGCGATCCGACTTAACCTTACCGACCCGGGCGCGCCGTCCGATCTGCGGCGCGACCATCCCGGGCCAAGAGGAATTACGGTTACTGGTACAGCCGGGGACTTGCACCCCGATTCTCCCAAACGCACAGGAAAACCGCGCATTCGTGCGTCTCCGCACCACCATCTAGGCCATCGATTATTACCGTAAAAATGGTATCACGCAAAAGAGCCTCGCACGCAGGCGAAGCCCAAGGTAAAAGCTATTGTTTGCGATAGGAAAATGCGGTGACGGTCGCGGCCTCTAGTGCTTGCCGCCGTGACTGTTGAGCCAGATATTGCGGCCCAGCATAAGCGCCAGCACCAGCGCGCTCACGTAGCCCATAAAGCCAATGACTGGGATACCAAACACAACCGGCTCGATGCGCGCGTAGTACACCACCGACGAACCGATAAACAGGCCAGCAATCACAATTGCCATCGACATACGGTCGATAATTCCGCCCAGCTGTCGCAGCGCCTTATCGCTGCTCATGATCTGCGTGTTCACCTTAAGCTGGCCGCGCGTGAGCATGCGCGAAGCCAGGCCAAGATACTCGGCCGCCTCGAGCGAGCCTTTTGCCGCGCGATAGCTGCTCGCGGCAAGATCGCGTCCCATGTCGCGCACGCGCGCAAAGTTGCTTTTTTCGTTTTTGATGTGCGTCTGGATGATCTGGATCATATTGACGTTGGGCATATACTCAGTCAGCAGGCCCTCGAGCGTCACCATGCCGCGGGCGAACATCGTTACCACGCTCGGCAGTTCAACGTCGTTTTTGCGCGCCAGGTTTAACAGCGAGGTCAAAAACTCGCCGATATCCAGATCCTTCAGGTCAAGGCCCGCAAAGTCAGCCACGATAAAGTCCAAATCGGACAAAAAGGCCGAATGATCGAGCTCAGCCGAGTCGCCACGCGTCACGGCGAAGCGCATGAGCGAATCCTTGAGCTTGGGCACGTCACCCTCGGCCACGGCGAAAATCATGTCCTTGACGATACCGCGATCGTGACTCGACATGCGTCCGACCATGCCCAAGTCGATAAAGTAAACGATGCCGTCCTTGAGAATAATGTTTCCCGCATGCGGGTCGGCATGGAAAAAGCCGTCATCGAGCACCTGCGTCGAGTAATCCTCGACGATTGCGGCACCGATCTTTTCCAAGTCATAGCCCTCGGCCACCAAGCGTTCAGGATCGGCGATCGAAATGCCGTCGACGTAGTCCATAACCACCACGTGCTCGGTGCACAGGTCCAGATAGGATTTAGGGCACGTCACGCCATGAACGCTCTTATGGAACTCGTAGAAGTCGTTGAGGTTTTTGGCCTCGGCCAAAAAGTTGGTCTCCTCGCGAAACGAGGTCCACAACTCCTCGACTACGCCGTGCAGGTCAACGAATTGATCGGTGTTGACGAACTTGGAAACGATACGCACCACCGAGCGGATGATATCGATGTCCTGTGCCATAACCTGCTGCGCACCGGGGCGCTGCACCTTGACGGCCACGTCCTCGCCCGTCACCAGACGAGCGCGGTGCACCTGCGCGAGCGATGCGCTACCAAGCGGATTGGGGTCGATCGCATCGAACATCTCCCCCAGGCGCAGGCCGTATTCTTCTTCCAGACAACTGAGTACGACCTCGTACGGCACCGGCTCCACATCGGAGCGCAGACGACGCAGCTCGTCGCAAAAGCGTTGCGGCAGAATCTCGGAGCGGTTAGCCAGGATCTGCCCCATCTTGACGAACATGGGGCCGAGCTCTTCGAGCAGACGACGCAGGCGCACCGGCGTGAGGTTATCCCACACGCGATACTTTTTGATCAGGCGAACGATCTGACCGATGCGTTCGCGGCGGCCCGCCGGCGTGAGCTGGTATTCCTCGTCCGGCGCCATCGCGTCGGGCTCCTCGGGGACCATATCGACAGCGCGCGGCTTCTTGCGAGCGCCCGAGACGGCGGCATCGACCTCGTCGACAACCGCCGCCTCGTCACACAAGGGATCTTGATTGTTGTAATCGGTGGTGGAATCTGCCATCTGCGCTACTACTCGGCCTCTTCGGCGTCCCCTGCGTCGTCGGGCTCAACAGACTCGACGGGCACCGAGGTCACGTTGTCCTCGACCGAATCGACGATATCGCGCACATGGGCCAGGAAGGCCGTGCGCTCGGGGGCGGTCATAACGCGGACGCGGGCCAGGATGAGCTCGTCGAGCACTCGCTGTGCCGCAGTCTCACCCTGCATGCCCAGGCGCTCGGTCAGGTCGGAGATGGTGCCACCGGCCTGCTCGAACATGTCGGACACACTGCGGGCGATATCGGGGGTGCCGGCATCCTTGCGGACCTGCTCGCCCTTGGTACTGAGGTCGTCGAGAACTTTCTTGCTGCCCTCGACGGCAACGGCGGCGGCGCCGAAGCCCACGTTGATGGCACCGTTAACAAGCTGATCGAGTTTCATAACCATGGTTGTCTCCAATCACAAACAACTGCATTGGCGTTCTTGTACCCAAGATTGAGTGAAAGCGACAAGGCGTTTTAGCGCTATTCGATCGACGGGAAATCCCTACCTCACGTTGTCGTTCATCGCGAAAGAGTTCTTCATGGCGCAGCTCGTGGTGTAGAGCACCTTACCCAGTAGAGCATCGGTCTCTACGCGAACACGCTCGGCAAAGGCCTCATTGGCGCGTGCAAGTTCGGCAGGTACCTCGGCCTCAGGCAGAGCGGCTACGGCAGCATCGACGTCATGGATCTGCTTGTGGCCCATGCCACCGACCTTCTCCTGATAATCCTCGACCGCGCGACCGCACTCATGGAAGCGGACGTCGGCCAGCGCGCCGATCAGGCGGTTGGCCCAGTAGAAGTTTTCGGACGTCACGCGAGCCTGCGTGTCGGCATAGTACTCGGGCATGGTCTCGACGTTGGCGTACAGCGGAACCAGCGCGTTAAACGAGTTGGAGCCAAAGGCCATCCACTGCACGGCGCGGTAGGCCGGCTGCGCATAGGGGCGCAGCTGCAACACGGCGAGCTGGCTGTTGCGGTTGATGCCGATGGGGCGATAAGCGCCGCGCGTGGCGGGCGTGCCCTTGCTGCCGTAGCAGTCGTACTCCGTGCCCTGGTAGTGGCTCGAAAGCACGTACTTGATGTCCTCGATGGTCACCTTGCGCTCGGGCACGCGGCTCCAGGGGATGTCGTCGCTCTCGGGCGTGTAGTCGGCGTCGGGGCCGTCCCACACATCGCTGGGGTTGAGGCAGCGCTGCATGTACCAGGCGCGCGGCGTGTTGTAAACGTGGTCGCTGTCACTGTGCGAGCCAAAGGCCTCGCGCGGGTTAAAGACCGCGGCCGGACCGTCGCCCTCAACGCCCAGCGTCAAGTCCAGATGCCACTCGGCCATCCAAGCGCGCAGGTCGGCGGAGCACATGTGATCGGCCTGGGCGCCCTCGGCGTCGTCCAGGTCAAAGCTGTCGATACCCAGCTGGTTGGGCATGGTCACATAGGCGTCATCGGGCACGCGCTTGGCGATCCAGTGGTGACCGCCGATGGTCTCGAGCCACCAGATCTCGTCCACGTCGCTAAAGGCGATGCCGTTGTTCTCGTAGGTGCCATAGCGCTCGAGCAGGTCACCCAGAATGCGTACGCCGTCGCGGGCGGATTTGGCATATGGCAGCACCAGGGTCACCATGTCCTCCTCGCCCAGACCGCCGGGCTGCGCCGGAACATAGCCGTCCTCGTCCTCGTTGCCCTTGGCGGGCACGTAGTCGACGAGCGGGTCGGCGCCGCGAACGCGCTCGTTGGTGGTGAGCGTCTCGGTTGCGGACATGCCCACATTGAGCTCGTTGAAACCGGCCTCGGCCCAGATGCCGTGGCCCGGGACAACATCGGGGACGCTCGTGTAGCGCATGGGGTTATCGGGCAGTTCAACGGTCAGGTGACTCAGGACGCTCGTGTAGACGCGCGGCTGCTCGTCGGGATGCACCACGCGCATACGCTTGGGCTCAAACACCCCGTTGGACGAGTCCTCGTTGCGGGCAACCAACGTCGACCCGTCGTAGCTCGCGTTCTTACCAACCAAAATCGTTGTGCACGGCATGCGCATCCTCCTTGAGCGAAGAAATCAAACGATAACAGTGTATCGCTTCGGCGCAGAAAGGGCGAAACCGCGGCGCTGGCAACCCCTGTGGTCAAAAAATGCCAAATGTGAGTACTGTCACCAATTTAGTAACATCAATTTTGCTACGTATGGGTGCCAAAAGTCTACATTTGTTCAAAAATTAGATGATGTAATTCCTCATAGGTCCAATAAAATAGGCTCTTTATCGATAATAAATATCGTTAGAGAGCCTATTTGACCTAAAGAATATGTGACTATCTTGGCAACAGTACTCATATTTGGCATTTTTTGTCCACGGGGTATAGAGCTAACCCCTCAAACAGCCCAAAACGCCTATTTCGATGCGCGCTCGGCCGCCTCGATCACGTGTTTGGCGAGGATCGCCGTCGTCACAGCGCCCACGCCGCCCGGCACGGGCGTGATGGCGTTAACGACCGGCTCCGCAGCATCAGAATCGACGTCACCCACCAACTTGCCAGCGGCCTCGTCCCAATTAATGCCAACATCAATGATCGTCTGGCCCTCTCGAACCGCATCCACGTCAATCGTACGCGCGCGTCCAACGGCGGCAACCACAATGTCGGCAGCACGGCACTCGGCAGCAAGGTCGTGCGTATGCGTATGGCACGTCGTCACTGTGGCATTGCGAGCCGTAAGCATGGCGGCAACGGGACGGCCAATCACCAGCGACCGACCAACGACCGCGACCTTGGCCCCATCCAGCTCAACGCCGTAATGATCCAGCAAAGCAAGCACGGCTTCGGCTGTGCAGGGGGCAAAACCCTCGCCGCGCCCCGAAAGCGTGGTGAGCAGCGAAGCCGGCGTCATGGAGTCAACGTCCTTGGCAGGATCGAGTGCCGCGGCAACCGCGTCCTCGTCAAGGCCGGCGGGCAGCGGGCGGAACATCAGGCAGCCATGAACAGACGAATCGGTATTGATGTCCTCGATGGCCGCCAACAGCTCGTCCTGCGAAACATCGGCGGGAAGCAAAACGCGGCGAGCCTCAATGCCAACCTTTTCGCAGCGCTTGAGCGCACCGCGCTCGTAGGATAGGTCGTCCTCGCGTTCACCCACGCGCACGATAGCCAGCGTCGGCACAACGCCGCGCTCGCGCAAAGCCACGCAGCGAGCAGCAAGTTCCTCAGTCAAAGCGCGAGCAACGGGGGCACCCTTCAGCAGTTCAGCCATGGCTATCCCCTCTTCCTTGCGGCGTCGGCGGCGCGGCGCGCCAGCGCATCGGCGCGCGGCAACCACATGTCGAGCAACTCATCACACGCCGTCTCGAGCTCCTCAGCACGAGCGCGATCCTTCATAGACGTGGTGTTCGCAAAGAGCGTCAAGCTCGCGCCCTGCATAGCGGAACGGCAGAACACGGCGCCGCACGCCACATCGGACAGCAGCTGACGCGAACCCTTGTCAGCCATGTCCTCGAGCAGCGCCAGTGCACGCCCGCAGGCATCCATAATGCGATACGGCGGCATAGCGGCCACATGCAGCGCATCCTGAATCGCGGTCGCTCGAGCCGGATCGCCACGCGGAATACCGTACGCCGCGGACACCTGCCCATATGCACGAACGTCCTCGGCAACCAACTCGACAAGCTCCTGGGCCAACTCATCTGCCTGGGCAAATGCGCGCGTCAGGTCATCCGCGCGATCGGCAAGCGCAGGATTGGTCGCACCATAACGAGCGACCATTCCACAAAGCGAGGCGCCCAGCGCGCCCACAAAGGCGCTCGCGCTGCCACCGCCGGGAACCGGCTCGCGTGCGGCAAGTGCCTCGGCAAACTCTCGACAGGTTTTATCCATCATCTCTTGGCTCATACGCACGCACCTTCAAGTCATATACATCGGTCAGGCGGCAACCGCCGACCAACCGCATCGAACACGTAATGGTGCTAAGTCTAGCCCATAAGCACATGGGCGTCAGCGCACCTGGCCATCGCGGATTTCTATGACGAACGATAGGCCATGCCAACGCAAACATGGGACACATGGCCCACGTTTCGAGACTCCCGGGCAGCGGCAACTGGGGCATACATATAGGTAAGGAGCCCCATGTTGGGGCAACGCTCATCACGGCACCGGACGACGAATGGAGGAATCACCGCACAGCAAACAAAGTCATCATGTGCACGCGCAACCGCCGCCCCAGCGATCCGCGGCACACGATGTCCCTGGCAGACAAGGAGGACGCCACCATGAAGAAAAAGACCCTATCAATCCTTTCCCTTTGCATCGCCCTCTTTGCCGCATTTGCCCTTGTCGGCTGCGGCGGGAACGCATCGGGCGGGGGCAGCAGCGCATCCAAGAGCGAGGGCAAGGAAAAGGCCCCCGTCGCCAAGAAGACCGACTTTATCTGGTTTAAGGTCGAGATGCCCGAGGGCGTCGGCGTAAGCGACTCCGCCGGCAAGAATGCCGACAGGGTCCAGCTCACCTTCCCCGAAAACGAGAACGCCTCGGCCGATCGCTTTATCCCCGTTTGGAAAAAAGCGATGACAGCCGAGGAATCCCACGCCGACCAGGCAGAAAAGAAGGGGGATACGTTCCAGTGGAAGGATGGCGGGTCCGTCGAGTATAACGGCAGGACGTGGCTCGTCGGAACATACGAGGACAACAGCGGCATCTCAACCATGCTTTTTACCGACGTTGAGCCGGGAAGCGTCTACGTCCTCATCTCGAACTTCGACCAGCACAAGAAAGAAGCCGAGACGCTCCTCAACTCCATCGAGTTCCCCGATGACATGGCAGAGGCAGTTTCCGAGGCACGCGAAGTCGAGATTTCGAGCATCGAGATCAAGTAGCTGAACTCCGCATACGCCTACGTGCACGTGCCCCATTAAAACAACGGGCGCCCAACCCAGGGAGGGTCGACGATGTCGGCCCTCCCCTCCTTTGCGACCGCGCATATTGCCACTTGTCGGCGCAAATCCGGCCCTCAGAATGGGACACATGGCCCACCCTAGCGAACCGTCCACGCGTACAGTAAAGGCAGGTAATCCATGGGCGGTTACAGATCGAGGAGGACACGACCATGAAAAAGAAGGCCTTTGCGATTCTCACACTCTGCATCAGTCTCCTTGCCGCGGTTGCCCTGGTGGGTTGCGGCGGAAGCGGCGGCGCTACCGGCAGTGGCGGTGGCGGCGGCGCAGAAAAGCCAGCCGTGGATATGAGGACCGACTTCATTTGGTTTAAGGTCGAGGTGCCCGAGGGCGTCGAGATCACCGACGTTGCCGGCGACACCGCCGACAGGGCCCAGTTTAAGTTCACCGAGAGCGAGCACGCCAGCGATCGCTTCATCCCTGTCTTCGACTCTGACAAGAACGCTGACGAGCTGTTCGACTACGAGGCCAAATGGAAGGCCAACTTTGAGTGGACCGAGAATGATCCCGTCAAGTACAACGGCAAGACTTGGCGCAACGCTTCCTATACACACTCGGGCGGCGTAACGACTGAGTACTTCACCGAAGCAGGCGGCGGCAGCGTTTACGTGAGCATCGACAATGTCGAGGAGCACAAGGACGCCGTCGAGACCATGATGAAGTCTCTGGAGTTTGCCGATGACATTGCCAAGGCCAAGACCGAGGCCATGGACGTCAAGCTCGACGATATCGAGATCAAGCGCTAAGCGACTGGCGAGCGCAACGGGAAACACGGTCGCAGAGCAAACAAGCGACGGTACCCCAGCGCTTCGTACCCAGGGAGGGCCGGTAAACCGACCCTCCTTTTCTTATGCCGATAGCCGGCGAACGCGAGGGTGCCGGGCGGCAAAACCACCCCCAGCGCGGTAGCAGCACAAATAGACAAGCGCCCCAACGCGTCCGCCCGCCGATTTATGGCGCCACGCAGACAATTAAGCCAACACGTTTAGACATCCGGGCAGTATAGTGAACAAAATGAGTGCATAACCGCGCCCTGCGAACGGAGGAGTTATGACCGAACACCACGCCATCAGCCGTCGAGCATTCACGTTGGGCCCAGGACTCGCAGCATTGTCGCCATTTGTAAGCCTGCCCGAAACCGCGGGATTGGGCCTTCCCGTGCGCGCGGCATTTGCAGAAGACGCTGCCACAGCGTCAGTCAGCCTCGACAATTTCGTCATTCGCCTTCGCCCCGCGGGCTATTTTCGCACCGCGAGCGTCAACCAAGACGGCAACGTTCGCGGCAACGTCTGCCACCTGTTTAACGACGGCACGTCCAGCAAGCTCATCCTTGAGAACGTAACGACCAAGAATGACGATACAAACTGGTATGCTATCCGCACCTTGCTCAATTTCGAAGAGCATAAAAAGACGGGCTACAGCATTTGGTCGGTCGACGACGACTCGGACAAAGATGGAAAGGTCATCCACGTATGGAGTGGCGAGTATGACGACAAGCCCAGCCGCGCTTTTGCGTTTAAACGCCAGTCAAACGGAACCTATATCATCCGAGACCGCACGGTCGAGAAAGAAACCGAGAAAAAAGACATTAAGTACCTGGCAATAGAATCGAACGGCGAAGACCAGGACAACAATAAGATCTGCCATAAGAGTAAGAGCATTCCGTGGGAGCTCGAACTTATCGGTTACGACATGAAAAAGAACGATGCCACGGTTAGCAGCCTCGACTGGATCACGTACAGCAGCTACGTCGATGGGCCATGTTGGATGAAATACGTCGACGACAACAAGTTCCTCGACGAACTGAGCATCCCGGGCACGCACGATTCGGGCACCTGCAGCGTGGACAACGACACCGAGCCCCAATCCTCCCAAGCAAAATGCCAGCAGGATTACATCCCCACGCAGTTGCTCGAAGGCGTTCGCTATTTTGATATCCGACTTGGAAAGAACGACGAGAACGGCGACCCCGGCATCGACCACGGAGCTTGTTACCTGCTCAAAAAAGACGGGAACTTTATGCATCTCTCCGATGTCATCGGGTACTTCAATACGTTTTTGAGCGAAAACCCGACAGAAGCGCTCATCATGCTCGTGTCGCGGGGCAATGACGAGGCTACCGACGAAAGCCTCACGACGGCCTTGGGCAAGGTTTTTGATGAGAACCCCGACCTGTTCTACACATCGAGCCGCATCCCCACGCTGGGCGAGGTGCGCGGAAAGATCGTCCTGCTGCGTCGGTTTGGGCTCGCCGGCAACAGCGTAAGCAGCCACACATGGGGCCTCGACCTCACCCAATGGGACGACAAAATCGCAGCACACACCGACAGCACCTCTATGTGTCTCGTTCGAGACGAGCGGGGCTTTGAAGCCGTGGGGAAAACGGGTGACGAAGAGCCCTATTGCACCAAGGTATACGCCCAGGACCATTACGAATGCACAGGAACCGACAAAATCGGCTGGGTCGATATGGCGCTGCAGGAGACAACCAAGCTCGCCCGCATCATGGTGGACGTCGAGGACAATGACGGGGCCAAGGTAAAGGTCCTGGAGCACAGCTGGTGTATCAACTACACCAGCTGCACGAACTACAAGCAAGGAAGCAATCCTTTTACCGCAGCACGAGTGGTCAACGAGCATCTATACAAGAGCCAGTATATAAACAGCACCGGAAATGAGAGCACAAAGGAGGACTGCCTCAAGCACATTGGCATCATTGCGTCCGACTTTGTTGATGCGGCACTGGCCCGAAGCATCTACCAGCGCAATTACGATGCGAAGCACAAGCAGACCGTTTCGTACTACCTCCCGACCCGTATACGCATGACATACGGCGACTCGTTGAGCGATGCCTCACTCCAGGATGGAAAGACCGTTGGCGAGGGTCGTTTCCGCCTTGTCGACAGCAGTAACGTACTCAACGTGGCGGCTTCGGGCAACACGTTTGCTATCGAATACGTGGATGTCGACGCCCTGGGCAACGAGACCGTTACGGAACTGCAGGGTTCCGTACCCATCGATATCGACCCGCGCGCACTGACGCCCCACTTTGAAGGGCTCGAGGGCCTTAAGGCCGGCGAGGACGTGCGCGCAAAGATCGCGGCGCCGCTCGAGGGCAAGCTCGAAGGCGATGCCTGCACCGCCCAGCTCGAGTTTATGCACGATGCAAACGGCGCTCCGGGCACGGCAATGGCCGAGGATGAGGCATTTGCCGCGGGGACGTATTGGGTGCGTGCGAAAGGCCTGTTGGGCGACGCGGCGCAGAACTACGAGCTTGCTAGTGACGAAGCCGCAAGCTTTACCGTGACGGCTTCGGGCAGCGCGGGCGGCACCGGCGCCGGTAACGGTAACGGTGGCGGCAACGGCGCAGGCAGCGTCGACAAGAACAGCAAGGGCAACAAGAGCAAGGGCTCGGGCAAAAAGCTCGCCAACACGGGCGACGGCTCTGGCATTGCCGCCGGGCTCGCTGCCGCCGCCGTGGCGACAACGGTCGCCGGCGCGGCAATGCTTGCCAACGACCGCGAAGACAGCGAAGGCGCTAGCGAATAGGCGAGCCGGCTTTTCAGACGCATCGGCTCAATCAGGGGCGCAGAATACCGTTCTGCGCCCCTATTTTTGACATGAAGGAGTAGCAAAGTGTTGGTGTCCATGCGTGTCACCCCCATGAGTTTCGTTAAAACTGTCTCTATGGCCACATTTTAGTCACCGCAAGGCCCATGCGAAGGTGCCAGACAGCACAGCAATTCGTGTCCGCGCGAGGCTTTAAACTAAATACGATAAAGATGCATTCCACAAGAGGAAAGTGGGGCGACAGTGATGGGCGAACTGGTAAACCGTGGAGAATCGGCAATCGTGCCAGAAGTTTTTTACAAGCAGGTTTCCTCGATTCTCAACGCCGCTCGCGACAAGGCCTATACCGCCGTTAACTTTGCGATGGTTGAGGCGTATTGGGAAATCGGCAAGAGCATTGTTGACGAGCAGGGCGGAGAGGAGCGCGCAGCATATGGAGAGGCATTGATTGCAGGCCTCTCCAGAAGGCTTACCGCGGATTTCGGAAGAGGCTTTGGCATCGCAAACCTTCGCAATATGCGTCAGTTCTTTCTTGCGTTTCCAATTCGCGACGCACTGCGTAGCGAATTGAGCTGGACTCATTACCGCAGGTTGATGCGCATTCCCGACCCTGATGCTCGCGCCTGGTACATGAACGAATGCGCCGATTCTCGTTGGAGCACGCGTCAGCTCGAGCGCCAGATCAACACCATGTTCCGCGAGCGCCTGCTTGCCAGCAAGGACAAGGAGGCCGTCACCCAGGAAATCCAAAAGAGCGCCCCGGCTCGTCGCCCCGAGGATATCATCCGCGACCCATATGTACTGGATTTTTTAGGTTTCTCGGACGATACTGCGTTTCGCGAGAGCGATCTAGAGCAGGCGCTCATCACGCATCTTCAGAAGTTCCTGCTGAAGCTTGGCCGTGGTTTCGCTTTCGAGGCGCGCCAAAAGCGCATCACCTTTGATGGGCGCCATTTCTATATTGACCTTGTGTTTTACAACTATCTGATGCGCTGTTTCGTGCTCATCGACCTTAAGACCGATGACCTTACGCATCAGGACCTGGGCCAGATGCAAATGTATGTGAACTACTACACGCGTGAGCTCATGAACGAAGGCGACAATCCGCCCATAGGCATCGTGCTCTGCGCGGACAAAAGCGATTCGATCGTCGAGTACACGCTGCCCGAAGACAACGACCAAGTGTTTGCCGCCAAATACCTGCCGTATCTTCCAAGCAAGGAAGAGCTGGCACGCGAGCTGAGTGCCGAGTACCGCGCCATCAACGAAGCGACTAATGGCGAAGTGCAAGGATAGCAGCACGTTGCGACCGATACCCCCGACGGCGCTCCACATCACCCGGGAAAAGAGGAGCTTTCCATGACACACAGACCGAAAACAACACTGCGCGACTGCATCTATGGGCTTGCCGTCGGTGACGCGCTGGGCGTTCCCTACGAGTTCAGACCTCGTGGCACGTTCGAATGCACCGACATGATCGGCTACGGCACGCACGAGCAGACCGCCGGCACCTGGAGCGACGACACATCTATGACGCTCGCCACCTGCGACTCCATCAGAGAGCTCGGCCGCATTGACACCGAGGACATGCGCGACAAATTCGTGAGCTGGATCGCCAACGACGAGTACACGATTGATGGCGTCTTCGACTACGGAGGAACGACCGCCCGCGCCCTTCGCTCCGGCAAGGGTGGCTCCGGCGAGCGCGACAACGGCAACGGCTCGCTCATGCGCATCGCACCCCTGGCGTTTGCCGATGCAACAGACAAAGAGATCCGTGAGGTCTCTGCAATCACCCACGCTCATAGAACATCGACCGAGTCATGTGTCAAGTTCATCGAACTGTTGAGGTCCGAGATGGACGGCACGCTCCCCGAATGGACACTCTGTCTGAAAGATGCACCCGAGCACGAAATCAGATCCGGCGGCTTCGTGCGCGACACGCTTAAGGCAGCCACTTGGTGCTTCGTCAACACTAACAGCTACGATGATTGTGTGCTTGCCGCCGTCAACCTGGGCGACGACACCGACACCACCGCAGCCGTCGCAGGCGCCCTCGCCGGCGCAGCATACGGCATGGACGCAATTCCGCAGAAATGGATCGACACCCTGCGCGGTAAAGAGTTGATTGAGAGCTGCTTGTTTTAGGGCGCCATTCAAGAAATAAGGTAGGAGGCATCATGGAGAGGAAGATCGCGAATATCGATGAGTTCCAAATGGGCGAAAACGAGACCCCGATACTCCCAACGGGACTGATGGAGGAAGAAAACCTTTACGTCCTTCCCGACGGGCGCTACCTCCCCTGCGGGGTCTACCGGACCGAAGATGGCGGCTCACTCATTTATGAGCCATCCGGGCTCAGCTTCTTCGGGCAGATGCTTGCTCAATTCAAAGAGAGCTAAAGGCTTGATTGCCCGTCAGATCGACACTGCTCCAAACCAGGGGGTGGATAGGATGTCTCCCACCGCGGCCTGTGAGGTAAAATCTTGACCGCCGCGGAATCCGCCTGCGGGCAACGCTCCGATCTCCGATTGGGGTGAAGCCTATGAACTTGTTTCTTGAAATCCTGCGCCTCTCGATGTATGTGACCGGCATTGCCCGGAACCTCTACTCGATCTGGCGGGAATATAAGCAGTAACGGATAGCGAAGGGAGTCATAGAAAAGGGTCGGTTGCAGCCGACCCTTTAAGACGATAGCACCTGCGTTGCCCGCGCTTCCAAAGTTGACCGACTGAGGAGCGGGTTCCGCGGCACATCCTGATTTTACCCAGTGGCAAGGCTCTTTTACAGCCGTTCCACCGTTTATTTACATCTGCCAATCAAGACGAGACTACTACGCACCTTTATTACACACGATATTTTCAGCCTGGTATAACCAAGTTCAATAATAGAATGCAAATCCAACCACCGTGTCTGATTACAAAAAGATTTTTGCCTTTTCTGCAGCAAACTCTTCCTCGGTAAGCACTCCACTATCACGCAGCGTTGCAAGCCTCTCAAGCCTTGCAACTACATCAATCACTATCCGCCAGCGTCTCAATAGTCTGTGAAACCTGCGGATACCGCTCAAGCTCCTTCGATAGGGCATCGACTATCTCGGCAATATTCTATGCATTTTTGCCCCCGTTTAATACGTTTGCCCTGACCTTAGATGACAACTTGACAGTAACGCCAGATCCGCCTTCAACTGGAACAACCGAAATACTGATATTTTCGCCCCAAGACCAAAGGCTCATACCAATCTCGGCTGCAACTGTTCTTGTTGTGGGCGATGCACTATCAACTTTTACTTTAGGCAGCTTTTCCATAGCTGCCTTCAAGGCATTAAACGTGTCGTCAGGAGAATACGGTACCTGAAGCTGAAGCTGCTGATCCGCAAAACCCATAATCTGGCCTCCGCTTCTTACAAGATTAAGGCTATCGGCAATGGTAGCACGTTCCCAGCAGTCTTAAATTCGTCTCATGACCTTGCGATGCAGCCCGACGCCCCGGCTCCGCTTCCCTACTTCCCAAAGATCGCAGCGAACAATCCCTTGCGCTTGGGTTTTTCTTCTCGGTAGGAACCCTCGGCAGCCGCTGCCACCTGACGTGGCTGCTCGTCGCCTCCACGGCGCACAATTTGGTACAGGAATGGCGATTTGATGTATTTGACCTCGACGGGCGTGGCGTGAACGGTGCTTTCGCCGGACAGATGCAGGCTCGGATTGAGCGGCGCCACAATATGCGTCTCGCGCTTGTCGCTAAACACCACCGCCGCCGCACGGCCCGTCTGGCCGTTCACGGCAATGCGCACCTGCTCGCCATTACGTCCATCCGACGCGGGACGATCGACAAAGTAGGCCGGCACCATAACCAGGCCGTCCTTGTGCTTGCGGGCCTTGCGCGCCCAGGTGCGGATGCTCTTTTTATTGAGCCCCAGGAAAGTCTCGGCATCGTTGCCGACAATGTCGAGCGCCAGCTTGTCAATGACCACCTGGTCCTTGGTGGACGCATCGACGGAGACAACGCGGAAGTCGCCTTCCTGCATGGCCGGGTCGAACGACCCAACCTTGGCAAAGTCCCATGGCTCCAGAATGCCCATAAGGCGAACGTCCAGGTAGTTTGCCCTGGGATATGCCCAGTCGAGCACCTCGTAGTACACCAGGGTCTCCTTGCTCAGGCCCTTGCCCGGGAAGGACGCCATCATGCGCAGGTCCGCGAGCGCCATGGGGAAGTAGAAGAGCATCATGTCGTTTTGAATCGCGTCTTCCACATCGTGACCGGCAAAGGCGTCTGGATATCGGCGCACCAGCTCAAGCGCATTGGCGCGCGCCTGCTGCGGCGTTATCTCGCAGGGAATACCCTGTTCGGGCACATATTCCGCACCAACGCCCATGGTCAGGCGCTTGCTAAACGTCCCCGGCTTGAGCAGGTCGGCGACACCGATCTTGTTGCCGCAGGACGGGCACTCAAACACGCGCTGGGTCGACTCGCCCTCAAAGGACGCTCCGCAGAAGGGACAGGGGATGCTCACGTGCGTGGCCTCTTGGAACTCCTGGGCCGTGCCGCGATCCTCCCACAGCAGATGTTCCAGGACCGACTGATTGCGCCAGTGCGAATTGAAGAAATACCAGTCCGGGTCCTCCGGGCGCTCGAGTTGCGACACATGCGTGAGCTTGAGTAGTCCATCCACTACCGTCAACGGCGTATGGCGAATGCCCAAAGCGCTCTTGGGCTCTCCGGCGTCCGCCTGCCACGGAATGACCGCACCGCAATAAGCGCACTCAAAGCTGCGCTTAGCTTGGTGCGAGTACATAGGGCCGCCGCAGTTTTGACATTTAATGGCAAACATCTCGTCCATGGAAACGTCCTCCTTTGCACAGGGGCTGTCGACATTAAGTATGTCGAGCAAACAGGCACATGCCCATACCCATGTGGCCCAAAATGGACCACCCAGGCAGACGAGAAGGCTCGCTCGTTAGCACCGGCAGACTATTGCTGCATTTTCTGAGCATCGGTGCACGGCGCCCCCGCGCGAGCTACACTATCCCCTTAAACATGATTGTGAGGACGACCGCTATGCTATTTGTAAATCGGCTGGTACATACGCTTGTTCCCGGCAGCGAGAGCGAGCCGGTCGATGCATCTTGCCGCACCAACGCGGGCTTTTCCGCAAGCCTCGTCTGCATTGGCCTCAACATCACTCTGTGCCTGGCCAAGGGCATCGCGGGCCTGCTCGCCGGCTCTGTCTCGCTCATCGCCGACGCCTTCAACAACCTCTCCGACGCCTCGAGCAACATCGTGAGTCTGCTCGGGTTCCGCCTTGCCAGCCGCCCGGCCGACGAAGGCCACCCCTATGGCCACGGCCGCTACGAGTACCTAGCCGGTCTGTTCGTCGCCGTCCTGGTTTGCGCCGTCGGCATCAACCTGATCCTCGAGTCGGTCACCAAGATCATCAAGCCCTCCCCCACCGCTTACACGCTCGTTTCCCTTGCGGCACTGGCTACATCCATGCTCGTTAAGCTCTGGATGGCCGCATTCAACCGCGCGCTGGGCAACCGTATCGATTCCGAAACACTCATTGCCACAGCACAGGACTCCAAAAACGACGTCATCACCTCGGGCTCGGTCTTAGCGGCGGCGCTTATTTCGCAAACGACCGGCTTTGACCTCGACGGCTGGGCGGGCTTGGGTGTGGGCATCTTCATCTGCATCAGCGGCATGGGCCTAGTGCGCGACGCCATCAGCCCGTTGCTGGGGCAAGCGCCCGATCCCAAGCTCGTCCAGGCAATCCGCGACAAGATCATGTCCTATCCGCAGGTCTTGGGCACACACGACCTGATGGTGCACGACTACGGCCCCGGTCGTCAGTTTGCCAGCGCCCACGTGGAGATGCCCGGCGAGGGCGACGCATTTGAGCACCACGAGATCCTAGACACCATCGAGCACGACATCAAGCGCCAGATGGGCATTGGCATCACGTTGCACTGCGACCCCATCGCCACCACCGGCGACGACCTACGCGGCTGGGTCAAGCGTGGCGTTACGCAGATCGATCCCGCGCTCTCCATCCACGACCTGCACGAGCACGACGGGTTCGTTTCGTTTGACCTTGTGCGTCCCGACGGCTTTGACATATCCGACGAGGAGCTGCTGGAGCTCGTCACGCGCATCGTGCACGAGCGCCGACCCAATGCCTCATGCGTCGTTACGTTTGACTCGGGCTTTAGCTCGCCCGACCGTCCGGCCGAGCAGCTGTAGCCCGCTTAACAGCTAGTTTCCCTGCGTGCCCGAGATGCCGTTTTGTAGGGCGTTCCAGGCATCCGTCGCCATGTCGCCCAAGTTCTGAGCGGTGTCGCCCAGGTTCTGGGCCGTGTCGCCCAGCTCTTGGGCCTTATCCCCAAGCTCCTGTGCCTTGTTGCTCAAGTCCTCCAACGTATTGGAACTCGAGCTGTCGGTACCGCTTTGGCCGTCGGGTGAGTTGCCCGAGCTATTCTTGTGCGTGAGTTGAATTTCGAGGTTGCCGCTGTCGTTATAGTAAGCAGAAGTAACGACCCAGTTGGCATCGATGACGGGCGTTGAGCCATCATCAGTCAGGACCACGGCATTCGAAAGATTGGCGCCGCGCGACTTGAGGAGCTTCTTGGCGTTGGACCAGTACTGCCCCGGGATATCGCTCAGATCGACGGTGCTAGACGAGGCGGACTCGGTTTGCTCGGCAGCGGTATCAGCCGTTGAACTCCCTCGCTTGTTGAGCATGCCCGACACAATGGCAAACACAACCGACAGCGCAAAGAAGATCGCCAGCACGATGAGGATCTTCTTGATCACGCTCGACGAACGCGACGGCTTCTTCTCCTCGTCCTCGCCATATTGCGGAATCGACTTGGGGTACTCGCGATACGGCTCGCGCGACTCGTAGCGAGGCTGCGCCGTGCGAGGCATATACGTCGTCTGCTGAGGCTGCGGAATGGGATTTTGCGGCAGGTCATCATAGGGATTCGGCGTCGAGGCGGCATAAGAATCCTGCGGCGCGTAATCAAACGGGTCCGGAGCTGCGTTGCCATAGGGGCCTTGCGAAGATACGGCATAAGAATCCCGCGCTGTGTCGCCATAGCCCATAACCCGGGTTGGCTCGGCAGAAGGCTGCGTCGCGGCGGGGTCGGTATAACCGGGGTTGGGAACAACGCGGGTCGCATCGGCGCTATCGCCAGCCTGCGCGGAACCGTAGCCGCCCATCACGGTTGTCTTGTCCTGATCCATGCAACGATTCCTTTCCGTCGCCCGTAAGCATCAAGTTATCCATGCATTCTACCCGCGCAAAAGCCCGTGACGGACAGAGCCCGTCCATATCTACAAGACAAGCGCGGCTAGAAAACAAAAGCCCCGCCGGGCCTTGGTAGGCGCGACGGGGCGGGCAAGCAGCTATGGGCAACAAGCTTAGAACAGGCCGGTGATGTTGCCGTCGTTGTCGACGTCGATGTTCTCAGCCGCGGGGACCTTGGGCAGGCCCGGCATGGTCAGAACACTGCCGGTCAGTGCGACCACAAAGTGGGCACCGGCGGAAACCTTGAGCTCACGCACCGTGATGCGGAAGTTCTCGGGAGCGCCCAGGGCCTTGGCGTTGTCGCTAAAGCTGTACTGCGTCTTGGCCACGCACACCGGCAGGTTGCCAAAGCCGTTCTCGCGCAGCTCGGCGAGCTGGCGCTTGGCGGCCGGCGTAAAGTCAACGCCATCGGCGCGGTAGACCTTGGTGGCAATGGCCTCAAGAGCGTCGGCGACATCGGCGCCGTCCTCATAGGCAAACTTGAGCTCGCTCGGCTGCTCAATCAGACGCATGACCTCATCGGCAAGCTCGAGCGCGCCCTCGCCGCCCTTGGCCCAGACCTCGGAAAGCTTAACGTTGACGCCGAGCTTCTGGCACTCGGACTCGATGAGCGCAAGCTCGGCCTCGGTGTCCGTCGGGAAGCGGTTGATGGCGACCACGCAGGGCAGACCATAAACGTTCTGGATGTTGTCGACGTGACGCAGCAGGTTGGGCATGCCGGCCTTGAGTGCCTCGAGGTTCTCCTCGTTGAGGTCGGCCTTGGCGACGCCACCGTTGTACTTCAGCGCACGAGCGGTCGCGACGACCACGACGGCGCTGGGGCGAACGCCCGTCATACGGCACTTGATGTCGAGGAACTTCTCGGCACCCAGATCGGCACCGAAGCCGGCCTCGGTAATGGCGACATCGCCAAAGCGCATCGCCATACGCGTGGCCATGATAGAGTTGCAGCCGTGGGCGATGTTGGCGAAGGGACCGCCGTGGACAAACGCGGGCGTGCCCTCGAGCGTTTGCACCAGGTTGGGCTTGAGCGCGTCCTTAAGCAACGCGGCCATGGCACCCTGGGCCTTAAGGTCGCGGGCACGGACGGGCTCGCCGGCAAAGCTGTAGCCGACGACGATCTCGCCCAGGCGCTCCTTGAGGTCGCTGATACTCGTAGACAGGCACAGGATTGCCATGACCTCGGAGGCGACGGTGATATCGAAGCCGTCCTCGCGCGGCACGCCCTGGGCCTTACCGCCAATACCGTCGATGACGTGGCGCAGCTGACGGTCGTTCATATCGACGACGCGCTTCCAAGTGATGCGTTTAACGTCGATGCCAAGCTGGTTGCCCTGCTGGATGTGGTTATCAAGCATGGCGGCCAGCAGGTTGTTGGCAGCACCGATGGCATGGAAGTCGCCGGTAAAGTGCAGGTTGATATCCTCCATGGGGATCACCTGAGCCCAGCCGCCGCCGGCAGCACCGCCCTTAACACCAAAGACGGGGCCGAGCGAAGGCTCGCGCAGGGCCACGGCACTCTTGACGCCGCGACGACGCAGGCCATCGGCCAGACCGATGGTCGTGGTGGTCTTGCCCTCGCCCGCAGGCGTTGGGTTGATAGCGGTCACGAGGACGAGCTTGGCCTGGTGATCGGTCGGCTCGTTGAGCAGTGAATAGTCGACCTTAGCCTTGTCGAAGCCGTACGGAATAAGGTGCTTAACGTCGACGCCGGCGTTCTTGGCCACCTCGGTAATAGGCAACGGCGTGACAGAACGTGCGATTTCGATGTCAGTAGGCATGGGCGGTCCTTTCGTTACCGAATGAGAAAAAGACCAATTCAGCATAGCACGGGTGCGCAATAGTAAAACGCCCATAACCGATGAACGGCGATATGTTTACCCGATGCCCGGCGATAGCCCAACAGCCCGCCAAAACAAAGCGCCCTAAACGGTAGGTTCAATCCCCAGGTGCTCAAAGGTGCGCAGGGTTGCCTGACGGCCCTGCGGCGTACGAATCATCAACCCGCACTGCAGCAGATAGGGCTCATAGACATCCTCGAGCGTTCCCGGGTCCTCGCCCACAGCGCTGGCAAGCGTTGTCAGGCCCACGGCACGTCCGGAGAACGTCTTAGCGAGTGTCTCCAAAATGCGAATATCCATCCAGTCCAGACCAAGCTCATCGATCTCGAAGAACTCGAGCGCCTGACGGCAAATACCAAGCTCAATGGGACCGTTGCCACGCACCTGCGCATAGTCGCGCACGCGCTTGAGCAAACGGTTAGCCAAGCGCGGCGTGCCACGCGAGCGCGAGCCGATCTCGAGCGCGCTCGGATGGTCTATTGTCACACCCAGGATGGACGCCGAGCGCGTCACAATCTGCGCGAGTTCTTCGACCGTGTAGTAATCCAGGCGATATGAAATGCCAAAGCGATCGCGCAGCGGGCCAGTCAGCATACCCGAGCGGGTCGTTGCCGCCACCAGCGTAAACTTGGGGATATCCAGGCGAATCGAGCGCGCCGCCGGACCCTTGCCAATCACGATATCGAGGGCAAAGTCCTCCATCGCGGGGTACAGGACCTCCTCGACCGAACGGTTGAGGCGGTGGATCTCGTCGATAAACAGCACATCACCCGGCTGCAAGTTAGTAAGGATGGCTGCCAGGTCGCCGGTGCGCGCGATGGCAGGGCCACTCGTGGTCTTGATCTGAGCGCCCAGCTCGTTGGCGATAACCGTAGCCAGCGTGGTCTTGCCCAGACCCGGAGGGCCCGAGAAGATCACGTGGTCGAGCGTCTCGCCACGGCTCTGCGCCGCTTCGATCAACACGCGCAGGCTCTGCTTGATATGCTCCTGGCCGCAGTAATCGTCCAGGCGCTGGGGGCGCAAAGTGCGATCGACATCGAGGTCCTCGGCCGTCAGCTCCGAGCCCACCATGCGCTCGCCGTGCGCCATGGATGCCGCCGGCGAGTTGCCGGGCGTCGCCCACAGGTCCTGAGAGTCATCGGCTTCCCACATCACGCATCCATTCCGAGTCGCTTAAGCGCCGCGCCGAGCAAATCCTCGACACGCATATCCTGCCCATCATACCCGCTCAGGGCAACATCGGTCTCCTGCGGGCTAAAGCCCATGGAAAGGAGCGCCGCACGGGCGTCATCGATGGCCGAGGGAGCGGCAGCGGGCACGGGCATCGCAACCTGGCCGGGAATCACGTCGACCGGCACAAAGCCCTTGTCCTTGGCAAAGGTGCTCTTGAGCTCCAGGATCAGACGCTGAGCTGTCTTTTTGCCCACACCGGGCACCTTGGCCATGCCCTTGTCGTCCTCGGCCATCACCAGCGAATACAATTGCCCCACGGTATAGGTGGAAAGCACGGCGAGCGCCAAGCGCGGGCCAACGCCCGAGACGAACACGAGCCGATCGAACATCGTGCGCTCATCCTTAGAGGAAAAACCGAAAAGTGTCATGGCGTCCTCGCGCACCTGCATACGCGTGTAGAGGCGGACCTCGCCGCCGGGCGTCGGCAACGTGGCCGCAGTGCTGCCCGAGATGCCGAGCTCAAAGCCAACGCCCGACACATCGACGACAGCAGAGCTCATCGTGGCCTCGACAAGCGTTCCGTGGAGCTGGGAAATCATCAGTATCCGGTTCCTCTCTGTTGATAGAACTCGCCACCGGTGAGGGCGCGGGTGCGGCTGAGGTTAACGTGGCAGATGGCGCAGGCCAGGGCATCGGCGGCATGGTCGGGATGCGGGTCGTGATCGAGCTGCGTGAGCGTGCGCACCATGTAGGCGACCTGCCGCTTATCTGCGGCACCGGTACCCACCACAGCCTGCTTGATCTGCATAGGCGTGTACTCGCCGATCTCGAGCGCGCACTCCGAAAGCGCCACGAGCGCGGCACCGCGGGCATGTGCCGTGGGGATTGCCGAGCGGACATTAGCGCCAAAGTAGATGCTCTCGATGGCAGCGGTATCGGGTCGATAACGCTCCACGACACCCTTGAGGTCGCGGGCGATATGCGACAGGCGCACCGCGAGCGGACTGCCTGCGCTGGTCTCGATGCAGCCATAGGCACGGCAGCGAACCTCGCCACGCCGCTCCTCGATAATCCCCCAACCCGTATGAGCCAAACCGGGGTCGATGCCCAAAATAACCAAGCCAACCTCCCCTCGTCTTTTACCAAGCGCAAGGCAAGGCCCCGCGCACTACTCACGAACGTCTGTTCTAGAATAACACAACGGGGTCAAGATGCTTAGTTGAAGTATCGGGGTTGAGAGCGAATCCCATCCCCAGTTTAGTTCTGCGAGAAGAATGGGAACTGTCGGGGATCAACCGACGGATGCGGCATCGGGCCACCCTGGGGCCCACCCTGCGGGCCACCCTGGCCGCCCATCATCTTATCGATGGCGTCCTGAACCTCGCCCTCGAACTTTTTCATTCCCTCGTGTAAACGACGCTGACCGTCTTCAGAGCGCAACTCCTCCATTTGTTCGGGCGAAATACCCAGTAGCTCGCCCAGCACGCCCATCATCTCGTTTCGCACGCGCTCACTAGTATCCTCGTCAGCAAAACGGCGCACCTCGGCGCGCGCCAGCAAATCGACCGTCATACGCTCCTTGCCGTTAAGCCCCAGGTCGGACCACGCGAGCATATACGGCCAGGCGCGCTCGACAAACGAACGGGCCGAGACGATCGGCGCCGTCGGCAGCTGGCGGCGAGCCGCCTCTCCCTGGCGCACGAGCATCAGCAGCAGCGAGCAAGCCTCGGGCTTGCCGGTGGCCATCGGAATGTCGTCGAAGGGACGATTGCGGTCGACGTGCGACTCGAGCGTGCCATCGACCTCGCCCGGCTCAAGCCCGCCGAGCAGCTGTGCCGCGCGGTCGAGCATGTCAACCGGACCGTTAAGCGTCGAGAGCGCTTGCGCCAGCACGCGCTCCATGCAATCCTCCACCGCGTTGAGTGTCACGAGCTCCTGCGGCACCACGGCAGACGTACGGTTGCGTACGCGCGCCACAAACTCGAGCGTCGACAGGTATACGTCGCCAAAGGGCGCATAATCGCCCTGGTAGCCACCGCAAAGCGCGGGCGCCGCCAGCGCGTACTCAGTTTTGGACAGCGGGCTCAACGCCATCGCCCCCAGCTCGAGCGCCGTATCCTCCAGCATGAGGCCCAGCGTGCGAGAGCGCAGGCGCTCGGCGTCGCCCGCCGATACATCGCGGTCGAGCACACGCGCGGCATCCGGGGCATCGCGCTCAACCGTGCGAATATGCAGGCGCTCGGCAATGGCGCGAACGGCGGCACAGCGAGCAGCCTCGGCCTCCTCCTGCGCCGGCGTAAAGATGCGGTTGCGTCCCAGCACCAGGCCGACCACATTGCGCGGACCCAGGGCGTCGACGGCAAGCGCCGCCAGCAGGGACGACGGCAAGTCGCCCTCGAGCGCCACCACGGCGCGCGACGTACCGCGGGCGCGGGCGTTATCGCGAACGGCGAGCACCAGCGCCTGCCACAGCCATTCCTCGGAGCGAAACTCGGGCAGCTCGTGGTCCTCCAAGGCATCGAGCATCACACCGCGCTGAATCTCCTGAACCAGCAGGCTCTCCTCAAAACACGGCGCTTGGGCCACCACGCGACCGCAGTCGTCGAGCACAAACGAACCGCCGGTATACACCGACTCGTCATAGGCACCGACCGGCGCCATACAGGCAAACCACACGCTGCGCTTGGATGCGATCTTGCGGTAGGCGCCGCTGCGAACGGCGGCAATGGCGGCAGTCTCGCGGTCGGTCATGTCAAACGCATTGAATTGGAAATACGCAATGAGGTCAACACCGGTCGGCAACATCTCGAGTTCGCGGTCCAAGTCAAAAATCACGGCGATGCGCACGCCGTCCACGTCGAACACCGGCGGCGCCCAACGCGTGTCGTTGTTCTCGCCACGCTGCAGGGCAATGCTCGAACGCGCCGGCACCACATGACCGTCCTTGAGCATCATGTAGTCGAGCAGCGGCTGACCCTCAAACGAAACCGCCGCGGGCACGATGCAGATCATGTCAAGCTCCTGGATGCGCTCGGCGACACCAGTCAAGCCGGCAAGCATGTCGTGCTCAAAGTCGGCAGCGCCCACCAGGCCACCGGGCATGGCGCCCATAAAGAGCGGAGCCGGAACGCACAGCACGCGCGCCCCGCGCTCGTGGGCCAGACGAGCCTGGTCCTCGATGCGGCCGCAAATGCCCTCAATATCACCCAGGCGCATATCGATCTGTGCAAGCGCGAGCTTCATGGCTCAGCCCTTTCCGTCGTAAACCATCGAAATCGTAGTAAAAGCGCCGGCCGCATGATGCAGTCGGCGCTCGCATGTGCATATGCTAGCTATGATACCCCGAGCGGGGGCGCGCTCCTAGAACGTCGCGGACCACAGCCCGTGCAGGTTGCAGTAGGCATAGACGGTACCGGTCTTGGAACCGCCGGCAAAAAACGTCGCGGGCTTCATGCCGGGCTCAAGGTAATGGACCTCTAAGCGGCCCTCGGCCTCAAGGGCGATCCACTCGATATAGTGCTCGGGCAGGCTGGGGTGCTCGACCGAGCCAACGCGTGCGCGAATCACGTGACCGTCGCGCTCGGTCTCGACAACAGGCACGTGCTTCTCGTGCGCCGCGTCCTCAGTGTTTGCGGTCAGTTCCGTGCAACCGGCAGGGGTTGCAACGTCGTTGCCAAGGGCGGCAATGAGCTTACCGTCGGGGTCCTTAAAGAATTTCGCCATGATGTTCTCCTTTGCTGACGTGCCAATGTTCTTGATGGTTCTTATGCCCAAAGGCAGACAAACCATCCACGGCATTGCAAACGAACACATAACGGGCGGGGACGATGGGGCAGCGTGCGCTATCCGCCCTGGCGGCCCCACCCGAGCGGGTTAGCGCCCGTCGCCGCCCAGCAGCGCCAGAACATCTTCGCGGGTAAACAGCGCCGACGAGATGCCGTCGCCGCCGAGCACGCTGTTGACCAGGTCGCGCTTGGACTCCTGCATCTGCATAATGCGCTCCTCGATCGTGTCCTTGGCGATGAGCTTGTACACGGTCACGGTATGTTGCTGGCCAATACGGTGCGCGCGGTCGGTCGCCTGGTCCTGCGCTGCCACGTTCCACCACGGGTCGTAGTGGATGACCACGTCGGCCGCCGTCAGGTTGAGGCCCACGCCGCCCGCCTTGAGCGAGATCAAAAAGACCGGCACCTCGCCCGCCTGGAACTGTGCGACCATCTTGGCGCGGCTCTCTTTAGACGATGCGCCCGTGAGCTTAAGGAAGGCGATATCCTCCTTGGCCAGGCGCTTGCCAATGATATCGAGCATGCCCGTAAACTGGCTGAACAGCAAGATGCGATGACCACCGTCGAGTGCGCCGTGCACGAGCTCCATGCACGTATCGAGCTTGGCGCTCCCCGCCTTGTAATCCTCGTAGTGTAGACGCGGGTCGCAGCAGATCTGGCGCAGCTTGGTGAGCTCGGCAAGTACCTTGAGCTTGTCCTTCTTAAACTCCCCGGCCTCGCGGTGCTGCACCTGCTGGGCGATGCGGTCCTGGTTGGCCAGGTAGAGCTTGCTCTGCTCGCCGGTGAGCTGCGCCATGACCGTATCCTCGATCTTCTCGGGCAGGTCGGCCACCACGTCTTCCTTTACGCGGCGCAGCACAAACGGCGACACGAGCGCTTGCAGGCGGGCGGCACTGTCGCCCTCGGCATGCTCGACCGGGCTTTCGAAGCGCTTTGCAAACGATTCACGCGTACCCAGCAGGCCCGGCATCAAAAAGTCGAAGATGCTCCAGAGCTCGGATAGGCGGTTTTCGATGGGCGTGCCCGTCAGGGCAAAGCGCACGCCGGCAGGCAGGCGCTTGGCGGCGCGCGCCACCTGCGTGAGCGGATTTTTAATGTACTGTGCCTCATCGAGCACCACGCGGGCAAAATCCTGCTCGACATACTCGTCGATATCGCGGCGCATAAGGTCATACGACGTCACGACCACGTTATGCTCGGCCACGCCGGCAATCTGTACGCGACGCTGTGCCTTGGCGCCCACGATGGCGCACACATCGAGCGAGGGCGCAAAGCGCTCCAGCTCGGCAGTCCAGTTGTACACGAGTGAGGCCGGGCATACCACGAGCGTGGGCTTGGTGTCCCCCGCCTCCACGCGCGCCAGAATATGCGCAATCATCTGGAGCGTTTTGCCCAGGCCCATGTCGTCGGCCAAGATGCCGCCAAGGCCCAGGTGTTCAAGCGAGCCGAGCCACTGGTATCCGTCGACCTGGTAGCCGCGCATCGTTGCCTTGAGCGATGCCGGCACCGTAAAGTCCATCTTGCCGAGCGTGTCCAGGCGCTCGACGGTACGGCGGAACGCAGCGTCGCGATCGGCCTCGAGCGCCGGCGTGCGTGCGAGCATGCTGTCGACGAACAGGGTGCTCGACGCGGGAAGCGACACGCCGTCGAGCAGGTCGACGGCATCGACACCCAGGTCCTCGGCAAGGCCAAACGCGGCGCGCGCTCCCTCGTCCAGGCGAATGATGTCGCCGGACGTAAGGCGCGCAAACGTTTGATGGCGCTTGTACGAATCGAGATAGACGGCAAGGTCCGCGGCCGAAAGCCCGCTCGCGCCCAGCTCGACATCGAGCAGATTGCTCTTAACGGTCGCACGAACCGAGAGCTTGGGCGCGGGGCGGACCGAGATCTGGCGCAGACGGTCGCTGAGCATGACCTCACCCAGTTCGGACAGGGCGGACAGGCCCTCGGTCAGCAGGCAGAACAAGCGGGCGTCATCGCGCTCCTCAAATGCCAGACCGCCCTCGTAGAAATCGAAGTACAGGGCCGCCGTATCCATAACGCGAAACTCCGCCACCTCGTCGCGGGGCGGCACACCGGGGCGCTGCTCTTCGAAGGGGCTGCCCGGAGCGCCCAGGCTAAAGAGATCCGCCGACCAATCGCCGTAGGTAACCGTAATTTTGCAGGTCACGAGCCCATCGTCGACACCGATCGCCATAGCAAAGCTCGGCTCGGGTGCCACGGTATCGAGCGCGGCGGGCGCGGTGAGGTCGGTGTAGTCGCGCAAAATGGGCAGCGCCATACGGCAGAACTCACCCACCTGCTCGGCGGCAATATGGGCGGGCGTGCGGCACGGCAGCAAGCGCGACAAAAAAGGTGCGGCATGCTGAGCAAATGCAGCGTCGGTACGGCGCGCGCGGCGCGTGTCAACCAAGTAGGCGGCATCGCCCGACGCAAAGCAATACATATCGGCGGGCAGGCGCAGGTCATAGCTACCACCAGCCGCCGGCGCGATTTTGGCGGCAAGCAGCGGTGGGCGCTTAGCGGATGCCTCGTCCTCCCCTTGCGGAGACAGCTCAACCGCCACGTCGTAGGTGCGATGCGTCGTCATCCCCCGCGACCAGGCGGGCTCAAAGGAGATGGTCTGGCCGCGCAGCAGGTCCAGCACATATACGATGCTATGCTCGGACAGCGGCAACTGACGCTCGGCAACAAAACCACTGCGGGCAAAGTCGTACGACGCCGAACGCGAGCTTGTGATGTCATCGAGATAGGCAACTGTCGTCACAACAAGGTTGAGCAGCTTTGTCGATGTTTCGTCAAAGGCCTCAGGTGAATGGACAAACGTGAGCTTCTTGCCATAGGAGAACGTGCCGCCGCGCACGTAGGCATCGGCCATGCCGTCGATGTCCTTGACCACGTAGGAGACCGATCCACAGCGAATGCGGAACTCGAGCGCCCAGCTAAAGCGGTCAGCGAACAGCGGATTGTAGTACGGCACCAACGAGGGCTCCAACGCCGCTTTGGGGGCGTCGGGATCAACGGCACCGGCAAGTTTACGGCGCATGCTCGCCAGCTCATCCATGCGCGCGTCCGAAAGATCGGAAAGCGCCGCCACAAGGCTCGGGCTCGTGGGGACGGGCGCCGGGAAGGGAAAGTTGGGGTTGACGGCCGGCGCGGCGGACGCGGCACGCGCGGGCTGTTTCGGCTGCGCCGTAAACGTGCGAACCGGCGTGCGCAGCCCCTCAACAGGCTCAATGCCGCTGGTGTCCAGGTACGCCAGCGCTGTGGCGATGGCGTGCTTGCACATACCGGGATAGCGGTATGCGGCGGGGCAGTCGCAGTCGTAGTCGATAACCTCGTGCTCGTCCATATCGAGCGCCACGTGCGTCTTGTACAGGTCGCCGCGCGAGCCGCGCACCGAGCCCTCAACCGTCACGTTTTTGGAGAAGCGCGAGCCGCTGTCCTCAATCGACAGCACGGCGCCGTTGAGCATGAGCGAGCGGCCCTTCATAAAGGTGCCGCTCAACGCCGCCTCTTTGCGAAGCGCCTGCACAAACGTCCCCTGCGCCATCACTTCCTCCAATCTCACCCGGGGTAGCTTAGATAACCGTCACGCGACCCTGGTTACCCACAATCGCCTTTGCCTCGGCCAGCAGCGGAATCGAGCGCGCGTTGACCTTGGCCGGCACCTCGGCACGTAGCACGCGCCCGTCCACCTGCTCGATAAAGATCTCCACGCGGTCGCCGCCCGGGTTGGCGGTAAGCACCGTGGCAAGACGCGCCATATTGCCCTGGCTAAAGCGGCTGTTGGGCACCATGACCTCAAACACCTTGGGCTTGTTGTTCTCCTCGTTGAGCTCCAGCGGCACGATCTCCTGCGCGATGATCTGGTCGCCGCGGTCCGAGCGCTCAAGCTTGCCCTTAATGCGCACAAACGCATCGGACAGCTGTGCGCCGGTCTCGGGATCGACCTCGCCGTACAGATACCCCTCGGCCTCCTTGTAGGTCTTGGGGAACACCACGACCGTGGCCTCGCCTTCCATGTCCTCGAGCTGCACGATGCCCATGGGATCGCCGTTTTTGGTCACGCGCTTGGACACGCTCGAGACCATGCCGGCCCACCACAGCGCCTTGCCCTCGGGAATTTCCTGGTTGATGGTGCCGCCCGTAGGATTCTGAACTTCGTAGCCGGTGTCGATCTGCGAGAACGAGAAGTCACGCGCCTTGGCTAGTGCATACTCAAACGGGCGCAGCGGGTGGTCCGAGACATAGATGCCCAGAACCTCCTTCTCCTGACTCAACTTGAGGTGGCGGTCCCATTCCTGGCCATCCGGATCGGGCACGCTCACCTCAAAGCCCGAGCCCTCAACGTCGCCAAACATATCGAAGAACGACGTCTGGCCGCTCGCGCGATCCTTCTGGCGCTTTACCGCGGCATCGATGATGTTCTCGGGGTTGTTCTTGTCCACAAAGTGCATCATCTGGCGACGCGGATACCCCGTGGAGTCGAAGGCGCCTGCCTTGATGAGCGATTCGATCACGCGGCGGTTGGCCTGGCTCGAGTCCACGCGCTCGACAAAGTCGTGCAGCGTCTTAAACGGGCCGCCCGCCTCGCGCTCGGCGATAATCGCCTGCGCCACGCCGGTGCCCACGCCGCGGATGCCGGCCAGACCAAAGCGCACGCCCTCCTTGGTAGCCGTGAACTCGGTACCGGACTCGTTGACATCTGGCGACAGCACGGGGATGCCGTCGTGACGGCATGCCGAGACGTAGTGCACGATCTTGTCGGTCTTGCCCGTATAGGACGTCAGAACGGCCGCCATGTACTCGTGCGGATAGTGCGCCTTGAGCCACGCCGTCTGCATAACCAGAATGGCGTAGCCGGCGGAGTGCGACTTGTTGAAGGCGTAGGACGCGAACTCGAGAACATCGTCCCAAATCTTCTGGGCAACCTCGCGCGTATAGTTGTTCTTGATGGCGCCGTTCATCCAGTGGTCGTAGGTGGTCTCGTCGGAGCCATCCTCCCAGTGGAGCACCGTCGACGTGAGCAGCTTGATTTTCTTCTTAGCCACGGGCTTACGGATACGCGAGTCCGATTCGCCCTTGGAGAAGCCGCACATCTCGACGGAGATGAGCATAACCTGCTCCTGGTAGACCATGGTGCCGTAGGTTTCGCCCAGGATGTCGTCCAGGCGGTCGTCGTAGGAGACCGCCGGCTCCTTGCCGTTCATACGGTTGATGTAGGACGAAACCATGCCGGCGCCCAGCGGGCCCGGGCGGTACAGGGCGATCAATGCTACGACGTGCTTGTACTCGGTGGGCTTCATGTTCTTGATCGTGGCCGTCATGCCTGCGGACTCGACCTGGAAGACGCCGGCGGTGTGGCCGGAACCCATGAGCTTAAAGATCTCGGGGTCGTCAAAAGGAATCTCTTCCTCTTTGATGTCGATGCCGAAGTTCTTTTTGATGTTTGCCTTGGCCTTGGAGATAACAGTCAGCGTGCGCAGGCCCAAGAAGTCCATCTTGAGCAGGCCCATGTCGGCAACGGTATGACCCTCGTACTGGGTAATCTCGACGCCGCCCTTGGTGTCGAGCTTGGTGGGTACGTGCTCGTTGACGGGGTCGCGGCAGATCAGAACGGCGCACGCGTGCACACCCTCGCCACGGGTAAGGCCCTCAATCGAGAGCGCCGTGTCGATGATGCGGCGGGCGTCGTCGTCCTTTTTATAGGCCTCGGCAAAATCGGGGTTAAACAGATCCTCTTTGCCGGGTTGCTTTTCGAGCACCTGCTTGAGCTTGACCTTGGGATCGCTCGAGACCATCTTGGACAGGCGCTGGCCCATGTAGACCGGGTAGTCCAGGACGCGCGCGGCGTCGTTAATAGCCTGCTTGGCCTTAATGGTCGAGTAGGTGATGACGTGGGTGACCTTCTCGGGGCCGTAGAGCTGGCGAACGTGCTCCACGACCTCGAGGCGCCGCTCATCGTCGAAGTCCATATCGATATCGGGCATCTCGGTACGCTGCGGGGACAGGAACCTCTCGAACATCAGACCGTTCTCGAGCGGGTCGAACGCGGTGATGTTCATGGCGTAGGCGACGATAGCGCCGGCGGCCGAGCCTCGGCCGGGGCCGACGCCGATGCCGTTGTCCTTGGCCCATTGCACGTACTCGGCGACGATCAAAAAGTAGGCGGCAAAGCCCTTGTCGCAGATGACCTTGTATTCGTACTCAAAGCGCTCTTTGATGTTGACGCCACCGATCTCGCGCGTGGCCCAGTCGTCACCGTAGTGCTGGCGCAGGCCCTTCTCGCACTCGCGGCGGAACTGGCTCTCGTGCGTCTCGCCGGGATCGAGCAACGGGAAGCGCGGCAGGATGATGGAGTCCCAGTCCAGCTCAACGTAGCACTTGTCGGCGATCTCGAGCGTGTTGTCGCAGGCCTCGGGGCAATACGGGAACATCGCCCGCATCTCCTCCTCGGTCTTCATGTAAAACTCCGAGCCGGTCATGCGCATGCGGTTGGGGTCATCGACCTTGGCGTTCATGCCAATACACATGATGACGTCCTGCACCGGCGCGTCCTCGCGGCGCAGGTAGTGGAAGTCGTTGGTGGCGATGACCTTGACGCCCACCTGTTTGGCGATGTCGATGAGCGTGCGGTCCATCTGCTCGTCGGTCAGGCCGTTATCGGTGGTAATGCCGTGTTCCTGGATCTCGATATAAAAGTCGCCGGGGTCGAAGGTGTCGCGGAAGGTTTCGGCCCACTTGATGGCGCCCTCCATGTCACCGCGGTCGATGTACTTGGGGATGATGCCGGCGATACAGGCACTCGTGCAGATCATGCCCTTGGCGTGGCGGCGCAGGTTGTCGAGCGTCACGCGCGGCTTGTAATAAAAGCCCTGCACGGCGGCCTCGGAGACCGTCTGCATCAGGTTGACGTAGCCCTCCTGGTCCTTGGCCAGAAGGATCATGTGGTAGAGCTCGGGCTTATGGTCGCGGGCGAGCGTCTCGTCCGGCGTAAAGTAGACCTCGCAGCCAAAGATGGGCTTGATGACCAGAGGCGGCTTGAGCTCGTCGATGTTGCCCTTCTCGTCCCACATGGCCATGTCCTTCACATACTGGGCATGCTCGCGCGGGCTGGACTCGGGATCGGGCTCCACCAGCTCGTCGCGGCGGTCCTTTTCCAAGAAGGCCTTGTCGTGGCTCCAGGTTTTGTACTCGGGCGTGTTGTGGTTGACGGCGTCGCAGGCCAGCGCCAGGTCGGGTACGCCATACATGTAGCCGTGGTCGGTAATGGCCACGGCGGGCATGCCCAGCTCAACGGCACGGTTGACCATATCCTGGATACGGGTTGCGCCGTCGAGCATGGAGAAAACGGTGTGGTTGTGCAGATGGACGAATGCCATGTGATGAGCTCCGATGCGGGTTCGTGTTCTGACTGAACGATTTTACCGCACGGCGCGGACGGCACCCGAACCTAGCCAAACCCACACGGCTCCTCTTGCAGTTGCGGTGAAATGCGGACTGTTTGGCGGCTTTTTTGGCCAAAACAGTCCGTATTCCACCGCAAGTTATTGGGGGATGGGGCGTGGGCAGCTCCGGTTGAGCTAGAGGTTGTAGGTGACTACCTGAGGCTCGGCGGGTTCGACGAAGATGGTTGGATTCGCCTGCTCCACGCGAACGAACTTGACGGTCACGGCCTCAAAGCCCGCCTTGTGCAGAACGTCGGCGTAAACGCGCGCCTGCAAGGCGTGTTTCTCCTGCAGCTCCTCCGGCGTCTCGTCCGGCGTGCCACCCGTCTTGTAGTCGATGACCAGCGCGCGCGACGGATCGGCCGGGTCGGTGGCCAGTGCATCGATGGCGCCCTCGGCATATGCACCGTAGCGGGCAATGTCCTCGTCTTCGCAACCCAGCGAGAAGAATGGTACCTCGGCACGAACGCACGGCCACGCGAGCAGGTCGGCACGAACAGCCGACTTGAGCCAGCGGTCCAGGGCGACGTCGAAGCGTTCGCGCTGCTCCGGCGTCAGGCGCCACAGACGCGCTAGCGCATCGGCACGCTCAGCGGGCAGCTCATCGGCACCCATCTCGATCAGCCACTGGCAGGCGGCATGGAACGCCGAGCCCAGCGCCATGGGGTTGCCGGCAGGCTCAACGGCGGCCACGTCTGCATCCGTCATCTCCGAGCCATCCGACTCCGCATCATCGCCAGCCTCGTCCATGGGCACGCGCGTCTCGGCGGCACGGTCCTCGGCCTCGGCATGCAGCGCCGCGGCAATTGACGAGTAGCTGTACGAATCGCGCGCCGGATACGGGCAGGTGCCCATGCGCACGCCCACCGCCTGGGGATACACGAGCTCAAACGCATCGGGCTCGGGGTCGGCAGGACCGGGAACGGCGGCGCGGGCATCCGCACCGGCACCCTCCGGCTCCGCATCGCCGCGGACAAGCCTGCCTTCGGCATCAAGCGAAGCATTGGCCTCAAACGACTGCTCGCCAAAAGCAAAGTCAGCCAGCGAGATGAGCTCGTAGTCGCCCGGCTGGGAGTTGTCGAACACCAAACGGTCGGCATCGAGCTGCGGCATGTCCAGGCCGTCCGTCGGCAGAATACGACGCAGCACGTCGTAGGTCAGATCGGTCTCGACATCGAAGGTCGGCGCGCACAGCTTGCCGCGGCTCACGCCGGCATCCATCGCCAGAATGACCAACTCGCGCGCTCGCGTCATGGCGACGTAGAGCAAGCGGGCCCGCTCCTCGAGCGAGAGCCGCAGGTCATCGTTGCGCAGGCGAACGAATGCCTCGGCGGGAGAACCCGTCGCACAGACGTCCTCCATGAGCTCCGGCGGCAGCCACAGCGACGTGCCCTTGCCCTTAAACGCATGCTCAAACTGCTTTTTGACGTCGTCGCCCTTCACAAAGGTTCCGTCGGCGAGCTTAACGCCGTCGAAGCGTGCCGGCAGCGCCACGACCTGCGCCCCGCCGTCGACGCGACCCATCTGTGCCGCACCGGACGATTTGCGCACGCCAAAACACTCGGCGACCGCCACGACCGGATATTCCAGACCCTTGGAGGCGTGCACCGTCATGATGCGTACCGCGCCGTCGCCCTCCTCGTTGAGGGCACCCGGGGCTTCCTTGCCCGCCAAAAAGCGGTCGAAGGCCAGCGCGATGGAACGCGGCGAGTTGCCGAACTCGGCCTCCGCCTCGGCCACGGCGTCGAGCGCCTTGAGCACGTTGGCGGCAATGGCCTTGCCCTCGGGGCCGCGCTTCGCCAGTCGCACGAACCAGCCGGAAGCATTGACCACGTCGCGCGCGATGTTGGCGAACGAATCACGTCCCACGCGGCGCAGCGCATAGCGCAGCACCCCGCGGGCGCGCGTCACCAGTGGCAAGCCCTGCAAGCCGGGCACATCGGAATCGCTCATGATGCCCGCATCGATGTTGCGGCGCGACGTCTCCCCCGTCTGCTCGTCCAGCTTGGTCGCCAGCGCCAGGAATTCCTGAGCGCCGAGCGCAAACATCGGTGAGGCCAGCAGCGGCATAAGACCCTGCGCCGTATCGGCCGGGTTAGCAAGCGCGCACACCAGGGCACGCACCGTTTGGACCTCGGCAGCCTGGGCAAAGACCGAACCGCCTGCGATCACGCAGTCGAGCCCCTGGTCGCGGAAGGCCTGGGCGTAGACGTCGGCGTTGGTCATGCGGCCCAGCAGCAGCACCATGCCGCCCTGGGGCTGGCCCGCTTTAACGAGCGCTTGGAACCGCTCCGCAATCGCACGAGCTTTCGCCTGCGTTCGCTCCTGGGTGCTGCCGCCGGCAACGAGCAGCGCCTGGCGGCGCGAAGCCTTTGCCTTGAGCTTGTCCTCGCGATCGTCACTCGGCTCAAGATCCAAGAACCCCTGCATCAAACCACCGGTATCGCCGTCAAAGACGCGTGCCACATAGCGCAGCACCTCGTCGTGGCTGCGGAAGTTGCGCACGAGCTTGACGAGCTCGCCGGCAGGGGCATCGGATGCGACGGAGGTCTCGGGCGCAGCAGAGGAGCCTACCTTGCGCTCCTGGCGACGGAACACCTCGACCTCTGCCCCACGAAAGCGATAGATGGACTGCTGCGCATCGCCCACGGTGCACAGCGCGCGCTCCCCCGCACCCGTCAGGTAACGGATCAAATCGACCTGCATCTGGTCGGTATCCTGGAACTCGTCGATCATGACCATCTTAAAGCGTCCCTCATAGGCCGCTCGAATGGCCGGGTAGTCGCGCAGCGCCTCGTATGCCATGCGGAGCAGGTCGTTATTATCGAGGGCGGACTGGGCAGCCTTCAGTGCGCGATACTCAGCCTCCACGGAACGGGCCAGGCCCACCAGCGCATCGAGCGCGGGGGCACCGCAGGCCAGCACGATATTGATAAACGCATCGGCAGCCTCGGCCTTGAGTAGCTCCACCTGCTCCTTAGAAAACGCCTTGCTCGCCCGAGGCATGCTGCACGACATCATGAGTCGCGCCGCATCCTCCATGGTTTTGCCACTCGCCTCAAACGCGTCGATGGCGTCGAGTGCCACCTGTGCCTTTTCGGTCGCGGCCTTGCTCGCACCCAACGCCGCGCGATAGGCGTCGGCAAGCGCCGAGGTGTCAGCCTGGCCGCGCGCCACGCACACATCGTCCATGCCGCCCGGCAGCTGGCTCGATAGCTCCAGCAGGTCGCGCACCAGTCCTTTAATGGTGGTACCGGCGCCAAACGGCCCACCCTCGCCCGCCATGGGATACCAAGCGTAGAGGGCCTTAAGCGAAGCGGCGAGCTCGGGGGCGGCATCGGGCGCCGTCGCGCGGGCCAGCACATGCTCAACAGCCTGGTCCATAAGCTCGTCGGTATCGGTGAGCACCGTGAACTCGGGATCGATGCCCAGCTCCAACGCATGTGCGCGCAGGATACGCGAGCACATGCCGTGAATGGTCGAGATCCACGCATCGTCGACGGTCAGGGCTTCCTCGTCCATGCCCTCGTCGATGAGCGCGCGGCGCACACGGTCACGGATCTCGGCCGCGGCGTCTTTGGTAAAGGTAATGGCGAGCACCTGATCCAGATGCTCAACGAACGGACCGGATTCGGGCGAGAGCGCGTAGACGATGCGGCGCGTGAGGGTAAAGGTCTTGCCCGAGCCGGCACCTGCCGAGACAAACAGCGGGCGGTCGAGCGTTTTGACGACTTGCAGTTGTTGCGGCATCAAAGTCGAAAGATCCATGGTCTACACGTCCCTCCTTACAAACGTTCCTTCGTGGTTATACGAGCAGCGCGCATGCGCGGCCTGAGCCGACGTCGGGTCGACGGCGGCAACGTTGCCTGCCTCGAGCTCGCGCAGACGCTCGGCAATGCCGGTCTCCACTCGATCGAGCAGCGCATCGAAGTCCATGCTGCCGCCCTCGCCGGGAAAGCCCTTCTTAAGCCCCGGGATGCGGCCGTCACCACGCTCTTCCTCAAGCAACTCGGCGCTCGCCGCACCGCGCAGCGCGGGCTTGCCACCCTTGGTCGAAAAATAGAGCGCAGCACGGGTATCTAGGCCCAGCGCCCGACGCATGGCCCGTGCGTAGATGAGCGTCTGGGTATGGGGCGGCAGCCAGCGCGGGTCGTCGATGGGGGCCTCGCCCGACTCCTCGTCGCGCACCGTGGGGTCGGCGAGTTTAAACTCCTCGACACCCGAACGATGCTTATAGTCGATTACCACGGCGCGATTCTCGACATCCACATCAACGCGGTCGATGCGCCCGCCAAGCGGCCAACCGGCATACTCGACCTGGAGCTCGTTGAACGCAAACTCCAGGTAGCGCGGCGCGAAGGGCGCGAGCGCCTCGGACTCGTAGGCAAGCACGCCCTCCAGCTGCGGCAAAATCTCGGCCACCTGGCGCTCCTCCACCGGGGAGAGCGGCACGAGCGGGCCCTCGGTACCGCGCTTGCCCGCATGCTCGGCCAAGGTCTCGTCAAAGACCTCGCGCAGCAGCTCCTTCGCGCGTGGCAGATTCATGGGTGTCACGCGCTCCATGCCCTCCTGGGGCAGACGGGCATGCAAGTGTTCCAGCACGTCGTGGACAAAGTTGCCCTTCTCCATATTGCCAAAGCCAGCGTCGATCGACTGGGGTTTGACGCGATACGAGACGAACCAGCATAGCGGGCAGGTCGAATAGGCCTCGATCTGCGAGGCAGACGTCAGGCGCGGCACCAGCGGCGCATCCTCGCCCTCGCCATCGCGACGACGCAGGACCAAATACGGAATGGCTTCATCGCTCAGGTGCTGAGGAGCTTCGCAGGTCACGCGCTCGCGCCTAAGACCTTCGCCTGCCGCGGGATCGAAGTCCCTTACGATATCGCCCTCACCCACACACTTCGCCTTGTCGGCGCCAACGGCCTTAGCGTCGTCAGCGGCCTTGTCGGCGTCAGCGGCCTTAGCATCGTTAGCGGCCTCGGCATGCGCCCGCAACTCGGTCCACACGGCCGCCGGATAGCACTCGCGCGCCTGACGATCGTGGGTCACACGGGCGAGCGTAACCGGACCACGCGACGCTTGTATCGCGCGGCCAAAGCGTGCGCGCAGCAAGGCCGCAGGCTCAAGCGTCACGCCCTCGCGACCGAGGCTCGCCGTCAGCGTTGCCAGCGGGCCCTCCTCATGTGAGAGCGGATAACTGTCCAGGTCGACGTCGGCAAACAGCACGGCATCGTAGCTATCGGAGCGCAGGGCCGCCGCATCGGCAAGCGAAGTAAAGCGAACCTGGGCACGTGGCGCACGGTCAACCTCGTAGGTCTCGTAATCGTAGGCGGTGCTACGCTTGTCCACCTTGGTGCGAATGCCATCGAGCACGGGCACGGTCGCGGCCTGCGACACGTCGAGCGCGCGAGCATCGTTCATAAGGATGTCGATCGCGCGGCGCAGCAGGGCCACCTCCGCCTGGCGACGGGCCTGGGCGTCGAGACCACCAAGCGCGCGATCGGGCAGTGCCTCGGCAACGGCAAGCATGGCCTTGAGCGCCGTCACGGGCTTGTCACGCCACAGCGCCTGGAACACGTCCGAGACCACGCACGGCACGTTCTTAAACCAGTTCTCGTCGCTCGCCGCCTTGCGCGCGCCCCTCACCTGGCCTTGGACGCTCTGCAGCAGGCTCTTAACGCCCGCGGTAGTCTTGCTGCGCGAGAGACGCATATTCTTATCGAAGGTACGGGCATTGACGGCATCAGCGCCCGAAAGCGGACTGTAAATCCAGTCGGTAAGCTCCGGCGCGGGCCACCACTCAGTCTTAGAAGCTGCCCCTTCGTCGGCGGCCTTCATACGCTCGATCAGGTTGGCGAGCGCCGTGAACTGCCTGCCCGCAATGGATTGGGAAAACGCCGTGAACTCAGTCGTCTCGGCCGCAATGTGACGCGCCGCCAAACGGGCAGCGAGTTCGCCGAACAGCTGGGGTGCCCGGGCGGAAACCACGAGCACGCGCGTGGGGTCGGAGTTTGTCGCGGCGCCGTCGCGCGACACGGACTCATCACATGCCGCGACCAGGTTCTCAAGAGCATCCACATAAGCGCGGGCGCGGGCGTGAGGGCCGGCAACCTCTACAAAGGTAGGCTGAGCGGCGGACTTGGAGGCAATCTGGGGCGCGGTGGCACCCTCCCCCAGCGGCGCGGCCTCAAACAGCACACCGCGGGCATCAAAGGCGGCAGCCAGGTCCTCGCGCATCGCCGCCTGCTCGCGGGCAAGCAGCACGACGACCTCTCCCCCATTGTTCGCCACGGCAGACAGTAACTCGAGCAGGCCGTGCGTAAACGACGTGATACCGCGCACGCAAACGGCGCGGGCGCACCCCGGCAGGTTGTCGGCCAAAGCGCCGGCCATAATGTCAGCCGCCTCGCAGGGCTCGACCATATCTCGACGGTCCAAACCGCGCGCATAGGCGCACAAAAGTTCAAACACGCGAGCCTCGGCGTCGCTCTTGGGATCGGGCTGGCAAACGTCGCCGCAGCGGCGCTCGGCCGTCGTCCCCGCCACACCCGGCAGCACATCGCGGGCCATGCGCGCGAGCATGCGCACCGTGCCCTGACTGCACGAAAGCGGCTGCAGGTCGGCATCGTCGCGGCGGGCAATCATATCCGAAAACAACATCTGGCGCTGCAGGTTGTCCACAAAGCTGCGGCCATCGCCCAAAAGCTCCCACAACGAACGGAGCCACGACGAAGGGGTCTTGTAGTCAACACCCAGGGAAGCGCCGGACGCAGCGGCATCGTGACGGCACAGATCGAGCTCGGCAAACGTAGGCGCCAGCAAAACGGCACGTCCATGGCGGGCAACAAGGTCGCTCAGCAGCGCCGCCTCGGCATCGCTCAAATCCGCGCCGGCGTTGGTGGTATAGATTCGAACAGGCATGGTCCTCCACTCAAACCGTTCGCAATATTCAATGCCTCCATCCTACCCGCCCGCGCGGACAGATTTGCCCCACGCCAACAGATTTGATCCCTTGGAGACGGAGGAAAATGGATCACCGAGGAGGTCAGTCTAGCCCAGTGATCCGTTTTCCTCCGTCTCCAAGGGATCAAAAAACCGCCCCCGGAGGGACGGTTCTTCGTAATTCATTGTTGTCGCTGGCCTACTCGCCATCCTCCAGCTTGATGAGGATCTTGCGATAGCCGCCGTACTCGCCGTTGAGTGCCTTTGAAACGCGGCTCACCGTAGTGGACGAAGCGCCGGTGCGGGCCTGAACCTCAACATAAGGCTCGCCCTCATCCAGATAACGCGCAACCTGCAGACGTTGCGAAAGATCGCAGATCTCGCGCGGCGTGCAGATATCGGTCAAAAACGCTTGGATATCCTTCTCGTCATCCAAAAGACTAAATGCGTGGACCAGCTGCTTGACATCAGGCTTGTCAAACATGTTCTCGATATTCATCGATCACCGCCAAACCCGCCAAAAGGCATCGAAGTTGATACTGACATCGGGCATCGTTCGCCCGTTCTATGCAATAGGGCAACGCCTGTGGCTTTTGCCCGTAGCAGTTTAGCACACCACCAAACTAAAGCGACAAAACTCTCTGCCAGCGGCGCGTTTTCTAGGACGAACGCCGTTTTGAAACCGAATGCGCACGTAAGCTCCACGAATATCTGAGACAATGGGCGGCCGAACAAGGCGGTACACCCGAGCGGCCGTCCAAGCTGCCGCAGCAAACCGCTTCACGCGACACCGACGCACCCTGCGCAAGAAAGGATTCACACCATGCGCTTTATGCTTAACTGGCTCTTTACCTCGATCGCCATCGCGATTGCCACGTTCCTCGTCCCCGGCATCCAGCCCTTCGGTTTTGCCGAGGCCTGGGTCTGTTTCGCCTTCGTGGGACTGTTCCTGAACATCGTCGATTCGCTCGTCAAGCCGTTCCTGACGGTTATCTCGCTGCCGCTCACGATCATTACGCTGGGTATTTTTCAGCTCGTAGTCAACAGCTTTATGCTCGAGCTGGCCAGCTATCTGTCGGTCAATCTGCTGGGCGCGGGTATCTCCATCGCCAGCTTTGGATCGGCCTTTATGGGCAGCATCCTGGTGTCCATCATGCGCAGCATCCTCGACAGCATCGCCGAGGGCTAAAACGGCCATTCCGGCCGCGCCCGTCTCAACAGCCCAAAACGAAGGCCGCCCATCGCAAAAATGGGCGGCCTTCTTATTTGCCAAGTCTCAAAGGGCGAGAGAATCTGCCATTTCCACCCCGTCCCCAAATGGCAGGTGGGCTAGATCACGTAGTCGTAGCCTTCGTTGGGAGCGACAAGTTGATCAAGCGTCACACCGTCGAGGTAGTCGTTGATGAGCTTGTCCAGGTTCTTCCACACGTCGAGCGTGGGGCACTCGTCAGAGCGCGAACAACCCTTGCAGTCGCCATCCAGGCAGGCGACCGGCGCCAGGCTGCCCTCGGTCAGGCGCAAGATCTCGCCCACCGTGTACTGCTCGGGCGGGCGCGTGAGCACATAGCCGCCGCCCTTGCCGCGCATGCCCGAGAGCATATTGGCGCGCACGAGCGTAGCCAGAATATTCTCGAGGTACTTCTCCGAAATCCCCTGGCGCGCCGCGATCTCTTTGAGCGGGATGCGACCGGCCGCCTGATGCTCGGCCAAGTCGACCATAACGCGCAGGGCATATCTGCCCTTTGTGGAAACCAACATATATATAGCTGCCTTTCGGTCTTTTAATTCGTAGAAATTCTAGCCGAAAAATTGGTTTTGAAAATACCCATTCCCGTCAAGATGGTTAATCGACTCGTAATAATCTTCTATTTCCTATTGCGTTACTAGGCTTTACTGTCTACTATGCTTGCCAACAGCAAAACGAACAACCTATAAGGTTTGTGGGTTTCGCTGCTACACACCGTAAAACCACACGGTATCCAGTCATTTGAACACTTTGGAGGTTCACCATGAGCAATGTTTACACGTCCATCGATCAGCTTATCGGCCACACCCCGCTTCTGGAGCTCACCCACTTTGAGGCCGACGAGGACCTCAAGGCCCGCGTGCTCGTCAAACTGGAATACTTCAACCCCGCCGGATCCGTTAAAGACCGCGTCGCCAAAAACATGATTGACGAGGCCGAGAAGGCCGGCAAGCTCGTGCGTGGCGGCGACTACACCATCATCGAGCCCACGAGCGGCAACACCGGCGTCGGCATCGCTTCGGTGGCGGCGGCCCGCGGCTACAAGGTGATCATCACCATGCCCGAGACCATGTCCGTCGAGCGCCGCAAGCTTATGCAGGCATACGGCGCACAGCTCGTGCTCACCGACGGCTCCAAAGGCATGAAGGGCGCCATCGCCAAGGCCGAGGAGCTGCAGAAGGAGACCCCCAACAGCATCATCGCCGGCCAGTTTGTGAACCCCGCCAACCCCGCCATCCACAAGGCCACGACCGGCCCCGAGATCTGGGACGACACCGACGGCAAGGTCGACATCTTCGTCGCCGGCGTTGGCACCGGCGGCACCGTGACCGGCGTGGGCGAGTTCCTCAAGGAGCAGAACCCCGAGATTCAGGTCGTCGCCGTCGAGCCCGCCACCTCCCCGGTGCTCTCTAAGGGCCAGGCCGGCCCGCACAAGATCCAGGGCATCGGCGCCGGCTTTGTGCCCGACGTCCTCGATACCCAGGTCTATGACGAGATCATCCCCGTCGAGAACGACGATGCCTTTGCCACCGGCCGCGCCGTGGGCCACAAGGAAGGCGTGCTCGTGGGCATTTCGTCCGGCGCCGCCGTCTGGGCCGCTCTGCAGCTGGCCAAGCGCCCCGAGAACGAAGGCAAGACCATCGTGGCGCTGCTCGCCGACACCGGCGAGCGCTACCTGTCCACGGCGCTCTTCCAGGACTAGAGCTTCTCGTTCTTAGAACGAGTCCAAGGCACGCCGGTCTCCCCTCTCTTCTGGCAGTCTGACCTCATCCCAACAGGATGCCCCACGAGACGTCCGAACTTGCTACAATGTCTGCGGCGCGGAACCAGCCTCCCGCGCCGCTTTTCTTTTTTGGCCACATGCCACCAAGGAGAACCTCCTCATGCACAACAAGCGCGTGCTCGTCGCCATGAGCGGCGGCGTCGATTCCAGCGTGACCGCGTATCTGCTCAAAAGTCAGGGTTACGAATGTGTCGGTGCCACCATGCGCCTCACCTGCCCCGCGCCCGATCCCGCCACGGGCATGAGTAAGGTCGACCACGACATCGCCGATGCAAAGGCCGTCGCCGAGCGCCTGGGGATACCCCATCACGTGCTCGACTTGCAGCAAACCTTCGACCGCAACGTTGTCGAGCGTTTTATGAACGCCTACCAGGAGGGGCTGACGCCCAATCCGTGCATTATCTGCAACCGCCACATTAAGTTTGGCGCGCTGCTCGATGCAGCGCTGGACATGGGCTGCGACTACATCGCCACGGGCCATTACGCCAAAACAAGCCAGGCGGCAGACGGCACCTGGCAGCTGCATCGCGGCGAGGACCCTAAAAAGGACCAAAGCTACTTTTTGTATTCGCTCACGCAGGAGCGCCTGGCGCACACGATCTTTCCGCTGGCAGGCCTAGACAAAGAGCGCGACGTGCGCCGCATAGCCGCCGAGCAGGGCTTTACCAACGCCCAGAAGGCCGAAAGCGAGGACATCTGCTTTATTCCAGACGGTAACTACGCGGGCTATATCGAGCGCCGCTGCGGACATCCCGCTGCACCGGGCGACATTGTGTGGCGCGACGGCAGCGTGGTCGGGCGCCACAACGGCGCGCTGCGCTACACCATCGGCCAGCGCAAAGGCCTGGGCGTCGCGATGGCGCATCCTGTGTATGTGACGGGCGTCGACGCCGCTAACAACACCGTGCATCTGGGCGAGGCCGAGGACCTGACGGCCACGGCGCTCACGGCCAACGACTGGATCTGGAGCGCCCCTGCCGACCGCATGGAGGCCGAGCTGGATGCCGGCGGCATCCGCGTGGGCGCCAAGTACCGCTACCGACAGAAAGACCAGGCAGCGATCCTTACGTGCGGCGAAGACGGGCAAATGTTGCTGACCTTTGACGAGCCGCAGCGCGCCATCGCCCCCGGCCAAGCCGTTGTAGTCTATCGCGGCGACATCGTCCTGGGCGGCGGCACCGTGACCGGCGCCATCAAATAGCCCCATCCCCTTCATAAGTTGCGGTGAAATAGGGACTGTTTAAGCGTTTAAAACCGCCAAACAGTCCCTATTTCACCGCAAGTTAGAGAGGACAGCCTCGGTCGGTACTGCCGTGTCAGCCGAGGCCGCTGCATCGTTAGCGCTGGACGTAGGCGCGAACCAGCTCGAAAGTGTTGCGCACACCGTCGATGTGGCTGCGCTCGTAGTTGTGGCTCGCGTACACGCCGGGGCCGATCAGACCATGGCGAATGTCGTAGCCGGCCGAGAGCGTGGCCTCGACGTCGGAGCCGTAGTGCGGGTACACATCGATGGCGTAATCGAGCTCCAGCTCGCGCGCGATGTTGGACAGCGTGGTTACCAGGTCGTAGTTGTACGGACCGCCCGAATCCTTGGCGCAAATCGAAACCATGCGCTCGGTGCAGCCCAGGTCGTCACCCACGCAGCCCATGTCCACGCTGATCATCTCACGCGTGTCGGCCGGCACAAAGGCACCGCCGTGGCCGACCTCCTCGTACACGGTAAAGAGCAGCGACACCTTGCGCGAAAGCGACACCTCGCCGTCAGCAACGGAACGGGCCAGACCCAGCAGAATCGACGCCGACAGCTTGTCATCCAGGAAGCGGCTCTTGATGTAGCCGCTCTCCGTCACCGTGGTACGCGGATCCATAGCGATGATGTCGCCCGTCTGAATACCCAGCTCGAGCACATCGTCCTTGCTGTCAACGTTCTCGTCGAGCAGGATTTCCATGTTCTTCTCGATGGTCTTGACCGGCTCATCGGCCACATGCGCCGAAGGCTCGGTATTGAGGACCACACCCGTAAAGACTTTGCCATCGCGCGTGTAAACGGTGCAGTTCTCGCCATCGGCCGTAGACCACTGATGCCCGCCGAGCGTCGTGGGACGCAAGCGACCATTGTCCTTGATGGAACGCACCATGGCGCCCAGGGTATCGACATGGCTCGCCAGTACGAGCGGCCCACCCTCGCCACCAAGCTCAACCAACACGTTGCCCTTATTGGAACGCTCGGGCCCAAACCCCATATCGCGCAGGGTCTCCATCAGATAATCAGTCGCCGCACGGGTATAGCCCGTAGGCGAAGCAATCGAGGTAAGCGCCTTCAACTGGTCAGTAATATAGGAGAGCGTCTCCTCTAGAGAAGCATCAACATTAGAAGCCATATGCATCCTTCCAAGTAAAACTAAGACCGAGTCCCGATTTTAACCGTTCTGCACGTGCAATGCCCCAGGAGCCGAGCCGACTCCAGACGTCCCCACACCGGTTTTATGCACGCGCACGGTTTACAATCCAAATCTTGCATAGAAATATCGATATATGCATAAATATGAGGTATCAATTTCTCTCATCCTAGGGTACCCCACCTTGGACCGTGCAAAAAACGGAGTATTCAGCACCGTGGGCCCCAACGGCCCCATCACAAACGACATAACGATGTGGTTGCAGCAGTGTTGCAGGCCGGCGCAAACCAAAAACGCGGCGACAGCCATCTCCGCCCATCGATAGCCCGCCCACAAGTGCTGTCGATGGGCGCCGCGGGCCACTACGACCCATTCACAACGTTATGCATTTTTCAGAGCTTGCTGAATACTCCCAAAAATGCACGCTGGGAAGTGCACCACCTATCCGCAGCGGGCAGCATGCCTTGGTTTTGCCCATATCGGGGCATCGGCGCGGCACAAAAAGCCCCCGCCGCACGAAGTTGAACTGCCTCCCATTTCTTGGACATGAGAAATGGGAGGCTTTCTTTATGCGCGT
>CAJMOF010000006.1 GCA_905215065.1 uncultured bacterium | reverse complement strand
GTCGGATGACTTGAAGAAGGGGGAGGCCTCGCGGCCTCCCCCTTTTTTTGCGTTTACGGGGCGTAAATGACTCAATTACACCAGACGATCTTGTTGTTTTCGGTATTGAGCCTTTATTTAAAGAAAATAAATCGTATAACAAGGGCAACTACTATGGCCGCAATGGTCAAAAGCAGAATTGTCAGCTGATGCTGCTTGCGTCGTTTACTTGACGAAACGAAGATTGATTTTCCCTGTTTTGGCGTTTCGAGATAGCGAGCCGAATGCGTCAAGGTTTGCTTGGGTCGAGGCCCTCTTTGTTGATGAGCGGCGGATGCTTTCATCGGCTCATCGCTAGCTGCGCTGTTTTTAGATAATGGTGCGTCTTTCAGATATACAGGGTCTCCCGAGGCAACGCCCATATGTTTACGTCCCGTTTGGGCATCCTCGAGCGTTTGATATCGATTTCTCGTCACATAATCGGGCTCAGGATCATTAATGGGCTCTTGCGAGATGTGGGGGCGATGGAACCGTGGCGGCTGCGTAGAAGTATCTTCGCCCTGCGTCGGCATAAACATATTGTTCTGGTTTTGGTCGTCCATGATGCCCTTTAGCTCGTTACCAACAACGTGTACGCGCTCATTGTAAGCCCCTTGTTATTTGTAGCTGCGAACATACTTCTTATTTAAGCTCTGGTTCAAAGAACCTTAACCTTACTAAGACCTGAGTCATACACACTCAGATATGCTTATAGTACTGGACTCAAAAAACTTTATAGTCGATGTATATATGAGCACTGGGTGGGCATATATAAGAGCGTCAAAAGAAGTCCCAGTCACCTAGAAGATGGCTCGGCAGTCCTTAAAAGGAGTGGTAAACATGGCAAGCATGGTTCCTTATCGTTCGGTTTTTGGCGTCCGTCCTTCTGCTAGCTCGCTGTTCGATCTGTTTGATGATATGACCGACCTTGCAAACAACTCGATTGCCTCCAAGGCGTTCCCCGTTGACGTTGAGGACAAGGGCGATGGCTACGAGGTCAAGGCGTATCTGACCGGTGTCGCCAAGGATGACATCGACGTTGAGCTCAATGAGGGTCGCCTGTCCATCAGCGTGAACGTCGAGGAGAGTGCCGAAAACGAGGGTAAGAACTTCCTCCAGAAGGAGTTTAGCTCGTACAGCGCGACGCGTGGCGTATATCTGAAGGACGCTTCGAGCGAGGGCCTTTCGGCTAAGTATGCTGACGGCATCCTCACCGTTACGGTTCCTAAGATCGTCGAGAAGAAGAACGTCACGAAGATCTCCATCGACTAACGATGGCTCTGCTTCAATCGAGAGTATGAATTAAGGGGGCTGGGAAGTGATTCCCAGCCCCCTTTTGTTGTCTTGAGTGGGCTATTGAATGGTTGTCGGTTGATACTGGCTTGCAGGGCATATCGAGAGCTTCCGTGGCCCTTGAAGAAGGGTGGCAGAGCTGCCGAGTTCATCATCGAGACTTGCATCAAGTGCGTTGGCATAGCTTTTGACGGTAAGGCTTGGACGATTATTGTCCTGGCTGATGTGCATAGCGATGAGCTGTTCGGTGTGTTCGGTAACAAGTTCTCGCGCGGCTTCGGCGGCCTGGTTGTTGGAAAGGTGCCCCTTTGCGGACAGGATGCGTTCCTGAAGAAAGCGGGGGTACGGTCCTTCGCGCAACATTGTTACATCGTGGTTGCTTTCGAGCGCGAGAACTCGACAGTCTTTGAGGGTGCCTATGGCCTTGCTCGACAACTCTCCGGTGTCGGTGGCAAACCCAATGGAATCATCGAGAGCATTGAATCGATAGCCGACAGGATTGATGACATCGTGCGATGTTGAGTAGGTTTGTACCTGGATGCCGGCAATGGGGAGCGTGTCGCCGGGGTCAAATTCCTCAACGGGCAGGTGCGCAAGGTTTTCTTTGCATGAAAGGGTGTCCCTGCTGGTAAAGAGGGGACCATGCCAGTGCTTGCACCATACATCGAGCCCCTTGATATGGTCACCATGCTCATGGGTGATTACAAGAGCGGCGACGTCGTCTGCCGAGAGGCCAAGCTCCGCCATGCGTTTAAGTGTCTCGCGGCGGGACAGGCCGTTGTCGATCATGATGAGCCCCTGAGGCCCCTCGACGAGTGCGCAGTTGCCTTTTGAGCCGCTGCCGAGGATATGAAGGTGCAGGCGAGACATAAGATTCCAAAGGATACAATGAGTGCGGACGAATAGAGGAGGAAGCGAATGCCAACGGTATCTCAGCACTATGGACATCATGCCGCGCCGAGGACGGATAAGAGCGCCCTGGCAACGCGGCAGGCCGCTGCCCCCGTAGTGCTCATGGTATCAGGCGGTGCGGACTCGACGGCGCTGCTCCTTATGGCCTGCACGTCAAAGCTGGATATCCAGGACGGGCGCGGCGTCGCTCCCATTGCGCGCGAGCGATTGCACGTGCTGCATGTAAACCATCATCTGCGCGGGGAGGCATCCGATGGCGACGAGGCCTTTGTACGTGACCTGTGCGCGCAATACGGCTTGCCGCTGTGTGTTGAGCATGCCTATTTTGATGACGAATCGGGCAATATCGAGGCTGCGGCTCGCGAGGTGCGCTATGCCGCGGCACGGAGATATGTTCGCGAACTTTGTGCCGAATCGGGCGCACCGCGGACGGCGGCTCGTATCTGTACCGCGCATACTTCGTCGGACCGCGCGGAAACATTTTTGATGAACGCCATTAAGGGGTCGGGCCCGGCTGGGCTTTCGAGCATTCCCCGTCGAAGGAATATCGTGGTGCGCCCCTTGCTTGACCTAACTCATGGCGAGCTCGTGGGCTATCTACAGGTACATGGTCAGCCGTGGCGTGAAGATGAGAGCAATGAGGATGTCTCGTATCTGCGAAACTACGTGCGCCATAGAGTGATGCCAGTGGTGGCGCAGCGCAATGCGAGCGTCTGCAAGACGATTGGCGCCGCCTGCGAGATCTTAGGCGATGAGGATGCCTTTCTTTCTCAGCTTTCGGCACAGGCGTTTCGAAGCTGCCTGCGCAAGGAAGCGGTGGGCGCACTGGTGCTCGATGCGCGCCGTCTTGCCGCCGCTGAGGTTGTGATTGCACGGCGTATCGTGCGGTTGGCGATTAAGCGCATCGATCCCGACGCGCGACCGGAGATGCGGCACGTGGAGCGCGTGCTCGCCTGCGTCGCTGCGGGCTCGGGCTCGGTTACGCTTCCTGCGGGAATTGATGCCCGTGTGGAGTTTGGCATGCTGGCGTTCAAGGCCCCGGCGGCGCGCGAGGGTTTAGTGGCCGATTGGATCTCCGTTCCCGGTTGTCTGCCGCTGGGGGCGGGGCATATGCTGACAGCGGAGCCGATGGCTGTGGAGCCGGGGTGCGATATCGTGCACCGTGCCCGCGAGCTTGCTGCTGCCGGAAAGGTTGCGGCCTTGGTGGATGCGGCGGCCCTGGGGTTTGCCGACTGCGATGGCGAGCGGATGTTAGCCGGCTCGCGCGGGGAGATTCCCACCGAGGCACGATCGGCGCGCCTGTGGGTGGATAGCCCTGTGCCGGGAGACGTGATGTGCCCGTTGGGGATGAACGGCCGAAGCAAGAAAGTGTCAGACCTGTTGAACGAGGCGCGCATTCCTGTTTCAGACCGCTCTGGCGTACCCGTGGTAAGAACGGCTCCGGGGGGTGCCGTAGTATGGGTCGCGGGCGTTCGCGCGGACGAACGTTTTAAGTGCACGGCGGCGACGCGCGTGGCCTATCTGCTTCGCGTGGTTGACGCGGATTAGCTCCTCGCACCAGCTTTTCTGTGCGGCGTTGACGGTATTCCCGCGCTGATGGTGCGCGGGCTGGAAAATATACCCCGTGCGCTGCTAGAATGTGTAGTTCGCGTCCATACGGCGGTGTGTGGGCGATTAAGCACAAGAAAGGGTTGTCATGGCTTCTCAACATCCGGATATCGAGAAGGTTCTGTTTACGCAGGAGGATATCGACGGTATCGTCTCTCGCTTGGGCGAGCAGATTACGCGCGACTATGCGGGTAAGGATCTGGTGCTGATTGCGGTCCTGCGCGGCGCCGTGGTCTTTATGGGCGACCTGATGCGCAAGATCGAGCTGCCGACCAACATCGATTTCATGGCTGTTTCGAGCTATGGCGACGGTGTGAAGTCTTCGGGTATCGTGCGTATCATTAAGGACCTGGATATCGACATCCGTGGTCGCGACGTGCTGATCGTCGAGGACATTCTGGACTCGGGCCTGACCCTCAAGTACCTGATGAAGAACCTCGAGAGCCGTAAGCCCGCTTCTCTGGAGGTCGCCGCCTTCCTATGGAAGGACGTTGAGGACCGTACCTCGGCCGTCACGCCCAAGTATGTTGGAACCCATTGCCCCGATGCCTTTGTGGTGGGCTACGGCCTCGACTATGCCGAGCGCTATCGTAACCTTCCGTATCTGGGCATTTTGAAACCGGAGGTTTATTCGTAAGATGCCCGACGACCGTAACGACAACAATTCCCAGACTCCCCGGGAGCCTAAGATCCCGGGGATGCCCGGAGGCAAGAAGCCCACGCGTACGGGCTGGCTGTATTTTATTTTGGCTTGCGCGCTTCTGGGCTACGCCTTCTTTAACATGGGCTCCGGCTTTGCCAGCTCCAGCAATACCGTTAAGCTCGCGACGAGCGAGATGGTGAGCGCCATTAAGCAGGATCGCGTCGAAGATTTGACCTATACGGTTCAAGACGGAAGCGTGGCGGGTCATTACTGGAAGACGAAAAAGGACAAGGGTGATACGAGCGAGCTCAAGAGCTTCTCCTCGACCTATGTCGGCTCCGATTCGCTTGCCGAGCTTATGGCGGAGCACCCCGACACCAAGTACATCGTCAACACCAACGACCCCGATTTTTGGGGCGACTTGGCGATGAGCGTGCTACCGACGATTGCCCTGATCGCTATCATGTTCTACTTTATGCGCCAGATGATGGGCGCCAATAATAGGAACATGCAGTTTGGCAAGACCAACGCCAAGACCAACGAGGCTACGCGTCCCAAGGTCAAGTTCGAGGACGTTGCCGGCGTGGACGAGGCAGTCGAGGAGCTCGAGGAGATTCGCGATTTCTTGAGCGACCCGGACCGCTATCGCAAGCTGGGCGCCAAGATTCCGCGCGGCGTTTTGCTGGTGGGCCCTCCGGGTACCGGTAAGACGCTGCTGGCCAAGGCCGTTGCCGGCGAGGCGGGCGTGCCGTTCTTTAGTATCTCGGGTTCCGACTTTGTCGAGATGTTCGTGGGCGTCGGCGCCAGCCGCGTGCGCGACCTCTTTAAGGAGGCCAAGTCTCAGGCTCCGTCAATCATCTTTATTGACGAGATCGATGCCGTGGGACGTCAGCGCGGAGCTGGCTTGGGCGGCGGTCATGACGAGCGCGAGCAGACGCTCAACCAGCTGCTGGTCGAGATGGACGGCTTTGAGGAAAGCGAGTCGGTCATCCTGATCGCTGCGACCAACCGTCCTGACATCCTGGATCCGGCATTGCTGCGTCCCGGCCGTTTTGACCGTCAGGTTACGGTCGACCGTCCGGATGTGAAGGGCCGCGAGCAGATCTTGCGCGTGCATGCCGAGAACAAGCCGATGGACGAGGACGTTAAGTTTGAGAAGCTCGCCCAGATGACCGTTGGCTTTACTGGTGCCGATTTGGCGAACCTGCTCAACGAGTCTGCGTTGCTGGCCGCTCGCCGTCATCGTTCCGTGATCTCGATGGACGAGGTCGAGGAGTCGATGGAGCGCGTGATTGCCGGACCGCAACGCAAGGGTCGCGTGATGACCGAAGCCGAGCGCACCACGATTGCCTACCATGAGAGCGGTCACACTTTGGTGGGCCACATCTTGGAGCATTCCGATCCGGTTCATAAGATCTCGATCGTCAGCCGCGGTCAGGCCCTGGGCTACACACTGCAGCTTCCGCAGGAGGATCACTTCCTCAAAACCAAGAACGAGATGCTTGACGAGCTTGCCGTGTTCTTGGGCGGTCGCGTTGCCGAGGAACTCATGTGCGACGACATCACGTCGGGCGCGAGCAACGATCTGGAGCGCGCGACCAAGATGGCGCGCGAGATGGTCACGCGCCTGGGCATGAGCGAGGAACTGGGTACGCAAGTGTTTGGTGAGGCGCAGCATCAGGTATTCCTTGGTCGCGATTACGCCGATCACCAGGATTACTCCGAGGAGACGGCGCGCCGCATCGATATCGAGGTTCAGCGCATTATGCGTGAGGCCCATCGTCGTGCGGTCGAGATCCTGGATGCCCGTCGCGATCAGCTCGATCTGATGGCGAAGGTGCTGCTTGAGCGCGAGACTGTCGAGGGCGATGCCGTGAATGCCCTGCTCGATAACGAGTGGGACGCCTACCTTGAGCGCGAGGGCGATATCCTGGCGGCCAAGGAGGAGCGCAATGCCAAGGCGGCCGGCATGCCGACCAAGAAGCGCGCGCCTCGTATGAGCGAGGAGGAGCTGGCGGCTGATGCCGCGGCCTTTGCGCAGGCGGCCATGCAGGAGGATGCCGAAGCCGCATCCGATGATGCTGATGATGATCATGCCGTCGTCGATGCCGACGCCGACAAATAGCCTTTGTGGCGAAAGCCTCCGCGGGGAAACCTGCGGAGGCTTTTTCTTTTGAGCGATATGGGGCCGTCTGTTGATTGGGGACAGACTTAAATGAGCGTTTTCACGCATTTAAGTCTGTCCCCAATCAACATTGCTGCGGCACTTTGCTCAGCTAAAGCGTACAATAGCGCCTATGCGAAAGGGGAACAGATGATCAACGAAACTATGTATGCTCGCGGTGCGGAAAGCTCCATCATCCGTGAGATCTTTAGCTATGGCCTTGAGCGCAAGGCACAGATCGGTGCGGAGAACGTATTCGATTTTTCGCTGGGTAACCCGAGCGTTCCGGCACCTGCCGCCGTGGCTGAGTCCATTAAGAAGGCATTGGAGCTGCCGAGCGACCAGCTGCATGGATACACGCCTGCGCCGGGTCTGCCGCAATGTCGAGCGGCCGTCGCCGACTCGCTCAACCGTCGCTTTGGCACGAACTATGAGGGCAAAGACGTCTTTATGACGGTGGGTGCCGCGGCTTCGCTCACCTGCACGCTCAACGCCGTTACGAACCCGGGCGACGAGGTTATTGTTATCGCCCCATACTTTCCGGAGTATCGCGTTTGGATTGAGAAGGCCGGCTGTACGTGTGTTGAGGCGCTCGCCGATGAAGATGCGTTCCAGCTGAGCGTGGACAACGTGCTCAAGGCGATTACCGATAAGACGACTGCCGTCATCATCGACTCGCCCAACAATCCGACCGGTGCCGTATATACACGCGACACGCTGACGCGACTGGCCAATGTTCTGCGCGAGGTCAACGCCAAGCGCGATCCCGAGAATCCGATTATGCTCATCTCGGATGAGCCGTACCGCGAGATCGTGTACGGTGCCGAGGTGCCTTGGGTGCCTTCGATCTACGAGCACACCATCGTGTGCTACTCGTATTCCAAGTCGCTTTCGCTACCGGGCGAGCGCGTCGGGTGGATCCTGGTTCCCAATACGAATCCTCAGGCAGCTCGTCTAATGCCCGCCGTTGCCGGTGCCGCCCGTACGCTGGGCTTCGTGTGTGCACCGGCGCTCTTCCAGCGTGTAATCATCGACTGCATTGATGAACCGAGCGATGTCGAGGCCTATGCTCGCAACCGCACCGCGCTTACCGATGCACTAGCGGAGTACGGCTACACCTATGTTGAGCCGGATGGCGCGTTCTACCTATGGGTGAAAGCGCTGGAGTCCGATGCGAATGCGTTCTGTGAGCGCGCGAAGAAGCATGAGCTGCTCGCGGTGCCTTCGGATAGCTTTGGCATGCCGGGCTGGTTCCGCCTGGGCTACTGCGTGAGCTATGAGACAATCGTCAACTCTCTGCCTGCCTGGAAGCAGCTGGCCGACGAATATCGTCGAAAGTAAAGCGCTCTGCTTACAATGTTTTACGTGAAACGGGGTTTGGTTTTAAGCCAGACCCCGTTGTCTATGCCGTTGTGTGATTGGGATGAAGCAGTTTTACGACTGCCGAAAGCTATGCGTACAATGAATATACGCGACGGCCATACTGGACAAGGAGACCCGATGCCCTACCTTCTTTCTTGTGATATTCATACTCATACGATGTTCTCTGCGCATGCGTACTCAACCATCGAGGAGAACATCTATTGGGCGGCGGAGCGCGGCCTTCAGGTGCTCGGTTCCGCCGATCATTTAAGCTCGATGGTTACGCCTTGTCCCAATGACCTGCGCAGTTTCCAATTCTTTATTAACCAGGATATCTGGCCGCGCATTTGGAGCGGCGTGCTGGTGCTGCGTGGTGCCGAGGCTGATATCGTTTCGCTGGACGGCAGCTTGTTTGGCGAAGACATTCCCGTTTCGCTCGATATCGCCGGCGATTCGTATAGTCGTGAGCATTCGCTGTTCGATTTGGTGACGCGTAATTTGGATTATTTGGTGGCAAGCGTGCATAACCCGCAGTTTGCCGAAGGCGCGACGCTCGCCCAAACGACCCAGATGTACATCAATGCCCTGGAGCACCCCAAGGTGTTCATGCTTGGGCATGCGGGTCGTTCGGGCGTGCCGTTCGATATCGATGAGGTGCTGTTGGCGGCCAAGGCCAAGCACAAGATCATCGAGATCAACAACCATAGTCTTGAACACGGTGTCGACACTGAGCATTGGGCCGTATGCCGCAAGATCGCCGAGCGCTGCGCCGAGCTGGGCGTGGGTATTGGCGTGTCGACCGATGCCCACATTGGCATGGCCATTGGCAAGCTCGATCACGCGCGCAAGATGCTCGACGAGATTCACTTCCCGCTGGATTTGATCGTGACGCGCGACCGCGAGACGCTGCTGCGCGAGATGGCGGCAGCCGGCGTGTGTGACCTGCGCAAGGGGATGTAGCGGAGTTCATAAACCAAGCGAAGGGGGCGGTCCAGACGGGCCGCCCCCTTTCTTGTCTCGAAAATCTACCGGGGTGGATTAGCGGCGCTCGAGGACCGCTACGGTTTCGGTGTGGTCGGTATGGGGGAACATGTCGACCGGCGTGATCTTGAGCAGGCGATAGCCTCCGTCGAGGAGCTGGTGCAGGTCGCGCTCTTGGGTCACGGGGTTGCAGCTGATATAGGTGATGCGGCGCGGTTTGAGCGCGCAGGCGGCCTCGAGGAACTCGGGGGTGGAGCCGGCGCGCGGCGGGTCGATGGAAAGGACGTCGACGCGTTCGTTGTTGTCGGCGGCATCGAGGATGTAGTCGGTGGCATCGTCGGCCATAAACCATGCGTTGCGAGTAAGGCCGTTGAGCTCGGCGTTGCGACGTGCGTCAGCGATGCCGGCGTGGTTGCGCTCCACGCCGAGTAACATGATGCCCTGGCCGGCATCGGCCGCGGCCTTGGCTGCGCAAAGACCGATGGTACCGCTGCCGCAGTAGGCATCCATAAGCACGTCGCCCTGGCGTAGGTCCATGTCTTCGATGGCGAGCCGGTAGAGCAGCTCGGTCTGCTGCGGGTTGGTCTGGTAGAACGCAGTGGGGGAGATGTCGAACTCACAGCCGAGTAGCTGGTCGCGCATGCATTCGGCGCCATACACGATGCGGGTCTCCTCGCCCAGGATGGCGTTGCCAGGGCGTCCGTTGATGTTTTGGGCAACGGTGACGATATGCGGATCGAGTGCGGCGACGGCCTCGAAAAACTCCTGCGCATGCGGCAGATCGCGCTGGGCAGTCACGAGGGTGACCATGACCTGGTCGGTACGCCAACCGCGGCGGACGACGGCATAGCGAAGCAAGCCCAGGTGCTTGTCCTCGTTAAAGGCAGGAATGTGCAGACGTTCGGCCTCGCGAGCGATGCCGTTGAGAATCTGACGGGCACCCGGCGCCTCGACAGGACACTCGGGTACGGCAACGATCTTGTGCGTGCCGCGCTCAAAGAAGCCGCAGCGGACAGCACCCTCCTTACCAGGAGCAAAGGGAGTGGCTGCCTTATGGCGAAAACCGCGCGGCGCAGGATACTTGCCCGGGTCGCCCAGGGTAACGCCCATACCGCGAATGGGATCAACGGCAATACCCTCGCGCTCGCAGAGCTCAGCAAACAGCTCCTCCATAGCAGCCTGCTTGGCTGCCAACTGCTTCTTATAAGGACGATTAAGCGCCGTGCACCCACCGCAAGCCCGCATGATGGAACAAGGCGACTTGGGATCCACAGCCTTACGCGCAGACGAAGCCGAATCGTTACGCGGACGCTTGGAGCGAGTCTGAGGCGCCTTATCCCCGCCCCGACGAGAGCCGGGACGCTTGGCCTTAGCCTTGCCCTTGGCCGACTTACCCTTCGCATCCTTAGACGATTTAGATTTCTTAGAAGATTTTTTCTCCTCCGACCCCTCAGCCGCCTCAATCAAAGCACGACGAGCCCTACGCTCCGCACGAGATTCTGCCATGAATTAACCCCACTATTAAATAAAAGAAAAGTCCGAAGTAATTGTACCGTGCATTCAACGTGCCCGATTGGAGGGGACGCCTATTTAAGGTCCCGAGCACGTTGTCTCCCGGAATGCCGGCAGCCGTCACGGTATTTAATTTGTCGCGAGTTCCGCACGAACAGGAGGCCACTTAATGTGGCCTCCGTCGTGAGCAGGACTGTAGAGCAGCAAATTAAATACCGTGACGGCTGCCGGCATTCCGGGTGCTCCAACCTAGTGCTCCATGCGCGCTTTCCGTCTTGCGCAGGACTGTAGAGCAGGAAACTTAATTACGCGCCGCTCCCCGCCCACGCCGGGCAAGCCCTCCCTTGTACTCCATCTCACTAAAGTGTATGATTCTGGACGTTACATGACTCACTTTACCTAACTAAAGTGCCATCAAGGGGGAATACCATGAATACCGATATGTCTCGTCGTCAGTTTGTTGGTCTAGCCGGCTCGCTCGCCACGGTGCTTGGCCTTGGTCTTGTCGGCTGCGGCGGTGGTGCTGGCAAGGGCTCCGCTGCTGGTTCTGCCGCGGCCAAGGATGTGAAGGGCGCCGCGGAGTCCAAGAAGCTCGTGGTGGGCTTTGACAAGTCCTACCCTCCGTACGGCTTTGTGGGCGATGACGGCGAGTACACGGGCTTTGACCTTGACCTTGCCAAGGCCGTTGCCGATAAGCAGGGCTGGGATGTCGATTACGAGGCCATCGATTGGGATGCCAAGGACACGCTGCTCAACTCCGGCGCCATCAACTGCATCTGGAACGGCTTTACCATGGAGGGCCGCGAGGACGACTACACGTTCTCCGAGCCGTATATGCTCAACGAGCAGGTGTTGGTGGTCAAGAAGGACGCGGGTATCAAGAGCTGGGACGATCTTGCCGGCAAGACCGTGATTACCCAGACTGATTCCGCTGCGCAGGATGTGCTCGAGGGCGACCAGAAGGATCTGGCCGCGACGTTTGCCACGCTCGATACCATCGGCGAGTACAACACGGCCTTTATGCAGCTCGAGAGCGGCGCGGTCGATGCCGTGGCTTGCGACCTTTCGATTGCCCAGTATCAGCTTGCCGCCAAGCCCGATGCCTATACGCAGCTCGACAAGCCGCTGTCCAGCGAGCACTACGCCGTCGGCTTTAAGAAGGGCGACACCAAGTCCGCCGATGCCGTGACCGAGTCGCTCAAGGCGCTCTACGAGGACGGCACGGTCAAGGACCTGTGCGACAAGTATGCAGATTACGGTCTTTCCTTCGACAACTGGGTGCTCAAATAGCGGCTTTCCCAGGCACCCGATTTTGCCGTTCAAACCGTCGCTTGCGTACATTTAGTACGCGGCGCTCCTCTTTCACGGCAAACTCGGGCACCTGGAAAACCCGCTTTAGCATTGGGTTCGCTGTTCCGTTGCTGTGAAAGAGAGCTTGGGTTGTCTATTCAGGTCATGATGCAGATGCTTGGCCAGGGATTCTTGGTCAGTTTGCAGTTGTTTGTGCTGACGCTGCTGGGGTCGATTCCGCTGGGAATCCCCGTGGCGTTTATGCGTATGAGTAAGATCGCGCCGCTTCGCTGGATTGCGCGCATCTACATTTCGGTCATGCGCGGTACGCCGCTCATGCTGCAGATGTTTGCCATCTACTTTGCCCCGTACTACGTGTTTGGCATTTCGCTCACGCCCGATTCCAAGTGGACGGCGTGCGTTGTGGCATTCATCATCAACTACGCCGGCTACTTTGCCGAGATCTATCGCTCGGGACTGCAGTCCATTCCGCGCGGTCAATACGAGGCTGCCGAGGTGCTGGGCTACTCGCGCATGCAGACGTTTCTGTATATCGTGATGCCGCAGGTCGCCAAGCGCATTTTGCCGGCGATGGGCAACGAGATTATCACGCTGGTCAAGGATACGTCGCTGGCATTTGCCATTGGCGTGGGTGAGATGTTCTCGACGGCCAAGGCGCTGGTCGCCTCGCAGGTGAGCATGGTGCCGTTTGCGATCGCGGCGCTGATCTACTGGGTCTTTAACTTTGTGGTCGAGATGCTGCTGGGCGCCGCCGAGAAAAAATTGGATTACTACCATGATTAATTCGGTAATGAATATATCGAACGCGCGCAAGGCGTTTGGCGGCAATGAGGTGCTCAAGGATATCTCGCTCGAGGTCAAGCGTGGCGAGGTCGTGGCGATTATCGGGCCTTCGGGTGGCGGCAAGTCCACGCTGCTGCGGTGTGCCACGCTGCTCGAGACACTCGACGGAGGCTCGCTCTCGTTTGGCGACCTTGCCGTTGCGACGGATGCGGGTTCGGGCGCGGTGTACGCAAAGGGCGATGTGCCTAAACAGGCGCGCTCGCGGTTTGGTCTGGTGTTTCAGAACTACAATCTGTTCCCGCACTATACCGTGATGAAAAATATCACCGATGCACCGATTCGCGTGCTTAAGTGCCCGCGCGAGCAGGCGGAAGCTCGCGCGCACGAGCTTATTGCGCAGATGGGGCTTACGGGCAACGAGAACAAGGTGCCCTGCGAGCTTTCGGGCGGTCAGCAACAGCGTGTGAGTATCGCCCGCGCCTTGGCGCTCGACCCGGAGATCTTGTTCTTTGACGAGCCGACCTCGGCGCTCGATCCCGAGCTAACGGCCGAGGTGCTGCGCGTCATTAAGGACCTCGCTGCGCAGAATATGACGATGGTGATCGTGACCCATGCGATGCAGTTTGCGCGCGATGTTGCCGACCGCGTGGTCTTTATGGACGGCGGTCGTATTGTCGAGGAGGGACCTGCCGAGCAGGTCATCGACCATCCGCGCGAGCAGCGCACGCATGAGTTCTTGAGCCGCATCGAGGGATAGGCTCAGGTATTTACTCAACTATTAATTGAGGCGAAGCCGCCGCAGGTCTTACGGTCTGTGGCGGCTTTTTGTTTGCGTCGACGGGGTTCAATAATCGACTCACAAGCTTGTCTCTTCCTCTCGCCGCCTGTATTCATACGTGCGCCGAAAGGTATGCATGGACAGCCGCCCGTGAGGGTAGGGTGGTGGCATAGGACATTTGGAGGGTGAGTCGGCTCGGCTGCCGACCATGCTGCTCCTGGGACGGCACCGACCGCGAACCCTCCCCGTTGGCGTCGCGCATTGCGCGCGGCCCTGCAAGGAGGTCATCATGGGTGCTCCCAAGACCGGTAACGTAAGGAACGTGGTGCTCGTAGGCCAAGGCGGGGTGGGCAAGACTTCACTCGCCGAGGCCATGCTCCACCTTTCCGGCAAGACCGCCCGCCTGGGCGGCCACGACGGCACCAAGCCCACGCTCGACTATGACCCTGAAGAGGTCAAGCGTGCATTTTCCATCTCGACGACCATTGCGCCGATCGACTGGAAGGGCGCGCGCATCAACGTGCTCGATGCCCCGTGCTATCCCGATTTTATCGGCGACGCCTATGCCGCGATGAGCGTCTGCGAGACGGCTCTGTTTGTTGTCGACGCCGAGGCCGGCCCGCAGCCTACGACGGTTAAGCTCTGGTATGCCGCCGAGGACCTGCGTCTGGCGCGTGCGGTGTTTGTAAACCGCCTGTCGCGCTCCGAGGCCAGCTTTGCGACCACGATGGACCTGCTGCAGGAGCGCTTTGGTACGCGCCTGGGCGCCGTGACCCTGGGCTGGGGCGAGGGCGAGGACTTTGACGGCATCATCGACCTGGTGCGCATGAAGGCGCGCCATTGCAACGGCGCCGAAGCCGTTGAGTCGGAGATCCCCGAGGAGTATCGTGCCCAGGCCGAGGAGGCCCATGACCATCTGTGCGAGCTGGTGGCCGAGGCTGACGACGAGCTGATGATGAAGTACCTGGAAGGCGAGGAGACGCTGACGCAGGAAGAGCTCGAGGGCCTGCTGTCGAAGGCGATCGCCGAGCGCATCTTTGTGCCGGTCTTTGCGGGCGATTGCATTAAGGAGCAGGGCGTCAACTCGCTGATGGACGACATCGCCACGTACTTCCCGGCGCCGACGGACTACGGCGAGATGCCGCTCATCGACGGCGATTCGCTCAAGATCTCGAGTGACGATGACCGCCCGGTGGCGTTTGTGTTTAAGACCCTGGCCGATCCGCAACAGGGTCGCATCAGCTTTATCAAGGTGCTGACGGGCACGCTTGAGCCGGGCCTTGAGCTGATCAATGCGCGCACGCGCAAGGGCGAGCGTCTGGCTCACCTGTATGTGATGTGCGGTCGTGATATGACCGAGGTCGGCCACGCCTATGCCGGCGATATCATCGTGGCACCCAAGCTGGCTGCCGAGACGGGCGACACGCTCTCGATTACCGGTAAGGTCGAGGCTGCGGCGTTTAAGTTCCCCAACTCGCAGTACCGTATTGCCATCGAGGCCGAGAATCGCGGCGACGAAGAGAAGCTCTACACGTTTATCGAGAAGGCTTGCAAGGCCGATCCAACCATGAGCATCGACCGCGACGAGGAGACCGGCCAGACCATTATCTCTGCGGTAGGCGAGGCACAGGTTTCGGTTCTGCTCAATCGCCTTGAGGACCGTACCAAGGTTGTGGCAAAGAGCGTGCCGATCCGTATTCCGTATCGCGAAACCATCCGCCGCACGGCAAGCGCTCAGGGTCGTCACAAGAAGCAGACCGGCGGTGCCGGTCAGTACGGCGACTGCTGGCTGCGCGTGGAGCCGCTCATTGGGCCCGACGGCACGAGCGACGGCTACGAGTTTGTGGACGAGGTCGTGGGCGGCCGCATCCCGCGCTCGCTCATCCCCGCCGTGGACAAGGGTGTCCAGGAGACCATGAAGGACGGCATCATCGCTGGCTACCCGCTCACGGGCATTCGCGTGGCTGTGTACGACGGCTCGTATCACAGCGTCGACTCCAACGAGATGGCGTTCCGCGCGGCGGCTCGCATCGGCCTGCGAAAGGCATGCGCCGATGCCGATCCGGTGGTACTGGAGCCCATCGAGGAAATTACGGTGACTATCCCCGAGAGCTATGCCGGCGCCGTGATGGGCGACATCTCGGCCTCGCGCGGTCGCGTGACGGGTATGGAGACCGACGAGCGCGGCGATACCGTGGTCATTGCCCAGGCCCCGCTGGCCGAGCTGACGGATTACTCGACGCGCCTGCGCTCTATCACGCGCGGCACGGGCGACTTTACCATGAAGCCCGCGGGCTATGAGCAGGTGCCCTATGACGTGCAGGCCAAGCTGGTCGAGCGCTATGAGGAGGGCCGCGCTAAGTAGCGTGTGGCTTTGTCTGCGCCACGCATGTCGATGTACGGGCCGCTCTGGGTAATCCGGAGCGGCCCTTTTTGATTCCCGGTGGGGTTGCAAATCGGTTCTCGTCGCGGCTCGGGGCTAATCCCCCGAGGCCTGGTTGCGGCCGGTGGCGTAGTCGATCTGCACATGCGGCTGCAAGTTGTAGCAGTACACGTGGAAGCACAGGGTCTTGCCGTGGTCCTCGATCGATTGTGCTTCCAGACGAATGCCACGACAGACGAGCTCCTCCTCGTTGTACATAGGCGTGACGCGATAGAGCACGTGGTTGCCCGTGTCGCGGACGTAGTCGAGGATCTGCTCTTCAAACGGCAGCATGCCCGTCTCGTTGAGATAGCGCGTGCCGGTGAGGAGATTTTTGCGGTTGGCGTTTTCGCCGCAGAGTGACCAGGCGATGAGGTGGCAGCGGTTGTAGAGGCTCTGGCCTGGAATAAAGTCGTAGCGCTGCTGGTGCCAACCGGCAGGATGGATACGCGAGATATCGCCGCGCTTGCCCTGACCGAGCGATTCGGGGCCCACGCAGGCGAGCGCCTTGCGAGTGCGGCCCAGGCTGTCGAGCTTGGAGAATTTCTTAAAGCAGCCCTCTTCGGTGGCACGATCGTATTCATCGAGTGTGAATGACGGCGTGCCGAGCGGGTGCGTGCTGTCGGCGCGAAGGGCAACGTAGGGGTTGCCGGCGTAGTCGGGAATGCTGCTGAGATATACGCCACGGGCGCGGTTGAGGTCGGGGTTTTCCACCTCGTCGATGGGGGCGGCGGCGCTGTCTGTGGAAGCGTCGTCGGTGTCGCTTGCGGCGGAATCGGGGCCATCGCCAGAGTCTTGGCTATTTTGAGAGTCCTCGGAGCTCGCTGTTCCCGATTCGAGCCGGGCAACCAGGTCCGCCTCGTCGTCGGTGCGGCTGGGACTCTCGTTTTGCTTCTCGGCCAGAGCCGCCGCCTGCTCATCACTTTGCGGCGACAGCAACTTGGGCGCCCCATCGAGCGATCCCGTAAACAGCGCAAACCCCAGCACCACGGCGGTGCCGATGGAAAGTGCTTGCTTGTAGGCGGACTTGCGCGACATTGAGGCTCCTGGATGGACGGTTGGGAATCTACCAGTCTAGCAGGAGCCGGCAGAGGCCGTTCTGTCGAACAAATACTTAAGATTTGGGACAAACGCTACTGGTTCATTTGCTTCATATTTGACGTATGGCTAGATCGAGGTGGAGTCGAGCCAGTTGAGCTTGCACTCGAGAATGCGCTGCTCGCCGGGTTGGCTGCTGCCATCAAGCAAGGCGAGCAGCATCTCGGCCGCCTCCCTGCCTTCCTGGTCGACGGGCTCGATGATCGTGGAGACGGTCGGCGTGGTGAGGTTGGTCCAGTCTTCGCAGTTGAGTCCCAAAAGACCTATTTGCTGCGGAAGTAGATGGGCCATGGGTTGGAGGGCCTTGTAGACACGGGGAAGCGCCCATTGGTTTTGTACGAAGATGAGCGTGCGCTTGGCGGGGTTGAACTTGTATTTAAAGTATTCGGTAAGCTCGTTGATTGACGGCTTGTTGTGATCGATGGGGATGGCTTTGTAGAGCTGCCCATTCGCGGCCAATGCCTCGGCATATCCCTGAAAACGTTCCATGCGAGTGCGCATTTCGGTCATGTTGGCGGCGATGGAAAAGAAGTCTTCGTAGCCGGCGTCGAGAAGCGCCTGCGTGGCATTGTACACGCCGTCGTAGAGGTTGGTTTTGATCCAGCTGGTGCCTGGGCTGTAGATGGCCGCGTCAAAAAAGACGACGGGCTTGCCGGCGCGCTTGATGCGGTCGTGGACTGCCTTGAAATTTGCCGTGGGCTGGATGATAAAACCATCGACGCCCAGTGAGAGCATTTTGTCGACATACATGAGCTCGGTCTCGGGGTTAAAGTTGCTCGTGCAAACGACCGTCTGGTAGCCCGCGGGGAGCATGACCTGCTCCATGCCGTTGAGGACGAGGCCCGCCCATTTGTTGGTGTTATCCAAGATGATGATGGCGATGACGTGGGTCTGCTTGCCGGTGAGCGTTTGCGCTTGGGCGTTGGGAACGTATCCGAGTTCCTTGATGACGCGCGCAATCTTTGCCTGCGTCTTCTCGCTAAGCTTTTCTCGTTTGTCGTTGAGGTAATACGAGACGCTTGCCGTCGAGGTTCCCGCCTCTCGAGCGACGTCTGCGATCGTAACGCGCTGTTTTGCCACAGCGACTCCTTCCGACAGATGAGCATTTTCCAACATGATGACTTTGAGTCTTGGTGAGGGATGCGCTTTGGTGAGCGACTTTTTCCTTTCATATGAGTATGCAACAAATGCGGTATATGGGTGGGGTCGAAATTTGTGACCGGCATGCGCATCTGCCGTCTACCGAGAAAATCAAATACTTCTTGACTTTTGAAATCGAGGGTAAAATCGCAGGATTCATTTTTGGTTAAACGCATAACTAAATAGCGTAACCAACGCTCTGACCTGCGCGTTTACCGAAATAAACTGGCATTAAGAAAAACGAGCACCTATATTGGTCTTGTCGAAAAGACAGCAAGTCCAAACGGCAGGGGATGCTCCGGAGGCCTCCGCAAACGGTGTCTTGCGCACGCAACTCTATGAAAAGAGGGAAGCAATGAAGATCGTAGGCGTTGCCGCCTGTACCGTGGGTATCGCCCACACGTATATGGCCCAGAAGGCGATTCAGGATGAATGCGCCGCTCGTGGCATCGAGTGCAAAGTCGAGGCTCAGGGTGGTCTGGGTATCGAGAATGAGCTCACGCAGGAAGACGTTGATTCCGCCGACCTGGTGCTCGAGTCCGTCGACGTGGGTGTCGAGAACGAGGACCGTTTTGAGCAGAAGATGGCCGAGGGCAAGTTCCTCAAGGTCGGCACCTCGGATGTAATCGCCGATCCGGTAAAGATTATCGACCAGGCTGTCGAGATCATCAAGGCGACGGGCGGTGCCGTTGACGCGTCCAAGGCCGAGGCCAAGGCAGAGAAGAAGGCCGTCTCCGCTGCCCCGCAGGCCCCGACACCGGCGTCCAAGCAGTCCATCTTTGCCGACCCTGGCAAGACGCTGCTCAATGCATTCAATACCGGCGTTTCCTATTTTATCCCCATCGTCGTTATCGGTGGCGTGTTCCTCGCCTTCTCGTTGGCATCCGGTACTGCCGGTGCTAGCGGCATGGAGGTCACCAACCCGTTGATGGTGAGCCTTAACACTATCGGCATGGCCGGCATCTCTATGATGATTCCGGTGCTTGCGGCATACATCGCCTACTCGATGGCCGGTAAGCCCGCACTTGCCCCCGGCTTCGTCCTGGGCTACTTGGTTAACAACGCCGTCGTCACCCCGAGCGGCAACAGCGTTTCGACCGGCTTCTTGGGCGCCATGATCATGGCTGTCATCTGCGGTTACTTTGTCCGCTGGATGAAGACCTGGAAGGTCAACAACACCATCCAGACCATCATGCCCATTCTGATCATCCCGATTCTGACCTCGCTCGTCCTGGGCATGGCTTACATCTACATCCTGGCCACGCCGCTTGGCTTTGTGATGGATTGGCTCACCAGCGTGCTCGGCAGCCTGCAGGGCGGCTCCGCCGTCGTCCTGGGCCTGGTCATTGGCGTTATGACCGCTTTCGATATGGGTGGCCCCATCAACAAGACCGCTTCGACCTTTACCATGGCCATCATGGCCTCCGGCATCTACGGCCCCAACGGTATGTTCCGCGTCGCCGTCGCCATTCCCCCGATTGCTTGCGGCCTCGCTGCGCTCATCGCCAAGAACAAGTTCGATGACGCTGACCGTCAGATGGGCATCTCTGCGCTGTTCATGGGCTGCATCGGTATTACCGAGGGCGCTATTCCCTTCGCGGTCAAGGATCTTGGCCACACCCTGCCCGGCATTTGCATCGGCTCTGCCGTGGGCGCGGCGCTTGCCGCCTTCCAGGGCATCGACTGCTATGTTCCGCATGGTGGCTTTATTGTCGCCCTGGCCACCAACAACGTCGCGCTGTTCTGCCTGGACATCGTGATTGGCTCCTTGGTCGCCGCTGCAATCCTGATTGCCATGAAGCCCACGCTCGATAAGCAGGCCAAGTAAACCTTTAAGGACTCCGGTTGTGCGGAGGGATGGATTTGACTCCGCACAACCGCCCCTACACAACAAAATCCATCCGCACTGATAGGGCCCACATCTGGGTCCCAGGGAACTTTTGTCAAAAATCCTCTGGAGAAGGAGAACAAAATGTCCAACCTCACCATCCGCCAGGCCGTTCAGGGCATGCTCAAGCTGCAGGACAGCGGCGATCACGCAACCATGGTCGGCATTGGCCCCATGAGCCCCAACCTGATTCAGGCCGTGTTCGAGCTTGCCAAGGACGAGGATTTCCCGCCCATGTTTATCGCTAGCCGCAACCAGGTCGATATGGACGAGATGGGCGCCGGCTACGTCAACGGTTGGGACCAGACGCGCTTTGCCGCCGACATTAAGAAGGTTGCCGACGAGGTGGGCTATACCGGTCCGTACTACCTGTGCCGCGATCACGGCGGTCCGTGGCAGCGCGACGAGGAGCGTAACGCCCACCTGCCCGAGGACGAGGCCATGGAGCTCGCCCGCAAGTCCTTTGTCGCCGACATGGAGGCAGGCTTTGACCTGCTGATGGTCGACCCCACCAAGGACCCCTATCAGATCGGCAAGGTTATTCCGCTCGACGTGGTGCTTCGCCGCACGATCGATCTTATCGACTATCTTGAGCAGTACCGTCGCGAGCATAACCTGCCCGAGGTTGCCTATGAGGTCGGTACCGAGGAGACCAATGGCGGCCTGACCTCCACCGACAAGTACGAGGAGTTCATTTCTCAGCTGCAGCCCGAGCTCGAGAAGCGCGGCTGCCCCATGCCCACCTTTATCGTCGGCCAGACCGGTACGCTCACCCGTTGGACCGAGCAGGTCGGTCATTACAACTTTAAGAATGCCCGCGAGCTCGCCGACATGGCCAAGCGCTACGGCGTGGGCCTGAAGGAGCACAACGCCGACTACCTGGACGACGCGACGCTGCTCGAGCACATCCCGGCACACGTGACCGCTTCCAATGTCGCCCCTCAGTACGGCACCGAGGAGACCCGCGCTTACCTCAAGCTCTGCGCTACCGAGCAGATTCTGGTCGACAACGGCCTGTGCGACGATCCCTCCGATCTGTATCACACGCTGCTGGTCAAGGCCATCAAGACCGAGCGCTGGCGCAAGTGGATGACCGGCGACGATGTCAACCTGCAGGTTGACGACATTCTGGCCGACGACGAGCTCAGCCTGAAGATTCTGGATGTCTCCGGCCACTACGCGTTCAACGATCCTGAGGTCAAGGAGCAGGTCGAGAAGCTCTATCGCAACCTCGCTGCCCAGGACATTGACGGCAAGCGCTTTGTGATCGAGCACATCAAGCGCCCGATCAAGCAGTACGTCGTCGGTCTTAACCTCAAGGGCGTTACGAGCCGCATCGAGAAGGCTCTCTAAGTAGCTTTTCCTACACGACGCCGGGCCTGGGGCATGTCCCAGCTGCAGGCCCGGCACATAGGACAAAGGGACATCCCCTTTGTCCTATTTTTTGAGTTTTGGATTCCTTAGAAGGAGTTTGCACCATGAAGTTCTTTATCGATACCGCCAACCTTGACGAGATCGCCGAGGCCAAGAGCTGGGGCTGCCTTGCCGGCGTCACCACCAACCCGTCCCTGTACGCCAAGACCGGCGGCAAGCTCGCCGACTTTGAGCCCCATATGCTCAAGATTGCCGAGCTCTGCGAGGGCCTGCCCGTGTCTGCTGAGTCCACCGCGACCACTGCCGAGGGCATGATCGAGGAGGGCAAGCGTCTTGCCGCCCTGGCTCCCAACATCGTGGTCAAGCTTCCCGTGTGCGAGGCCGGCCTCGCCGCCTGCCGCGCCCTGGCCGATGCGGGCGTGCGCGTCAACATGACGCTTGTTTTCTCGCCGACGCAGGCCCTCATGGCCGCCAACGCCGGTGCCCGCTACATCAGCCCGTTTGTCGGCCGCTTTGACGACATCGCCGAGGACGGCATCTCGCAGCTCGACAATGTCGTGACATGCATCAAGAACTATGACTGGACCGGCAAGAACGTCGACGACACCGTCGAGATCATCACCGCTTCGGTCCGCACGCCCAACCACGTGACCCAGGCGGCTCTTCTTGGTGCCGACATCGCGACCGTGCCCATGGCCGCTCTCAAGAAGTGCCTGCATCACCCGCTGACCGACCAGGGCCTCGCCTCTTTTGAGGCTGACTGGCAGAAGGTCGTCGCTCAGGCTTAACGACCGGGTTGCCCTCGGCATCGCGCCATCCGGTGCCGGGGTTGTTCTCAAGAGAGGAATTCGTATGACCAACCAGGAGCTGGCGAAGGTCGCCAATGAGGTCAGGAAGGGTGTCGTGACTGCGGTTCACGCGGCCAAGTCGGGACATCCGGGTGGATCGCTCGGTGCAGCCGACATCATGACGTATCTGTACTTTGAGGAAATGAATATCGATCCTGCCGACCCTCACAAGGCCGATCGCGACCGCTTTGTGCTCTCCAAGGGTCACGCGGCGCCGGGCCTGTATTCGGTGTTGGCAAATCGCGGCTATTTTCCCGTCGAAGAGCTCGAGACGCTCCGCCATATTGGCAGCCGACTGCAGGGCCATCCCAACATGAACGATACCCCAGGCATCGATATGTCCACCGGCTCGCTCGGTCAGGGCATCTCTGCTGCAGTTGGAATGGCGCTTGCCGCTAAGCACTGGGGCGACAGCTACCGTGTCTACACGTTGCTGGGCGACGGTGAGTGCGAGGAAGGCCAGGTGTGGGAGGCGGCTATGTTTGCCGGCAACCATGCGCTCGACAATCTTGTTGCCGTCGTCGACCATAACGGCTTGCAGATTGACGGCACGATCGATGAAGTCAACTCGGCCATGCCGCTTGCCGACAAGTTCCGCGCCTTTAAGTGGCATGTGATAGAGCTAGCCGATGGCAACGACATGGCGCAGATTGAGGCGGCTTTCGCCGAAGCTCGCGAGGTGACCGGCGCGCCCGTCGCTATCATCGCCGAGACGGTGAAGGGCAAAGGCGTCTCCTTTATGGAGAACCAGGTTGGCTGGCATGGCAAGGCGCCCAATGACGAGCAGTTTGAGCAGGCCATGGCCGAGCTCGCGGCAGCAGGAGAGGAACTCTAATGGCAGAGGTCAAAAAAGTCGCCACGCGCGTAAGCTACGGCGAGGCACTCGTCGAGCTGGGCAATGAGCACGATGACTTTGTAGTGCTCGATGCCGACCTGGCTGCCGCTACGCAGACGGGTAAGTTTAAGACTGCCCATCCTGAGCGCTTTTACGATGCCGGCATCGCCGAGAGCAACCTGATGGGTCTTGCCGCCGGCATCGCGACCACGGGCCGCGTTGCTTTTGCGAGCACCTTTGCGATGTTTGCCGCCGGTCGCGCCTACGAGCAGGTCCGCAATTCCATTGGCTACCCGCACCTCAACGTCAAGATTGGCGCCACCCATGCCGGCATTTCGGTGGGCGAGGACGGCGCCACGCACCAGTGCTGCGAGGATATCGCACTCATGCGTACGATTCCGGGTATGACGGTGGTCGTTCCCGCCGACGATGTCGAGGCCCGCGCCTGTGTGCGCGCCGCCTATGAGTTTGAGGGGCCGGTCTACATGCGCTTCGGCCGCCTGGCAACACCGGTCATCAACGATCACGAGGACTACGAGTTCAAGATCGGCCGCGGTGTTGTTGTACGGGAGGGCTCTGATGTCACGATCGTCGCGTGCGGTCTCATGGTCGCTGAGGCACTCGCTGCTGCCGAGGCGCTCGCTGCCGACGGCATCGATGCTGAGGTCATCAACATGCATACGATCAAACCGCTCGATGAGCGTTTGGTGGTTGCCAGCGCCAAGAAGACCGGTCGCGTGGTCACCGCCGAGGAGCATTCGATTATCGGTGGTCTTGGCGAGGCCGTTGCCTCGGTGCTCGCGGAGCAGCATCCAGTGCCGATGCGTCGCGTCGGCGTGCGCGATGTGTACGGCGAGTCCGGCCCTGCGGTCGATTTGCTGCATAAGTACGGTTTGGACGCCGACGGCATCGAAGCTGCGGTCAGGTCCGTGTTGTAAGGAAGGCTTTCCATGGGGTTTGTATCTGCCAACCAAGTGACGATTGGCTACGCCGCCGCCTCGCGCGAGGACGCGCTGCATTATCTGTCCGAGCAGGCTGTTGAGCTTGGTTTTGCCGATGACGCGTCTGCTGTAGAGGCGGCTTTTATTGCTCGCGAAAACGAGGCCGAGACTGGCCTCGTCGCCGGTTTTGCCGTTCCGCATGCCAAGAGCGATGCGATCCATACGCCGGGCGTGGCCGTGCTCAAGCTGTCCGAGCCTGTTGAGTGGCCGAGCTTTGATGGCGTGCCCGTCGATGTGGCGCTCGCGCTGTACGTGCCCGCCGGCGAAGCGGGAACCACGCACCTGCGTCTGCTCTCCAAGGCTGCCGTGATGCTGATGGATGCTGGCTTCCGTGACAGGGTACGCGAAAGCACCGATCCTGTCGAGATTGCCGAGCTCATCAACGCCGGGCTCGAGGGCTAGAACGGGCTCTCCGTTCCATTAATCGATCCTTCTCCAAGGAAAAGGGCCGCGACGCTATAGGCGTCGCGGCCCTGTCTGCGTTTCCCCAGATAAAACCTGCCAAAATAAACCTGTCCCTTTTTGGTAGGTAAAACGGGAGCCGTTTCACCGCAACTTAGGGTGCGGTTGGGATGTGTACGCTTTAATGAGCGGCGCCCATGGTTAGAGAGATTACGCTCGTCTCTCTAAATGTCTCTCTAATGGGAAGCTCGGTTAGAGAGATGGCCTTAGGTAATCTAGCGGTGAATTCGATACATCTCTCTAAATTTCTCTCTAAAGAAGGTGCTCATCTCTCTAAAGTTAGAGAGATAAGCGCCTTGTTTAGAGAGACGGAATGCCAGTTTTCGTCCGTCCGTTACCATCTGCCAAAAATGGCGGATAAAGGACTCATTGAAGTAATGTGTTCATCGACGAGCCGCAACCGCCGCTATCGGAAGAGGTAGATGTGGCTGAGTCGCCTCTCTAGTGTCTCTCAAAGATAGATGGATGCTAGAGAGACGGTTGCCCCGCGATATTTTCCCAGATAAAACCTGCCAAAATAAACCTGTCCCTTTTTGGTAGGTTAAACGGCGTAACTTAAAGGTTCATGTTGCCGTGGATGTAGGGGGTGACCTCGGGGGAGATATGGCCGCAGCCTAGGTTGCGCAGGGCAGATTCGATGGCGGCGGGAAGCGGGGCCTTGCCCTCGTCGTTGACCGCGGTGCTGCCGAGGGCGGCGATCTTGGCGACGTCTGCCGGCGCGGCCTCGATATGCATGCAGCCGCCGACGAGGCGTGCGCGGACCTGGTCCAGGCCAAGGTCGTGCAGGTAGTCCTCACAGGTGCGGATTACATCGACCTTCTCGCGCGTGAGCTCCTCGCCCGTGGGGACTCGCGTGGCCAGGCAGGCTCCTGCCGGCAGGTTCCAGACGGGGTATCCCCAGGCGCGTAGCAGCTCGCGCTCCTCGTCCTTGGTAAAGCCGACCTCCATAAGCGGCGAGCGCACGCCGAGCTCCTGGGCGGCGCGCATGCCGGGGCGGTAGTCGCCGCGGTCGCTTGCGTTGCTGCCGTCGATGACGGTGGGAAAACCCAGCGACCTGGCGTGGTTGACGATGGCGGTAAAGCCGGCGCGCTTGCAGTGGTAGCAGCGGTCGGCGTCGTTGCAGGCTACCTGGGGGAGCTGCAGCTGATCGACCGAGAGGTTGAGCACGGGGAGCTTAAAATGCGGCCCCTCATCGGCCTGCCCGTCAACCGCCCGCTCAAACGAAGCCTGCTCGGGCGTGCCGATGAACGGCGTGGTGAGGTGAACGAGAAGCGTGCTGGCGGGCATGCTGCGGGCGCAGACCGCGGCCAAAAAGCTGCTGTCGACGCCACCGGAAAAGCCGATGGCGACGCGTCCGTATGCTAAAAGCAGCTGCTCGAGCGCTGCGAGTTTGTCCTGAAGCCCCTCTGCGGGTGCGGTGGTGTCTGAAAGCATGAATTGATCCTTACCAATATGTACTCGGTCGAAAACTATAATCCTACTGGACTGCTTGTCATAAGACTTCTATCTATGTAACGGAAGTGCAATATGCTATATACGTTATATACAAGTTTACAGGTGCGGTAAAGTTGCGGGAGTACAGCAGCGCGAAGCGATGGGGGACCGATATGATCAAGGCCGTTATTTTTGACATGGACGGAACGCTGGTCGATACCGAGCGTTTGGGTATCAAGGCGTGGAAGGCGGGCGCGGCCGAGCTGGGATTCGCGATTGATGATGCGCTGATCCATCAGTTTATCGGTCGCACGCTGCCCGATGTCATGGAGATCCTTGATGAGCATTACGGCAGCTGCGAAACCGCTGAGGCAATCTATCGTCGCCATAGGGAGATTCGCGACGAGATGGTCAAGACCGATCTGGAGCTTAAGGACGGTGCCGCCGAGTGCCTCGACGAGCTGCTGGCTGCGGGCTATCACGTGGGCCTTGCGACGTCGTCGCGCCACGTTACCGCCGAGCGCAACCTTAAGACGGTTGGCCTCTTTGACAAGTTTGAGACGGTGACCTGCGGCGAGGACGTCGTGCACGGCAAGCCCGACCCCGAGATGTATCTGCTCGCCTGCGAGCGCGCGGGCTTTGCCCCCGAGGAGTGCGCCGTGGTCGAGGACTCTCGCAACGGCTGCGTCTCGGGCATCACGGCCGGCTGCCACGTCTTTGCCGTTCCCGACATCGTGCCGCTGCCGCAGGACGTGGTGGATGGCTGCGAGGTCGTGCTCGATACGCTGTTCGACCTGACGGCGGCGGTCAAGGCCGTGCTCTAGACAATTGCGGTGTTGAAACGAGCAATTACCCACGTTTGCGCTTAAGCAAAAGGGGCCCGGCAATGGTCGGGCCCCTTTTGCTTAAGCGGCGACTTGGCATACTTGCGCGCGTGCTATAGATACGCGCCCAGGTTGATGGCGGTGGCTTCGGCGTGGTTGCTTGCCTGGGTGCTGGCGCGTTCCAGCAGGAACGGCCGCACGAGTTCTTGGCGGTTGATGTCCTCGATGGCTGTGACCGCGGTGACGGTGCGCGCTGCAGAGCCGATGCGGACGTGCTTGGTCTTTGCCGGCGCCTTGTTCTCGATTTGCTCCATGAGCAATTGAACACCCTTGCGGCCAATTTCGTAGCCCGGCGGCGCCACGGTGGTAAGGGGGACCGACCCGCTCCAGGCAAGTGGATTGCCGTCGCAGCCGGCCACGCGGACCTGCTCGGGGACGGAGATGCCTTTGTCTATCAGCGCCGAGATAACGCCCGATGCCAGTACGTCGGTCAGGCCGATGACAAAATCGGGGCGCTCGTCGCCGGAGCGCTCGGCAATCTGGGCGCCGATGCTGTAGCCGTCGGCAGCGGTATTCCATTCGCCGGCGTCGATGACTTCGATCTTGATATCGGGGTGCAGGGCAAGGGCCTTGTGGATGCCAAGTACGCGCAGGGTGAGCTGCATAAATGCCGCTCTGCCCACAACGGTGATATGGCGTGCGCCACGGGCAACGGCGAGCTCGGCGATAATGCGCCCCTGCGCCTCGTTGTCGGCGGCCACGTAGTAACCGGGTTCGGAACAGTGGATGTCCAGATGGACGATCGGCACGGGCATCTTGGTCATAGCGGGGTGCCAGTCGGGGGACGCCATGGGCTGAACCATGACGCCGGACATCTGCGCGCCCATAAAGTAGCGCAGGTAATGGTCCTGGAGAATGCCGTCGTTATCGGCGTTGGCGATGAGCAGGTCGTAACCGTGCTTGCGGGCCTCGTTATGGGCGCCGCTGGCAATTTGGAGCGAGAAGCCGTGATCGAGACGGGGGAGGACCAGGCCAAAGGACTTGGTGGTGCCGCCTGCGAGCTGACGGGCACTTTGGTTGGGCAGGTAGCCAAGGCGATTGATGGTCTCGTTGATGAGCTTGAGGGTCTCGGGGCGCAGCTTTTCGGGATGGTTGAGCGCGTTGGAAACCGTGCCCAACGAAACCCCGGCCTCGCGCGCGACGTCGCTGATTTTTACCTTTGCCATAGCGGCCCCTTTGATGCGTTTCAAGTACAAGCCAGATTGTAGCATCCCAAACCTACCAAAAAGGGACAGGTTTATTTTGGCAGGTTTTATCTGGGGAAACGCCGTTGCCAGCGCGACCACCACGAAGTGGACAGGCACCTTTGTGGTGGTTTGAGCTGCCCGGGCCTTCAATTGTCTCGATCTGTAACATCTGGACGGCAAAACCGGCTCTACCTGTTACAGATCAAGACATAGTGCAGGGGTCGAACTGTAATGTCTCGATCTGTAACACTAAGCCGGCTTCCGGAGCCCCAGATGTTACAGATCGAGATCTTTCGCTGGGACAGAGCGCCGCCCCGTTCCAAACCACCACAAAGGTGCCTGTCCCCATCGTGGTGGTTTGGGCATGTGTGCATCGAGTGGTATCTAAGTTGAGATACCACTTCTGGTATATCAGCTTGCGCTTGCGTGAGTACAATACTCGAACGTTATACGTCTCAGCGCCCCCTGTGCGTGGACGTCTTGCAGTCACGCGAACGAAGGGATTTATCCTATGTGCGGAATTGTCGGCTACACCGGCTCTGATATTGCAAAGAACATACTGGTCACAGGCCTTAAGCGCATGGAGTATCGCGGCTATGACTCCTCGGGCGTTGCGCTCGAGGTGGGCGAGGGCGTCGCGGCACACCTCGACGTCATCCGCCGCGTGGGCAAGGTCGCGGGCTTGGAGAGCGAGCTTTCCAATATCGATAGCGACGCAACCTGCGGTATCGGTCACACTCGCTGGGCTACCCACGGCAAGCCCTCCGTCGTTAACGCTCACCCCCACACCAGCTGCGACGGTCGTATCGCCATCGTCCACAACGGCATCATCGAGAACTTCGCCGAGCTGCGCGAGGAGCTGGAGGGCCGCGGCCATCACTTTAAGAGCGAGACCGATACCGAGGTCTTCGCGCATCTGATCGAAGAGGCCTATGCCGAGACACACGACCTGATGGCCTCCGTGCGCGAGGCTTGCACCCACGTGGTGGGCGCCTATGGCTTGGCCGCCGTGTGCGCCGACGAGCCTGGCGTAATCGCCGTGGCCCGCAAGGATTCCCCGATCGTGGTCGGCATGGGCGAGACCGGCTCCTACGTTGCCTCCGACGTGATCGCGCTCATCGACGCCACCCGCGATGTCGTGGTGCTCGAGGACGGTCAGTTTGCCAAACTCACGCCTGCGGGCGTCGAGTATGCCGACGAGGCCGGCAATGTCATCGAGCCCAAGGTCACCCACATCGATTGGGATCTGGATATGGCCGAAAAGGGCGGTTATCCCGACTTTATGCTCAAGGAGATTCACGAGCAGCCGCGCGTCGTGCGCGATACTCTGGTGGGTCGTATGACCCCCGCCGGTGAGCTCGATATCGACGAGCTGGGCCTGTCCCTCGAGGAGCTCAACGACATCGATCGTGTCTACGTGATCGCCTGCGGCACCAGCTATCACGCCGGACTCATCGCCAAGAACCTTATTGAGGGCTGGGCTCGCATTCCCACCGAGGTCGAGGCTGCCAGCGAGTTCCGCTACCGCAACCCCATCATCACACCGACGACGCTCGTCGTCGCCGTGTCCCAGTCGGGCGAGACGGCCGATACCCTTGCCGCCATTCGCGACGCGCGCATCAAGGGCGCCAAGGTCTTTGGCATCACCAACGTGGTGGGCAGCCCCGTGGCGCGTGAGAGCGACGGCGTCATCTACACCAAGGCCAACAAGGAGATCGCGGTCGCCTCGACCAAGAGCTTCATCGGCCAGGTCGTGAGCCTGACGCTGCTGGCTTTGCTGTTGGCGCAGGTTAAGTACCGTCTGACCACCAAACAGGCGCGCATGCTGTTCCGCGAGCTTTCCGATACGGCCGAGCAGATTCAGTGGATTTTGGATACCCAGACCGAGGCCGTGCATGAGGCCGCCCTGCTGTGCAAGGACGCGCAGTCGGCGCTGTTCGTGGGTCGTGGCATGGGTGCTGCTATTTCCTACGAGGGCGCGCTTAAGCTCAAAGAGGTCAGCTACCTGCACGCCGAGGCCTACGCCGCCGGCGAGATGAAGCACGGCCCCATTGCCCTGATTGACCCGGGTTTCCCTGTCATCGCTGTGGCCACCAAGAGTGCCACCTACGACAAGACCGTGTCGAACCTTATGGAGTGCAAGGCGCGCGGCGCCAAGGTTATTGTCGTTGCCACCGAGGGTGACGAGGAAATCAACAAGATTGCCGACTGCATCATTCGTGTGCCGGCCGTCCGCGACGTGTTTAGCCCCATCACGGCGAGCGTCCCACTGCAGTTGCTTGCCCGCGAGGTGGCCATCCTGCGCGGCTGCGACGTTGACCAGCCCCGCAACCTGGCGAAAAGCGTCACGGTCGAATAATCGAGTTCCGTCGTTCTAGCAACTAAGGCCCGGCTCCGCATCAAGACGGAGCCGGGCCTTGTTGCGTTTGCCCAGATAAAACCTGCCAAAATAAACCTGTCCCTTTTTGGCAGGTTAGCGGAGCTTGCTGGTCTCGAAGTAGTCGGGGAACTGGTCCAGAACCTCGGTTTGGTTGCGGAACATCATGTGCAGGTGCTTGCTGACCAAAAAGCTCGCCTCGATGGGGTCGCGACCGGCGATAGCGCGGCGAATCTGCTTGTGCTCGTTCACGATGTCCTGATTGTCGAGAGCCTGCGTGGCGGCGCGCAGCCAGCGGAAGCGCTCCAGGTCGGCATTGGTCTCCTCGAGCCACGACCACACAGTGCTGCGGCATGCGATGCTAAAAATCATGTGATGCATGAGGTTGTCGCTCAAAAAGAAGCCGATGCGATCCTCTTCGGCCATGGCCTTTTCCTGCAGCGCGATGGCGCGGTCGAGCTGCTCGATGCCTGCCGAGGTGGCACGGGCGCAGCACTCCACAATTACCTGCTTTTCCAGGTGCTCGCGAATGTAGCAGGCACTCTCGGCAAGGGTGAGGTTGATGGGCGAGACATAGGTGCCACTTTGGGGCACGGTACGCACCAGGCCTTCCTGCGCCAAACGAACCAAAGCCTCGCGCACGGGGGTGCGCCCCATATCTAGGTCGTCGCAAAGTTGCTTGACGCCCAGCTTTTCGCCCGGCTTGTAGTCCAGGTAGACGATTTTGCGTCGAATGGTGTGGTAGGACTGGTCCTGTAGGCTCGTTTCCTGCTCGCCGACGTGCATCGATTCTTCCATAGCGCCTCGCAACTGTTCTATCAAACTCATATGTCAGTTGTTAATTATGCCGCGAATCAGCTCTCCGCGGTGGGTAATTCGGCTGTTGCCCAAGAACTATTGCGGCATCTTAGTCTGTGTTTGCGCAAGGCTGCGCTCAATGTTGCCGTATCATAAGCCGTCGCAAACGTGAAATAGAAAGAAGGAATCCCATATGCAACTGGCAAATATCGTACACGAGCGCTGGAAAGGCGTTTTGTTCTGCCTGATCATCGCCATTCCCGCGACGTTGCTCGGCAAACAAATTGAGGTGGTCGGCGGTCCGGTATTCGCCATCCTCTTTGGCATGGTCCTGGCGCTCGTCTTTCCCAAGAATCGTCGCGAACAGCTCGCCGCCGGCGTCACCTATACGTCTAAAAAAGTCTTGCAGTACGCGGTAATCCTGCTTGGCTTTGGCATGAACCTCTCGCAGATTCTGTCCAAGGGCGCCCAGTCGCTGCCGATTATCGTGGCGACAATCTCGACTTCGCTTGTCATTGCCTTTGTGCTCTGCCGCGTTATGAACGTGCCGAGTAAGATCGCGACGCTTGTGGGTGTGGGCTCGTCGATTTGCGGCGGTTCTGCCATCGCCGCGACCGCGCCCGTCATCGATGCCGACGATCGCGAGATTGCCCAGGCCATTTCGGTCATCTTCCTGTTTAACGTTATCGCGGCGCTCGTGTTTCCGACGCTCGGCGGTATGCTCGGGCTGACAGACGAGGGCTTTGGCCTGTTTGCCGGCACCGCCATCAACGACACCTCGTCCGTAACGGCTGCGGCGAGCGCTTGGGACAGCATGCATCCCGGCGCCAATGTGCTCGAGAGCGCCACGGTGGTTAAGCTTACCAGGACGATGGCCATTATTCCCATCACGCTGGTTCTCGCATGCTGGCAGATGCATCTGGCGCGCAAGGCCGGCGGCGACGCTAAAAGCACGTTCTCGCTTAAACGCGCGTTTCCCATGTTTGTGCTGTTCTTTGTGCTGGCGAGCGTAATCACCACGGTGCTTCAGCTTCCCGTGTCCATCACGGCGCCCATCAAGGAGCTGTCGAAGTTCTTTATCGTGATGGCCATGGCGGCTATTGGCTATAATACCGATATCGTCGAGCTGGTCAAAAAGGGCGGCAAGCCCATCGCGCTGGGCTTTTGCTGCTGGATTGGCATTGCGTGCATGAGTTTGGGAATGCAGCACGTGCTGGGAATCTGGTAGAGGAGTAGCTTATTTGCGTGCTGGTTGCTGGTGAGCGCATTCTCACGGTGGAGCGATAGGAGCTCTTGCGGGTATGGCTTGTCCGCAGGTTTATAAGTCCCGAAGAGCTCTTATCGCCCCGCCAGGATGGCGATGCGGGGCAACACCTATACTCGCAGGACGGCGCTCTCTGCCCTATAGTGTTTGGTGAGCAATATCGTTCAATTTTGAAACACTCGGTCGTGCGACCGTCGGCGGTTGCACGTCGCCGCGGACAGGGGCAAATCATGGATAGCGATGCCAAGCTGAACATCTTGACCGAGGCCCTGGCTGCTGCCGGGGCCTCGGCATTGGCAATCGATGCGCGTGGGAACGTCGCGATTTCGACCATGAATGACGCGGCGCTTGAGCGGGATGTGGCGGCTTTTGTCGCTGAGCGCCTCGACCGTATAGGAGACGGCGCGCGTCTGGTTATGGGGCGTGCGGGTACGCGCCTGAGCCTGACCGTTCGCCCCACCGACAAAGAGGGCGGGGGCCTTTGGGTCGTCGTGGTCCGCGAGGTGCGCGGCGTCGCGGTACATGCGGGCATCGAGTGGCTCAACGCCGACGAAGTTGAGGCCCGCTACGAATCGAGCGCGTACGGCATCGTTGAGGGGGCTGCCTCGGTGGCTGCGCCGGTCGCCGAGAGCTACGCGCGCGGCGTTCCCCTTATGCTCGAGGGCGAGCTGGGAGCGGGTCAGGTCGAGATCGCCAAGCGCCTCTATCTGGACGGTCCTTTTGCCGATCAACCCTTTGTTGCCGTTGCGCTCGATGAGCTTACCGATCGCGGTTGGCGCCACGTGCTCAAAAGCGCCGAATCGCCGTTGTTCCAAACGGGGCTGACACTTTGCATTTCGGGCTGGAATGCGGTTGGCCCCCAGCGCCTTCGCGAGCTCGTTTCCACGATGGCCGACACCGCGTTGGCGACGCGCTGCCATGTGGTGCTGACGGCGAATGACATGCCGGGCGGCAGCGAAAGTGATCAAGCCGCCTTTGTGACCGAGCGCTTCGCCTGTGCGGTGAGCGTGGCGCCGGCAATCGTCGAGCAGGGAGCTACGTCGCAAAAGATTGCGCGCTATTTGGAATATCTCGCTGGTGCATTTGGGACGGCAGCGCCCACGCTGTCTGCCGCGGCGACGAAGGCGCTCGATGCTTACCGCTGGCCGCGCAATTATCTGCAGCTCCGCGAGGTCTCGGAACGACTGTATATATTGGTGGGGGCGGGCACGGTGGACCGTGCTGTGGCGGAGGAAGTGCTCGCCCAAGAGGACGTGATTAAAACCGCAACCTTTGGCGCCCCGACACTCGAAAGCGACCTGTATATCCTGCGACCGCTGGCCGATACCGAGCGAGATATCGCGCATCTGGTTGTAGATCATCTCCACGGCAACCGAACCCGTGCGGCGGAGGTGCTGGGCATAAGCCGTACAACGCTGTGGCGCTTGCTGAAGGACGATGACCGTTGAGCGAGGCGCCCGTGACCGCGCGCAACGCGTGTGCTACAGTCCAAAGCGTTATTGTTTCGATTTGGTTACGGCGTGCGAGGGCATATGGCTGAGACTTCAAAACCGAGCCGCAGAAGGCGGAGTGCCGCGCCGGTTAACCGACGCACAACATCGGTGACGTGGGGTAAACACGCCTCGGGGTTTGACGGCTCGTTCAAGCGCACTAAATACGGCTATCCTTCGACAGGTGCCCGCTTGGCAATGCAGGCAGAGTCCTCGCTGTGGGGCCGCAAACGCGTGGTGGGCTCAAAGCTCAAGCACGACGGCACGCTCGGCTACATCAGCCGCGGGGCGGCTCGCCGCAGTGGGCTCAATCCTGCTGGTTGGCATCGTTATGTGCCGATCGCGGTCGTCGTTGCAGTGATCGTCATCGCACTCGCCGCGCTTGGCTACGCCGGCGGTGGCGCCAACTTGGACGCGGTGTTTAAATCGCCCGAGCTCGCGCATGCAGGCACAGAAGTTGTCGAGGGCGCTCAGACCCAGACGGGCGTCGCACCCCAGCGCGGCATCGTCGCGGCGGCCTCCACCATCGCCGACACTCAAAAGGACGAGGGCGAACAGGGCGACGGCGCCGAAACGACCCACACGAACGAAACGACGACAACTCCATCGGCAAGATAAGTTGCGAGCGGAGCAGCAAATTTGGGACGGGGCCTTTTAGCTGCCCAAGTGTCGAATGTCAACAGTGGCGCACCTGATGTCAGTCGCCAACAGCGAGCGAGCCGCATTTGCGCCAAGGTGACGTGAAATGAGAGGGCGCTGACCTTCTGGTCGCGCCCTCGAAATTGAACGTCAGATTGGCGTGAATGCGGCCCGCGCAGCGTCAACGGGTCCGCCGTTCGTTAGAACGGCGGAACATACACCACGTTGTCGCGGCGCGGCTTTGCCTCGGGAAGCGCGTCCTCGGCATAGCCCAGAATGCAGTGACCGACACCGCGCAGGCTGCCGTCGGCGGGCAGGCCCCAGCTTGCCAGCAGTTCCAAGCCTTCGGGCGAGTCGAAGACCTCGTGCGCGCGATGAATCCAGCACGAATCAACGCCCAGCGCATAGGCAGCATTGAGCAGGTTGCCCATGGCGAGCGAACCGTCTTCCAGATGCGTTGGCACGCTGCGGTCAACCAGCGCCACCACAACGGTCTTGGCGCCATAGAAGGGGTCACCGTTGCTGCCCATGACCTGGGCGTTGAGCTGTGAGAGACGCTCAACGGTTGCGGGGTCGGTGACGGCGACAAACGTCACCGGCTGGCGGCCCATGCCGCTCGGTGCATATTGGCCGGCTTCGATAATACGTGCAAGCTTCTCGGCCTCGACGGGACGATCGCTGTATTTGCGGCAGCTGCGGCGGTGAATGAGCGCTTCGATGGTTTCCATGGTGTCTCCTTGTGGTGGCGTTGCAGATGCCACGTTCATACCCGTCGGGCTCAAACGATAGACGGTCAATTGCCCGGCCAAAAGGATAGATTCCAATTGGGAAAGTAGGTTTGCATAAAAGTACCTTCAGAATGTGACAAACCAATGGGATGGTTAAACGTTTTATCCCGTCTACCCTGCGGTTTTTTACCACTTGCCTAAATGACGAACGCATAACCTCTGATAAAGGTTTTACTAAAGGAGTACCAACGTTTATCAATGCGCCGTGGTGGCGCCGGGCCAGGAGGTAACATCATGTTCCAGGCTGGAGATGTCGTCGAGACCGATTTCGAAGGATTTCTGAAGCTGCTGCGTTCCAAGACGCGCGCTTTCGTGTCGATCAACGATCACGAGTACTACATCACGCACACCGATGGCTATTGGCGTGTTCAGGATTGCGAGGCCCTCAACGACAAGGGCCACTTTACTGACTGCTCCGAGCTGGTCAACACGGTCTGCGAGGTCGTCGAGCTGCCGTGGATCTGTGGCAAGAGCCTGCATGATAGCTTCTCGGGCGCTACGGTCTATGAGGCCGTTGCCGCTTAACAGGCAATAAAACCCGATTTTCACGCGACCGCTGGCGCCGCCCCCGCGCCGGCGGTCTTTTTCTGCCGATAGGCCATAAAAGTGCACGCATTTGCGGAGAGCCTGTTGACGATAGTCAAAACTCGGACTAATCTAGAGACATAAAATTGGTCAAAAATCGGACAATCGAATGGTGGGATAGATGAATAGTGCGGTTACACTGGTCGACTTCGACCGGTTGCTCAATGGACTCGACCATATCTATTCGGAGTTCTCGCGCGCCTGCGGTCTTTCGGACTGCGCTTACTGGATGCTCGTCGATACCAGCACGGCGGGCGGCAGTGTTGCCGTAAGCCGTCTGACAAGCGAATGGTTCTACAGCAAGCAGACTATCAACTCGGCAATTAAAACCTTGACGGCGCGGGGCTTCGCAACGTTGGAGTTTGCCGAAGGCAGTCGTAAGAACAAGGCTGTGAGCCTGACCGAAGAGGGCAGGCAATTTGCCGAGCGTTATGCGCTGCCGGCACTCAAGGCCGAGCAGCGAGCCTTTGGTGCGCTTGAGCCATGTGAGCAGCGCGAGATTATGCGCTTGATCGGCAAATTCTCTCAGGTGCTCGGCGATGAGTGCGATGCCTTTAAGCAGCATATCGCTGCCGAGAGCCAGGCCGAGAATCAAGGTGAGGGGGAGTCGTGCGACTCTTAATGAGGTTTATGAAGCCGTATCGCAGGCTTGTCGCGGTGACGTTGTTGGTGCTGCTAATCGACAACGTCGGTACGCTGTTGGTTCCCACGATGCTGGCGAACATGGTCAACACCGGCATCACCACGGGCGATGTCGACTACATCCTGCGCAACGGCCTCTACATGCTTATCGCGACCGGCATGGCCAGCGGCGGCGCGGTACTGGGCTGCTACCTTTCGGCGCGCCTGGCCGCCAACGTGGCCTGCGATATCCGCAATGCCGTCTACGACAAGTCGCTCGAGCTGTCTGCCAGCGACTTTGAGCGCTTTGGCACGGGTTCGATGATCACGCGCTCGCTCAACGACATCAACGTGATTCAGCAGGCGATTCTGCAGACCATTCAGCTGGTGCTGCCGGTGCCGTTCTTGGCAGTGGCGGGCATCATCTTTGCCTGGCTCATCGATCCGGCCATGGGCATGCTTCTGGGCGTCGTGGTTGCGATCGTGCTGGTTGCGGCGGTCTTTACGGTTGCCAACGCGGCTCCGATCTTTATGCGCCTGCAGAGTTTTATCGACCGTATGAACGTGGTGCTGCGCGAAAACATCGTGGGCGTGCGCGTCATCCGAGCGTTTAACAAGGAACGCCATGAGGAGCAGCGCCTAGACGAGGTGTTTAGCGATTACGCGGCCAACGCCATCAAGGTCAACCACCTGTTTGTGGGTCTCGATAGCTCCACCTTCTTTTTGATGAACATCGCCGAGGTGGCGGTGCTGTGGGTTGGCGGCAACCGCGTGGGCGCCCACGCCATGCAGATCGCGAGCATCTCGGCGGTGCTGGAGTACGCGCTTCTGATCCTGTTCTTTGTGATGATGGCGCAGATGGTGGTGCTGACGCTTCCGCGTGCCGCGGCATGCCTAAGCCGTGCACAGCAAGTGCTGGAGATTGAGCCGAGCATCGTGGACGGCGAGCGTACGCTGGGTGACGGGGCGCCTGCCTCCGGGGGCGATGCGGATGCGGTCGCTGAGTTCGATCACATGTCGTTTCGTTTTGACGATGCCGATGAGGACACCCTGTGCGACCTGAGCTTTGCCTGTCGTCGCGGTCAGACGACCGCGATTGTGGGCTCGACGGGCTCGGGCAAGTCGACGGTGGCAAAGCTTCTGCTGCGTTTTCACGATGCCACCAAGGGTGCCATTCGCCTGGACGGCGTCGATCTGCGCGAGCTTTCGCAAGACGAGATTCGCGGGCGCATTGCCTACGTCCCGCAGAAGGCATGGCTGTTCTCGGGCACCGTGGCAAGCAATTTGCGCTTTGGCAACGAAGACGCGACCGAGGCCGATATGCTCCACGCGCTCCAGGTTGCCCAGAGCACCTTTGTGCTCGATCAGCCGCAGGGGCTCGATACCCCGGTGGCGCAGGGTGGCACGAACTTTTCGGGCGGTCAGCGCCAGCGCCTGGCCATTGCCCGCGCCCTCATGAAGCATGCCGATCTGTATATCTTCGATGACAGTTTTTCGGCCTTGGACTTTAAGACCGATGCGGCGCTGCGCCATGCGCTGCAGGAGGAGACGCGCGACGCTGCGGTGCTCATCATCGCGCAGCGCATCTCGACGATCTTGCATGCCGACCAGATCGTGGTGCTCAAGGACGGCGAGGTCGTGGGCCTGGGCACGCACGACGAGCTCATGGAAACCTGCGAGGTGTACCGCGCTATCGCGGAATCGCAGATGAAGGGAGGTGAGTAGCATGACCGAGGAGCTCAAGAAGTGCAGCGATGCTATCGATTCGAACGATTCGGACGCCGCTGAGAAAACGGTCGACCAGGCTGCCGCGGTGCTCGAGCTGGATGACGCCATCAAGGCGGCCGAGCGCGAGGCTCGTCGCCAGGCGCTGTACGAGGAAAACGAGCGTGCCGAGGACGAACGTGCCCGTGCCGAGGCAGAACGTATGCGCGACGTGGACGACGAAGACGAGGACGAGACGCCCCGGGATACCTGGGCGACGGTGCGCCGCTTGTGGGGCGAGGCCGCCGGCGACCATTGGCGCTTTTACATCGTGTTTGCGAGCATCGTGTTCTACGTCATCTTTAACACCGCCGCGCCGGCGTACAGCGCTCACGTCATCGACGAGCTGTGGGGGCATATGCAGGTGGCGTTTGCCAACGGAACCACCTTCAACATCACCTGGGAGAACTGCGGCAAGACCATCTTCGTCTACTTTATGATCTGGACTGCCGCTGCCTCGTTCTATGCGCTCCAGAGCTTTTTGATGTCGAGCGTGGCCGAACGCCTCAACCTGCGTCTACGCAACCGCATCGCACAAAAGCTCAATCGTCTGCCGCTTGCCTTCTTTGACGCGCATCGTCCCGGTGAGGTCGTCAGCCGTGCGACCAACGACTTGGACAAGATGTCCGAGAGCATGCAGCGCGGATTGCTGCAGCTGCTTGTGTCGATCGGCACCGTGACGGGTGCCATCATCATGATGTTCGTCTATAGCGTTAAGCTCACGCTCGTCTTTTTGGGCTTCACGGCCCTGTCGCTGCTGGTGACCAAAGTGGTTTCGCGCCGCACGCATGATGTAACGGGCGAACGCCAGGAGTGGGTGTCCAAGATTACGAGCGCGGTCGAGGAGGGCTACTCGGGCCGTCTGGTGATTCGCGCGTTCAACCGCGAGCGCCAGAGTTCTGCCGAGGTACACGAGGCCTCGGGCGAGCTGGCGCGTGTGAGCGTCAAGGCCGACTTTATGATTAACGCTGTGGGCCCCGCGGTTCGCTTTATCGGTCGTCTGGCGCAGATCGTGATCGCGCTCGTGGGCTGCAACATGCTGGTGGCCGGTCAGATGACTGTCGGCGTGTTCCAGGCGTTCTTCCAGTTTATCTACGAGGCGTCCGAGCCCATGACGCAGCTCTCGTTTACCTTCAACTCGCTGCAGAGCGCGCTGGCGAGTGCGGAGCGCGTGTTCGACCTGCTCGATGAGCCCGAGATGGAGGCCGATCCGCAGCCGGGCGAGGCCGCCAAGCTGCCGGGTCGCGTGGAGGGCCGCGTCTCCTTTGAGCACGTGCGCTTTGGTTATTCGCCCGACAAGCCGCTCATGCGCGACGTGTCGTTTACCGCCGAGCCGGGCCAGAAGATTGCCGTGGTGGGAACCACGGGCGCAGGCAAGACGACGCTCATCAACCTGCTCATGCGCTTTTACGAGATCGACGGCGGCCGCATTACGCTTGACGGTGTGGATACGCGCCTCATGGATCGCGGCGAGCTACGGCAGCAGTTTGGCATGGTGCTACAGGATGCCTGGCTGTTCGACGGCACGATTGCCGAGAACATCGCCTACGGCTGCCCCGAGGCAACGCGCGAGGAGATTGTTGCGGCCGCTCGCGCCGCCCAGGTCGACTTCTTTGTGCGCACCATGCCTCAGGGCTACGACACGCGCGTAGCCAACGATGCCGAAAGCATCAGCCAGGGCCAGCGTCAGCTGCTAACCATCGCACGCGTGCTGCTCAACAACCCGGCGATTCTCATCCTGGACGAGGCGACGTCGAGCGTGGATACGCGCACCGAGCTTGCCATCGGCCGCGCCATGGACGCACTTATGCGTGGGCGCACAAGCTTTGTGATCGCGCATCGCCTGTCGACGATCGTGGACGCCGACCTGATCTTGGTCATGGATCACGGCAACATTATCGAGCAGGGCACGCATAAGGAGCTGCTGGCAGTCGAGGGCGCCTACACCGACCTCTATCTGAGCCAGTTCGCATAATGTGACAAAGGAATAGTCCCTTTGTCACATCAGGAATAAGGCGCGCCGGGGATGGATTCCCTGGCGCGCCTTTGCGTTGGCGTCGATGTTGTCGGCGGCCGTCCGCTTTTAGCGTTCGTCCACGAGTTTGGCGACGAGGGCCTTAAGCTCGGCCACCTCTTGCTCGAGCTCTTTGACCCGGCGTGCGTTCTCGGTGATGCCTTGGCGGTTGAGGGCGCTTTGCTCGGCTGCGTCGTCGGGCATGTACTCGCGATGCTGCTTGGCGTCGAAGGTCTCCTCGAACACGCGGCAGCCGTTGCGTTTGATAATGCGGCCGGGCACGCCCACGACGGTGCAGTTGTCGGGCACGTCTTTGACGACAACCGAGTTGCCGCCGATTTTGACGTTGTTGCCGATGCGAATGTTGCCGAGCACTTTGGCGCCTGTGCCCACGGTGACGTTGTTGCCCAGGGTGGGGTGGCGCTTGCCGGTCTCGTTGCCGGTGCCGCCAAGTGTGACGCCCTGATAGAGCACGCAGTTGTCGCCCACAATGGCGGTTTCGCCGATGACAACGCCCATGGCGTGGTCGATAAAGAAATGCTTGCCGATCTGTGCGGCAGGATGAATCTCGACGCCAGTGATATGGCGGGTGATTTGCGAGAGCACGCGGGCGAGCGAGCGATGTCCATGTTCCCACAACCAGTGCTCGGGCACGTGGTTCCACTTGGCGTGCAGGCCGGGGTAAGAAAGGAAGATGACTAGGCCGTTTTGCGCGGCGGGGTCCTGTGCCTGGACGGTCTTGATGTCCTCGCGAATGGTATTGATAAAGCTCACCGGCCGCCCTCCCTTAGCGCCGCGACAATGCAATTCAATAAAGTATAGCGATTTGCTAGGGATTAGGAAGAGCAATCTTGCTCGGCTTTGCGCGACGGGTGTCAATTATGCAAACTTGCTGGTAATGAAGTCACGCTTTTGTAAGGTCGTGTGCGTTGCCGCGTCACAACCGTATACTGGTCAACTTGGACGTGTCCGCGCCCACAACTGAGAGGTTTTACTTCATGGGTTTCATCAATTTTATCGCCGAGCTGCTTAAGGATCCGCGCACCGCGATCGCCAGCTGGATCGCCGCCGGCCCGCTTATGGCCTATGGCTGCGTGTTTCTGATCATCTTTATCGAGACGGGCGTGGTGTTCTTCCCGTTCCTTCCCGGCGATTCGCTGCTGTTCGCCTCGGGCTTCTTTGCCCACAACGGCGGCTTTAGCATCGTGGCTCTGCTGGCCGTCGCATGGACGGCTGCCATCTTGGGCGATCAGTGCAACTTTATGATCGGTCATTTCTTTGGCCAAAAGATCATCGCCTCTGGCAAGGTGAAGGCCATGACGCCCGAGCGCATCAAAAAGTCCGAGGACTTCCTGGACAAATGGGGCCACCTGGCCATCTTCCTGGGTCGCTTCTTCCCGTTTATCCGCACCTTTGTGCCCTTCATCGCCGGCATGGGCGGCATGCATTGGCGCAACTTTGTCATCTTTAACGTGTTGGGCGGCATTACCTGGTCGACGGTCTTCACTCTGCTGGGCTACTTCTTTGGCGGCATCCCCTTTGTGCAGGAGCACTTTGAGCTGCTGATTATCGGCATCGTCGCCGTGTCGATCATCCCGACCGTGGTCGGTCTGGTTAAGGCTAAGCTGGGCAAAAAGAACGCGTAGCTCGAGCCAGCGCGCAAACCGTGCCGTTGAGGCCCGTCACCCTTTACGGTGGCGGGCCTTTCTGCTTCGGTCAAATGAAAATACTTTACTTAGTTAAAGAAAAGCGTTTTATCAGACGCGTACGGGGAGTACAATCTCGTGCATGCGAATCGACGTGCCATCGGCTTTGATGCCGTTCGCGTGTCCCGTCCGGCTCTACGCTCCGGGCGTGCGACGTTGCGACGCGGTCGGCTTCGGTCTTTGCGTGCGGGTTCGCGAGTATGCAACTGTGTATGTAAGGAGCGACATATGACTGTCGAGAAGAAGGATATCGATTGGGGTAGCCTCGGCTTTGGCTACATGAAAACCGATTACAGCTACGAGGCTCATTGGAAGGATGGCGAGTGGGACGAGGGCGGCCTGACCACCGACCACACCCTGCATGTCTCCGAGTGCGGTGGCATCTTCCATTACTGCCAGGAGGTCTTTGAGGGCCTGAAGGCCTACACCGCCGAGGACGGCAGCATCGTCTGCTTCCGTCCCGACATGAACGCTGAGCGTATGTATAACTCTGCCCAGCGCCTCGAGATGCCCCCGTTCCCCAAGGACAAGTTTGTCGAGGCCGTCAAGCAGGTCGTTTCTGCCAACGCCGCCTGGGTTCCGCCCTTCGGCTCCGGTGCAACCCTGTACGTGCGTCCGTTTATGATCGGCTCTGGTGACGTGATCGGCGTGGCTCCCGCTCCTGAGTACACGTTCCGCATTCTCGTGACCCCGGTCGGTCCGTACTTTAAGGGTGGCCTCAAGCCCGTCAAGCTGCGCGTTTCCGAGTACGACCGCGCCGCACCGCACGGCACCGGCAACATCAAGGCTGGCCTGAACTACGCCATGTCCCTCAAGCCCACGATGGAGGCCCATCGCGAGGGCTATGCCGAGAACCTGTATCTCGACTCTGAGTCCCGCACCTATGTCGAGGAGACCGGCGGCGCGAACGTTCTGTTCGTGAAGGAGGACGGCACGCTCGTCGTTCCGCAGTCGCACACCGACTCCATCTTGCCCTCCATCACCCGTCGTTCGCTCGTTCAGGTTGCTCAGGACCTGGGCATAACCGTCGACCAGCGCCCCGTCGAGTGGGCCGAGGTCAAGGCCGGCACCTTTGTGGAGTGCGGCCTGTGCGGCACCGCTGCCGTCATTTCCCCGGTGGGCGAGATCGACAACAAGGTCTATGGTGCCGATGAGACCGTGACCTTCCCGGCTGGCTACACCGAGATTGGCCCCGTGATGAAGAAGCTCCGCGAGACCCTGACCGGCATCCAATCTGGTGCTGTCGAGGATAAGCACGACTGGGTTTACACCGTCGCGTAAGCTGCCATAGCTGTTCGGCCCGAGGGCAACCTTCCTTTCCGGCGCGTCCTCGGACATGCAAGAACCTCCGCAGCGCACTTCGTGCGGCGGAGGTTCTTTCGTCCTGCGGAGTGCGCCGGAAAGGAAGGTTGCCCTCGGGCCTGCGTTACCTCGGCGCTGCCGTTACGGGCAATATAGATCTGAATGAAAGATGGCGCGCGGCCTTTTAGGCCGCGCTTTTGTTTTGGTTCGCGCCATGTGGGGGTGATGGCGACGTGCATTTTTGCGAGTATTCTGCAATCGAAGGCCCCTGCATACCGACCTCGGGCAAAAAATCGGGATTTCTCGATGTTTTCTACGAATGATGGGCGGGGTTATGGGCTGACAGCGTTTGATTTGCAGGGATATTTGCGCTCTTTGGCATTTATCGCGGCGCCCGAAGCCCTTGGTTATGTTGAATACTCCTAAAAATGCACGGCGCTTAGAGGGGGAGCTTCGCGAAAAAGGAAACCGCCCCGTCGAAGTATGCATTCGACGGGGCGGTTTATGCATTTGGCCGATTAAGGATGCGCTGCCAAACTACTAGAACTTGACGGTCGGGGCCTGGCGGGCTGCTTCGGCGGCCTCGAAGCCCTGGCGCTCCTTAAACTGGAAGATGCCGGCAAAGATGACAGCCGGGAACGTCTGAATGGCGTTGTTGTAGCTGAGCACGCAGTCGTTGTAGCTCTGGCGTGCATAGCTAATCTTGTTCTCGGTATCCTCGAGCGACGCCTGCAGCTGCGTAAAGTTGGTGTTTGCCTTAAGGTCGGGATAGGCCTCGGCTACGGCGAAGAGCTGGCGTAGCGCACCGGTCAGCACGTTGTCGGCCTCCATCTTGGCCTCGGGCGTGGTGGCCTTGACGGCGGTGTTACGCGCGCTGATCACGGCGGAGAGCGTCTCTTGCTCGTGCTTGGCGTAGCCCTTGACGGTCTCGACCAGGTTGGGGATCAGGTCGTTGCGGCGCTGCAGCTGCGTATCGATGTTCTGCCAGGCGTTATCGATGCGGTTACGCTTGGTGACCATGTTGTTGTAAATGCCGGCGATGGCGCAGACAATCACAATGACAACAACGATGCCGATGATGACGGTAATCATGATGTCTCCGTTTCGAATGGCCGCGGCGGCATGCGCCAGCTGCCGTTGGTATAACGCTACTAGTATACCCGCAACGTTTTGCCGTGCCGAACTTTCCGGTAAGCGTTATGTTTTCGGCGGGGTCGGCACCGGGGTAAAACGCGCGAGGTACAGGTGTAAGATATGCGACAGATTGACGAGTACTGTCTTTGCCCTGAGGATGGCGATACGGATGGACCTTCGCATCAAGAAAACCTATCGTGCCCTGTTCGATGCTTTCACCGAGCTTCTCGAGGAGCATCGTTTTGAGGACCTGACGGTTGCCATGCTGTGCGACCGCGCCATGCTTCGCCGCACGACGTTCTACAAGCACTTTCGCGACAAGAACGATTACTTTGCCTTTTATATCGATGAGCTCATGTCCGGCTTGCCGCAAAAACAGCCCGATGAGGCCGGCGCAGTGTCTGCCGAGGACGTGCGCGCGCTTCGGCACGCGATTTTGGACGATGCCATGGATTTGATTCTGGCGCACGAGCAACTCATGGATAACATTTTGGCAAGCAGCATGTCGGGCATGTTGACCAACGTTATTTGCGATCGTATTGCCCGCTCCATCCGCGAGCGTGTGATGAACGTGCTTGCCGAGGATGCCCTGGCCCCCGTGTCGCTCGAGACGACGTCTGAGTTTGTCGCCGGCGGTATTATTCGACTTTTCACGATATGGTGGGAATCGGGCCACGATCTTGAGCGTCGACCCGAGATGGCCGACGTGGTCGATGCGCTGTTTGAGCGGACCATGACACCGGTGCATCACTAAAAGTGGCGGAGAGAGGGGGATTCGAACCCCCGGAACGCTCTCGCGCTCAACGGTTTTCAAGACCGCCGCATTCAACCGCTCTGCCATCTCTCCGTGAGTCGTAATGATAGCATCGTTTTGGATTTGCAACAGAGGAGGCGAACGATGACGAGCACCGGAATCGATGAGAAGTTCATGCGTGAGGCGCTGTCGGAGGCGCGTGCCGCCGCGGCGGTGGGCGAGGTGCCGATCGGTGCCGTAGTGGTGCGCGCGGGTGAGATTGTCGCGCGGGCGCATAATCGCCGCGAGCTCGACCAGGATCCTTCGGCGCATGCCGAGTTTGCGGCCCTATGCGCCGCCGCTCAGTCGCTTGGACGTTGGCGCCTTTCCGATTGTACGGTCTACGTGACGCTCGAGCCCTGCTGCATGTGCGCGGGGCTTATGGTTAATGCGCGCGTGGGGCGCTGCGTGTACGGCGCGGCCGATGCTAAGGCGGGCGCTCTGGGGTCGCTATACGACCTCAATGCCGATTCGCGCCTGAATCATCAGTTTAACGTACATGCCGGCGTGCTGGCAGACGAGTGTCGTGAGGTGTTGAGCGGCTATTTTGCTGGACTGCGCAGTGTCGACGGCGTCGGTTGCGATTGTGGTATGAACCTTGAGGCACATGCGGCCCACGCCGAGGCGCTCGCGGGTGTTGGGGATCTCGCCGACGAGACGCTCAACTATGGCCCCGTGCAGCGGCGGCCCCGCCGTGTGCTGCTGGCGATTGATTCCTTTAAAGGCAACGTTTCGAGCGCGCAGGCAGAGACGGCCGTTGCCGAAGGCGTGCGCCGCGTGTGGCCCGATGCCCAAGTAAGCGCGCTGCCGCTGGCGGATGGCGGTGAGGGAACGCTCGATGCCGTTGCCGCGTGCGGCGGTGAGATTGTGACCTGCGAGGTGGCAGGTCCCTTGGGCAAGCGCGTGGCTGCCCGGATGCTGGTGGACGGCGAGCACGAGTCGGCTGTCATTGAGATGGCCGAAGCCGCGGGCATCGGGTACTCGCCGTGCACGGAGTCGGCGGCGTTGGCCGCGACGACCTATGGCGTGGGCGAGCTGATGCTTCGTGCGGTTCGCGCGGGGGCGAGGACCCTATATATAGGGCTGGGCGGCAGCGCCACCAACGACGGCGGTGCCGGTATGCTGCAGGCGCTGGGCGCGCGTCTTGTCGATGACCGTGGCTGCGATATCGCGCCGGGGCTCACGGGCCTTGAACACGTGGCGAGTATCGATTTGGCACCGGCGCTACGGGCACTGAATGGCGCGCGTGTCGTGGTGCTTTCCGATGTCGAGAATCCGCTCGTGGGGCGTCGCGGGGCGCTTGCGGTGTTTGGCGGGCAAAAGGGCCTGCCGACAGACGATGTCGAAGCGCTGGGCGGGTACGACGACTGGATGGTCGGTTACGGTCGCCTGCTCGATACGGCGATTGCCGAGGCACGGGCTCAGAGGTTACTGCGCGCGCCCGAGGGCGCGCGGACATTTGGTTCGGTGCTCGGTGTGCCCGGCGCCGGTGCCGCTGGCGGTCTGGGCGCCGCGCTGCTAGCGCTCGGTGCAGAGCTACATTCGGGCGTGGAGACGGTGCTTGATCTAATTGGGTTTGACGAGCGCGTGCGGGATGTCGATCTGGTCATAACGGGCGAGGGCAATATGGACGATCAATCCGCTGCCGGTAAGGCGCCGGTGGGTGTGGCCCGCCGTGCCAAGCGCTATAGCAAGCCGGTGGTCGCCGTCGTGGGCGGTCGCGCTGACAACCTGGATGCGGTGTATGAGCAGGGCGTCGACCTGGTTTTGACGATCTGCCGCAAGCCCATGGGCCTTGAGCTGGCGCTCGATCCCCAAGAAGCCATAACCAACCTTATCTGCGCCGGCGAGTCTGCCTCTCGATCCTACGACCTCGCCCGCCTCTAAAACCCATCCCCTCGATAAGTTGCGGTGAAATACGGAGTGTTTTTGCCTTTAAGGTACCAATTCAGTCCGTATTCCACCGCAACTTCGTGAATGGTCATCCGAGGCTGGTCGACATGGGTTTCGAGTCGGACCGTTTGCCACGAAACACGGCTATCTACTACGTTTAACCGACCACCCTCGACTATCTCTGAATTTGCAAAAATGAAACCGCAGGTAGAGAGCTTGCCGATTTCCGAAAAAGTCGGCTATGGTCGACCCCCGCGACCAAAACGTAGTAGATGGGCCCTTTTCGTGGCGCAGCACCAGATCAGTCTTTTTGGGACGGGGCTTTCTTGGCTACTTTCGTCACCCTGATGTCCCCAGTCAAAAAGTAGTCAAAAAAGCCTCGTCCCAAATTAGCTGTCTTGCCCCATCGGGCGGGAGCAGGTAATATATATCGAGCGCCTAGCGCGTTCGATGGGTTCGGATGACGATATGTTCCGAATCTGGTCAGGTCCGGAAGGAAGCAGCCATAAGGAGCCTCTGTCGGGCATCCGAATCCATCGAGTGCGCAGGCGCTTTTTGGTGCCGCGGCTACCCGCGAGTGCCGGCAGGGCGCTTGGTGTCTCGCTGGTCCTCGGCTTCGCCTGCGGGATCGCTCAACTACCAAGCGCCCTGCCGGCACTCGCGGGTAGCCGACCAAAACCGCCTGAAGGGTCACATTTATCTGAATAATTTAATCCCGTGCCTTTTGCTGCTCGCTGGCGTTGTCTGGGCATTGATGGCTACGTAGTTTAAGAGGCGGCGGTGCTGTTGTTTGAATTTTTGCAGTTAAAGAGGTCCGTTTCCCTAGGTGGGGAAACGGACCTCTTTTTGTCTCTGGGCTTGTGGATTGGCGAAGACAATAACCGCTGGCAGCTACTTTGAGTTCTTGATGCGGCGTACACCCGCGGTGGCTATTCCGAACCCTGCGGCGACGATTCCTGCGAGCGTGATTGCGCTCGGGGCTGCGTCGCCCGTGTTCGCGAGCTTGCCGGCGGTCGTATCTGCTTGCTTGGTGGAGCTCGATGGAGCGTATTTGCCGGTCGCGGGCGAGCTGGCGGGCTGTGCCGTTTCGGCCGGCTGCGCTGAGCTGGAGGGTTTTGTCGTCTCGGCGGGTTTCGTTATCTCGGGCGAGGTGGCCTTGTCTGCCGCGGCCTTTGCCTCTTCGTATGCCTTGCAGGCGTCGTCATAGGCCGCTTGCGCCTTTTCCAAATCGCTAAGGAGCGCATCTCGCTTGGCTACGTCCTCATCGATGTGGGCTTTGGCTTCCTCTGCCTCACTTTCGAAATACTGAACCTGTTTTTCCTGGCTTTCGAGCCGGCGTTGGCAGTGGTGAAGATCATCTTCACAAGATTTTTCTCGCCTTTCTGCCGACATGATCTCACTTCGCAACTGCTTAATAGTTTCGTTAGAAGCTCCGTCGTCGATTGCCTTATTTAATTCTGCCTGAAGGCCGCTTGTCCGGTAGTGGGCCTCATCGTATTTGGCTTGGGCTGCACCGACGTTCGCTTGCATGGCGGGAAGGCGTTCCCTCCGTTTGGTGGCTTCCGTCACCACCATGTCGTAGATCTCTTGAAAAGCGGCAATGTCATCATCGATTACCGCAATTTTCTCAGGACTTGCGGCGTCTTTTGCGACCTCGAGGTTTTTGAGCGCTTCCTGCATGGCTGCATACGCTTTTTCTTTTGCGGCGGCCGCATCTTCCGTCTGCAAGGCAACTGCACCGGTGGGGGAACTGGTTTCTGCCGCGATCGCCGTTACGGGGGGGGGCGATTCCCGCGACAAGCGCCGCGGAAAGGGCGATGCCCACAGTTGCTCGTCTTGCTCTTCTTGCGAGAATGTCGTTCATCTCGGCACCTCATTTCAAGGGTCGGCGACTAACTTGGTAGCACTAATGTAAGTATATCAGGCAGTTTGCCCGCCATTGATCGGGTGTGCGCGTATGCTCCTTGATTAACAGCCATTAAATCTATCCCTTAAGGAACGCGGCTTGCTAGTGTTGTCTGGGCATTGATGGCTGCGTGGTACAAGAGACGGCGGCATTACCATTTGTTTTTTCAAGTAAAGAGGTCCGTTTCTCTGGGTTGGGGAAACGGGCCTCTTTTTGTCTCTGGGCTTGTGGATTGGCGAAGACAATAACCGCTGGCAGCTACTTTGAGTTCTTGATGCGGCGTACACCCGCGGTGGCTATTCCGAACCCTGCGGCGACGATTCCTGCGAGCGTGATTGCGCTCGGGGCTGCGTCGCCCGTGTTCGCGAGCTTGCCGGCGGTCGTATCTGCTTGCTTGGTGGAGCTCGATGGAGCGTATTTGCCGGTCGCGGGCGAGCTGGCGGGCTGTGCCGTTTCGGCCGGCTGCGCTGAGCTGGAGGGTTTTGTCGTCTCGGCGGGTTTCGTTATCTCGGGCGAGGTGGCCTTGTCTGCCGCGGCCTTTGCCTCTTCGTATGCCTTGCAGGCGTCGTCATAGGCCGCTTGCGCCTTTTCCAAATCGCTAAGGAGCGCATCTCGCTTGGCTACGTCCTCATCGATGTGGGCTTTGGCTTCCTCTGCCTCACTTTCGAAATACTGAACCTGTTTTTCCTGGCTTTCGAGCCGGCGTTGGCAGTGGTGAAGATCATCTTCACAAGATTTTTCTCGCCTTTCTGCCGACATGATCTCACTTCGCAACTGCTTAATAGTTTCGTTAGAAGCTCCGTCGTCGATTGCCTTATTTAATTCTGCCTGAAGGCCGCTTGTCCGGTAGTGGGCCTCATCGTATTTGGCTTGGGCTGCACCGACGTTCGCTTGCATGGCGGGAAGGCGTTCCCTCCGTTTGGTGGCTTCCGTCACCACCATGTCGTAGATCTCTTGAAAAGCGGCAATGTCATCATCGATTACCGCAATTTTCTCAGGACTTGCGGCGTCTTTTGCGACCTCGAGGTTTTTGAGCGCTTCCTGCATGGCTGCATACGCTTTTTCTTTTGCGGCGGCCGCATCTTCCGTCTGCAAGGCAACTGCACCGGTGGGGGAACTGGTTTCTGCCGCGATCGCCGTTACGGGGGGGGGCGATTCCCGCGACAAGCGCCGCGGAAAGGGCGATGCCCACAGTTGCTCGTCTTGCTCTTCTTGCGAGAATGTCGTTCATCTCGGCACCTCATTTCAAGGGTCGGCGACTAACTTGGTAGCACTAATGTAAGTATATCAGGCGGTTTGCCCGCCACTGGCTGGGTGTGCGCGTATGCTCCTCTGAAAACTGAATCCCGTTAGAAATGACGAGTTGTTTACGCTTCTTTTGGGGTGGCGGTACTATCATGGTTCGAATTGAATGTGGATGATGATAGGGAGCGCCTATACATGATTGAGTTGCTCAGGCGTTTTGGTGGTAAGTTTCGCCGATATATGGTGATCGGCCCTGCGTGCAAGTTGATCGAAGTGATCTTTGACCTGCTGACGCCGCTGGTGATTGCCCAGATGATCGATAAGGGCATTGGCTCGCACGACGTGGACGCCGTCGTCCACTACGGCATGGTGCTTGCCGCCATGGCCGTGATCGGCATCTCGTTTACGCTCGTCTGCCAAAAGATGGCGGCGCTCACCTCGCAGGGCATGGGCACCGACATTCGCGGTGCGCTCTATCAGCACATCAACAAACTGAGCTATGCCGAACTCGACCGCTTTGGCACGCCGTCGCTTATCACCCGCATCACCAACGACGTCAACCAGGTGCAGCTTGCCGTGGCGCTGGGCGTGCGCATGCTCATCCGCTGGCCCTTCTTGGCCGTGGGTTCCATGGTTGCGGCCCTTGCCATCGACCTTAAGCTCGGCATCATCTTTTTGATCTGCACGCCCGCCATCGGCCTGGTGTTTTGGTTTGTCATGGCGCGCTGTATCCCGTACTACAAGCAGCTGCAGGCAAAGCTTGACCGCATCGCGCTTATCTGCCGCGAGGGCCTTTCGGGCGCCCGCGTGGTTCGCGCCTTCGTGCGCGAGGACCATGAGCGCGAGCGCTTTGCCCAAGCCGCCGATGACCAGGCCAATACTGCCATCGCGGTGGGCAAGCTCTCGTCGATTCTCAACCCCGTCACGTTTCTTGTGATGAACCTGGGCGTGTGCGCCATCCTGTGGATCGGCGGCATCCAGGTCAACGTGGGCGAGCTCACGCAGGGTCAGGTCATGGCGTTCGTCAACTACATGACGCAGACCCTCACCTCCATCGTGTATGTCGCCAACCTGGTCGTGGTCTTTACCAAGTCGAGCGCCAGCGCGTCTCGTATCAACGAGGTGCTCAATTGCGTGCCGAGCATTACCGATGAGGGCAACCAGCCGGTCGCACTGCCCGAGCCGGGCGAACTGGCGGGTGGCGCTGTTCCGGTCCCTGCGTTGAGCTTTGACCATGCGAGCTTTTCGTTTGGCGTGGGCGCGGCAAATGCCGTGAGCGATGTGACGCTGGAGCTGCCGCTGGGCAAAACGCTCGGCATTATCGGCGGCACGGGCAGCGGCAAGTCCACGCTCGTCTCGCTTATCCCGCGCCTGTACGATGCGGGCACCGGCAGCGTGAGCGTGATGGGTACCGACGTGCGCACTTGGCCGCTCGACCAGCTGCGCCACGTGGTCGCGACCGTTCCGCAGCGAGCGTCGCTGGTGAGCGGCACCATCCGCAGCAACCTGACCTGGCGTGACGAGTCGGCGACCGACGAGGAGCTCTGGGCAGCGCTCGATATGGCGCAGGCGAGCGAGTTCGTGCGCAACAAGTCGCAGGGGCTCGATGCCCCGGTCGAGGCGGGCGGCAAGAACTTTAGCGGTGGCCAGCGCCAGCGCCTGACCATCGCGCGTGCCCTGGTGGGCTCGCCACAGGTCCTGATCATGGACGATTCTGCCTCGGCGCTCGACTTTAAGACCGACGCGGCGCTTCGCCATGCCGTCCGCGAGCGTAGCGTGCGCGGTGCCGCCGAGGGCGGGCTGCCGCTCACGACGGTCATCGTGAGCCAGCGCGTCTCGACCGTGCGCGATGCCGACATGATCTGCGTGCTCGACCACGGATCGGTTGCGGGCCTGGGCACGCATGACGAGCTGTATGCAAGCTGCCAGCTCTATCGCGAGATTTGCCAGTCGCAGCTGCGCCGCGAGGAGCTCGAGGGCCAGCAGGGGAGTGCGGCGCCCGCGTCTGCCCCAACCGTCCCCGCATCCGTCTGCGCAAAGGAGGGCTGCTAAATGAATCCGTATACTTCTTCCGGTTCGGTCGCCACGATGACGGCCAACGTGTCCGGCAACGATAGCCTCAACGACTTGGGTGACGGCCCGCGTCAGCCCGGCGACCCCGAGCGCTACCCCGTGGACGCGGTAACTCGCCGCCTGCTGGGCTACGTCAGCCCGCATCGCATTTCGTTTACGGCGTCGTTTGTGAGTGCCGCCATCTCGGTGATCTTGCAACTCTATACGCCCATCCTTATCGGCGAGGGCATCGACCTCATCGTTGCCGCCGGGCGGGTGGACTTTGACGCGCTGCTGCCGCTCGTCACCAAGCTCGCGATTGTCGTGGTAGGTGCCGCGGCCTTCCAGTGGCTGCAGGGCTACTGCGTCAACCGTCTGTCCTACGAGACGGTGCGCGACATGCGCGTGGAGGCGAGCGACAAGCTCAGCCGCATGCCGCTCAGCTTTATCGACGGCCATGCCCACGGCGACCTCATGAGCCGCGTGGTCAACGACGTCGATCAGGTGGGTGACGGCCTGCTGCAGGGCTTTACGCAGCTCTTTACCGGCGTCATCACCATCGTGGGCACGCTCGCGTTTATGCTCTCCATCAACCTGATCATGACGCTCGTGGTGGTGCTCGTCACGCCGCTTTCCATCTTTGCGGCCGGTGCCATCGCCAAGCTTTCCAACAAGAGCTTCACTGCTCAACAGCGTATTCAGGGTCAACTGGGCGGTCATATCGAGGAGTATGTGGGCGAGCAAAAGCTGGTTGATGCGTTTGCCTACGGCGCGAACGCCCAAGCGCGCTTCGACGCGCTCAACGCCGAGCTCTATACGGCGGGCGAGCGCGCGCAGTTTATGGGTTCGCTTTCTAACCCCGGCACGCGCTTTATCAATAACATCATCTACGCCGTGGTCGCCGTGATTGGCTGCGCGGGCGTGATCACGGGCGTGCCTGCGGCGCTCACGGTGGGCGGCGTGCAGATCTTCCTGTCCTACGCTAACCAGTACACTAAGCCGTTCAACGAGGTCACGAACGTCATCACGCAAATCCAGACCGCGTACGCCTCGGCGCGCCGCATGTTTGCACTGCTCGACGCCCGTGAGCAAGAGCCCGATGCGTCGGACGCCGTAGAGCTTGCCGCGCCGCAGGGCGAGGTCGCCTTTGAGCACGTGGACTTTAGCTACGCGCCCGACCGCAAGCTGCTGCAGGATATCTGCATCGATGCCAAGCCCGGCATGCGCTTTGCCCTGGTCGGCCCCACGGGCTGTGGCAAGACGACGCTCATCAACCTGTTGCCGCGCTTTTACGACATCGACGCCGGTCGCATTGCGGTCGATGGCCGTTCCTCGCGTGACTACACGCGCGCAAGCCTGCGCCGTGCCTTTGGCATGGTGCTGCAGGACACTTGGCTGTTTGAGGGCACCGTGGCGGAAAACATCGCTTACGGTTGCCCGGATGCCACACGCGAACAGGTTATCGAGGCTGCCAAGCGCGCGCATGCGCACAAGTTTATCGTGCAGCTGCCAGGCGGCTACGATACGGTCATCGGCGAGGACGGCGGTACGTTTAGCCAGGGCCAAAAGCAGCTGCTGTGCATCGCACGTGTCATGCTCACCGACCCGGCGATTTTGCTGCTGGACGAGGCGACCTCGAGTATCGACACGCGCACCGAGCTGCAGGTGCAGGCGGCATTCGACGAGCTCATGGCCGGTCGCACAAGCTTTGTGGTGGCGCACCGCCTGTCGACGATCCGCAACGCCGACTGCATCCTGGTCATGCGCGACGGCCAGATTATCGAGCGGGGTACACACGACGAGCTGCTGGCGGCAGACGGCTTCTACGCCGAGCTCTACCGCAGCCAGTTCGCCCAGTAAGCAAGCCCGTGGGGCATGTAACGCAGCGCTAGGGCGCGAGTGTGTCAACGGGGGCAACGATAATGCCCTCGGGCGTTGTATGGGCTGGCATGCCGAACCCGATGACGATGAGCTTGGCCGCGGGTGGTCTCTCGCCACGCTCGACAAGTTTGCGCTCGAGTCGAAGCAGGTTTGCAGATGCCTCGGGGATCTGCGGACTTCCGAGTTTAATTTCCACGGCAATCCAAGTTCCATCGCGCCTGTGTATAACGGCATCGACCTCGAGATCGTCGGCGTCATGGTAGTGGGACACCGATGAGTCATTTGCGGCTGCATAGACCTTAAGGTCGTGCAGGACGAGGGATTCGAAGAGCAGCCCCAGCGTCTTCGGGTCGGATGCCAATGACTCCGGATTTGCTCCGAGCAGTGCGACGGCAAGCGAAGGGTCGGCGAGGTGCCTTTTTGCACTTTGCCGCAGCTTTACCGGAGACCTGAGCGCCGGATGCCAAGCCGGGATATCATCGATGATGTGTATTCTGCGCAAGGCATCCGTATAGCGCCGCAGCGTACTTCTCGATACCTCACCGCCGAGGTCTTTCTCAAGAGACTTTTCGCCGGCAAGAGTGGATTCGTTGCGCGCAAGCGAAGACAGAAGAGCCCTGACTTTCTCTGGGTCACGCTTCACGCCGTCAACCCTCGAAACATCCGATTCGCAGACACCGTCGATGTAGGCAGCGGATATACGCATTGCATCGGCAGTCGTCTTGCCAACCGCCTGAGGCCAACCACCACGGCATAGCAAATCGGCGATATCGGCGATGCCGTTGATGGATCCAAGTGCCGCTTTGATGGGGCATCCGTTAAGCAGCGTTTCGAGCGAGACCGCCCCTGAGGAAACCCCGAGTTCGGCCAGAGTCATTGTTTCCATGCGCAAACGTGATATGCGCCCGATGCCGCTGTGCATCGGTTGGTCGGCGTCGTTTGGTGTTGCTGACCCCGTAAGCAAAAACTGCCCTGGCTCACCGGTCCGACGATCGCATTCGAAACGTATTGCGTCCCACAGTTTTGGCTCTTCCTGCCACTCATCGATGAGTCTCGGCGTTGCGCCGACTATTGCTTGAGCTGGGTCGATCCTGGCAAGCTGCAGTGCGGCAAAGTCTCCGGCAGGGTCGGAGAGAGACAACGATGATTCAGCGAATCGCTGGGCCGTAGTCGTCTTTCCGCACCACTTCGGTCCCTGAATGAGCACGGCACCAAAAATGCCAAGATCGCGTTCGATTGAGCGATCGATACATCTACTCATATACCTAGTCATCGTACTTCCCGCCATTCAAAGAAACATTTTGTTTTATAGCATCTTACCAGCGCGTAAAACATTTTGATGAAAAACCATGACACAATTTGATGGTATTCCGTGAAACAAATTGACGATATTATGTGAAACAATTTGACGGCGTTTTGTGAAACAGTTTTTCGGCCATTCGTGAAACGTTCTGTGGCGGTTTCAATCCGAAGTACATACTGTTCGAAATCTGTCCAAAGATGTCGTCTGCGTCGCCAATCGACAGACGGTGGTTTACATCTGTCACGTTAGTACTAAGATATTCATCTAATAAATTGCATTAGTGGCTTTAGTTTTGGGGGAAACGAGGCAACGTGACTATGACGTGCTCTTTGGTGGTTAACAGCAAGAGCGGTAATACCAGGATGGTTTCGGGCGCGATCAAGCGCGCTCTGCAGGCTGCGGGTGTTGAGTTTGTCCATGCCGCGGCGTTGAGCGACGATGCGGATGCAGATCAGGTTGCGCTCGAGGCGCAGGGCGCCTGCACGGCCGACACAGTGCTCGTCGGTTTTTGGTGCGACAAGGGCGCGTGCACGCCTTCGGTCGCGGCGTTTCTCTCCGCCTTGCACGGCAAGCGCGTCTTTCTGTTTGGCACCTGCGGCTTTGGGGCCGACCAGAGCTATTACCAGCAGATTATCGACCGCGTAACTTCCAATTTGGCTGGGGATGCCGAGCTTGCGGGCTGGGCGATGTGCCAGGGCAAGATGGGCCCCGCGGTCAAGCAGCGCTACGAGGCCATGCTCGAGCAAGATCCCGAAAACGCCCGATTTAAGATGCTGCTCGACAACTGGGTTGCCGCGAAGGACCATCCCACCAAGGAAGACCTGGACAACATGGCTGCAGCCGCCAAGAAGGCCGTGCTGGGAGAGTAGCTTCGCCGTTCGCGGTCCTTCGTGCAAAACAATACAAATGTGAAAGCCTCGAAGTTCTCGAGGCTTTTTTCGTGACACGAGGGCGCCCCTTTATTGATGGAAGGCCTAATAAGCTGATTGCTCTATGCCCGGATGTGTGCGGAGTGGGATGGGATTTCCGGATGGATGGAGTTGCGGAAGCTGCGTCCCGGAATTTGCCTTTGGAATGGGATGCGGTTTCCCGGTGAAGGGCTCTGTGGAAACTACATCCCAGCATTCGGTCGAGAAATGGGATGTAGTTTCCGGTTGAGGGTCTTGGCGGAAAGTGCGACCCGGAATTTGTGATCGAAGCGGGATACGGCTTCCCAACGGGGCGACAAGCGGAAGCCGCATCCCACTCCGGACGGGAATTCTGGGACACGGTTTTCAGAGGGTTATGGGCTGCGAACTACATGAGGTTGTCATAAAACTCTAGTAAAAGGGGTCGGAAATAAATGGCGCTTCCAGCAGTTTGTTTTAATGTGGGGGGGGGGTACCATTATTTTAGTTTCGCAAAAAAATGATCCCTCTATGGGGAAGTTGCGTAGGGGGTTAGTCACAGATATTGGATAAAACAGACTAATTTGGTGATAAATGACCACTTACGCCAAAATAGGTAGCATTTAGCGACAAAACATTGAAAAATGTGTAGCACATCGCTATGTTTTTATTACGAAAAGATTCCAAATTGGCTTATTTCGGACTCACTTTTCAAGCGCCTTGCGGTTCCTGTTGAAACTTGCTGACCTTTGGATGGGTCGAATAGGTCCTCAAGGGGGATGAATTATCACTTTGGCTGCGCGTAGACTCAAACGATTTATTGCACTTTTGAGTAGCTTGGCGTTCGCGCTTGTCATAGCCCTTGCCGTTGTTTCTTTTGTGCCTCGCGCATTTGGATACATGCCCTTTGCTGTGCTTTCGGGCTCTATGGAACCCGATCTTCCCGTTGGCTCCATGGTGTTTGTCCGCCAGGTTGAGCCAACGGATATTACCGTGGGCGACAATGCAACCTTTTACCGATCGGACGGCGCCGTGGTGACGCACCAGGTGTACGAGATCGACCCTGCCGCGCAGACGATCGGCACGCAGGGAATCGCAAACAAAAATGCAGATGGAACCATCATGCACGATGCCGAGCAGACGCCTTTTTCACGCGTGATCGGCACTGTCTCTTTTTGTGTCCCTTACCTGGGCTTCGTTAACGCATATTGCACGACGATGCCCGGTTTGCTTGTTGTGGTGGCCGTTCTGGCGCTGCTGGTCGCGGCGTCGATAGTGCTCGATCGGGTGGTTCCCGACGAGCCTGCGGGCAAGCATGCCCGCGCGCATGCGAGGGAGCGGCGTTCATAGCGGCAGGGGAGAGGTGTCGGCAACGGCAAGGGCCGTTGCCGGGGAAGTCGATTTTCGAAAGGAAGAGAACGATGGAAAACAAGAAGAAAAAGCGCTACGGCATCATTGCCGCCCTGCTGCTGTTGGTGATGGCCGCCGGTGTGGGTACCTATGCATGGCTGACGGCGCAGGAGCACATTGACAACGTGTTCACGGTGGGTAGCTTTGGCCACCCGGAAAACAAGCCTGATCCGACCGATCCCGAGAAACCGGACCCCGATAATCCGAACACTGAAAAGGCCTACCTGTTCGAGACCCAGTGGGTTGCCAACTCCAAGATGGTTCCTGGCGCCACTGTGGCCAAGAACCCCAATGTCGGCATCAAGGCTGGCTCTGATGATGCATACGTATTCATTTACGTAAAGAATGCCATCGTCAAGCCTGGCACCAGCCTTGAAAAGACCCCGTACTTTACGCTCAAAAATACGAATTGGAAGCCCGTTGAGGGTCAAGTCAAGACCAACCAATCTGACAACTCTGGCAACCAGTACGTGAGCGGTCTGTTTATGTACTCCAAGAACTCTGCCGCAGAGAACCTGCCTGCAAAGCTCGAAGCCAACAAAGCAGAGCAGGACGTTTATACCGATGAGCTTTTCACTGCCGTGACGATTCCCTCTGCCATGAACAACACCGATGTTGTCGAGACTACTACTGACCCGAAACAGGCTCCCACGATGACGGTCTTTGCCTACATCTTTGGCGCGGGCCAGAATGGCACCGAGCAGGGTGAAAATGCTGACGCGCAGAATGCCCTTAAGCAGGCCAAGGAATGGGCTAAGACTCAGGCTCAGGCTTAATCCCCCCACTGAGATCCCGGCCCGCCCCCACCCCTATATTCGGGCTGGGATCTCGGTCCCCCTTTTTATCGACGACTGGCGAACGTAATGCTCAATAATCTTTCCGACAATCAGAAACGCACCTTGGCGCTTGCCGCGATGGCGCTGTTGGCCCTGGCGTGCCTGTGCGGCACGCTGGCTTTTACCGTTGATATGGTTCCGGTGAACAACGTTCTATCGTTTGGCAGCGTGAAGGTACGAGTCTGCGAATACACCCTCAACGAACAGGGCGAGGAGATTCCGTTTGAGCCCAACGAGCACGGGGACTATCCCGACACCAAGGCCAGTGGCTCTGATATCAGCCGCATTGTGCGCGTGGAGAACGCTGGAACGCAGCCTGAGTACGTTCGCGCGCGTCTGCGCATGACGTCGGTGGCGCCCGACGGTTCGAGCGCGGATGCCTCGGGCAGCGTTGCGTTTCATGTGAACGCGGGCGAGGGGTCCCCGTGGATCGATGGCGGCGATGGGTGGTACTACTACCGCGGATTGGCCGGGCGTGGCGGCACGCTCGACCCCGGCGCCATGACGGAAAGCCTCATGGACTCGCTGCGCTTTGTGGGCGACTACCACGATGCCGCGCGCGGCGGCTCATTCAGGCTCGATATCGATGTTCAGGCCGTGCAGGCCAAAAACCAGCAGGCAAGCGATACCGTCCTCGACGTGCTTGACGTCGCGGGCTGGCCGGAGGCGAACTAGCCTATGAAGATCAAGAACATGAACCGGGGCGTGCTTAGCAGGCTAGTTGCCGTCGCGGCGATTGCCCTTTGCTGCGTTATGGCGCTGCCAACGGTGGTGCATGCCGAGGACGTGCCCGAGAACACAAACGAATACCACATCAAAAACGCGAACGACTTTTTGGTGTACGTGGCGCTTTCGCGTGAGCGCGATACGTCCGGCTGGCGCGTTTATCTCGATAACGATATCGTGCTTAATGATGACGACATGAAGACCATTGTCTCGCACACCGTTAAGCATCTGTCGTTTGGCAACAAGGAGCATCCGTTTAAGGGCGTGTTCGATGGTCAAAACCACACCGTTGAGGGCCTGAGCTACGATAAAGACGCTTTTGACCCCGAGCGCGATACGGGATTTTTTGCCGAGACCAACGGTGCCACCATCAAAAACTTCCTGGTCAAGGACGCCAACGTGTGGGCGGACTTCCGCGGTGGCATTATCGTGGGCAAGGCCGTCAAAACGCGCTTCGAAAACGTTATGGTCATGGAGAGCACGCTGCACGTGACCTGCGCCAACAATGCTCTCAACCTCATTACCAACGCAGGCTTTGAGGGCGGTCTCATCGCCGGCGAGCTCGACGGCTGCACCCTCTACAACTGCGAGGTCCGTGGCGGCCGTGCCGTCAACAATACGACCTCGGGCGTGCAGGCGCTCGGCGGTGAGGGTCTGTATATGGCGGCGTTTGCCGGCTACGTTAAGAACTCGACTATCGAGTACTGTCGCGTGACGCCGACGCGTAAGGACGACGGCTCGATTGCCGAGAAGGGCATGACCGACGTCACCAATAAGTACGACGTGGCCATTGGCGCCCTGGGCGGCAACAACGTGTACGCCTCGGGTTTTGTGGGCTGCATGGCGGGCGAGGCCAAGATTATCGACTGCTTCTCGACGGCGCAGTGCTACAGCTATGCCGCGTCATATGTGGGCGTCGTCGCCGTGACGCGTGCGTGGACGGGTGGCTTGGCGGGTCGTATTCTAACCGAAAAGGGCAACGAGCTCGTTCGAAGCCATTTTGCGGGTGACTTGAGCTCGCGTCAGTACAATCCCATCGCCGTGATCCCCATCATTCAAAACGATGTGAACCTGGGCGGTATTGCCGCGCGTGCCAACAAGGATGATGCCACGGTCACCGAGTGCTACTTTAAGCCGAGCGTGAGCCTAAAAGGCAGCAGCCAGGGTACCGCGGCTAAGAAAAAGATCCCCTCTTTTGGCGGCGACGGTACCACCAAGGGCGACAGCTATGGTCCATGGGACGACGAGCGCTACACCACGCGTGAGCTGTGGGAGGAGCACGACTACGATTTTTGTGCCGGCACCATGCGCTCGACCGACAACGACGATGCCCTGGGTGGCCAGCACACCAATGAGTGGGCGATGGATTACAAGCTGAAGATTCCCGTGCATGGCCAGAGCGTTAAGGCGACGATCGATTTTCCCGGTGCGGGTACCGCGACCATCGAGGCAACCAAACTTGGTATTGATCAGGCGACCTCGGACCCGTATGCCTTTGCCGTGAGCGCCGTGCTGGCGGGAACGGCTCAGGGCTTGGCCCAGGGCGATACATCGGTGACGTTTAGGCAGGATACCTCCGCAAAGCCCAAGGGCTTGACCGATGCCAACGGCGGTTATCGCTTCATGGGCTGGTTCCGTGAGCCCGATGTGCGTGTGAATCGAATTGGACAAGACAACAGCTGGTTTGACGGCAAGACCGATGCCGATGCTGTGGCTGCCGGCAAGCAGGTCCAGAAGAACGAGACGCACGAGAAAACGTCGACCTATACCGCCGATAATGCGAACGGGGCCGACGGTTTTAAGGGCAACGACCTGTTCATCGCTTCGTACGAGGCGCAAGTGCTGTTCTATAACGTCAAGGGCAAAACGCTCGATTGGCAGAGCGGTGCTGCGCACGACAGGTCGGCGGATTGGTACCGCTATGGTGTTAGCCTGACGCCGGCTGCCCCTGCGGACCGCGGCGCTCTGTCTCCCAGCGCCACCTTTATCGGTTGGACGACGCAGCCGAGTGGCGAGGCCGGGATGCATGGCGGTTACGCGGCCATCACCTCGCCTGAGCTTGCCGAGTTAAAAAACGCCGGTGCGTTCTATCCTGCCGGCACCGAGATCACTGTGCTTGGCCCTACCGATTTTTATCCGGTGTACACCGACTATGTGTCGAACATCATGACGGTGTTTGAGGGCAATGAGCAGGATGCAACCGACGATCAGACTCGGCGCGACGGTGTGGGCAAAACTGACGTTAAGGTTGAGACTGCAGAAGATGGCACAAGCGCGTATACCGTACAGGTGCTCGACGTATCCGGTAAAGCTATATCCGAGGAGGGCCAGCTGCCCGACGGCTATCGTTTCCTGGGTTGGTATGAAAACAAGCAGGCTGCCGATGGATCCCCGGTTGATGTTCGCGTGAGCCGCGATCCGAGCTACAAGCTTCCCGGCAACGTGGACCTGACCGTTCCGCATACCTATACCGCACGCTTTGAGTACCGTGTGGACTATTACGTCAAGTCGATGACGAACGACGCCTATAAGGATTCTAGACTCCTCTGCTCTGTGTGGAACGGGTACCAAACCTCGTTTAACGAGCAGGTCGGATGGAGCTACGTGCGAGAGAATATCGTGCACTGGGGTCCCGAGCACGTCGATCACGGACTGAAGGAAAACTATAAGGACGAATGCAATGAGGGGCGCTTTGGGGCAGATACACTCATCGTGGCGCCTTTGAAGGCGTATTCGCATACGGTCAAAAACGATACAGGTGCGGATACCCGGAAAAATGTCATTGCCGATACGGATTTCCCGGGTTCGGGCACGCTGGATGACGAGTGGGTCGCAGGAGCGCTGAAGTTTTACTTTAGGCCGGCGAGCGAGCGATACCATTTAAATTTCTGGACCCTCGAGCGCCAAGGCGGATACTGGACCTGCGTGGGCAACCCCGTTCAGAGCGAGATTGGCATCGATTCGGAGTATTACATGCGCGCCATGGTGACGACAAGCGTCAGCTTTTATGGCAAGGACGATGCCTCGGTTAAGAGCGTCACGCGACGTTATGAGGCTCCGTTGCTGCTGGGCTCCGATAGCACCTACACCTATAAATATCCGTTTATCCATACCGAGCAGACGGTAGACGACACGCCCGAGCACGGAAAGGAGGGTGACGTCAATCCCAATCTGACACTCGAAGCCTCTCCGACCGATGACGAGATGGCTGTGTCTGGTTATAAGTTCTTGGGCTGGATTTCGACTGCCGAGGTCCAGAAGGATTCTGCCGTCTGGAACTATATCTACGACGTCGCCGGCGACCCCTATGTGACGAGTGATCCGGATAAGGCAGAGCCGTATCTGGCGACCGACGAGTCCAAGGTCACCCAGTGGCAGGATGCCTATCCCGTCTACGCAAAGTACGACGTCAGCTACACCACCAACCTGCATCGCGCAGGTTTTGAGGGTACGGACAAGGTCAATGTGCCTAGCTACAACATCGCTCCCGTTATCAACGCGGACACCAATCCTGCTACGGCAACGGTGACCCCTGACGTTACGACGCCGGTTTATAAAGCAGGCGGTGAGCTGTATAAGTTGCAGAAGGTTGAGATCGAGCTTCCGAACGGCGAGATCAAGACGCTTCCCTACGATGTGGAGCATGGTACTTGCTCTTATCCGGTGGAACCTGGCGGAGCCTATACATTCGTGGCGTACTATTCGCCGTTGGCGGTTGTGTACCACCTCAATGCCACGGATGTGGACGGCAAAGTTGCTCAGCAAGACGATATGCTCGGCAACCTTAATGGCGGCATCCCGAAGCCTACTTATGACGTCAGCACTATCGATGCGGATACAGGCAAGTTCAACGTCTTCGTGGGCTGGACGGAAGCCGAGCCGGCACCTGGCAAGGGCTATGTCGCTTGGTCAGAGGGCATCCGTATGGTGAGTGCTTCTACCGTGGTCAAGGCCCCCATGGAGCTGTACCCGGTCTACCGTCCCAGCCTGGTTACCGTTCAATCGAACATTGACTCTAAACTTGCGAATCCCGATCTTGTCCGTAGCCTCGGCCGCACTGACTCCGGCGACCAGATTTCTCTTGAGGTCAAGGCCGCCGAGGAGGTTGAGGGCACTGACGGCACCAAGTACGACTTTGTCGGCTGGTCGCGCGATTATGTCAATGACGGGCAGTACACCCTGATGACTGACGATGAGAAGTATCCCCTCGAGGGCAGCGAGCCCTTTGAGAGCGTGACCTACACTGCGGTGTACAAGAAGACGCCGCTTAAAGTGCGCTATCACGACACCGAAGGCAACGTCATCTACACCGCTACGGTAGACCCGAACGATACGAGTGTTCTGCGTGGCCAGGATGGCAATGCCGGCTTTGTTCAGACAGTTAAGGTGCCCAAGATGGACGAGAACGGCAACCCGGTCTATGACGACAAGGGTGAACCCGTCATGGAGCCAAAGGAAGTGGCCTACGATCCCGAAGCCTACTCCGCAATCGTCGCATTCCTGGGCGAGCGAGCGGATAGCAGCTTGAAGGAGTTGTTCTTGGAGTGGCAGTGGGTTAATGGCGACAAAGCTGTGGCGTGGAGCGACTTCAAGGGTAAACCGGTTACAGCCAACATGGATTTGTATCCGGTGACGTATAAGGTCGTCGCTAACGACACATCGGACGATGCGAGCCCTAAGAATGTGACCGGGCAGCTCAAGTGGTTGCTTGATCCCAATGCCGCGAACACGATAGATGACAAGAGCGATAAGGCGCCGTTCAAGGCTTGCTTTGCAAAGCCCTTCATGGGCACGCAACTGACGGTGCACGTTGACCGCGTGGGCTATGGTCTTCCTGGCCAGACTCCTGCGCCTGTCAACGGGAAGTATGTCTCGCTTTACAGTTCGGGTTCAGGCGAGGGCTCGTTTGAGCTGACGAATCGTTTGGACTACAAGCTCACGGGCGACGGCACTCAGAGCGATGGCAATGCGGTGTTCGATTTCGCCGCTACGCATACGCTCAAGATCGTCAAGCAAACCCAGGATAGCTGGGCGAAGGGCAAGACGTTCCGCTTCAAGGTTTCCCGGGCCGGCATGGACGGCAACGCCTTGGAGGAGCGCACGGTTGAGGTAACGGTGTCATCGGATGCGCAGCTGAAGGACGGTTCCGCCTGGTACTCCGGCGCTATCGAGCTTGCGGTCCCGGCGGGTATCTACACCGTCGAGGAGGACTCAGCGTGGGCATGGCGCTACAGCAACCAAATCGGCGTCCCTGGCAAGCAGCCGGGCGATAAGGCGCAGGCGACTATCTCCGCTGCATCGAGCGCGAACGATGCCACGTTCACCTGCACGAACACGCGTGTGAACGACAAATGGATCGACGGCAGCAATCGTGCCCATAACGTTTGGAGCAACGGCAACGTAGCAAAGAAGGAGGATTAGCATGTCCAAGCGCAAGCGCATCATCGCCTTGCTGGTGGGGGTTATCCTCCTGGCCGGTACGGCAGGCACGTTGGCCTGGCTTTCGGTTACGGGCGTGCTGGTCAACCAGTTCGGCATCGGGTCGGTGACGCCATCGGTTCAGGAAACGCTCAACGGCAAAGTGAAAAGCGATGTCAAGGCGAAGAACACGGGTACTGCGCCCGCCTATATTCGTGCTGCAGTGGATATCTACTGGCAGGACCAGGATGGCGCACGCCTGTGGGATGAGCCGAAGGAGGAGCCGAAGGGTGAGGCGGATTACGAGATTGCGTGGAGCGTGGCTGATGCCTCGGGCGCGAACTCGGCTTATAACTGGGTTAAGGCGAGCGACGGGTTCTATTACTGGACGTCGCCCGTCGCTCCCGGCGCGGAAACCGGCGTGCTCATTAATAGGGTTACCGAGCTCAAGGCAACCGAAGGTCGCAATCTTGTCGTGGATATCTCCACTCAGGCGGTCCAGGCGACGCCCGATGAGGCCGTGCACGACGCATGGGGTTGCTCGGTCGAGAATGACGTGCTGGTGCCGCCGCATGGAGGTGCGTAAGTATGGCGTTCCCGATTCGTAAAGGTGTTGCGCGCTCCTTGCGTTGCATGGTCGCGGCCATTTTCTGCGTGGTCGCGCTCGCTGTTCCCGCCCGTGCGTTTGCCGCTACTCCCGCGATTGCCTATGACGGAAATGCGCGTCAGCTGACGGTCTCGGGGGCGACGGACTCCTCGGGGGAGCCCGATCTGTTTTTGGCCTTTAAAGATCTGATGCCTGGCGATGTGCGTGATCAGCAGATAGAGATTCGTGCCACGGGCGTAAAGTCCCAGGTGCGCGTGTTTGTGCGTGCCGTTGTCGATCACGAGACGGCACGCCTGCTGTCGCCCATTACCCTAACGGCGTCGGCGGGCGATGGCTCTGCAGGTTGGCTCCAGACGGGAACGCCGGGCAGTGTGTGCGCCTATCCCACGCAGGTCGCAACGTTTACGAACGATGGCAGCACGGTGCTCAATTTGCAACTAAGTGTCCCGACGTCGGTGGGCAACGAGCTTGCCGACGCAAGCAAGGCAATTCGCTGGGAAATCACCGCCGAAGACGATGGCGAGAAGATTCCCGTGCGGCCTGCTGGCAGCAAAGGGGCCGGCGTGCTTGGTTTGGCGGCAACCGGCGACAGCACGCTCACGTTGCTTTTGATGTTGCTGACACTTGCAATCATCGCTTTTATTGCTGCGCTGCTTTTGTCCCGGAGGAATAAGCGCTAGGTCCATCTTCTAAACGCAACGCCCTCCCGGGCGGCGGGCACGAAGTTCCCTGCTCTACAGTCCTGCGCAAGACGAAGGCCACATTAAGTTGCCTTCTTTGCGTGCGGAACTCGCGATAAACTTCGTGCCCGCCGTCCGGGAGGGCGCCCCTTTATTGATGGAAGGCCTAATAAGCGGATATTCCATGCCCGGATGTATTCAGAGCGGGATGGGCTTTCCGGATGGGCGGGGTCTCGGAAAGCTCATCCCGGAATTCGCCTTTGGAATGGGATGCACTTTCCGATTGAGGGACTCAGCGGAAAATGCATCCCAGTATTCGGCTGAGAAATGGGACACGGTTTCCGGTTGAAGCCTTGGCGGAAAATGTGACCCGGAATTTGTGATCGGAATGGGATGCGGTTTCCCAACGGGGCCACAAGCGGAAACCGCATCCCATTCCGGACGTGAATTCCGGGACAAGCTTTCCGCGATGCGCATGCCAGGCCACGCTTCTGCTACGAGGCGAGCGCAGCTTCTCATCAGCCCACTCAACTCGCAACGGGTGAGGGGCGGCGGCAGGCGGAGGCGCGGGAAAGGTCTGTCGCGAGTTCCGCACGCAAAGGGGGCCACTTAATGTGGCCCCGTCTTGCGCAGGACTGTTTGAGCAGCAGACCTTTCCCGCGCCTCCGTCTGCCGCCGATTCGGGTCCCCGACCCCGTTACTTGATCTTCGTCGTGCCCGGTGCCAGGTTAGGGTCGGTCTCGTTTGCCTCGGTCTGGAAGTGCTTGGTGTACACGTTCTTGCCGTCGCGGAACATCTCGTAGTACTGCATCTTGGCGTAATCCTCGCGCGCCTTGGTGGCGGCTGCGGCAGCGGCGTCGTCACCGGTGACGTTGGAGGAGAGCGCCCAGCGCAGGCTGGCGTCCTCGTAGCCCACGGAGTTGATGGCGGGCAGCGACTCGCGCAGCGTCATGTGCGCCTTCTGGTAGTCGGTCAGCGGTGCGCCGATCAGTTGCATGAGCTGAGTGGACAGGTAGTTGGTGGACAGGTCGTCGACCTCGCTCGTCTGGTCGCAGCCGGCAACGTCGTAGTTGGCCCAGATGATGTAGTCGGTCTGCCACAGACGCTCCTGGTGCATGGCGTCGTCCTCGTTGGTAAACCACTTGTCATTGAACTTGGACGGGAAGAACGGCTGGTGGTCGCCCCAGAACACCACGACCACCTTGCGGTCGAGCTTGCTTAAGGCGTTAAGGAAGTAGCGCAGCGCCTGGTCGGACTGCTCGATGCACGAGACATACTCGTCGACATCGGAGAGCGTGCCGTCCTCGACGGTCTTGGCGTCCAGGTCGGTCGTGTCGATGTTCAGGTGCATCTGCTTGTCGACCGGCAGCAGGCCCGTGTCGTAGCCCGAGTGGTTCTGCATGGTCACGTCGAAGATAAACTGCGGATCGGCGTTCTGGTCGAGCAGCTCAAGAATCTTGTCGTAGGTAGCCTGGTCGGTCACCATGCCGCGCAGGGTATCGGCTCCCTGGAAGTCGTTGATGGACAGGAACTGGTCAAAGCCAAAGTCCTTGTAGACGTTCTCGCGGTTCCAGTTGGTCGCGTGGTTGGGGTGCATGGCCGTGGTGGAATATCCGAGCGACTTGAACTGCTCTGCCAGGTTCCCAGTCGTTTCCATGTTGTAGATGGTGTAGGGGTACACGCCCGAGCCCAGGTTGGCCATGGAGTTGCCGGTCATAAACTCAAACTCGGTATTGGCGGTACCGCCGCCGTAGGCGCTCACATAGAGCTTGCCGCGACTGAGGCAGTTGGACAGGTTCTTAAAGTACTGCGGGCCCTCGTAGCCGGCGCGCATGTTCTGGTAGATGGACAGGTCCGAGAAGGTCTCGTTCATGATGGCGATGACCGTGGGCTTCTCGCTGTCGAATTGCTCCTTTGCGGCGGTGCGCTCGTCACTCTTGGCGGCGTCGGACTTGTCGTAGGCCTTGGCGTACTTTTTGAGCGTGGCCTTGGCATCGTCGACGGAGTAGTCGGCGGGTTTGGGCGGCTTAATGGACTGCGCTGCACTAATAAAGGCAGGCAGATAGCCCTCGCGCCAGTAGCTCTCGAGCGGGCGCCAGGTGTAGACGGTGATGCCGAGGGTGTTGTAGTAGTCGATAAGCGTGACGTGTGCGGTCACGCCGCCCAGGCACAGCACCGCCACGAGCAGGTTGGTGAGCAGCATGCGCTTGGCGTTGGCGGCACCCTTCTGACGGTGCGGTGCCACCAGGCCGGCGTACTCGCATAGCAGCATGGCGATGGCGGTAAAGCCCATGGACAGCACGCAGAACAGCGAGATCGAGAAGGTGTAGCCGTTGCCGGCGACCGCGGCGGCGGTGGAGATGGCCGAAAGGTCGCCCGGCTGGATCGGCATGGATTTAAACGTGATGACGAAGAACTCGGCAATGCCCAGGACAAAGAGGGCAAAGGCCAGGACCGCGGGAGCTGCGCCGTGGCGCTGGAATAGGAAGAACAAGCCGGTCATGAGCACGGTGATGATGGCCCACTCGAGCAGGATGCACAGGGGGTAGACCCAGGTAAAGTCGTGGTTGGACGAGACCTCCATGCCCAGCAGCGCAAAGACGCCGGCGAGCAGCAGGCACAAGACGGCGGCGACGAGCGGTTTGCCCATAAAGGCGCCGCGCAGGCGGGCGAGCTTGCCGGTGGGGGCGGGCGCGTCGGGCTCGGCGAACGCAAAGACGCGCGGGGCGATGCGGTCGCGTGCGATGCTGGCCCAAGCGCAGCCGGTGAGGATGGCGTTGGTCAGGATGAGCATCACAAAGGCGAGCGGCTCGTTTTGGGCGACGAGGCCAATGGCGCCCCAAATGGTCAAAAAGAGCTGGAACAGGCCGAAGGCGACGCTCCACCCAAGAGCGCTTTTGGCAACGGTGCCCGACTTTGCGCGAATGGCCTTGGCCTCGCGCAAGACAAGGTAGACGGTCGCCGCAAGACCGACGAGCGAGATGGCGGCAGCGAACATGCTGAGACTCCTCACAAACTTAAAACCTACGAAAGCGGGGGTTTACCCGATTGTTACCAAGATATGCGCTGCAATTGGTGGCTGCGCACAACAACCAGCCATATTAACGCGCACGTGTGGCGGTGTGGCGCAATGTAGCGGCGACCTGCGCGATAATGGACGGGAATTACACGGAAACGTAAAGGCTTCTTAAAGAAATGGCGAGGGTAGGGCGATGAGCGAGCAGGTTTGCGAGGCGGACATGGGCGGCGACGGAGCTGCGGGCGTGGATACGTACGGCTATCCGGTCGAGACTACGGGCAACGCGGTACTGGACATTTTGGAGCACCGTTCGTCCACGCGCGCTTTTGCGCGCGATGACAACGACCGTCCCGTGGCGGTGACCGACGAGCAGCGGGCGGCGGTTTTGCATGCGGCGAGTCGCGCACCGTCGGCGGGCGCCATGATGATGTATTCCATCGTGAGTATTCGCGAGCAGGCTACGCTGGACCGTCTGGCCGACCTGTGCGATCACCAGCCCATGATCGCCAAGGCGCCCTGGGCACTTATATTTGTGGTCGATTATGCCAAGTGGATCGATCTGTTTGAGCACGTGGGCTGCTTTGAACCCGAGTTTGTCGAGCGCATGGGCAAGGCGCCCCGCCGCGCGCCGGGTTTGGGCGACTTTGCCATCGCGGCGCAGGATGCCGTGATTGCCGCTCAAAACGCCGTGGTCGCCGCCGAATCTCTGGGGCTGGGGAGCTGCTATATCGGCGATATTGTCGAGAACGCCGAGGAAGTTGCCGCACTGCTGGACTTGCCTGCCTATACCATGCCGCTGTCGATGCTCATCATCGGCACGCCCCGCAAGGAGCGTCCGGCGATCGCGCATCCCGTGGTGAACCTGGTGCACGAGGAGCATTATTGTCGTGCCGACGCTGCGACCATGGATGCGCAGGTGGCCGAGATGGACGCGATGTTTCGCCCGCACGCCCGCGAGGTGGGCGAGCGCGTCGTCGACATCTACACCCGCAAACACACGAGTCCCTTTATGGCCGAGATGAGCCGCTCTATGAAGTGGTGGTTCAAAAACTGGCTCGGAAAATGACGAATGTGACAAAGGGGGCGTCCCCTTGTCACATTCCATATCGCCGCGGTGGCCTAAAGGCCGCATAAATGTTTATCTAGCTGGGAAAACGGTGCCATTAAAATATGGGCTGATTACATATAATCCCGTCGAACGTTAAAATTGGGAGGAAACCGGCTTATGGAACAAAAGGCAAAGGAAGTAGCCTCGCACGCTGCGATTCCTGTGAGCATCTCGGCGATGCTCGTCACGCTGGGCGTGGTGTATGGCGATATCGGCACCAGCCCCATGTATGTAACCAAGGCGCTCGTTGCCGGCAACGGCGGCATCGGAAGCGTCACGGAGGAGTTCGTGCTCGGCGCGCTCTCCCTTGTCGTGTGGACGGTCACGCTGCTGACGACTGTCAAGTACGTGCTGATCTCGCTGCGCGCCGACAACCACGGCGAGGGCGGCATCTTTGCCCTGTACAGCCTGGTCAAGCGCTGCGGCAAGTGGCTCATCATCCCCGCCATGCTGGGCGGCGCGGCGCTCCTCGCCGACGGCATCCTGACGCCTGCCGTTACCGTCACCACGGCCATCGAGGGCCTGCGCACCATCCCAGCGGTCCATGCCGTGCTCGGTGACGACCAGGGTCGTGTCGTCGCCATCACGCTTGCCATCATCATCGCGCTCTTCTTGGTGCAGCGCATCGGCACGGCCAAGATCGGTCACGCCTTCGGCCCCATCATGACGCTGTGGTTTTTGTTCCTGGGCGGCACGGGCCTGTTCTTTGTCTGCCAGTATCCCGCGGTGCTTTTGTGCCTCAACCCGTTGCGTGGCATCGCTTTTCTGCTGAGCCCCAACAACCATGCGGGCATCATGATTTTGGGCAGCTGCTTCCTCGCTACCACCGGTGCCGAGGCGCTCTATTCCGACATGGGCCATGTGGGCCGCGGCAACATCTATGCCACCTGGCCGTTCGTTAAGTGCTGCCTGCTGCTGTCCTACATGGGCCAGGGCGCGTGGCTTATCAACAACGCCGGTAACCCGGAGCTCATGGGCATCGCCGACCTCAACCCCTTCTACCAGATGCTCGCCCCGGGCCTGCGTCCCTTTGCCGTCGGCCTTTCCACCGTCGCGGCCATCATCGCCTCGCAGGCGCTCATCACCGGCGCATTCTCGCTGGTGTCCGAGGCCAGCCGCCTGGACCTCATGCCGCATATGCAGGTCTTCTATCCTGCCGAGACCAAGGGCCAGCTCTACATCCCCATGGTCAACAACGTCATGCTCGTGGGCTGCGTCGTCGTGGTGCTGCTGTTCCAGAACTCGGCACACATGGAGGCCGCGTACGGCCTGGCCATTACCCTGACCATGATGTGCACGACAATGCTGCTCTTCTTCTATCTGCACGTGGAGCGCAATCTCAAGGTCGCGCCGTGGATCTTTGCCGCCTTCTTCCTTATGCTCGAGGGCTTCTTCTTTGTGAGCTCGCTCACCAAGTTCTTCCACGGCGGCTATTTCACCATCCTTATGGCCGCGCTCATCATGGGCATCATGGTGTGCTGGTACAACGGCACGGCGGTTGAGCAGCGCCAGTTTACGCTGCTGCCGCTGCGCAGCTATCTGCCGCAGCTCAAGCGCCTGCGCGACGACGATCGCTACGAGCTCGTGAGCGACAACATCGTGTACCTGACCAAGGACACCAACACCGACTATATCGACCGCGATATCGTCTACTCGATTTTGGACAAGCACCCCAAGCGCGCTCGTGCCTGGTGGTTCGTGAACGTCGAGACCATGGACGAGCCGCATACCTTTGCCTATTCGGTCGAGACGTTCGGCACCGACTACGTGTTCCGCGTGCATCTGTACCTGGGCTACAAGATCAACCAGCGCGTCAATGCCTACCTGCGTCAGGTCGTTCAGGACCTGGCTGCCACCGGCGAGCTGCCGGCGCAGACGCATGACTACTCGGTCTACAAGGATCCGGGCAACATCGGTACGTTCAAATTCGTCCTGATCCGTAAGCTTCTGGCGCCCGAAAGCGACGTGGAGCCCAGCGAGCGCACGGCCATCACGCTCAAGTACATCATCCGCCGCGCCGCCGGCACGCCCGCGCGTTGGTACGGCCTGGAGAACTCCAACGTGAGCTTTGAGTACGTGCCGCTGTTCACCAAGTTTAAGGCCGTGAGCAAGATGCAGCGCCTGGCTCCCGACGAGCGCCCGTAGACTGCAAGGCTATACACTTGGAACCACCACAAGGGGAAACCACCACAAAGGTGCCTGTGAACTGTCCCCTTTGTGGTGGTTTTTGTTTTTGAGAGAGGGGCGGGGCGATGATGGACGTCCATGCGGACGGCGATATTGCCGAGAACTTTTGGTGGCGGCGCACAACGCTGACGCGTCGCAGCCCTCTGTATGACGCCTGCGTATCGGCGGGGCTGCTGGTCGCGGCGACGATTGTGGGCGCGCTGCTCGACCATCCGGGGCTCGCGCCGAGCATCATGATCGTCTATGTGTTCGCCGTGCAGCTGTGCGCTTTCTTTACCTGGAGCCGCCTGTACTGCCTGCTGAGCTCGGCTGCCGCCGTGGCGCTCTACAACTTCTTGTTTGTCGACCCGCGCTACGCGCTGTCGTTTATCGACCGCGTCTATCCCGGCATGTTCTTCATTATGTTTGCGGTCTCGCTCGTATCGAGCTCGATCGCGCTGGCCCTGCGCCGCGCCTTGGCGCAGGCCGCCGCCAGCGACCGTCGCACGCAGATGGTGCTCGAGACCAACCGCATGCTGCAGCGGTGTGGCGACCAGCAACAGATTGTGCACGCTATGGCAACGCAGCTGGCGCGTCTTTCGGACTGTCCGGTCGTGTGGTATAGCGCCGATGCCGATAACGATGACCTGCTGCCGCGCACGACGTACACGGCCGTGGGCGATGCCGCGCCGGTACACCAGCTGGCGCCGCAGATGCCGCCGCGGCTCTCGGCGTCCGCCTATGTGGGAACGCCGCTCGATGCCACCTATGGCGCCTCGGCGTTCTACGGCATATACCTGACCGTGCGCTCGGGCGACACCATGGTGCGCGCGGGTGATCCCGCCTCGGTGGTGGGGGTGTTCGCCATTGTCGCCGAGCCCGATGCGCTGACGCCCGAGGAGCGGACGCTTGCCGATGCCATCGTGAGCGAAGGCGAGCTGGCGCTCGATCGCGCCCGCGCCATGGAGGCTCGCGAGGAAGCGGCGGTGCTCGCCAAAAACGAACAGCTGCGTGCCAACTTGCTGCGCTCCATCTCGCACGACCTGCGTACGCCGCTCACCAGTATTTCGGGTAATGCCGACGTGTTGCTCGACCAGGGCTCGACCGGCACGGCCGTGCTCGACGACCAGACGCGCCGCGGCATGCTCCTATCCATTCGCTCGGATGCGCAATGGCTCAACGCTACCGTCGAGAATCTGCTCGCCATCACCAAGCTCGAGGGTGGCGGTATGCGCCTGTCGACCACGCTCGAGCTTATGGACGATATCGTCGAGGAGGCGCTGCGCCACGTGAACCCGGCCGTGCGCGAGCACGACCTCAAGGTGGTGGCGTGCGATGAGCCGGCGCTCGTCAACGTCGACGCGCGCCTGATGGTGCAGCTGGTGGTCAACCTGGTGAACAACGCCATCACCTATACGCCCTCGGATTCGCATATCGTGATCTCGATTGGCGTCGACGACGGATACGTGGCGTGCTCGGTGGCCGATGACGGCCCGGGCATTGCGCCCGAGGACCGCGAGCGAATCTTTGAGTCGTTCTACACCGCCAACCATGGCCTGGCCGACAGCTGCCGCAGTGTGGGCTTGGGGCTTTCGCTCTGCCGCTCCATTGCGCTGGCACATGGCGGTAGCATAGGGGTTGCCGCGGCGGCCCCGCACGGCTCGGTCTTTACGATTGAGCTTCCCGCCGCCGACGTTTCGTTTGATAAGGAGTAGCGCTGTGCCGAACTCTGCCGTAAAACCGCTCATCTTGGTTGTTGAGGACGACCCCGCCGTCCGCAACCTTATCGTCGCCGCGCTCGAGGCGCACGGCTTGCGCCATATGGCCGTGGAGACCGCCCATGCCGCCATCGCCGCCGCCTCGTCGCAGGCGCCGAGCATTGTGCTGCTCGACCTGGGCCTGCCCGATATGGACGGCGTCAAGGTGGTGGAGTCGGTGCGCGCGTGGTCGGGCATGCCGATTATCGTGGTCTCGGCGCGCAGCGAGGATGCGGACAAGATCCGTGCGCTCGATGCCGGCGCCGACGACTATCTGACCAAGCCGTTTTCGGTCGAGGAGCTGCTCGCGCGCATCCGCACGACGCTCAGGCGCCTTTCGTATGCGCAGACGGGCGGCGTTGCCTCCGAGGGCTCGTTCGATACCGGTGAGCTGCATATCGATTTTGATGCCGGCATCGCCACGATGGATGGCGAGGAACTACATCTGACGCCGATCGAGTACAAGCTTTTGTGCCTGCTGGCGCACAACGCCGACAAGGTGCTGACGCACCAGTTTATCCTGCACGAGATTTGGGGCACGGCAACCAAGAGCGACCTGGCGAGCCTGCGTGTCTTTATGGGCACGTTGCGTAAGAAGATCGAGTCCGACCCCGCGCATCCGCGTTACATCCAAACCCATGTAGGCATTGGCTACCGCCTAGTCACCCAAGGCTAGATCGCCAACCACCATCCCAATATGAGTTGCGGTGAAATACGGTCTAAATTTGCCTAATTCCAGGCAAAACAGTCCGTATTCCACCGCAACTTTGTTATCTGCCCTTAGGCTTGCTGGCGTAGAACTTCTTCTTTTTGGGCTTGCCGGCGGGGGAGGGTTTGCCGGCAAAGTTGGACTTGCCGTTGCCGGCCTGCGCGTGCGCGGGTACTGCCGCACGGGGCTTGCGGGCCTCGGGGTTGCGCAGCTCCTCGGTTCGCTCGGCAATTTCCTCGGCGCTAAAGCCGACCTCGGCCATGGCGTCCTCGATGGGCAGGCGGCGCACGATATAGCAATGGTGCACCTTCTGGTTGCGTGCGAAGTCCTCGGGGATGGTCTGCGCCGTTATGTCCTGTAGCACCACGCCCGCGCGTGCGAGCTTGCGTGTCTCGGGGCGGAAGCCTCGCAGGTTGCAGCTAAAGATGGCATGGCCGCCCTGTGCGAGCAGGCGCGATACGCCGGCCAACAGCTCAACATGGTCGCGCTGGACATCCCAGGTGCGGCGGCCCATCTTGGACGAGTTCGAGAACGTGGGCGGGTCGACAAAAATCAGGTCCCAGCGGTTGCGCGTCTGGCGCTGGTCGCGAATCCAGGCGAGCACGTCGTCGCGCACAAAGTGATGCTGCGGACCCACAAAGCCGTTCTGGCGCATGTTGCGCTCGGCCCAGTCCAGATAGGTGTTGGAGAGGTCGACCGTCACGGTCTCCTCGACGCCGCCATCGGCCGCGTAGCAGGTGGCGGTGCCGGTGTAGGCAAACAGGTTGAGGAAGCGACGCGCCTGCTTGGCGTGCTCGCGCACCAGGTTGCGGGTGACGCGGTGGTCCAAGAAAATGCCCACGTCCAGGTAGTCGTCAAAGTTGACGGCAAAGGTAAGGCCGCCCTCTTCGATGAGCGGGAGGCGACGGCGTGCGATATTGGCGCGCTCGCCCGATCCGCCCTTGCCGGCGCCCTGCTTGCCGTACTGCGAGCCGCCACGCGAACGCATGCGGGCCTTGGCGTGCACATGCTCGGCGGGAACATCTAGGATACGCGGTGCGATGGCCAGAATGTCGAGCATACGGGCCTGGGCCAGTGCGGGGTCGATGGTCTTAGGCGCGGCGTATTCGGCGATGACGAGCCATCGGCCCGGCGTCTGCGGGCAACCCTCGTACAGGTCGATGGCGGCGGAGTAGTCGGGCAGGTCGGCATCGTAGACGCGGTAGCAGCTCACGCCCTCGCGCTTGGCCCACTTGCGACGCAGGCGAGCGTTCTTGCGCAGGCGGTTGGCGAACTGCTCGGACTCGGGGATGAGCACGGGCAGCGGCTTGCCGTCACCCAGGTCGAGCGTGGCGGCGGGTTCGGACATGGGGGTGTTGGCGGCTTCGTCTTCGGCATCTGCGGTCTTGTCCTCGGCATCCGTGCTGGTCGCAGCTTCAAATGCCGCGGCAGCGTGGTCAAGCGAGGGCCAAACCTCAATAGTCGCCTCTTCGTTGTTGGGCATGACGGCGATGGAGCGCGCGGGCTCGGCATGGAGCGCGCGGGCCATAAGGCCGTCGCGAGTGAGCGCGGCGACCGGTGCGGTAGCGAGCTCGGGCGCGCGGCGCAGCTCGCCGACCAGCGTCATGGCGTCGTGCATGAGCGAAAGCGGCGTCTCGGTGGTGTCTGCGACCACGGCAACGCCGGCGACAGCACCCGCATGGTCCAGCACGGTGGCGGGCTTAGCGGCGCAAAAATCGACAAAGCGCTTGTAGCCGGCGCACTTGACCATGCGCTCGGCGGTCTTGCGGGCGGCGGGGTCGATGTCCACGGCCACGATGCGCGCCTGGCGCTCGCGCGCCGCCGCCTCGCGCTCGCGCGCCTCGGCAAGCAGCTGCTCCCATAGGGCGGCATCGTGCAGCTGCCAGCCCTCAAAGCCCCAGCGCTCGCGTGCGGCGCCCGGGGCGCGGTCGGTCAGAATGTTCACGGCCTCCAGCAGCAGGCCGCCGCCGGCGCACGAGGCGTCGATCAGCGTGGGCAGGGCCTCGTTTTCGTAGTCGTCGGCCGTCAACTCGCGCTCGCACAATGCGGTCCAGCCAACTTGAGCCAGCACCAGAGCGGCGTAGTCGGGGCGCAGCACGCGAGTGCCCTCGCCGGCGCGAGTCGCTGCGGGCGGCAGGCGCTTGAACAGCGGATCGCCCGAAAGGTCCAGGCTTATGCTCGCGCGGCGCTGGCGCAGCGAGAGCAGCAGGTGGACATCGGGGTCGGCGGCATCGACATCGGCGCGACGGCCCGTGGCCTCGGCCAGGCGGTCGCACAGCGCGTCCTTGGCGCGCAGGGCCGAGAAGCGCGTGTTGCGCAGCTGCTCGGTCACGCCGCGGGCGGTGATGGCAATGGTGGCACCGGGGCGGACGATATTTTCCCAGGCAATGTCATAAACGCCGTCGTACAGCTCGTCGGCATCCTGCGCCTCAAAGCGCCCGAGCACCACAAACACGCGGCTGGCCAGGCGCGACCACAGGCACGCGCGAAGGCCTTGCTCAAGCTCGCCCTCAAACGTGGCGCGGCCCTTCAGCCGGCGAACATGCGAAAGCCCGAGGCGTTTAAGCTCATCGGCGAGTGCGGGCTCAAAGCCCTTGGGGCAGCTTGCATAAAATTCCATGGGTGACCTCTCTGGTTGCGTCGCTCCATTATATGATGGATGCTTCGTTTGCCATCGCCCTTGAAAGGAACCCATATGATTGATGCGTGCCCCGATTCCGCTGTGCTCTTTTTTGACGTGGACGGCACGCTGACGTATTTCGATCCCGACGATATGACCGATAAGGACTTTTCGGCGGTTCGTCCCTCGCAGACGGTGGTTGAGGCGTTCCGTGCACTGCGCGATGCGGGGCACAAGGCATTTATCTGCACGGGCCGCCCCCTGTGGCTTATCGCCGATAGCCTGCGCGCGCTCGACCCGGCGGGTATCGTTGCCATGGCGGGCGCCACACTCGAGGTCGAGGGCTGCGTGGTGCATGAGGAGTGCTTTGACGAGGGCATTGTCGAGGAGCTTGCGCGCCGCATTGCCGCGGCAGGGTTCGAGGCCTTTTTCGAGGCCAACGAGGCGACCTTTGCGCTGGAGCCTGCGGGCGTTGAGCAGTCGTCTTTGATCGGCACCGCTGTGGTGCACAGTGCCGAGGAAATGCGCATCGACGGTCATCTGCGCGTGGGCAAGGTGTGCCTTAACGCAGCCGACTTGGCTCGCGTGGCCAACGACGACGGCTTTATCGATCGCAACTTTGAGCTGTGCAATACCGGCGGTTCGAACCGCGAGCTGAGTCCCAAGGGTATTGACAAGGGCGTGGGCGTGGCGCGGGCGCTGGAGTATCTGGGTCGCGTGGGCAACGAGCGCACCTTTGGCTTTGGCGATTCGGGCAACGATCTGGGCATGCTTGCCGCCGTCGAGACGGCTGTGGCCATGGGCAATGCCATGCCCGAGGTCAAGGCGGTCGCCGACTACGTGACCGACGACGTCGCGAACGACGGCACCGTCACCGCGATGCAACATTTCGGCCTCATCTAATGAATCTCGCCTTCTGACGTTTGCTCAAACTGCGACTCTTTGCTTTTGCATGCTCAATCGATTTATCAATCCAAACACTGAGGTGTTTATGCCGTTCGCCGAGAAGATAGAAAACCGCAGTTCACGCCTTGATAAACGTAGGTAAAGTGTTTAGCAGTTTATCGGCCGTATGCTAACGAAAGGAATCAGGCAGATGGCAATCAAGGTGTTCGCTGACGGTGCAAACCTCGAGGGCATGCTCGACATGTACGAGAACGGCAACGTTCAGGGTTTCACGACCAACCCGTCCCTTATGAAGAAGGGCGGCGTGACGGATTACCGCGCGTTTGCCAAGGAGGTCCTGGCCCACATCACCGATGTGTCCGTGTCGTTTGAGGTCTTTGCCGACGACGTCGAGACCATGGAGGTCGAGGCCCGCGAGATCGCTACCTGGGCCGAGAACGTCTACGTCAAGATTCCGTGCGTGACCACCAAGGGTGAGTCCACGGCCGAGTTGGTGCGCAAGCTTTCCGCCGACGGCATTAAGGTCAACGTCACCACCATCTTTACGCCTGCGCAGGTCGACGAGATGGTCGACGCTGTCGACGCCGAGACGCCGTCCATCATCTCGCTCTTTGCCGGCCGTATCGCCGACACGGGTGTCGATCCCATTCCGTTTATGACGGAGTCGGTCAAGAAGGCCGCCGCCAAGCCCAACTGCGAGGTCCTGTGGGCGTCCACGCGCGAGCTTATCAACATTTACCAGGCGCAGGCCTGCGGCTGTCAGATCATCACGGTGCCCAACAGCATCCTGGCCAAGCGCAAGAACATCGGTCGCGACCCGTATGAGGTTTCGCTCGATACCGTGCGCGGCTTTGCCAAGGATATCGCCGCTTTGGGCTTCCATATCCTGCCGTAACGCGAACACTGGCTGCGCCGCGGGTTGTTCGCCCCGGCCTTTCCTTTCCCTATCGCTCACGCGCTTCGCGAGGGTCGCGCTAGGCAAAGGAAAGGCCGGGGCTGCCGACACGAACTTGCCGGTAGGTTGGTGATAGGCTTCCATATCCTGCCGTGGACAAAGGTACCCCCGCCTGCGCCGTGCAAAATTGAGAGTATTCAGCAAGGTAAAGGCTTTTACCAGCTGGGTGAAGCATGGAACAGCCCCCGTTTTGGCTCTGATGACGCTAAAACGGGGGCTGTTTCTTGCTTTTTCGTCTCTGAGGGGCATCCGGAACGGTGGAATTTGCAGAATACTCGCGATTTTGCACGTCGCGAGAGGGGGGACCCTTGCTTTGGCGGTTTACTTCCCCTGCACCATGGTGAGGGAGATCTTCTTGCGGTCGCGATCGACCTTTTCAACCCACACCTTGACCGTGTCACCGACGCACACCACGTCGTTGGGGTGCTTGACGAAGCGGTTGGCCAGCTTGGAGATGTGCACGAGGCCGTCCTGGTGCACGCCCACGTCGACGAAGGCGCCAAAGTCGACGACGTTGCGCACCGTGCCCTTGAGTTCCATGCCGGGCTCCAGATCGTCGATGGAAAGCGCCGAGCGGCTAAAGACCACCTCGGGCGCGTCGTCGCGCGGGTCGCGACCGGGCTTCTTGAGCTCGTTGACAATGTCGATGAGCGTCAGGGTGCCGCAGTCCAGGTCGCTTGCCAGCGCCGAGATGCTGCCCAGGCGGCGCTCGATATCGGGCACGCCGCCGCGGCTGAGCTCGCTTGCCGCAACGCCGGCGTGCTCCAGGACGGCCGTGGCCACCTCGTAGCTTTCGGGGTGGACGCTTGTCGCGTCGAGCGGGTTCTTGCCGCCGCTGATGCGCAGGAAACCTGCGGCGTTGAGGTACGCCTTGGGTCCCAGCTTGGGGACCTTCTTGAGCTGGCGGCGATCGGTAAAGGCGCCGTTTTCCTCGCGGTAGGCCACGATGTTTTTGGCTACGCTCGGCGTAATGCCCGACACGTAGCCCAGCAGGCTTGCGCTCGCGGTGTTGACGTCGACGCCCACACGGTTGACGACGTCTTCCACCACGTGGCCCAGGGTGCGCGAAAGCTCGGCCTGGTCAAGGTCGTGCTGGTACTGGCCAACGCCGATGGACTGGGGCGGAATCTTGACGAGCTCTGCCAGCGGGTCTTGCAGACGGCGGCCCAGGCTCATGGCGCCACGTACGGTGACATCCAGATCGGGATACTCCTGGCTCGCGAGCTCGGAGGCGGAGTACACCGACGCGCCCGCCTCGTTGACGATGGTGTAGCGAAGGCTGGGCGCCTGCTCGGCAATAAACTCCGAGACGACTTCCTCGGTCTCGCGGCTGGCGGTGCCGTTGCCGATGACGATGGTGTTGACGCTGTCCTTCTTGACGAGGCGGGCGAGCTCGCGCTTGGTGCCGGCGACGTCGTGGTGCGGCTTGGTGGGGTAGACCACGCCGTGGTCGAGCAGCTTGCCGGTCTCGTCCATGACGGCGACCTTGCAGCCGGTGCGGTAGCCCGGGTCGAGCGCGAGCACGCGGGCGCCGCGTACGGGGCGTGCCGAGAGCAGGCCTTCGAGATTCTTGGCAAAGACGTTGATGGCCTCGGTCTGGGCGCGAACGGTGAGTTTGGCGCGGGCCTCGCGCTCCAGCGAGGGGGCCATGAGGCGTTTGTAGCCGTCGGCGATGGCGGCATCGAAGATGGGAGCAAACACGCCCTGGCGTCGGGGCCAACGGCTGCCGAGGCGCACCGTGGCGGCGGCGCCGTCGACGTTCACGCGCACGCGGAGCTTGCCCTCGCGCTCACCGCGGTCGATAGCCAGCACGCGGTGGTTGGGTATACGGCGCAGCGGCTCATCATAGCTGTAGTGCGGCTCGTAGGGGGTCTTCTCGGCGGGGTCGGTGGCCTCGACGACGATGTCGGCGGTGTTTTGCGTAAAGGCGCGCAGGTCGGCGACGTTCTCGGGATCTTCGGCCACCGTCTCGGCCACGATGTCGGCGGCGCCGGCGAGCGCCTTCTCGGGCGTGTCGAAGCCGGCCTCCTCGTTGACGTAGTCCGCGGCGGCGTCGAGCGCGCTGCCCTTGGCCGAGGCCTGCATGATGATCATGTTGGCGAGTGGCTCCAGGCCTGCCTCTCGGGCCTTCTGCGCGCGGGTCATGCGCTTTTTGCGGTAGGGCTTGTAGAGGTCCTCGACACGCTGGAGTTGTGTGGCCTCGCGAATCTGCTGCTTGAGTTCGGGTGTGAGTTTGCCCTGGGCATCGATGAGCAGGATGACGTCCTCTTTACGCTGCTCAAGATTGCGCAGGTAGGACAGGCGCTCGTCGAGTGCGCGCAGGGCGACGTCGTCCATGCCGCCCGTGGCTTCCTTGCTGTAGCGCGAGATAAAGGGAATGGTGTTTCCCTCGTCGATGAGCTTGACGGCCGCCTCGACGTTGGCGGCCTTAAGGTTGAGCTCGCGCGCGAGCTGGGCGATAAGATCCATGGGACTCCTTGCGTTTGAGGTGCGTTTGCAGCACAGAGCTACCAAGGATACCACCTGCCACTTCGCTCAAAAAAGACTGTTTTGGCGCGGAACCACGAAAGCGGCCTATCTACTACGTTTGAACCGTGTGGGTCGACCATCCCCTGGTTTTCCGAAAATGCGCAACCCGTCTACCTGCGGTTTTTATTTCGCGAAATTCGGTATGGATGAGGGTGATTGGTTAAACGTAGTAGATAGGCTCATTCCGTGGCGAACGAATCAAGCCGAGGTGCAAAAAGGCCCCCCGTCTCAGAAAATCATTGGAAACGTAGCAAAATGCCCCGCGGGCAGGAGGCTGCTCGCGGGACAAAGAAGAGGGGCTTATTTGTGGCGGACCGAGGGACTCGGCATGGGGTTTCTGCCGCGGCCGCTCTCAAGGCATTACAGCTCGACGAGCTGGCCGGTCTCGGCGGCCTCCTTGACGGCGTTGAGAAGCGTGAGCGTCTTGACGTTGTCGGCCGGCGTCACGACGGGCTCGACCTCGCGGCGGACGACCTTCACAAAGTGCTTGAGCTGCATCTTGTGCGGCAGCGCTGGGTCGACGGCCGGAATCTCCATCTGCAGCGGCTTGTGCCAGTTGGAGGCGCCATCGTAGGAGAACTGGTGCAGGCGGGGCAGCGACAGGGCGCCCTTGGTGCCGCCGATAAAGTAAGCGTCGGCGTCGAAGGGACGGTACTGCGGGTCCTCGCGAGCGGTCGCCTCCCAGTTCCAGGGGCTGGCGGTGGCGTCAGAGATGGTCATGCTCGCGAGCGCGCCGTCGGCAAAGCGGACGTTGACCACGGCGGAGTCCTCGGTCTCAAAACCGCGGGCGGCGCTGGACTGCATGCCCTGGACGGCGACGGGCTCGCCCAGCAGGTAGCGGAGCAGGTCGACGTCGTGCACCAGGTTGACCAGGATCGGGCCGGCACCCTTCTTGCGGCGCCACTCGACATCGAAGTACTCGTCGTTCTTATAGATCATGTAGTGGAAGCTCGACACGGTGAGCTTGCCTAGCTCGCCGGACTCGATGATCTCCTTGGCCTTGTTGACGAAGGGGTTGTGGCGACGGTGCTGACCCACGAGCACGGGCACACCGGCGGTCTCGGCCTCGGCGGCGAAGGCCTGGGCATCCTCAAGATCGTTGGAGATCGGCTTTTCTACCAGCGGCACGATGTTGCGCTTGATGGCCTCGCGGGCAACGCCCAGGTGCAGGTCGTTGGGGGTGGCGATGATGACGGCCTCGGGCTTGACCTCGTCCATCATCTGGGCGGGATCGGTAAAGAACGGCACGCCGGCGGCCTCGGCCGTGGCGCGGGCGCCCTCAAAGGCGTCGGCGATAGCGACGAGCTCGGCCTCGGGCTCCTCGGTGACAAAGCGGATGTGGTTGCGGCCCATGGCGCCGGCGCCGATGACGGCAATGCGGACGGGGTTGAGCTCAGACATTTCGACTCCTTAATAATTGGTGGCTGCCGAATGTGACAAAGGGACTGTCCCTTTGTCACATCGGTACAACTAAGCGGACTTCTTCTTGCTGTCGGAGACCATCATGTAGACGGTGAGCACGACGGCGATGGCGGCGATCACGATGGCGCCGTAGAAGGACTGCTGGTAGGCAGCGCTGCCGGCCTCGGCGTGATACAGCACGGCGGTGATGGGCTGGCTGATCCAGGTAGAAGCAGCGTAGCCCAAGAACATGATGCCGTAGTTGACGCCGATGTTGCTGGTGCCAAAGGCGCCACCGGTGAGCGGCGGGTAGATGACGAGCAGAGCGCCAAAGCTAAAGCCGAGCAGGGCGAGTGCCACAAAGAACATGCTCTGCGTAAAGCTCATCGACATGATGACGAGCGCGACGATGGTGACGACAAGGCTGATGAGCAGCGACTTATAGGCGCCGAGCTTGTCGATGATCTGGCCAAAGGACAGACGGCCGACCAGGTTGGCGCAGGTGTTGACGGAGACCACTACACCGCCGAGGGCGACAGCTGCGGCGCACGTGGGGTCGGCGAAGAGCTGGACGGCGGCGATGGAGGCAACCTTGCCCACGAGCAGGGTGCCCGCGGTGGCGGCAAAGGCGAAGGTGACGATGAGGACCCAAAAGCGCGGGGTCTTGACCATCTCGCCCGGGGTGAGGTCGCCGAAGGTGCCGGCATGTGCTCCGCCCTTGGGGGCCTCGAAGCCCTCGGGCAGCCAGCCGGCCTCGGGGGCCTTCAGGAACAGAGCGGAGGCGGCGATCATCACAAAGAAGATGACGCCGAGTGCCTTGAGGGCGCCAAAGATGCCGAGGCTCGGGATGAGCAGCGAGGCGAGCACCGGGGACAGCACGGCGGGGCCGGCGGTCGAAGCGGCCAGGGTGATGCCGGAGGCGAGGCCCTTCTTGTCGATGAACCATTTTTGACCGGTGGTGAGCGCCGGGTTGTAGCCCAGGCCGTTGCCGATGGCGGCGACGAGCGAGAACCACAGGTAGAACTGCCACGGCTCGGTGACGGTGCCGGACATGAACCAGCCCAGGCCGTAGCACACGGCGGCGGCGATCACGACGTTGCGGGGGCCGATCTTATCGGAGATGCGGCCGGCGAAAATGCCCGTCACGGCCATGATGGTCTGAAAGACCGGGAAAGCCCAGGTGAGGGCGCTCGACCACTCGGGGTAGACGGCGAGCAGGTTCTTGCTCACGACGGAATACAGCGCGATGGAGCTGATGAAGAACATGGTGACGCACGCGGCGGAAAGCACGGCGGCGCGACCCTTGTTGGAGTTGGTGGAAGCCATTGGACTCTTTCTAATCGATGCGGGGGAGGGGCGGGTACGTCCGCGGGGCCTCCCTGTCAGGCTGGTTTACTGGTCGGTCGGCTTTGCGACGCCGGACTCGTCGGACCAAAGCTCGACACCCTTGTTCTTAAGATAGTTGTCGGCAAAGGCTCGGCGGCCGCCAGGCTTGGCGGTGAGGTCGCCCATCATATTGGAGAAACCGCCATCGACCTTGATGGCGTCGCCGGTGGTAAAGTCCGAGCGCTTGGACGCCAGGAACATGACGGCGTTGGCGATATCGCTGACCTCGCCGATGCGGCGCGTGGCGATGAGGCGGCTGCGGCTCTTCTCGACCTCGGGATCGGCGTAAAAGCTTGCCGACATGGGTGTCTTGACAAAGCAGGGCTCGACGCAGTTGGAGCGGACGCCGTAGGGGCCCCACTCGGCGGCGAGCATCTTGGACATCATGTTGACGCCCGCCTTGGTGGAGCTGTACACGCCCGAGAACGTCTCGGGGGAGTGGCTGGCAACGGTCGAGATGTGCACTAGGCGGCCCTGGCCGGCCTTGATCATCTCGCGACCAAAGCGCTGCGAGGTGATGAAGTAGCCGGTGAGGTTGACGTTGAGCACCTGCTCCCAGTCGCTTAGCGGCAGGTCCTCCATGGCGGCGAAGCGCAGGATGCCGGCGGTGTTGACGAGAACGTCGACGCGGCCGAAGTTGGCGATGGTGGCGTCGACGGCAGCCTGAACCTCGGCCTCGTCGGTGGCGTTCATCTTGTAGCCCTCGGCGTGGATACCAAACTCGGCGGCGAGGTCGGCGGCTGCTGCCTTGACCTTCTCCTCGTCTAGGTCGAGCAAGACGACGTTGGCGCCGTTGCGGGCGAACTCGCGGCAAATCTCGACGCCCATACCGCCGAGCGCGCCGGTCACGGCGCAGACATCGCCCTCGAGCTTAAGCCAATTGCTCATAGGAACTTCCCTTCTTGTGCCTCCCGGTGGGTCGCTCCCATTAATCGACCCACGTGGTTTTCGCTGGTTATCGTATGCTTTGCATTTGCGCAGGTGAATTGCATATTTGTTAGAATGGCGTTAACCATAGGTTTACACTGTGCGATGCAGTTTATTCTCAATTGAGCGCATGACCTGCGAAAACAACCTCCTGTGGCACCATGTGGCCACGGGCGCGAAAACGGGAGATTGACGTGTACGATCGACGACTTGAGGCCATATCGGCCGCCGCGGAGCTGGGAAGCTTCTCGCGCGCGGCGGCAAAACTACGTGTGTCGACCCCGGCTCTCGTCAAACAGGTGTCGGGGTTCGAGGCCGAGTTTGGCATCACGTTGTTCGAGCGCTCGCATTCGGGCGTTAAGGTGACGCCGGCGGGTGCGCTGCTGGTAGACGATGCGCGCTCGATCATGCGTCAGTCCGAGGATGCGTTGCGCCGTGCCCGACGCGCGGCGGGCGATGGCGGTGCCGTGCGCCTGGGCGTGTCGATGATGTGCCCGGGGCGCCAAACGCTGTCGATGTGGTCGGGCATCCACGATCTGGAACCGTCGCTGCGATTTGAGATCGTGCCGGTAAGCGATCTCTACGACGAGCGCGAGACCGTCATGCGCAGCTTGGGCCGCGAGGTCGATGTGGTGCAATCGAGTTTTTCAACCCCACGCTGGGGTGATGCCTGCCAAAAGCTCCTTATCGTCAACGTACCGTTTTATATTGATGTGCCGCGCACGAGCCCGCTTGCGCGCAAGACGCGCATCACAGTTGCCGACCTGGAGGGCATGCGCCTGCGCGTGCTCCGTCACGGCAACGACGCTATGGACAGCCTGCGCATCGACCTGTTGGCCGACGGCGGCGTGGACGTGATCGACGTGGATAGCTTCGACTTTGCGCTCTTTAACGAGGCGGAGGAAAAGGGCGATGCGGTGCTCACCTGCGGAGCGTGGTCGGGCGTGCACCCGGCCTTTGTGGGCGTACCGTTTCTATGCGGTCGCGAGGTGCCGGTCTATTTGCACTACCCGCTCGAGCCCACCCTCCAAGTCCAAAAATTCGTCAACGCCATGGCCCAACTCCTCAACTAGCTCATTTGGCGCGGGTAGTCTTTTTGGGACGGGGCTTTTTTAGCTACTTTCGCCGCCCTGCCTGCGCACCCTCAAAGTAGTCAAAAAGCCCCGTCCCAAAAAGACTAACAAAACGAGGCCCTGGCCAAACGGCCAGGGCCTCACTAACCTTTATTCCGTTTTAAACAACGGGCTGATTGCGCGCAGGAGGGTGCCCCGGGGCGGCGGGGTATTTCCTCCGCGCGCAGTTTCGCAGCGAAGCGAGAATGTTTGAGCACGGAGGAATTACCCCGACGCCCCGGGGCACCCTCCGTCAGTAACCGTTCCTACTCCAGCTCAAACGCACCCGTGTACAGCTGGTAGTAGTACCCGCGCTTGGCGATCAGCTCGTCGTGGTTGCCGCGCTCGATGATACGGCCGTGGTCCAGACAGATGATCGCGTCGGAGTTGCGCACGGTGGACAGGCGGTGTGCGATGACAAACGTCGTGCGGCCCTCCATGAGCTTATCCATGCCCGCCTGCACGATGGCCTCGGTGCGGGTGTCGATGGAGCTCGTGGCCTCGTCTAGAATCATCGCCGGCGGATCGGCGACGGCGGCGCGGGCGATCGAGATCAGCTGGCGCTGGCCCTGCGACAGCTGTGCGCCGTTGCCGGTGAGCATGGTGTCGTAGCCGTCGGGCAGGCGGGTGATAAAGTCGTCTGCGCCCGCGAGCTTGGCCGCTGCGATGCACTCCTCGTCGGTGGCGTCCAGGTTGCCGTAGCGGATGTTGTCCATCACGGTGCCGGTGAACAGGTTCACGTCCTGCAGCACGACGCCCAGCGAGCGGCGCAGATCGGCCTTGCGGATCTTATTGACGTTGATGCCGTCGTAGCGAATCTTGCCGTCGGCGATGTCATAGAAGCGGTTGATGAGGTTGGTGATGGTCGTCTTACCGGCACCGGTGGCGCCGACAAACGCGACCTTCTGACCCGGCTTGGCAAACACGGACACGCCGTGCAGGACCTCGTGGTCGGGGGTGTAGCCAAAGTCGACGTTGTCCATGACCAGGTCGCCGCGCAGCGGGACGTACTCGATCTCGCCGGTTGCGCGGTGCGGATGTTTCCACGCCCACATGCCGGTGTGGTGGTCAGCCTCCTCGAACTCCCAAGTCTCGGGGTTCACCTGCGCGTTGACGAGCGTCACGTAGCCTTCGTCGGCCTCGGGCTTCTCGTCGATGAGCTCAAAGATGCGGTCGGCGCCGGCGAGGCCCATGACCACGGCGTTGATCTGCTGTGAGATCTGGCCGATCTGTCCGCAGAACTGCTTGGTCATGTTGAGGAACGGCACCACGACGGCGATGGACAGCGCCATGCCCGAGATGCTCAGGTTGGGCACGCCCAGCGCCAGGAAAATGCCGCCCGCCAGTGCGACCAGCACGTAGAGCAGGTTGCCCAGGTTCATAAGGATGGGCATGAGGATGTTGGCGTACATGTTGGCCTTCTGGGAGACCTCGAAGAGCTTTTCGTTGCGCTCGTCAAAATCGGCCTCGGCGGCAGACTCGTGGCAGAACGCCTTGACGACCTTCTGGCCGTTCATAACCTCCTCGATATGGCCCTCGACCACGCCGAGCTCGGTCTGCTGCGCAATGAAGAAGCGCGCGGAGTTGGAGCCGAGCAGCTTGGTCATAAAGGTCATAAAGGCGACGCCGGCGATGATGACCAGGCACATCCACACGCTGTAGTACAGCATGATAAAGAACACCGTGACGATGATGATGATCGTCATGAGCAGGTTGGGCAGCGACTGGCTGATCATCTGACGCAGCGTGTCGATGTCGTTGGTGTAGTGGCTCATGATATCGCCGCGCTGGTGCGTGTCGAAGTAGCGGATCGGCAGGTCCTGCATGCGGTTGAACATCATCTCGCGCAGCTTCTCCAGCGAGCCCTGCGTGACGATAGCCATGGCGCGGTTCCAGAAGAGCGAGGACAGGACGCCGACGCCGTAGATGCAGGCGAGGGTGGTCACGAGCTGTGCGATCTTGGGCTGTGCGGCTTCCCAATCGCCCGACTGCCACGATTCGCTAATAATTTGCAGGGCGCTCTGCAGGAAGGTCGCGCCGATGGAGTTGATGATGGCGCAGAGCACCACGCCGGCGACGACGAGGGGCAAAAGCACAGGATAGAAGCCAAAGAGCGTCTTGATGAGGCGCGACATGGTGCCGCCCTTGCGGTTGAGCGCGCGCTCGGCGGTCGTTGCCTTACTCATGTGCCTCGCCTCCTTCCTGGGTCTGAGCTTGCGTTGCGGATGCCTCGGTGTTGGCCTCGACGGCCCCTTCGCCCTCGGCAGACATCTTGTTCTGCGAGGTAAAGGTCTCGCGGTAGATCTCGCTTGTCTTAAGCAGCTCGTCATGGTTGCCGATCTGCGCGATACGGCCGCCCTCCATGACAATGATGCGGTCTGCGTCCTGCACGGAGCTGATGCGCTGAGCGATGATGAGCTTGGTCGTGTTGGGCAGATAGCTTGCCAAACCTGCGCGGATCTTGGCGTCGGTCTTGGTGTCGACGGCGCTCGTGGAGTCGTCCAGGATCAAGATCTTGGGGCGACGCAGCAGGGCACGCGCGATGCAAAGGCGCTGCTTTTGGCCGCCGGAAACGTTGGAGCCGCCCTGCTCAATCCAGGTGTCGTAGCCCTTGGGGAAGCCGTCGACAAACTCGTCGGCGCAGGCCAGATGTGCGGCCTCGCGGACTTCCTCGTCGGTGGCGTTCGGGTCGCCCCAACGCAGGTTCTCGGCGATGGTGCCGCTAAACAGTACGTTTTTCTGCAGCACCATGGCGACCTGGTGACGCAGCGCGTCCAGGTCGTAGTCGCGCACGTCCACGCCGCCCACGCGCACAGCGCCTTCGGTGGTGTCGTACAGGCGGGCGATGAGGTTAACGAGCGTGGACTTGGCCGAGCCGGTGCCGCCGATGATGCCGATGGTCTCGCCGCTCGTAATGTGCAGGTCGATATCGTCGAGCGCCTGGCGCTTCGCATGCTTGGAATACTTAAAGCTCACGTGGTCAAAGTCGATGGAACCGTCGGCAACCTCGAGCACGGGCTCGGCGGGATCGGCGATCGTGGGCTCGGCGGCCAGCACCTCGGCAATGCGGTGTGCCGATTCGTCGGCCATGGTCACCATGACAAAGATCATCGACAGCTGCATCAGGCTCATGAGAATCTGGAAACCATAGGTAAAGGTCGAGGAGAGCTGGCCCACGTCGAACAGCGTGCCCTGGCTCGTGATGATGAGCTTGGAGCCCAGGTAGATGATGACGACAAACGCGCCGTTGACGCAGATGTTCATCATGGGGTTGTTAAAGGCGAGCAGCTTCTCGGCGCGGGTGAAGTCCATCTGGACGTCGCGTGCGGCGGTCGCAAACTTCTCCTTCTCAAAGTCTTCGCGCACATAGCTCTTGACCACGCGCATGCCGGTGACGTTTTCCTCGACGGACTCGTTAAGGGCATCGTACTTGTGGAACACGCGCGAGAAGATGGGGCGCACCTTAAAGATGATAAAGAACAGTCCAAAGCCCAGCAGCGGAATGATGACCAGGTAGACCATGGCGACGCTGCCGCCCATGATAAACGCCATGGTAAAGGCGAAGATCAATACCAGCGGCGCGCGCACGGCGATACGGATGATCATCATAAAGGCCTGCTGCACGTTGTTGATATCGGTGGTCAGGCGCGTGACGAGCGAGGAGCTCGAGAACTCATCGATGTTGGCAAAGCTGAACGTCTGGATCTTGTAGAACAGGTCGTGACGCAGGTTCTTGGCGAACCCGCAGCTCGCATGGCTGCAGGTGACGCCGGCCGCGGCGCCAAAAGCAAGCGACGTCAGCGCGATGAGCACCAAAAAGCCCGCGGTGGGAAGCATCTCGGCTACGGTGGCGCCGTCTTTGATGGTGTCGATCAGGTTGGCGGTGATAAATGGAATCAGCATCTCGCAGAGCACCTCGCCAAGCACGAGCAACGGCGTGGCAACGGTGACTTTCATATAGTCGCGGATGCTTCCCATGAGGGTTTTAATCATCCAGTTCCTCCCAGGTTACGCGGATTTTATCGAGCATTTCGGCGAGGTCCTCGCGCTCGTCGTGGGTGAGCGCGCTAAAGGCCCGTTCTCTAAAGCGGATGCGGGCTGCCTGGTCGATGCGGGCGTTTTCCCGGCCGGTTTCGGTCAGGCGAATGGTGAGTTGCCGTCGATCCTTGGGGTTACGGCTGCGCTCGATGAGGCCGTTGAGCTCGAGCTTGGACAGGATCTCGGAAAGCGATCCCGGCTTGAGGTCAAAGTGCATGCCGAGCTCCTGCTGCGACATCTCGCCGCCGGGCTGCTTGGCCAGCAGGCAGATGATGGGCGCCTTGCCGGACACGCCTCCGCCATGAAAATGCATGTAATGGCCGCAAAAGCCCAGATTATTGAGGATGCGCTTGGCGAGTTTGTCTTCGGCGCTGACCGCTTCGGGTATGTCTACCGGTTGCGACGGGTCACCGCCGGGCTCATGCGGAAGGACGAGTGGTTCAACACACATATCTAAGCTTCGCTCCTTTCTTTAGTTAGGTAGTTGAATTGTTTTGTGCCTAACCAATTTAGGAGCACGGTAAATAAATGTCAAGGTACCAAACTTATTATGTTCGAGCGGCACTTAGGGACGTTCCTTATGTGCCGGCATTTGGGGACACTCCTTGTGTCGACTAGTCATTTAAGAACGTCCATTACAGTCGAAATTGTCAGCCCGGGACCGTCTCGGGCTACGATTGAGGCGCGCCCAGAACGGGCCGCCGACCGGGCGCCCGCGCACGGCCGAACGTCCCTGCCCCCGAGAGGGCCCGTTGGGTGCTGCCGGCGCGGGACGCGCCGCCCCCGACGGCTGATAGGAAAGTGCCGGGCAGGCGCCGCGGCTGGTAATGTGAGTGCCGAGGGGGAGGCCATCCGGTCGAACGACTACCGGAAGGATACCACCGTGAAAGCGCCATCCACCAGGCCCGCGGCCGTGCTCGGCCTGGACGTCGGCAAGTCATCGCACTGGGCCTGCCTGGTCGACCGCGACGGGGAGGTGCTGGCCAGCGCCCCCGTCCGCAACAGGGAGGCCGAGCTCGACGCGCTGTTCGCCTCCGCGCCCGCCGGCACGCTCGTCGTCGTCGACCAGTTCCGCAACATAGGGTCCCTCGCCGTGAGGCGGGCCCGCGCCGCGGGGCTGGCGGTCGCCCACCTGCCCGGGCTCGCCGCCAGCCGCGCCGCGGGCCTGTTCGCCGGCGAGGCCAAGACCGACGAGCGCGACGCCGCGGTGATCGCGCGGACCGCCCTGGGCGTGCCGGACTCCCTGTCGGGGGTCCCGGGCCGCGGCGAGGCCCTCGAGGCCGCCCGCGCCCTCTCGTCGCAGCGCGACCACGTCGTCGCCTGCGCGACCAGGGACAAGAACCGCCTGCGCGCGGTGCTGCTCGAGTCCTGCCCGGCCCTCGAGGCCGCGGTCGACCTGTCGGACCGGCGGTGGCTGGAGCTGCTCGCCGGGTTCGGCGGGGCGTGGGGGATCGCCCGCTCCGGGGCCGGGGGCCCGCGGGCCGAGGCCGCCGGGGAGGCCGCGGCCGCCTCCACCGCGCCCCCGCCGGCGCTCGTCGAGGCCGAGAACAGGCAGGTCAGGTTCCTGGCCGCCCGGATATCGGAGGCCCTCGACGAGGCCGGGGCCCTCGAGGCCGAGACGGCGGCGCTGCTCGAGGGCGACGAGACCTACGCGTGCCTGCTCACCGTTCCCGGCATCGGGCCGAGGACGGCGGCGCAGCTCGCGGTGTCGGTCGACATCGCGAGGTTCCCGGACCACGACCACCTGGCCTCGTACTGCGGCATAGCCCCGAGGGTGAGGAGCTCCGGCACGTCGGTGAGGTCGGTCAGGGCGTCCAGGCGCGGCGACGCGAGGCTCAAGTCCCTGCTGATCTTCTCGTGCAACAGCCTGGTGAGGTCCTCGGGGCGCTACGGCGAGTACTACCGGGCCTGCAGGGCGCGGGGCATGGGGCACGGGCGGGCGCTCAAGGCCGTCGCGAGGAAGCGGCTCAGGGCTATATACGCCGTGATGCGCGACCGGGTGCCCTACCGGGAGTAGCCCCGACGGTTGACAAAACTATAGGAACACCCAACGACTAACTTCCTCCTTCCCGTAACCTTTCAGCAACAATTCGTCCTCTGCGGTGCCAGCGCCCGTTCACAACGTCCCCTGCGCTACACTTAGTCGCACTGTGGCGCTGCCGCGCCGCGCCCGAAACAAGGGAGACCCTCATGAAGAACACTCAGCTGCTGCTGATCAACGATATGTGCGGCTACGGCAAGGTCGCGCTTTCCGCCATGCTGCCGGTACTGTCGCACATGGGCTACCGTATCCATAACTTGCCGACGGCGCTCGTTTCCGACACGCTCAACTACCCCAAGTTCTACATCCACGACACCACCGAGTACGTGCGCCAAAGCCTCGCTATCTGGGAGGAGCTCGGCTTTGAGTTCGACGCCATCTCGACCGGCTTTATCGTGACCGAGGAAGAGACGCGCATCATCTCGGACTTTTGCCACCGCCGTGCGCAAAAGGGCACCAAGGTGTTCGTCGATCCCATCATGGGTGACAACGGCAAGCTCTATGCCGGCGTGCCCGAGTCCACGATTGGCCTCATGCGGCACCTGCTGGAGTGCGCAGACTACGCGGTGCCCAACTACACCGAGGCCTGTCTGCTCGCCGATACGCCTATTGCAGAGCAGATCACGCCCGATGAGGCCCGCGCCCTTGTGGACGCCGTGCGCGAGTTGGGTGCCAAGTCGGTGGTCATTACGAGCGCCGTGGTCAATGGCACGAACGCGGTTATCGGTTACGACCATGTAGCGGGGGAGTACTTCACGATTCCCTTTGAGCTCATTCCGGTCTATTTCCCGGGCACGGGCGACACGTTCTCGGCGGTGCTCATGGGCCGCGTTATGGCAGGTTGGAGTCTGCAGCGCGCGACGTCCGATGCCATGCGTGTGGTGGCTGAGCTTATCGAGCGCAATGCCGACCAAGAGGACAAGTCGGCCGGCCTTCCCATCGAGGCCTGCCTGGATGTGATTGACCATGAGTAACGCTGGCGAGGGCGGCGTCAAGCCTGCGGGCGAGAACAGGCCGCTCGGCGCGCCGCGTGGCAAGCGGCCGCGTATCCGCGTGAGCTGCGTGGACCAGCTGGGGACGTGCCGCTGCCACCATGGTCACAAGCCGGGCGACGTCTTTGACTTTGACCGAGACCGCGGCAAGATGTGCGCCATGGCCTGTCACGCGGGCTTTCCCTATATCGATATCCTGTGCTATGGCGGAACCGTGCCTGGCAACGAGCCTGGCACGGCAAAGTTCTGCTGCCCCGAGATTGATACGCTGAACGTCTGGCTTGCCGAGATCGTCGACGAGTAACCGAGCGAGGATTTTCTCCCGTCGAAATATCGAGCGTGGATTATCTCCCGTTTTGGGCGCAATTTCGCACTCAAAGTGGGAGATAGTCCTCGCTCGATTTGTATGCGAGAATCCCGACCTCACTTATGCCCATGCTTAGGCGCACGCGTCGTTGTTCTGTGCGCGAGTAAGCTCAAATTTCTGCATTTCATCAAATTTCGGTACTAAAAATCTCTGCATTTCATCGATAATAGTCGATATAAATATCTGCATTTCATTTATCGAGGCGATGGGAGAGCTTATGTTGCGCAGGAAAATCGCTGATGAGCTTGATTGTTGGCAGAGATCCATTGAACGAAAGGCGTTGTTCGTCACGGGTTCTCGCCAAATCGGTAAGAGCTACTCGATTCGCGAGTTCGGTAAGTCAAACTACGCAACCTATATCGAGCTCAATCTCGCGGAAAATCGCCAGGCAAAAGATGCTCTTCTCGAGGCACGGGATGCCGATGATTTCATCAGCAGGGTGACGCTTCTTTCGGGAAAGCCGATAGCGCCAGGCAAAACGCTCGTGTTTATCGATGAGGTCCAAGAGGCCCCCGACATCATGACGATGGCGAAGTTCCTTGTCGAGGACGACCGTTGCCGCTGGGCATTCTCGGGGTCCATGCTCGGGACCCAGTTCAAGGGCGTCAGGTCTTATCCCGTGGGGTATGTCCATGAGCTCAGGATGTTCCCGCTGGATTTTGAGGAGTTCAGCTGGGCAATCGGGGTGAGCGAAGAGGCGCGGCGCTCGATTTGCGATGCGTGCCGCAACGAGACGCCGGTTCCTGGTTATATTCACGACGCAATGATGGCAAACTTCAGGACCTATATCGTCGTCGGCGGTATGCCGGAGATCGTGCAGCGCTTCCTCGACACGCAGGGTGATCTGGCATCTGTCCGCCAGCTCCAGTCCGAGCTGAACGGGCAATACCGTCGGGATATCTCGAAATACGCGAACGGGCGCGCGCTCCAGGTGCAGAGTATCTTCGACCAGCTTCCTGTCATGCTGGAGGGCGAGAACAAGCGTTTCGTGCTCAACTCCATAGATCCCAAGGCGCATTACGAGAAATACCAGCGAGATTTTGTCTGGCTTGTCGATGCCGGCGTCGCTCTCAAGACCGACATCGTGACCGAGCCCAAGTCCCCACTGCTTAAGACGGCACGGGCGTCCCAGTTCAAGCTGTACCAGTCCGATATCGGGATGCTGATGGCCCGTTATCCTATCGGGGTCGCCCAGGCGGCGTACCTCGACAGCAAGGAGCCCAACCTCGGCGGCGTGTACGAAAACGTGGTGGCTCAGCAGCTGGCTGCCCAGGGAAGAGGGCTGTATTACTACCAGACCAAGAAACGGGGCGAGGTCGATTTCGTGATTGACGGCCCGGATGGGACGGCTGTGCCCATCGAGGTTAAATCGGGGACGTATTACCATGCGCACGCCGCGTTGAACCATGTGCTAGAAACGGCCGAGTATGGCGTAAAGCGCGGGATTGTTTTCTCGAGAGGCAACGTTGAGCGTGACGGGGGCGTTCTCTATCTGCCTCTGTATGCGACTTGGACCCTTCCGGATGTTTTGGGCGACTCCCGTGCCGAGGGGATAAAGCTGGAGGTCAAACCTGTCTAGGAATGTGACAAATGGACAGTCCCTTTGTCACATTGAGCTCGTCGGTGAGTATCGAGCGAGGATTTTCTGCCGTCGAAATATCGAGCGTGGATTATCTCCCGTTTTTGGCGCTATTTCGCGCTCAAAGTGGGAGAAAATCCACGCTCGATTTGTATGGGGGAGAAAATCCTCGCTCGATGTATGCTGATAGCGCGGCCCGTGCGCTCGCTTGCCTACAGCTGCTCGAGCATAGCGGTGCAACCGGCGAGCACATCGCGGTAGGTGGCATCGAAATTGCCGGTATACCAGGGGTCGGCCACATCGCCGGGGCGATCGGTCCAATCGAGCAGGCGCGAGACCTTGCCATCGGGATCCTTACCAAAGATGCGATGCAGGCCGCGGGCGTTCTCGGAATCCATATAGACAATATGGTCCCAGTCGCTATACTCCGCGCGGCGTACCTGACGCGCGCGATGTGCGACAACGGGAATCCCGACCTCGGCAAGCTTGGCAACAGTGCCGTGATGCGGCGGGTTGCCAATCTCCTCGGTCGAGGTGGCGGCGGAGTCAATGACAAATTCGTCCTCGCGCTCGGCGCGGCGCACGAGCTCGGTAAACACCGACTCAGCCATCGTCGAGCGGCAGATATTGCCATAGCAGATAAACAGTACGCGTTGCATGCGCGGTTCCTTTCAATCGCCATCATCGAACTCGAGTATCGCAGCTAAGCCTAAGCCTACGCCCTCGCCCTCGCCCGCTTGCGCTCCCAGCGAGCCAACTTAATCGTCACCAGCGTAAGCGCCCAGGCCACAAGCGAGAACGCGGCTCCCGCGGCGCCCACGTACGCAATGCCAATGCTGCTTACCACGGCGCCGCCCACTGCGGTGCCAAACGAGATGCCGACGTTAAACGCCATGGGCTCAACCGAACTTGCGAGTACCATCGACTTGGGATGGCGGCTGCGTGCCACGTCCATAAAGTGCGTGATGCATGAGACCGAGAACAGGTACATGAGCATCGCCAGGCTAAAGACAAAGACCAGCGCGAGCGGCATGGCGGCGCCCACGGCAAACAGCCCGAGCAGTGCCGCCGCCTGCAGCACAAACGTAACCAGCAGCGCCTTCATGCCAAAACGCGCATCGATCCATCCGCCCAGGATGTTCGAGATCAGGCAGAACACGCCATAGGCCATAAGTGTGGTGCTCGCCTGAACGGTATCCATGCCCAGCACCTGCTCCAGATAAGGCGTCACGTAGCCGTAGAATACGTAGACCGAGCCCACGCCAAACAAGAAGATGAGCATGCCGGTGATGATACTCGGCTCGCGTAGTAGCCCCGCCTGCTCGCGGAAGGTGGCGGGCTCATCGGTCTGCCCGGCGCGAGGCATAAACGCCACGAGCGCGCTACAGATCAAAACGGCAAAGGTCAGCGTGCCGTACATGGCCACGTGCCAATCGAGTGTGTCGGCCACAAACTTGCCAATCGAGGTCACAAAGACCATCGCCACGGAAAACGCGCCGTACACGACCGAGATGGCAAGTGAGGTTTGCTGCGGGGATAGCAGCTCAGGGATGTACGTCACGCCCACGGCGAGCAGCGCACCCGAGACAGAGCCCAGGACAATGCGTGAGATAAACAGCACCTGGAAGTTGGGAGCCAACGCCATGACCAGGTTGCCGAGCACAAAGACGACGCTATAGCACACGAGCAGCTGGTAGCGGCGGAATCGCCCCGTGCTGAGCGCGAGCACCGGCGTCGCGATAGCGTAGACGAGCGCAAACACGCTGATGAGCTGGCCCGCAGTGGCAAGTGATATGCCGAGTTCCGTTGCCAAGTCGCTTTCGATGCCGATGACCACGAACTCGGAGCAGCCGAGCGAGAATCCCAACAGCACGAGCAGCGCCAGGCAGAGCTTGGTGCGCGCGGGGGAGAGCGCGGCGGCGGTTGGCTTACTTTTAGGCGTGGTTGCGGCGGTCAAGGTTGTCACTCCAATGTCGCATGAATAAGCGGGATTCAATCCCTGCAACTCTAACAGAATGTGACAAAGGGGCAGTCCCTTTGTCACATGGAGGGCTTGCCTGTATAGTCGCAATACAGGCGAAGATGGTCTCAGGTACATCGCGGGCGGCAGGAGATCCCATGGGTATGCACACGACAAAGGTTGCAGTGGGCGAGGGCAAGTTTGCGCTCGAGGCCCAGCTGACGGTGACGCCGCGAGGCATGGCGGTGTACGCCTGCTCGCCGGAGTTTGCGCACCTGGGCGCCACGGCGCAGGCCATTCCGCGCCCCGAGCCCGGCCGTACGGCAACGGTGAGCATCCTGGCCGTTCCGTGCCATCGAGACGAGATCCCGGCGCACGATATCGCGGCGGCGCTGGCCACGCGCTTTGGCGTGCCGGTAGTTGCAAGCACGGGTTTTCATGTTGAACAAGCGAGCGGTGACGACCTGCAGCGCGTGCTCGACACCACCAAGGAGCTCATCGCCGCGCTCGAGGAAGCCGCAGCCCGCATTCTGCGCGCCGGCTGGGATGAGGGCGGTGCGGGCGCCGAGGTCGTGGCGGTCGATGCTGCGACCGGCGAGGCGCTTGGCCCCGTCGACCGCATCGAGGCCCATGCTGGTGAGGGCATCCTGCATCAGGCATTTCTGACGCTTTTGGTCGAGGGCCGGGGCGAAGACGCGCGCCTGCTGCTCTGTCGCCGCAGTCCGCTCAAGCGCCTGTGGGGCGGGGTGCTGGCCGATAGCTGCGCCGGCCATCCGCTCCCCGGGGAAGACGTCGCGGCCGCCACGGCGCGCCGCATCAACGAAGAGCTCGGCATTACGCGCGAGCCCGATCAGCTCAAGCACCTCGGACACGTGGTGTACCGCGAGGACCACGGCGACGGTCGCTGCGAGTGCGAATGGTGCGAGGTCTACCTTGCCCATGTTGAGCCGGGCGAGCTGCATATCAACCAAGAGGAGATCTCGGAAGTGCGTCGCGTGGCTCCGTCCGAGCTCAAAGGCTACCTGCAGGGTCACCCCGAGCAGCTGGCCCCCTGGCTCCGCGAGGCCCTCGGCGACCCATTCATCCGCACGGCCCTCGCTATGTAAAAAAGACAGTCCCTTTGCCACATCCAAACCGTCACAACATTCGGCGAAAATCTCGAAAACGAGGAAAAGCGTCGAATGTTGTGACGGTTTTTGTCTAGGGAATCGCTTCTCATCCAAAAAATCCGCTTGACTGTATTGCCGCAACACAGCGCAACGTAAGGGGTGTCCGATAACGGGCGCCCCTTTTTAAGCGGCAACATGGCTGCGAATTCGGAGCGCCCCCAACAAGAAAGGTGGGGAGATGGAAGCGGAAAAGAAGGCGTTTAAGATCACCAAGCGCGAAATTGGCTTTGTGCTGGGTATCGTTGTCTTTTTGCTGGTGAAGTTTCTTCCTTTGGCGGAGCTGAGCTCGACGGTCGAGCTCACGGTCGGCGGTCAGACCTGTCTGGCACTGACGCTCGCCACGGTGGTGTTCTGGGCATGCGGCGTGGCACAGCCGGGCTTTGTGGGCCTGCTCTACTGCGCACTGCTCGTCCTGTTCAAGGTGTGCGTGGACGACACGGGCGCCGCGAGCATCTCGGCGACGGTCGCCTCCACGTTTAGCTCGTGGACCAAGGCCACCATGTGGCTCGTCATCGGCGCCTACCTCATCGCCAGCGCGGTCAAGGAGTCGGGCCTGGGCGAGCGCATCGCCTATGCGTTTATGCTCAAGTTCGTGCGCGATGCCAAGTCGCTCATCATCTCAATCTTCGCGCTCACCTTTGTGCTGTCGCTGCTGATCCCGCATCCGTTCCCCCGCGCCTTCCTCATCCTCGCCGTCGTCTCGGTCATTGCCGAGTCCGCCGGCTACGGTGACGACGACCGCGGCAAGCTCGGCTTCCTCGTGTTTGCCGCTGCTGCCCCGGGCTCCATGTTCTTCCTGACGGGCGACTCCACGCTCAACCCGCTCGTCGCGCAGTACAGCGCCGAGGCCGGCGGCATGAGCCCGTCCTTTGTCGACTGGTTCCTGTACATGAGCGTGCCTATGCTGGTCGCGCTGCTGTGCGCCCTGTTCCTGGGTCTCTTCCTCTTTAAGCCCAGCAAGGAGCTCGTCTACGATCGCGAGCAGATCGTGGCCAAGCAGGCCGCGCTCGGCAAGCTCTCCGTCAAGGAGATCCGCACCATCGTGTGGCTTGTCATCGCCATCGCGCTGTGGCTTACCGTCTCGGGCGATTACATCGGCTGGGTGACACTTGCCATCGGTGTCGCGCTCGCCATGCCCATCATCGGCGAGGTTCTCACTCCTGCCAGCTGGAACGCTGTCGACATCAAGTCCCTCATGTTCCTGACGGCCGCCATGGCCGTGGGTTCCGTGGGCGGTGCCACCGGCATGAACGCCTGGATCGCCGATGTCGTGCTTCCCAGCTCCGTGCCCGAGAACATCTTCCTGTTCGCCCTGCTCGTCGCCGCGCTTTCCATGATCATCCACATGTTCATGGGCTCGGTCATGGCCGTGCTCGGCGTGTGCGTGCCGGCGTTCATCAGCTTTGCGGCCGGCTCCAGCGTGAGCCCGCTCGCCGTGGCGCTCATCGTCTTTACGTCCATCAACATCCACTACATCCTGCCGTTCCATAACCTGCCGATCCTTATCGGCGAGGGCAAGGACGCTGGCGGCTACACCTCCAAAGAGGCTATGCGCATGGGCATTCCCCTCACTGCGGTCGTCTTTATCGTCGTGCTGGTCGAGGCCTCCTGGTTCCACCTCTTTGGCCTGATGTAAGCAGTCGAGTGCTTGGCTGTAATTAGCCGAGTGCTTGAACTGCGAGTGCCCGAGCGCCCCATCTATGAGCGCTGCGGCCCCATTACGTTACCAAGCCGGCGGCACTCCCGCCGCCGGACACTCTCCCGAAAGGAGCACGCTATGTCCACTACCGATGCTTCCCAGATCCACGATCTGCGCTCCGCGCTCGACTTTTTGCGCGAGATGCCGGGCCAGCTGCTCGAGACCGACACCCAGGTCGACGCGGACGCCGAGGTCTCGGGCGTCTATCGTCGCGTCGGTGCCGGCGGCACCGTTATGCGTCCGACCAAAGAGGGCCCGGCGATGGTCTTCAACAACGTCAAGGGCTTTGACGATGCCAAGGTCTGCATCGGCATGCTTGCCAGCCGCAAGCGCGTTGCCGCCCTGCTCGACCTCGACGAGGAGCACCTGGGCCTCGAGATCGGCAAGCGCTTCGAGAACCTGATCGCGCCCGAGCAGATCGCCGAGGGTGCGCACGTCGACTGCCAAGAGGTCGTGTACAAGGCGACCGACGAGGGCTTTGACCTGCGCAAGATCGTTCCCGCTCCCACCAACACGCCCGTCGACGGCGGCCCCTACATCACCATGGGCCTCGCTTATGGCACGAGCCCCGACGGCTCCCAGTCCGACGTGACCATCCACCGCTTCTCCTGCGTCGACAAGGACAAGCTCGCCATGTGGATCACTCCGGGCAGCCGTCACCTTGGCGCGTTCTTTGACGAGTACTGCCAGCGCGGCGAAGACATGCCCATCTCCATCTCCATCGGTCTGGACCCCGCCGTGTACATGTGCTGTGGCTTCGAGGCGCCCACCACGCCGCTCGGCTTTAACGAGCTGCAGATCGCCGGCGCCCTGCGCGGCCACGCCGTCGAGCTTGCCGACTGCGTCACCGTTCCGCAGAAGTGCATCGCCAATGCCGAGTATGTGCTCGAGGGCTACCTCATGCACGACGAGACCATCAACGAGGACGTCAACGGCCACGGCTACGCCATGCCCGAGTTCCCCGGCTACACCGGTGGCGCCAAGGTCTGCCCGGTGATCAAGATCACCGCCGTCACCACGCGCGTCAATCCCATCATGGAGAGCTGCATCGGTCCCTCGCACGAGCACGTGTCCATGGCCGGCATCCCCACCGAGGCATCCATCTACAAGATGGTCGAGACCGCCATCCCGGGCCGCCTGCTCAACGTCCACGCTGCCCCCTGCGGCGGCGGCAAGTTCGTTGCCATCATGCAGTTCAAGAAGTCGAGCAAAAATGACGAGGGCCGTCAGCGCAACGCCGCCATGCTCGCCTTCTCGGCATTCTCCGAGCTCAAGCACGTCATCCTTGTTGACGAGGATGTCGATATCTTCGATATGAGCGACGTGATGTGGGCCATGACCACGCGCTTCCAGGCCGACGTGGACCTCATCACCATCCCCGGTTGCCACTGCCACGTGCTCGATCCGTCCAACGACCCCGCGTTCGACCCCACGATCCGCGAGCACGGCATCGCCTGCAAGGCCATCTTCGACTGCACGGTCCCGTTCGACCTCAAGAAGAACTTCATTCGCTCGCAGTTCATGGAGATCGACACAGACAAGTGGGCCAAGGAGATTGCTTTCTAGTAAGTAGCCCTACCAAGTAGTTAAGGAGCCGTCATGCCTGAGTCTTCTGTCCGTCCCCGTCGCATTGTCGTTGGCGTGTCTGGCGCCAGCGGTGCCGCGCTGGGTCTTGAGTGCCTCAAATGCCTGCGCCAGGCAGGTGCCGAGTCGGCGCTTGTCGTCACGCGCGGGGGAGAGATCACCATCGAGCAGGAGCTCGGCATGACGCTCGACGAGTTTGCCACGCATGCCGATGTGGTCTACGACAACAAGAACATCGGCGCCGCCATCGCAAGCGGCACCTATCCGGTCGACGGCATGATCGTGGCCCCGTGCTCCATGAAGACGCTCGCCGGCATCGCGAGCGGCTACAGCGACAATCTGTTGCTGCGTGCGGCCGACGTGCAGATGAAAGAGCAGCGCCGCCTGGTGCTCATGGTGCGCGAGACGCCCTTCAGCGCCATTCATGTCGACAACATGGCGCGCCTTGCGCGCGTACCGGGCGTCATGCTCATGCCGCCCATGCTCACGTTTTACAACGGCCCCGCCACGCTCGATGACGCGGTGCACCACATCGCCGCCAAGGCGCTCGAGGCCGTCGGCGTGTCATGCGCAAACTATAAGCGCTGGTCATAGGCGTCTTTAGGGTAGGATACGAGTAGTGTTTGAGCCCGCTGCCCCTGTGGGCGGCGGGCTTTGTGCGCAAAAAGGATGTGTCGGGAGGACCTATGCAGACGGGCATGTATGCGATTAGCGAGATGGCGAGTTTGTTTAACGTTTCGCGCCAAACGCTCATCTACTACGACAAGATCGGCCTGTTTAAGCCCGCCGTGGTTAACGAAAAAGGCTACCGTTTCTATTCGCCCACGCAGATCCCGCTCATGCGTCTGATCTGCATGCTGCGCGACCTAGGTCTCGAACTCGATGAGATCGACCGCCTAGCCTCGACGTTCGACATTAGCGAGATGACCGACCACCTGCGCTCGCGGGTGCAGGCGCTCGACGAGCAGATTGCCGGGCTCAAAGCCGAGCGTGCGAGCGTGCAGGAGCGTCTGAGCTTTTACGACGAGGCAGTTTACTGGCGCGAGCGCGAGGGCAAGCCGGAGCTCAAGCAGTTCGAGCGCCGCTTCGTGGTCTTTGAGGAGTTTCCAGGCGATATCGAGCGCGGCCGCTCGATGCTTCACCCCACGCTCATGCGGGCCATCCTGCGCATGCGTGCGCTCACGGGCACGCGCCCTATGCGCGGCTGGGGTGCCATGCTGCGTCGTGAGGCGCTGCATTCCGACGACCCTATCGCCGGCGCGGGCTCCTTTGCCGTGCTGCCGCGCGGTGTCGAGGAACTGCTGCCGAGCGATCCCGCCGAGCTGGCAGAGATCGGCATCGAAGTGCTGCCCGAGGGCACATACCTGTGCATGAGCCGCTGGGGTATGCCGTACGAGCCCGAGGGCATCCGCGCCATCGTTGCCTGCATGGACGAGCACGCGCTCCAGCCCATCGGCAACGCCTTCGATTTTTGCTACCTCGATACCACGAGCTATGACGAGTCCCACCAAGAGGACTTCTGCTGCATCCAAATCCCCGTTGTCCTCAAATAACTTGCGGTGAAATAGTTCCTAAATAGCCCGAGTAATCGCACAAACGGGAACTATTCCACCGCAACTTCGATGTGACAAAGGGACAGTCCCTTTGTCACATCCACGCCCATTTCTTAGAAACTTGCAAAATCTGCAAGTTTCTAAGGTGGCATCTTATAAACTTGCAAATAATGCAAGTTTATAAGTTTTCATGTCTGGACGGGCGCTAGGGAGACTCTATGAACATCGTTCGCCGAAGCCGCTATCTTGATCGACTCATTGCTTTTCAGGATACCGACCTCATCAAAATCGTGACGGGTATACGCCGTTGCGGCAAATCCACGTTATTGGACATGATGAGGGAGCACCTGGCGCAACAGGGGGTGCCGGCCGAGCGTTTGCTGACCTTTAAGATGGAATCTCTAGAGTATGCGGGGATTACAGATTACCTGACGTTTTATCGCATGGTTCGGGAGCGCGTTGACGGTGTCGATCGCCCCTATCTGTTCTTTGACGAGCTCCAGAATGTCGAGGGCTGGGAAAAGGCGGTTAACTCGCTCCGAATCGATCTGCCGTGCGATATCTATGTCACGGGCTCCAATGCCTATTTGCTATCGAGCGAGCTTGCAACGCTTATCTCGGGCCGGTATATCGAGGTCAAGATGCAGCCGCTCACGTTTGGCGAGTATCTTGATTTTCGCTCGATTGATGCGGTCGTTGCCGAAGGGCTTGGCGAGAGGGTCGAGCTCGTTTCCAAGACGGGCGATCGCCTTAATTCAAACACCGTGCTCGAGCAGTACATAACCTATGGCGGCATGCCGTTTCTGGCTCATGACGAGCCGAGACGCGAACCGTGCCGCGACTACATCCGCAGCCTCTATCAGACGATTGTCGCGCGCGATATCCTATTGCGCGCGACGCGTAGAGGTCGCGGAGCTATCACCAAGCGCGACGTTCTCGAGCGGCTCTGTGCGTATCTGGCAGACAACATCTCCAATCAAACTTCGGTCAACAAAATCGTAGGGACGCTCAACGAATCATCGGGCGGTAAGACCAACGCATCGACGGTGTCGGCGTATATTGACGCTCTGGAAGAGACGTACCTGTTTACCAAGGTAAAAAGGTATGACGTCAAGGGGCGGGAGCTTCTCAAGACAGGCGGTAAATATTACATAGCCGATACGGGAATCCGCAGCTATCTTGACGGATATAGAGGCAGCGATAGCGGAAGGATGCTCGAGAACGTTATCTACAACCAGCTTGTCTTTGAAGGATACGAAGTGTTTTGCGGCCATCTGCGCGCGGGGGAAATCGACTTTGTCGCAATCGGCGAGGGATCGGACCGTAAATATATCCAGGTTACCGAACGGATCGATGCCGAGGCGACCAGAGAGCGCGAGCTGCGACCGCTCAAACTAAACACGCTGGGAAAAATCCCTGATTCGTACGAGAAGATCCTGATCGTCAGGGATGGTGAGCATCCAACAGACATCGACGGCATCAGAATCGTAGGGGCGGTCGACTTCTTGCTGAGAAACAAGATCGCCCACGGCTAAACGCAAAATGTGACAAAGGGATAGTCCCTTTGTCACATTCCATGCGAGCCGCCGTGCCATCTGGGGGTATAAGGCTAGCAAGTGTTTGTCTGCGAGGCCAAGGGGGCGCCCCGTATGGATATCGATAACTTTGAATGGTGGTATAGCGAGGGCGAAGCTCCGGACGAGGAGTGGGACGAGCCCGCGCTGCGTGACGTGTCGAGCGACGAAGACGAGACCGGCAACGATGCCGTCGAGATGGACGCCGCCTCCGACCCCTCCGAGCCCCTGACCTTTGAACAGGCCTGGGCCCAGGCCGAGGCCGACGAGGCAAAGGCCGATGCCACGGCCACGCTGGGTGAGCCAGCCGACATGTCCATCTCGCCGGCAAAGACCCCGCAACCGCGCCACACCATCGACCCCGACAGTACGGCATCTTTCAGCATTCTCGACGTGCCCGCGCAAGGCGCCCAGGCGCCTGCGCCCACGCATCGCCCCGACCTGGCTCGCGAGGAAGACGCGGGTCGCCGTTCTCCGCTCGGCCCCATCCTCATCGCCTTCATGGCCGGCGTAATCGCCTGCTCGGCAATCGGCAGCATCTGGGGCCATGTCGAGCAACAGCGCCAAGACGCCGCCAAGGTCGAGATGTCCGTCGAGCAATCGCTCAGCCGCACGCGCTCGGTGCATGTGTCGGTCGAGGTTAAGGACGGCGCGACGTGGGATACCGCGCGCGGCGACAGCCAAATGCTCGTCCATATCGTGGGCCGCACGCTCAGGGGACAAGCAATCGACGAGTACCAATACGTTAATTCCGAAGGTGACGGCATAGAGCTCAAGCCCGGCGACTACGAGCTCACGGTCGATGAGCCACCCGTCGCCACCGACGGCACGCGTTACCGCGCCTCAAAGCGCATGGTCCCGGTGAGTTTTAATTCACAGGCGCCCGACACGGTCGATAGCACGCCGCAGGGCGGGTTTGACCTTTACGCTATTGCTCAATAACTGCGCCCGCCGCTCAACCCCGCCGCCAAGAGTGGGACAATAGCCCTCGACACCGTTGTTTACCATTGGAGGAAGTAGTATGTCCACCGTCACTACCATCAAGCGCGGCGGCCTCACCGCGGCCATCGATTCCATGGGCGCCCAGCTCACGAGCCTTGCCCTCAACGGCAACGAGTATCTGTGGCAGGGCGACCCGGCCTTTTGGGGCAAGCACGCGCCTATCCTGTTCCCCATTGTGGGATCGCTGCGCAACAACACGGCGACGTCTGCGGCCGGCACCTGCGAGATGGCGCGCCACGGCATCGCGCGTATCGTGGAGCACAAGATCGTCGAGGTGTCGGAGGACGGTTCGTCCGTTACCTATGAGCTCACCGACACGTCCGAGTCTCTCAAGGCGTTTCCGTTCCACTTTAAGCTCAACATAACCTATGCCCTGACCGGCGACGCCACCCTTACGCAGACCTTTGCCGTCACCAACACCGGCGACGTGGACCTGCCGTTCTCGGTGGGCGGCCACCCCGCATTTAACGTGCCCGCCCCCGGCGCCGAGGACGAGGCGTTCGAGGATTACGAGCTGGCGTTTACCGAGGCTTGGACTAACGAGGCCCCCGTCATCACGCCCGATGGCCTTATGACGTTCGAGGGTAGCTACGAGGCTCCCGATAACTCGGACGTGCTGCCCATCACGCACCGCAGCTTCGATAACGACGCCATCATGTTCACCGATACCCCGGGCTCCACGCTCACGCTGCGCGGCCGCAAGTCGGGCCACGGCGTCAAGATCGACTTTGAGGGCTTTAAGTACATCGGCGTGTGGTCTGCCGCCAACGACGCTCCGTTTGTGGCGCTCGAGCCTTGGACCGGTCACACCACCATGTCCACCGAGGACGACGTCTTTGAGCATAAGGTCAACACCATTACGCTGGCGCCGGGCGAGACGGACGTCCGCAGCTTTAGCGTCACCCTGCTCTAGAGGTTCCGCCGCTCGGTCGATGCTGCGCGCCGTCCAGAGCGATAATTTGTCATTCAAAAGGCAAGGCATAGACCTTCTGGTCATGCCTTGCCTTTTTCATGCCACTTGTTCGCTCTGGACGTCGCTCGCCGGCATTGCCAAAACACCGACGTTCCCAATGACTACCATGTGTCTATTAATTTTTCGAGCTTGTGCTGCACTGCTGGTCGCTGGCGTATATCCTGTTAAGTCGTCAGCATACGATTCAACAGGGAAGGCAGATTATGCATTCTCCCCATCAACGCGACGCGCATCTACAGCCGGTGTGCAGCCGTCGCATCTTTTTGGGTAGCGCTCTCGCTGCGAGCGCTTCTGTCGTCGCCGGCGCACTTGCCGGCTGCCAGCGCCCCTCCACGCTGGAAGTAGTTCAGCCCACGACGGGCGGCGGTCGCGACGACCTGTCCGATTCCGTGATCGGCAAGGATAAGATCCGCATTGGCATGGAGGCGGCCTACGCCCCGTACAACTGGCAGGTTTCCGAAGCCAGCGAGTACACCATCCCCATCGACAACGTACAGGGCGCCTATGCCGATGGCTACGACGTGCAGATCGCCAAGATCGTCTGCAAGGCCCTCGGTGGCGAGCCCGTTGCCGTCAAGCAGAGCTTCTCGGGCCTCATCGATTCGCTCAACAACGGCCAGATCGACCTCATCATCGCCGGCATGAGCGCTACGCCCGAGCGCGAAGAGTCCGTCGGTTTCTCCGACCCGTACTTCATTGGCTACTTTGGCCTGTTCGTAAAAGAGGGTTCCCCCTACCAAAACGCCACCAAGCTCAGCGACTTTAGCGGTGCCACGGTACTCGGCCAAAAGGACACCATGCTCGATACCGTCATCGACGAGATTCCGGGCGTTGTGCACAAGAACCCGGTCGACTCCGTCCCCACGGTGTTCTCGAATCTGCTGCAGGGCACGTGCGACGCCGTGACTTACAACACCGAGAACGAGAAGGGCTATATGGCCCAAAACCCGGGTATCGTGCCGATTCAATTTGCCGAGGGCGAGGGTTTCAAGCAGGAGGTCACGGCAAACGTCGGCTGCCGCAAGGGCTCGGACAAGCTGCTTAAACTCATTGACAAGACACTCAAGGGCATTAGCCAAGAGGAACGCGACCAAATGTGGGACGCATGCCTCGATCGTCAGCCGGCATAGGGAGGCAGCATGAAAACCATCAATCGTCTGGCCTCCTTTATCAAGGCCGACCACCGTTATGTGTACCTGGGCACGAGCGTCATCGCGGCGCTCGGTCTGGCGTTTAGCCAGCGCAATCCCACACCGCTGAGCTTCTTAGCCCCCACCGGTATCTTCCAGGATTGCCTTTGGGCGATTCTTTGGGCCTGGATTGTCGTGTCGGCGGCGGCGCTTGTCACCAAGCTTATGCACTGGAGTGACTATCGCGAAACGTCGCCGTTCGCATCCGAGCGTTTCCACCGCGTCGCGCGCCTGGGTAGCTATGTTGTGGTCGCCATCGCGGCGATCTTTTTCGTGGACCGCTGCGTCATGTCGTTTATCGACCTGGTACAGGTGAGCATCGTTTCGGATTCTAACCCTAGCGACTTTTTGTCGAGCCTGGTCTACATGACCTACAAGAGCGGCGACTTCTTCATCCGCGGCATCGAGATCACCATCGCGCTCGCGACCTTCGGCACCGTCATCGCATTCTTCCTGGCGCTGCTCTTTGTGTTTTTGCGTATTCAGACCTTCGATCGCGTGGACAACGACCTGGTGCGCTTCTTTAAGAGTATTGGCCGCGGCTTTGCGACCATCTACTCCACCATCGTGCGCGGCACGCCCATGATGGTCCAGGGCCTGCTCATCTATTACGCGGGCTTCACCGTTTTGCGCGGTATGGGCTTCGAGACCGCCCAGGCCAACCAGATTTGGAGTACCTTCACCGCCGGCCTCGTCACCATCTCACTCAACTCCACCGCCTACATGATGGAGGTCCTGCGCGGCGGCATCGAGTCCATCGATCCCGGCCAGGCCGAGGCAGCGCGCTCGCTGGGTCTTTCGCAGTGGCAGGCTATGCGCAAGGTTGTGTTCCCCCAGGGCATTAAAAACGCGATTCCGGCGCTCACCAATGAGCTCATCATCAACATCAAGGATTCGTCGGTGCTCTCGGTCATCGGCGTGTTCGACCTCATGTACGCCACCACCACCGTCGCCGGCGTGTACTACCGCCAGATGGAGGTCTACTGCGTGGCGCTCGTGGTCTATCTGATCCTGACGCTCGTGGCGAGCCGCCTGCTCGAGGCCTTTGGCAAAAAGCTCGGCGCCGAGGCTCCGGCCACGCTGCCCAGCTCCAACTAGGGTCAAGACGAGGAGAATCATCATGGCAGATACCGCCACTACCGGCACTGCGGCAGCCGTGCAAAACCAAGAGCCGCTTATCCGCGTCAAGGGCCTGCGCAAGAGCTTTGGTTCGCTCGAGGTGCTCAAGGGCATCGACTTGTCCGTCAATCCCGGTGAGGTCGTCACCATTATCGGCGCCTCGGGCTCGGGCAAGTCGACGTTTCTGCGCTGCCTTAACTTGCTCGAGACTCCGGATGCCGGCCATATCTGGTTCCACGGTCAGGACCTTACTGCCGAGCGCTGCAATATCAATAAGCTGCGCGAGGACATCGGCATGGTGTTCCAGGGCTTCAACCTGTTCAACAATATGGACGTGCTCGACAACTGCACGCTCGCGCCCGTCACGCTCAAAAAGATGAGCAAGGTCGAGGCCGAGAAGGTCGCGATGGAGCATCTGACCAGCGTGGGACTCGAAAAGTTCGCGCACGCCGCCGTGGGTCGCCTGTCCGGTGGTCAAAAGCAGCGTGTGGCCATCGCTCGTGCCCTGTGCATGAATCCGCAGATCATGCTGTTTGACGAGCCGACCTCGGCGCTCGACCCCGAGATCGTGGGCGAGGTGCTCGAGGTCATGCGCAAGCTCGCCGCCGACGGCATGACCATGGTCGTCGTCACGCACGAGATGGCCTTTGCCCGCACGGTGTCCGACCGCGTGGTCTTTATGGACAAGGGCGTGGTGCTCGAGGATGCTGCACCGGCCGAGCTCTTCGGCAACCCCAAACACCAGCGCACCCGCGAGTTCCTCTCGCGTTATCTCGAGGATAAATAACCGACTGCAAACGCTTACGTGGCAGGGCCGCTCCGGTGGGGCGGCCCTTGTCGTCACAATCGAAAGGATGTCATGGCCGAGGTTTGGCGCTTCTTTGCGCATGAGGACGATTTTGCCGATATGGACGAGGCCGGCGCGTGCGAGCGCTTGGGCCGCGTGCTGTCGTTTCCGACCATCTCGAGCATGGATGCCGAGGCGGTGGACTGGCAGCCCTTCGACGACCTGCGCGCCTATATGCAGCAGGCCTGGCCGCGCGTGTTTGCGGCGGGCGAGGTCGAGCTTATCGACCACTCGCTGTTGGTGACGCTTGGCGGTTCCGACTCCGCCCTCAAACCCGTCATGCTCATGGGCCACATGGACGTGGTCCCCGTGGTGCCGGGTACCGAGGCCGACTGGACGCACGCCCCCTTTAGCGGACAGGTGGACGAAACCTACATTTGGGGTCGCGGCGCTATCGACATGAAGGATCAGGTCGCAGGCATTCTCGAGGCGGTTGAGTATGCGTTGGCGCACGGCTGGGAGCACAAGCGTTCGCTGTTGCTCGCCTTTGGCCAGGACGAGGAAACCACGCAGTACGGCGCTGGAGCTATCGGCCGCGTGCTCGAGGAGCGCGGTGTTGAACTTGAATATCTGATCGACGAGGGTGACTACCGTATTGTTTCGGCTGCCGAGTACAACGCGGGCAAGGGTTGGCTCATGCACGCCGACCTGGCTGAGAAGGGTTATGCCGACATTGTGCTCAAGACAAAGAGCGCGGGTGGGCATTCTTCCAACCCCTACGGCGGCACGTCGCTCGAGGTGTTGAGCCGTGCCATCACCGCAATCTGCGATATCGAGTGGCCGACGCTCGTCACGGACCTGCTTGCCGCACAGCTCGTCGAGCTGGAGCTCTACACGGCCGACGAGATTGCTTCCAACAAGGACGCCATCGTGCGCGAGTGCCTCGCCAGCAAGAAGCTCTATCCGCTCGTGACCACCACCTGTGCACCGACCCAAATCGAGGGCGGTAGCACCGGTGCTAACGTGATGCCGCAGGATATGTGGGCCAATATCAATTTCCGCATGCTCGAGGGCACGAGTGTGGCCGATGTCGTGGCCTGCTGCCGCGTCGCCGTTGCCGAGGCGGGGCTCGCCGACCGTGTCGAGATCGAGCTCGGTCCTGGCAGCTCCGAACCCTCGCCGTCTCCGCGCATCGGCGGACCGGGACTCGAGACCGTCCGCGCCATCGCCGCCCGCTATTTCCGTGATCCAGAGGGGACGGAGGAAAACGGATCATCAGCGGCGGGCGGAGCTCCTATCGGTATCGTTCCCTCGACCGTGATTGGCGCGACCGATGCTGCCAACTACCAGCGCATTTGCCCCGAGTGCATTCGCTTCTCGGCCTTTGTGGTAGACGATGACGAGTGCGAGCGCGGTGTCCACGGCACCAACGAGCGCATCACCCGCCGCGCCTACCTCCAGGGCGTACGCTTTTTCATCGCTCTGCTTCAAACGCTCTAGAATGTGACAAAGCGACAGTCCCTTTGTTAGCCGTTGGGGACGTTCTTAAACGACTAGTCGTTAATGAACGTCCCCAACGGCTATGTCCACTCATTCCGTGCGGGTTATATGCAGGTTTGCCTGCGCACGCTATCATGTATGGGTTAGACCGCAACTATGTACCCCATACGCGAAGGGATGCGCATGTATCTGAAGATCGACATGTTCTAGCCGGGCTTACCCCCGCAGCGGCGCCGCGCGCCCCATCAACTCTGCCGATTTTCACCTTCACGCATATAAAGGAGTCCCGCCATGCGCGACAAGCTCGAAAAGATCATCAAGGCCTATGAGGAGCTCGAGAAGAAGCTTTCCGACCCGGCCGTTGCCTCCGACATCAAGGAGTTCACGCGTCTCAACAAGGAGTACGCGCACCAGTCCGACCTCATCGCCGCCTCGCGCGAGTACATCGGCGCGCTCGATGACATCGAGGCTGCCAAGGAAATGCTCCACGATACGACCGATGCCGATGAGAAGGAGATGCTCCAGATGGACATCTCCGAGAACGAGGAGAAGCTTCCCCAGCTCGAGGAAGACATTAAGTACATGCTCATCCCGAGCGACCCCAACGACGACAAGAACACCATCGTCGAGATTCGCTCCGCCGCCGGTGGCGACGAGGCGGCTATCTTTGCCGGCGATCTGTACAAGATGTATCAGCGCTTCTGCGAGTCGCGCGGCTGGAAGACCACCGTGCTCGACTCCAGCCCCAGCGAGGCCGGCGGCTTTAAGTCCATCGAGTTCAAGGTCGAGGGCGACCGCGTCTACTCCGTCATGAAGTTCGAGTCCGGCGTGCACCGCGTCCAGCGCGTTCCCAAGACCGAGTCCCAGGGTCGCATCCAGACCTCCACGGCAACCGTCGCCGTGCTTCCCGAGGCCGAGGAGATCGACGTTCAGATCAACCAGTCCGACCTGCGCATCGATACCTACTGTGCCTCCGGCCCTGGCGGTCAGTGCGTTAACACCACCTACTCCGCCGTGCGCATCACCCACCTGCCCACCAACACCGTGGTGCAGTCGCAGGAACAGCGCTCCCAGATCCAGAACCGCGAAGTCTGCATGCAGATGCTGCGCGCCCGTCTGTACGAGATGGAGCTCGAGAAGCAGCAGGCGGAGCTCGGTGCCGAGCGCCAGAGCCAGATCGGCCACGGCAACCGTTCCGAGAAGATCCGTACCTACAACCAGCCCCAGGACCGCGTGACCGATCACCGCATCGGCTTCAACTCCACCTACAACGGCGTCCTCCTGGGCGACCAGCTCGGCACCGTCATCGAGGCGCTCGCCGCCGCCGAGCGTGCCGAGAAGCTGGCACAGGCCGTGTAGGTTACGCGGTTTTACAAACCGCGTAACGACTCGACGCTGCGCGCCGCCCAGAGCGACAATTTGTCATTCAAAAGGCAAGGCATGACCAGAAGGTCTATGCCTTGCCTTTTTCATGCCAACTTGTTCGCTCTGGACGTCGCTCGCTGACATTGCCAAAACATCGGCGTTTCCTTGGTTGTCAAATGATTCGTAGGGAGTCATTGGTGACATTGCCTTGATATTTTATTCAGTCGGCTGTGATGTCATTTGAGCTGCTTACCTGCTTAAGGTAATTGACGGCATAAGTCCGCTATCGAAAATATTGCTCAAAATATCGTTCAAGAAGTCGCGGAGCGATTTTTGATGGGTCGTGCGTCAAGCGATGTGGCAAGTTCTTGGTTAGATATTGGTCAGTTTTGGGGCAACCTTGCCAAAAGCTTGACGAATGCAAATTTAGACGTCAGCGAATGAACACTTTGAGCGAGCTCGGTGCAAAATTCTGGGCTGATTCTCGATAATCGCCTTCAATCGCCCCTTGCCAAGCGCTGGCCTCGCTTACAATCTGCTCCGACATTCGCGCGCCGTCCGGCGCTTAAGAGGGGAGGGCCCCATGGCAAACGAGATTTGGACCATCAAGCGTTGTCTCGAGTGGACCAAGGAGTACCTGGCCGAGCGCGGCGAGGAGCACCCCCGTCTTTCTGCCGAGTGGCTGCTGTGCGCCGCCACGGGCCTGGCGCGCATTGACCTATATATGCGTATGGACGAGACGCTTAACGCGGCCCAGCTCGAGACCATGCATGCGGCCGTTGTCCGCCGCGCTAAGGGCGAGCCGCTGCAATACATCACGGGCAGCACGCAGTTTCGCATGATCGACGTCGCGTGCGCCCCCGGTGTGCTCATTCCGCGCCCCGAGACCGAGATGCTCGTCGAGGAAGTCCTCAATTATCTGGATGCCGAGGTACTGAGCCCCGAGGCCGCTGCCCGTCAGCGTGTTGAGCTGCCTTGGAACGATGAGGTCGAGGAGGCACGCAAGGCCGAGGCCGCATTGGCCGACGAGCGAGCGACGGCCGAGCGCCGTGCCGCCAACCTCACAGCTGCCGACGAGGCGGCGCTAGGCGGCGATGTGCTGGGCAGTCGCGCTTATGCCGAGGAACTGGCCGATCGCGAGGCCGAGGAAGCCGCCGCGCAGGCGGCAGAAGCCGAAGCGGCAGAAGCAGAGGCCATGGAAACCCCCGAGCCCGAGCTCGACGAATACGGCATCGCCATTGAGGACAACGACCAACAGGCGACTCCCGCGCAAGATGCCGCCGAGGCCAACGTATCTGCCCCAGCCGAGCCCCGCACTGCCCGCGTTCTCGAGGTCGGCTGCGGCACGGGCTGCATTTCGCTCTCCCTTGCCTGGGAGCGCCGCGGCCACGTTACCTGCACTGCTACCGATATCGAGCCGCGCGCCATCGATCTGGCCACCAAAAACCGTGATGCGCTTGGCCTCACGTCCGACGAGGTCGCCTTCAGCCTCACAAACCTGGTGAGTTCCATTCCCCGCGAAGAGTGGGGCACCTTTGATGTGCTCGTCTCCAACCCACCTTACATCCCGACCGACGTCATGCGCTCGCTGCCGCATGAGGTCAAGGACTTTGAGCCCGATCTGGCGCTCGAGGGCGGTGCCGACGGTCTCGATATCTTCCGCCGCCTGCTCAACGCGGCGCCCTACACGCTGCGTGCCGGCGGCCTGTTTGCCTGCGAGCTCTACGAGGGCGCGCTCGACGCCGCGGCCGAGCTCTGTCGTCAAGCAGGCCTTTCGGACGTGCGTATCGTCCACGACCTCACCGATCGCCCCCGCATTGTCCGAGCCATCGTCACCGAGCCCAAGCAACGCCAGTAATATTTATTAACTGGTTAGCAAAAATTATAAAGTAGTTTATAATTAGGACGGCTGAAAGAGGTCGGCCCATGCAACCTCCTACCTTTCGGGAAATCATTGCCCTACTCAAGCACGATGGATTCGTGAAGGTCGCGCAAGTCGGTAGTCATGCTAAGTATGTTTCTGGTGACCGCGTTGTCACCGTGAACGGCTCTGGTGGTGATCGATTAAAGAAGGGCACGTGGGCAAGTATTCGTCGCCAAGCTGGATGGTAGTTGGAGGCAAAATGAGGCAGCGATTTACCTATGACTGCGTTCTCATAAAAGAAGACGATGGTTACTGCGCTAGCTTCCCGCAGATTCCCGGCGCCTTTGCCGATGGCGATACGCGCGAAGAAGCGATTGCCCATGCCACCGAGGCACTGATGGCGTTTTTGGCCGACGACCTCAACAACGGTTTGACTCCGGCAGGGTACGAACGCTCGGCCGAGGTCGTGGCCCTTTCAGTCGAAATCGACCACGAGGACGCTCGGGAAGCGGCGTGCCGAACATTTAAAGACGCAGCGCTGGACCTCAAAGTCTCCGCTCCGCGGATTACCGCGCTGGTCAAAGCCGGAAAGCTCGATGTTGAACTCGTCGACGGCCGTCGGATGATAACGATAGACAGCATCGAGCGTTACGCCGCCCAAGAACGTCACGCCGGCAGGCCAAAGAAGTTTGTCGCAGTCCAATAACCCCCTCACTTTCACCGACTACTAGAGCCGCTCACCAAACCAACATGCGCTCTGGGCAAATAGGTTGAACGTTTCGTGCGAGAATGCCCCACAGTAAACAAACTTGCACCAGAGCGTAAGGGGCTGGCATACACATGCAGACGGTCTATCGGGTATACGAGGGAACGCGTGAGCCGCATCGGCTTGCCGTCGAGCGCACGGCCGAGGTGCTCGGCCGCGGCGGCCTGGCTTTGATCCCGACCGAGACCGTCTACGGTGTCGCCGTGGCAGTCAACGCCTTCTCGGACGCCGTGCCCCAAGATACAAGCGAATTCCCATCGTGGCCGCGCGATCCGCAGGCTGCCGTCAATGGCGCCGCAGTTCCTGCGCTCGGCACCGGCTATCGCCGTATCTTCACTCTCAAGCAACGTGAACTCACGCAAACCGTCGCTTGGCTGGTCGATGGCGTCGAAGCACTCGACCGCTATGGCGTGGATATCCCGGAAGATGCCCGCATACTCGCGCGACGATGCTGGCCGGGAGCCCTGACTATCGTGGTCAAGGCAGCTCCCTGCGTGCCGACCTTTATGCGCGCTGCCGACGACACGGTGGCACTTCGCGCTTCGGCCTCGCCCGTGGTGCAGGCGCTCATTCGCGCCTGTGGCAGCCCCCTTGCCTGCACCAGCGCCAACACGCATGGCGCGCCCGCGCCGGCAAGTTTTATCACGGTGGAGGGTCGCATCCTGGAGGGGGTCGATGTTGCCGTCGACGCCGGTGAGACCCCGTGTCGCGACGCCTCGACCATCGTGTCGTTTCAGCACGGCGAGCTCCAGATCCTGCGCCAAGGCGCACTTCCCGCATCAGAGATCGAACGGGTCCTGTCCGACCCGATGCAATAGAAAGGTTTAAGCGATGTCGTTGAATCTGGGCAGCCTGGGCATGGAAGATGCCTCGTTTGACTTTGGCGGTTCCTACATCATGGCGCTCGACTGCGGCACCACCTCGGTACTTGCGACCATCGTCGACGAGTACGGCTGCATCGTCGCGCAGGCACGTCGCAGCGTCAAAACCAGCTTTCCGCGTCCCGGCTGGGTGGAGCAAGACCCCATGGCGGTCCTTGCTAGCCAGATCGCCGTCATGATGGAAGTCCAGTTTAAGAGCGGTATCCACTCCGACCGCATTGCCGCCATCGGCATCTCCAACCAGCGCGAGACCACGGTGGTCTGGGATCGCGTGAGCGGTCAGCCGATCTATAACGCTATCGTATGGCAGTGCCGCCGTACCGCACCTCTGATCGACGAGCTTGTCGAGCAGGGCGCAGAAGGGCTGGTGCGCTCCCGCACGGGACTCACGCTCGACCCGTATTTCTCGGCCTCCAAGGTGCAGTGGATTCTCGACAACGTCGACGGCGCACGCGAAAGCGCGGCGGCGGGCGACCTCATGTTTGGCACCATCGACACCTGGCTCATCTACAACCTCACCGGCGGCCAGGTCTTTGCCACCGACTACACCAATGCCAGCCGCACGGCACTCTTTAATATCCATACGCTTGATTGGGACGACGACCTGCTGGCACTCTTTGACGTTCCACGTTCCATGATGCCCGAGGTTCGCTGGAGCTCGGGCGACTACGGCCGCGTCGCGAGCGACATCATGACCAACATGCCGCCCATCATGGGCGTGGCGGGTGACCAACAGGCGTCGCTGTTCGGCCACTGCTGTTTCCGTCCCGGCCAGACCAAAAACACCTATGGCACGGGTTGCTTTATGCTCATGAACACCGGCGACGAGATCGTCGAATCCAAGAATGGCCTGGTCTCCACCATCGGTATCGCTGCGGACGGCAAAGTCAGCTATGCGCTCGAGGGCTCTATTTTTGCCGCCGGCTCAACGATGAACTGGCTTCGCAACAACATGGGCATCATCTCGAGCGTGAGCGAGTCGGCACAACTCGCTGCTTCGATTAGCGACAACGAGGGCTGCTACTTCGTTCCCGCCTTTGCGGGTTTGGGTGCTCCCTGGTGGGACCCGCATGCTCGCGGTATCGTGTGCGGTCTGACCGGCGCCTCGAGCCGTGCGACCATCGTACGTGCCGCCTGCGAATCCATGGCATATCAGAGCTACGACGTGCTGCGCGCCATGGAGCAGGACGTGGGGCTTTCGATTGAGCGCCTGTCTGTCGATGGCGGTGCCTCGCGCAACGAGTTCATCATGCAATTCCAGGCCGACCTGCTGGATATCCCCGTGCTGCAATGCGAGACGGTGGAGACCACGGCAATCGGTGCCGCGTACTTGGCGGGTCTTGCCGTCGGCTATTGGGAAGACCTGGAAGAGCTGGAGCAAAATGCCCAGATCGTTAGGACCTTCCTTCCCCACATGTCCGCCGAGCGCCGCGAGCAAAACCTTGCGGGCTGGCGTGATGCAGTCAGGCGCTCGCTCAGCACCTCACAGTAGGGCTGCGATGGGCTGCTCGATACAACAAACCGCTAAACTAATGCATGGCGTGCGGCGGCAACATTGCTGCGCGCCTTGTCAGCAAGGCCGTTTTGCGGCCGCAACGAAAGGGGCAATCAATCCATGACCGTCACCTACGATGCGTCCCGTGTGACGCTTGTCGATCACCCGCTCGTCCAGCACAAGCTGTCGATCCTGCGCGACAAAAACACCGGCACCAACCAGTTCCGCCAGCTCGTGCGCGAACTCGCGCTTTTTGACGGCTACGAGGCCATGCGCGACCTGCCTATGGAAGACGTCGAGGTCGAGACCCCCATCACTACCGCCACGTTCAAACAGCTTGCCGGCAAGAAACTCGCCATCGTGCCCATCCTGCGTGCGGGCCTTGGCATGGTCGACGGCATCCTCGACCTGGTGCCCTCCGCTCGCGTGGGTCACATCGGCATGGAGCGCGACGAGGTCACCCACGAGCCGCACGAGTATTACTGCAAGGTGCCCAAGGATATCGACCAGCGCATCTGCCTGGTCGTCGACCCCATGCTTGCCACGGGCGGTTCGGCCGAGATGGCCATCAGCTACCTGCGCGAGCGCGGTGTCAAGGACATCCGCATGCTGTGCATCGTCGCGGCCCCCGAGGGCCTCAAGTCGCTGACCGAGAAGGACCCAGATGTGCATATCTATACCTGCGCCATCGACGACCATCTCAACGAGGCTGCCTACATCGTTCCCGGCCTCGGCGACGCCGGCGACCGCATCTACGGCACGCTCTAGTCGCTGGGCTAAACGGCCGCGGCTGCAAATACGAAGAAACGGTGCGCGCGGACGAACAAAAGGCGACCGCGCGCACTCCTGTTAACGGACGTTTTGCCCTGCAGGGTTCGAGAAAAACGTATTACCGTACCTGCGGCATAAAGAAGGTCTTAAGAAAACGAACAGGTGCGTATTAACCGATGCTTTTTCGGTTGTACTTTAGCGATTGGCTCGTACAATAGTCACCAATGTTTGGCGGGAACTGTTCTGTGAAGCGTTAAAAAGGAAAGTGAGGACGCCAGTGTTTCAGATAGCCGATCTGCTCGCTATCGTTGCAGGCGCCATCGCGGGCGCAATTGCCTTCCTTCCCTTTGTCTTTACGCTCAAGCCGGTTCTTGACGATAAACAGAATGCGGACATGCTCAAGGGTATGGTGAGTCTGGCGGTCTCGGCAATCGCCCTGCTCGTCTTTACCTTGGTTGTGTTTGTGTTGTTCGGAGAGGCATTTCGCATGTTCCTCCTGGGCGAGGCGATCGGCTTCGTGGCCTTTATGGCCGCCTGCGCGGTTCGTGTCGCCAAGGCGCTGCGAGATCCTCATGAGGTCGAAAGGTAAGTCGTGGAAATTTTTGAAAAGCTGCCTGATGAGATTAATCATCTGGTCAGCGAGTTCAGCTCCACCCCTGTCGTGGGCGATCTGAGCTGCGGCATCACGCAGTACTCGTTTTGGCTGATCGTCTCCACGATCGTGCTCCTGATCGTCCTGGCCGTGTTCAAGAAGAAGCAGACCCTGGTTCCCAAGGGCTTCTTCGTCAACGGTTTCGAGTACATCATCGAGTACGTCGAGAACGATATCGGCAAGGGTGTCGTGGGTGAGAACTGGAAGAAGCACTTCCCGTTCCTGTGCTCGCTTTTCCTGTTCATCCTGATCAATAACATGATCGGCCTGATTCCGGGAATGAAGCCCGGCACCGGCGCAATCGGCTCCACCGCCGCACTCGCCATTTTCGCCTTCGTGTACTTCATCTACTACGGATGCAAGGCTCACGGCGTGATCGGCTACACCAAGAGCCTCGCCCCGCAGGGCGTGAGCTTCCCGATGAACGTGCTCGTGTGGGTCGTCGAGCTTTTCTCGACCTTCCTGCGCCTCATCACGCTCGCCGTCCGTCTGTTCTGCAACATGTTCGCAGGACACGTGGTCATGGGCTCGTTCGCCATCATGGCGAGCATGTTCATGCAGCCGCTGCTTCAGCAGGTTTCCGCGGCACACGCCGTCGGCGCCCTGCCTTCGCTGGCCTGGCTTGCCATCCTCATCCTGATCTATGCGATCGAGCTTGTGGTCGGCGCCATCCAGGCTTACGTCTTCACGGTCCTTACCGCCGTGTATGTCTCCGAGGCAGAGGAGGTCGCGGAGGAGGAGTAGTCTTCCGTTCGCGCCTTAAAGGTAAGGTAATTCGTTAAACCGCCGGTGCCCGTACCCATGGAGCCCGGCAGTTATAAAAAGGTTATCCTGCGTGAAATAAGACACGCACGACAAAGGAGGAATCGTGGGAGTTATCGGTTACGGTCTCGGTGTTATCGGCGCTGGTCTTGCTATCGGCCTGTCTGCTCTGGGTGCTACGGGCGCTATGGCCCGTCAGCCTGAGGTCCAGGGCCGCGTGTTCACCGTCTTCATTATGGGCTCCGCCTTCGGCGAGGCTCTGGCTCTGATCGGCTTCGTTGTCGCGCTGATCGTTAAATAGCACGGAGCGTCAAGTATGAATCTTTCATCCCAGAAGAGCGCGATCGCACTCTCCGCGTCCGCGGCCGCGCTGCTCATGCCGGTTTCCGCGTTCGCCGAGGACGGCGCTGCCGGTGCGGACATCCTCATCCCTAAGATGGCGGAGTTCATCCCGGCGCTTATCGCCTTCCTGATTATCTGGATCGTGCTGGCCAAGGTCGCCCTGCCGGGCATCATGAAAACCATGGAGGAGCGCGGCAAGAAGATCGAGGAGAGCCTCGACGAGGCCGAGAAGACCAAGCAGGAGGCTATCGCCAAGCGCGCTGAGTCCGACTCGATTGTCACCGACGCCCGTCGTCAGGCTGCCGACATCGTTCTCGAGGCCCGTAAGGACGCCGAGTCCGAGCGCGCCCGTATCATCGAGGCTGCTCACAAGGAGGCCGAGGAGATCATCGCCAAGGCCCATACGACCGTCGAGGACGAGCGCAAGTCCATTTACGCCGGTGCCGCGAGCTCCATCGCCGACCTGTCCGTTGCCGTCGCCACCAAGATCGTGGGCGAGGCACTCGAGGACGATGCCGAGCAGAAGAAGCTCATCGAGCGCTACATCCAGGAAGCAGGTAGCCTGAATGCCGACTAGCCGCTATCAGGACAAGGTGCTCGAGACCTACGCGCGCTCCCTTCTGGAAGCCGCTAAGGCCGAGAACCATGTGTTCGAGGACCTCGAGATGATCGAGCGCTTGGCTTCTGCCAGCCCCGAGATCATCGCCGTGCTCGACACCATGTCCAAGCGCGACCAGCTCGACCTTCTTCCCAAGGTGGCAGCTGCCTTTAAGTATGTTGCCGAGGAAGACGAGGATGTAGTGGGCGTGACCGTCACCACGGCGATCCCGCTCGACGACGAGCTGCGTCAAACCATCACTAAGAAATGCGAGCAGGACTTCGGCCGCAAGGTATTCCTTATCGAGCAGGTCGACCCGTCTATCATGGGCGGCCTGGTGCTCGAGGCCCGCGGCGAGCGTCGTGACATTTCCGTCAAGACGCAGCTGCGCATCGCGCAGGAGACCCTCGCAAACTCTGCTAATTCGTACGGAGGTGAAGCCTAATGTCCGAAACCCTCAATGCCCAGGATATCGCCAAGAAACTGCAGGAGCAGCTCACGAGCCTCTCCGCGACGGTCGATACGCATGAGGTTTCAACGGTCGACGAGGTAGGCGACGGCATCGCGCGCGTCTCCGGCCTCAAGAGCGCCATGGCAGGCGAGCTTCTGGAGTTCAAGAGCTCCGATACCGGTGAGACCGTCTTCGGCCTTGCCCAGAACCTTGACCGTGACGAGGTCGGCGCCGTTCTGTTCGGTGCCGTCGACTCCATCAAGGAAGGCGACGAGTGCCGCACCACTGGCCGCATTATGGATATCCCCGTGAGCCGTGCCATGCTCGGCCGCGTCGTCAATCCGCTCGGCCAGCCCATCGACGGCCTGGGCGACATCGTCGCCACGCACCGTCGCCCCATCGAGTTCAAGGCTCCCGGCGTCATCGATCGTACCCCGGTGTGCGAGCCGGTTCAGACCGGTCTGCTCGCTATCGACTCCATGGTGCCTATTGGCCGCGGTCAGCGTGAGCTCATCATCGGCGACCGTAAGACCGGTAAGACCGCCATCGCCATCGACGCTATCCTCAACCAGCGCGGCAAGGGCATGGTCTGCATCTATGTCGCCATCGGCCAGAAGGCCTCCACGGTTGCCAACATCCGCGAGACCCTCGCTCAGCACGGTGCGCTCGACTACACCATCATCGTTTCGGCCACCGCTGCCGATTCCGCCCCTATGCAGTACATCGCGCCTATGGCCGGTGCCGCTATCGGCGAGTTCTTCATGTACAACGGCGAGGACGGCAAGCCCGCCAGCGAGACCAACCCCGGCGGCCACGTGCTCGTCATCTACGACGACCTGTCCAAGCAGGCTGTGGCCTACCGTCAGATGTCGCTGACGCTGCATCGTCCGCCCGGACGCGAGGCCTATCCTGGCGACATCTTCTACCTGCACTCTCGTCTGCTCGAGCGTGCCGTCAAGATGTCCAAGAAGAACGGTTACGGCTCCATGACGGCACTGCCGATCATCGAGACCCAGGACGGCGACGTCTCGGCCTACATTCCGACCAACGTCATTTCCATTACCGATGGTCAGATCTACCTGCAGTCCGAGCTCTTCTTCCAGGGTCAGCGCCCGGCAGTCGACGTGGGCATCTCCGTGTCCCGCGTCGGTGGCGATGCGCAGACCAAGGCTATGAAGCAGGTTGCCGGCAACCTTCGCCTGGACCTCGCTTCGTACCAGGAGCTCGCTGGCTTTACGCAGTTCGGCTCCGACCTCGACGAGGCTACTCAGAAGCAGCTGACCCATGGTGCTCGCATGACCGAGCTCCTGAAGCAGCCGCGTTACAAGCCGTTTGAGGTTGGCGAGCAGATCGTTACGCTGTTCGCTGGCAACGAGGGCTTCCTGGATGACCTGGAGATCGCCGACGTGCTGCCCTTCCGTGCCGAGCTCATCGAGTACATGGACAATGGCTTTGGTTCGCTGCTCGACAAGGTTCGCGTCAAGAAGATCGATGATGACACCAAGGCTGAGCTCTTGCGCGTCATCGGCGACTTCAAGCAGCAGTTCATGGCCAAGCACCATTCGGATGTTTCTGGATCAGAGGAGAACTAAGCCCCATGGCCAACCTTCGCGACATTAAGAAGCGAATCTCCTCGGTTACCACGACCAAGCAGATCACGCGCACGATGGAGATGGTCTCTACGGCCAAGATCCGTCGTGCCCTCGATCGCTCCAAGCAGGCCGAGCCCTATAAGGAGGCGCTGACCGACGTCATGTTGACGGTCGCCGGCGACGCCTCCTGTTCGGGCACCGATCCCATGCTGCAGAAGCATGAGAGCGTCAAGCATGGCCTGATTGTCGTTATTGCCTCGGACCGCGGCCTTGCCGGCGGTTTCAATACGACGGTGGAGCGCACGGCCGAAAAGCTCGCCGCTTCTTGGGCGAACGACGGCATCGAGTGCGAGATCATCGCGTGCGGGCGTAAGCCGGCCACGTATTTCCGTGACCGCGCAAACGTCGTCATGCACTTTGAGGGCAACTCCTCTGAGCCCGATTTCAATCAGGCCCGCATGATCTCCTCTCATATCTGCGATGCGTATCGTGCCGGTGAGCTTGACCGTGTCGAGCTTGTCTACCACCACGCCAAGAACCGCGTGGATCAGGAGCTTCGCGTCGAGCATCTGTTGCCGCTCGACCCCGAGATGATCGCTATGGCCCACGGTCCGCGTAAGAACGAGACCGACGCCCCTAAGCGCATCTCGTCCACGTTCGAGTTCGTGCCCTCTCCCGAGCATGTTCTCGGCAAGCTTGTGCCGTCTTATATCCTGACGGTCATCTACCAGGCCCTGATCGATTCGGCGGCTGCCGAGCAGGGTGCACGCCGCAAGGCCATGCACTCCGCGACGGAAAACGCCACCGCGATCATCTCGACCCTTACCCGCACGTATAGTCGCGTGCGCCAGGCTTCGATCACGACCGAGATTAACGAGATCGTCGGCGGAGCCTCAGCATTGGAGGAACAGTAATGGCTAATAACACCGTAAAGCTTGCGGTCGAGGAAGCCACCAAGAAGACGACTGCCGGTGATGGTCGCATCGTGCGAATCATCGGCCCTGTCGTCGACGTCAAGTTTGACGGCGCGGTGCCCCCGATCTACAACGCGCTCACGGTCGAGGCCGAGACCCCGATCGGTCATCTGAGCACGATCCTTGAGGTCGAGAGCCAGCTTCCGGGCGGCGTCGTCCGCACGGTCGCCATGTCCTCGACCGACGGCCTGCAGCGCGGCCTCATCGCCACCGATACCGGTGAGCCCATGAAGATGCCCGTTGGTCCCAAGACGCTCGGTCGCATTTGGAACGTCATGGGCAAGCCCGTCGACGGCAAGCCCATGCCCGAGGTGGAGGAGTTCTACCCCATCCACCATGCAGCGCCCCGCTTTGACGAGCTCACCACCAAGACCGAGATCTTCGAGACCGGCATCAAGGCCGTCGACCTGCTCGAGCCCTACATCCGTGGCGGCAAGACCGGCCTGTTCGGCGGCGCCGGCGTCGGCAAGACCGTTCTGATTCAGGAGCTTATCAACAACCTCGCCCAGGAGCACGGCGGCACCTCGGTGTTCACCGGTGTCGGCGAGCGTACCCGCGAGGGCACCGACCTGTTCCTCGAGATGAGCGAGTCTGGCGTTATCGACAAGACCTGCTTGGTTTATGGTCAGATGAACGAGCCGCCTGGAGCGCGTCTGCGCATCGGTCTGGCCGGCCTTACCACCGCTGAGTACTTCCGCGATCGCGGCCAGGACGTCCTGCTGTTCATCGACAACATCTTCCGCTTCTCCCAAGCGGGTTCCGAGGTTTCCGCACTGCTGGGCCGTATGCCGTCCGCCGTTGGTTACCAGCCCACACTGGCTACCGAGATGGGTGACCTCCAGGAGCGCATTACCTCGACCAAGACGGGATCCATTACCTCCGTCCAGGCTGTCTACGTCCCCGCAGACGACCTGACCGACCCGGCGCCTGCCACGACGTTTACGCACCTCGACGCCACCACGGTTCTTTCGCGTAGCATTTCGTCGCTCGGCCTGTTCCCGGCTATCGACCCGCTCGCATCTTCCTCCGACGCTCTCGATCCCTCGATCGTTGGCGAGGAGCACTACCGTGTCGCCGTCAAGGTCCAGGAGCTCCTGCAGGAGTACTCCGACCTTCAGGACATCATCGCCATTCTGGGTATGGACGAGCTGTCCGAGGAGCAGCGCCTTACGGTCAACCGTGCCCGTAAGATTCAGCAGTTCCTCTCGCAGTCCTTCCACGTCGCCGAGAAGTTCACCGGCAACCCCGGTGTCTACGTCCGCGTCGAGGATACCGTCCGCTCTTTTGCCGAGATTGTCGACGGCAAGGCCGATGACCTGCCCGAGCAGGCTTTCCGCTATGCTTCCACGATTGAGGACGTGCGCGAGCGCGCCCGCAAGATGGGGGAGAAGTAGGTTATGCGTATCCGCATCGTGTGCCCCGTGAGCTGCGCCTATGAGGGCGACGCTGCGTTTGTGTCGATTCCGTCCACGGATGGCGAGTTTGGCGTCCTGCCTGCTCACTCCAGCGAGATCTGCACGATCGACCGCGGTTACGTTCGCGTTTCCGATAAGGCCATGGGCACTGTCGACCACACGTTTGCCGTGGCCGGCGGCTATGCCCAGGTTGCGGACGATGTCGTGACCGTTCTCGCCGAGCGCGCTTGCGATTTGGCGACCGTCGATGCCGACAAGCTTAAAGCTGATATTCAAGGTTTTGAAGAGAAGCTGGGTAATTTGTCGGAGGATGATGCACGCCGCGCCTACCTCTATAATGAAATCGCATGGTGTAAGCTCAAGCTTGCCCAATAGTCAAACGATTTAGCGTTCGACCATTTGCGAACACATCATGCCCGGGATGGCCCAGCCACCCCGGGCATGCTTTTTGAAAGGGTAGACCTTGGATATTATCCGCGTTGAGGGTGGCCACGCCATCGGAGGCTCCGTGCCCGTCTCGGGTGCCAAGAACTCCGCGCTCAAACTCATGGCGGCAACGCTTCTGGCGCCGGGCAAGACGACGCTGCAGAACGTGCCCGATATTTCCGATGTCCACGTGATGGGCAAGGTGCTCAAGGGCATGGGCGCTACGATCGATGTTCTCGACGAGCACACGCTCGAGATTGATACCTCTCAGGTCGATTCATGGGAGGCCCCCTACGAGCTCGTTGCCAAGATGCGCGCTTCCACCGCCGTCATGGGACCCCTGCTGGGCCGCTTCCATCGCGCCAAAATTGCCATGCCGGGCGGCTGCAACCTGGGTGCTCGCAAGATCGATATGCACATTCTTGGTCTTGAGGCCCTGGGCGTCGAGTTTGATACCGCCCACGGCTATATCAACGCCAGCGCGCCTCAGGGCCTGCGCGGCACCACCGTCACGCTCGAGTTCGCCAGTGTCGGTGCGACCGAGAACCTCATTATGGCATCCGTGCGCGCGCAGGGTACCACGGTTATCGACAATGCCGCCCGCGAGCCCGAGATCGTCGATCTCGCCAACATGCTCAACGAGATGGGCGCCAAGATTGTTGGCGCCGGCACTCCCGTCGTGACTATCGAAGGCGTGGAAGAGCTCCATCCTGTTACCCATCGCGTAGTAGGCGACCGCATCGAGGCCGGTACCTTTATCGTTGCCGGTGCGTTGATGGCCGACGATCGCGGTGTCGATGTCACGGGCTTTTGCCCCATTCACTTGGGCATGGTGCTCAAGAAGATGGAGCTCATGGGTATCGACTGCGAGCGCGTCGAGGATGGCGTCCATGTGAACCGTGCCGAGCGTATCAAGCCGGTCGACATCCAGACGCTTCCGTTCCCCGGTTTCCCGACCGACATGCAGGCGCAGATTATGGTGCTCTCCGCCCTTGCCGACGGCAGTTCCGTTATTACCGAAAACATCTTCGAGAATCGCTTTATGTTTGCCTCTGAGCTGGTGCGCATGGGTGCCGACATTCGTATCGAGAGCCATCATGCCATGATTCATGGCGTCAAGGGCTTCTCGGGTGCACAGGTTACCTCGCCCGATCTGCGCGGCGGAGCGGCCCTCGTCGTAGCGGGCTTGATTGCCGACGGGACGACCGAGGTTTCGGCTATCCATCACATCAAGCGCGGCTACGAGCATTTTGTCGAAAAGCTGCAGGCGCTTGGCGCGCATGTCGAGCATGCTACCGTCCCCGATCCCGTCATCTACTAATACAGGTTGCCTATGTTTAATAAAAAGCCCCTCGCGGATACCACCACTCGAAGACCCTCAACTGGTGCGCAGGCCAAGATCTACAGTCGCGATAACGTGGCTCGTTATTCCGAGCGAGCTCGCCAACGTCGTCGTAGCCACACGATTCGTCACGTCGCGCTCATTGTCGTGCTTGGCGTGCTGCTGAGTGCCACTACCGCTGCCGGCCTGTGGTTTGCCACCATTATGGGCAAGCTCGGCGATTCTAATGTCATTACCGACAATCTGCGTCGGGTTCTGGTTGACACCGATGAGGCAAAGGATCCGTTCTACGTGCTGCTTCTTGGCACCGACGGCCGTCCGGGCGAGGATACGTATCGTGCCGACTCGATTATCCTGGCACGCATCGACCCCACGCAAAAGCAGGCGACGCTCATTTCCGTTCCGCGCGACACCAAGGTCGAGTACAAAGGCGAGACCATGAAGATCAACGCCTGCCATACCGTTGGCGGCGCCGAGGCCATGGTCGAGGCGGTCAACGAGCTGTGCGGTGTTCAGATTTCCCACTATGCCGAGGTCAGCTTCGACGGTATGCAGGCGCTGATTGATTCGGTTGGCGGTATCGACATTAACGCAACCGATGATGTTGACGACCCCGAGCACCTGGATATTAAGATTACCGCTGGCCAGCAGCATATGGACGGTGCCACCGCCCTTACCTATGCCCGCTGCCGCTACACCTATGCCGACGGCGATTACACGCGCATGCGCCACCAGCGTCAGGTGCTTGGCGCCCTTGCCAACCAGATTCTCAATAACTTCGATGCCACGAAGATCTTTGGCCTGGTTAATTCGCTGTCCGATATGCTCGTAACCGATATGAGCGTTCAGGATATCGTGGCTACGGTCAATGCCATGCGCGGTATGGATGTCGACGGTATCTACTCGGCCAACCTGCCCTCGTACGCCGACGACAGCACCATGATCGACGGTGTGAGCTACGTCTTTGTCTACGAGGACGAGCTCAAGGAAATGATGGAGCGCGTCGATGCCGGCAAGGATCCCAAGGGTCCCAACACCATGGGTCTTTCCGACGGTTCCAGCTCTACGATCGGTGACCTCAGCAACAACACGTCTGACGACTACGCAAACGGTACCGCAACCTCATCGGTCAGCTCTGACGATTCTGATGACTCAAGCGATTCGAGCGATTCGGACTACTACGAACAGCCCACCGGTGACGGCAACGGCTACGAAGCCAATTATTAGGGTTACGCGGGCTTACCAGCCCGCGTAACCAGTTGACGCTGCAAACCCGCCAGAGCGGCAATCTGCCTTTCAACTTCGGCGGCATGATCAAAAGATCAATGCCGCCTCGTTTCAAGGCACCTTGCTCGCTCTGGCGGGTTTTCGCTGTCGTTGCCAAAACATCGGCGTTGCCTTGGTCCGGACTAGTCGTTGGGTAGTCATTGGGGACGTTTTTAAACGACTAGTCAAACAAGAACGTCCCCAATGACTACCCACAAAGCGAGAGTGGATGTCGTCATTTTGCGGCACTTGGGGACGTTCCTTTTGTGCCGGCAGTTTGGGACACTCCTTGCGTTAAGAGGCTGGCGTGCGTCAACCTGTTCTCATTGCAGCAAAAAAATCGCCCCGTTCTTGGTTGAGGACGGGGCGATTCGTCTTTTGGGCTTATGCAGCCAGGCTTATGCGAAACGGGCGACGAGCTCCTGCAGGACGTCGGTCATCTTGACGAGCGAACTGACCGGGACAAACTCGTTGACGCCGTGGTAGCAATAGCCGCCGGTGGAAAGGTTGGGGCAGGGCAGACCGCGGAACGACAGCTGCGCGCCGTCGGTGCCGCCGCGAATCGGCAGCACTTGGGGCTCAACGCCGCAGGCAAGGTAGGCTTCCTTGGCAACATCAATAAGCTCGGGATAGTCACGAACGATCTCGGCCATATTTCGATACTGCTGCTTAATCTCGACCGTCACGCGCTTGTCACCCAAGCGCTGGTTGAGCATCGAGGCGGCGGCATCAATAAGGTCGAGTTTCTGCTGGAACTTGGCTGCGTCATGGTCGCGGACGATATAGCGCGCTGTGGCGTGATCGACGGTTGCAGATACACCCTCAAGGTGATAAAAGCCCTCGTAGCCTTCCGTATACTCCGGGCGCTGCACGTAGGGGAGCAACGCGTTGAAGTCGCAGAACAGATTGCCTGCGTTAACCATACGGCCTTTGGCGTCGCCCGGGTGGATGGACTGGCCCTCAAAGCAGACGGTCGCCTCAGCGGCATTAAAGCACTCCCACTCCAGCTCGCCGATGGGGCCACCGTCGACCGTGTAGGCATACTTGCAGCCAAAGGTATCGATATCCAACAGCTCGGCTCCGTGGCCGATCTCCTCGTCAGGGCAGAAGCAAATGCCGAGTGCGGGATGGGGCAGAGAAGGGTCCTGAGCGATACGCGCGACAAGCGACATGATCTCGGCGACGCCTGCCTTGTCGTCCGCGCCCAGCAGCGTGGTGCCATCGCTGCAGACCAGGTCCTCACCCGCGAGGTCGTTCAGGGCGGGAAGCTTGGCGGTACTCATGGCAACGGGCTTACCGTCAACCGTGCCGCAGACCAGGTCGCCGCCTTCGTAGTGCACGATGTGCGGCTTCACGCCGGCGCCCGGTGCAACTTCGGTGGTGTCGAGATGGGCGATCAGGCCCAGGGCGGGCTTGTCCTCAGCGCCCACACTTGCGGGGATATGCGCGCAGACATAGGCGTGCTCGGTCACGTGGGCATCTTCCGCACCAAGCTCGCGCAGCTCTTCAGCCAGCACGTTGGCAAGGTCAAACTGAACGGCGCTCGAGGGTACCTGGTCGCAGTTTGCATCCTCGGACTGCGTGTTGATCTGGACGTAGCGCAAAAAGCGCTCGAGGACATCGGGGTTCGTGGTGGTGTTTTCCATAAAGACCGCTCCAATCTTGGTCGTCGTGTGCAACAAGAACTCTAGCACGGTATGCCACGGCATACCGCGACGCTTGGATGGGGTAGAATCAGCCAATGAATGCAGAAGGGACGGAAGATCATGGATACGACAAATAGCTCGCGCGAACTACATCTGACGGTGGCGAACGAAGACTACTTGGAGTGCATGGTTCGCATTGAAAGCGAAGAGGGGGAAACCAACGGCGTGCGATCGGTCGACATCGCGCAGCGCCTTGGCGTCTCCAAGGCATCGGTCAATAAAGCGGTTTCGGCGCTCAAGGCATCCGAGCTTGTCGAGCAATCGCACTACGGCAAGGTAGTCCTGACCGATCGCGGCCGCGAGGTTGGCACGGCTATCTGGTACCGTCATCGCCTCGTCCGCACGTTTTTGGTTCAGGAGCTCGGTGTCGAATTTGAGCGAGCCGATTCCGAGGCCTGCATGATGGAGCATGCGCTATCCGAGGACACGATGAACCGCTGGCTCGCCTATCTCGAAAAGCAGGGAATCAGCGTCGAGGAATAGCGGGATATATATGGATACGAGTTATTACAATCGCTTTGGTGCCGAGGAACTTACGCGCCGCTTGTCGAGCGAGACCTTGTTGGCGCAGGGCCCCATGGGCAGTGTTCTGTTGAGTGAGTACGACGCCGCCGATATTCCACCGGCGTTTTGGAATCTGGCAGAGCCGCAGACCGTTTCTCGTATCCATCGCTTGTATGTCGCCGCCGGCGCGCAGGTACTCATTACCAATACCTTTCAGGCATCAAGCTATGCCCTCAAGCACGACCAGATTGCGCCGTCCGTGGCGGAGGTCAATCGCGGGGCCGTCGACGATGCCCGCCAGGCGCACCCTCAGCTGCTGCTGGGCTCGATGGGTCCGATCGGTATTGAGTGGTTTGCCGAGGACTCGGCCGAGTTTCGTGAGATCCGCGGCATTGCGCGCGAACAGGCACACGCCTTGCTCAATGCCGGCGTTGACGGTCTGCTGATCGAGACGGTGACGTCTATCCGTAATCTGCAGCCCATGCTTGCCGGCGCCCGAGATGCCGCCGACGGCATGCCTGTTCTGGTGAGTTTTGTCGTTGACGATAAAGGCGACCTGCTGGGCGATGGCCTCAACATCGAGGCAGCCGTTTTGTACGCCGAAAAACACGGCGCAAACTCGGTTGGTGTTAATTGCTGTTCGCTTGCGGCCGCGAATGCGGCGGTGCCCAGGATGGTTGCATCGGCGACTACTCCCGTCACGGTGCGTCCCAACGTGGGCGATCCGGTCCAGACTCAGGATGGCCCCGTATGGCACGAGAACCCTGAAGCTTTCGCGCGCGCATGCATCGAATGGAGACATGCCGGTGCCGCAATGGTGGGCAGTTGCTGTGGAACCACGGCAATCACTACGGCAGCGATGGCCGAGGCGCTCGATATATAAAGGGCAAAACCGCTCCATACGGGGCGGTTTTTTTATTGCTTGCATGTCCTCGGCAGCATTTGCCCAAATGGTGAATGCTGGTGCCGGCAGGTTGCCGAGTGTGTATCGCGGGTATACCTCATGCGTACCATGATCCAAACACTGTGAGGTGTCTGCGCGTGTGCGCGATAATTCATTTTGGAACTGACGGTTGGCGCGCTCGCGTCGATGAGGACTTCACTGCCGATAACGTTGCCCGTATCGCCGATGCCGTCGGCGAGTTGTGGCAAAAGACCAATCCGGGCAAAACGGTATATATAGGGTTCGACACTCGGCCCCTGGCGCGCGAGTTCGCTGAGCTTGCGGCGGGTGTGCTAGCAGCGCACGGGCTAGACGCCGTGCTCGCTTCGCGACCTGTTCCGACCCCTGCCCTTACGTGGGCGGCGGCTTATGACGGTGAGGCGTGCGGCGCGCTCATGGTGACGGGGTCCCATCATCCGCAGGGTTATCTGTGCCTCAAGATTCGCATGGGTGACGGCTCGACCGCCAACCAGGATGTCATCGAAGAGCTCGAAGAGACCATGGCTCCCGAGCCAATGGGGATCGAGGGGCAATATCGCACCGCGGATATCATTCCTGACTATATGCAAGCGGTGGCATCGTTTGTCGATGCCGAAGCCATCCGCGCCGCGCACCTGCGCGTGGTTGTTGACCCCATGGGCGGCGCAGCCCAGGGCTATCTAGCCGACTTGCTGCGCGAGCTTGGCGTTGAGGTGCACGAGATTCACGCCGGGCAGGCGCCTGACCAAGAAGATATCTGCCCCGACCCCGTTGAGCCGTGGGTGGACGCTTGCGAGCATACGGTTATCGAGGACGGAGCTTGCGCTGGCCTGGTGACCGACGGCGACGCCGACCGTATCGGCGCGGTTGACGAGCGCGGCAGATATATACATCCGCATCAGATCATGGCGCTCGTTTTGGGCGACTTGGTTCAATTTCGTAATTTGGAGGGGCGCGTCGTCGTCAATCTTTCGTGCTCGACGCTCGTGCGTCGCATTGCCGAGGCGCTTGGCTGCCGCGTGACCGTCAAACCAGTCGGTTTCAAATATATAGCGGCGGAGATGAAGAAGGGCGGCGTCCTCATGGGCGGCGAAGAAGCCGGTGGTATCGGCATCGCCGCGCATATGCCCGAGCGTGATGGAATCCTCGCCTGTCTGATTCTGTGTGAGCTTATGGCAAAGACGGACGCGCCTTTGGGCGTTCTGGTCGACCAACTCGAGGACAGTTTTGGTAAGACGAGTTACGGTCGACGCGATTTGCGCCTTGAGGCCGAAGATGCCGAAACGTTACGAACGCTGCTGCCGGGCGTAAACCCCAAGTCGATTTGTGGCAAGGTGCCGCAAAACGTTAGTCATATGGATGGCTTGCGTTTGGCATTCGAGGATGACACGTGGCTGCTGGTCCGTCCTAGCGGGACCGAACCAGTGGTGCGCGTCTACGCCGAGGGGTTCTCGGTGGAAGAACGTGATGAGTTGCTCGATGCTGGCTGTGCTTTAGCTAGGGGAACGTATCCGCTTTAACCATGAGACTGCCTTATATAAAGAGATGATCGGCGAGCGGTAGTTAACGGCTGGCAAACGTTAGTCGGATTCCAAACTGTGTAGGAAATGTGTACGCCCAGATTCCCGCCCCCGGCGCCCCTCCGGTCTGGC
>CAJMOF010000005.1 GCA_905215065.1 uncultured bacterium | reverse complement strand
CGGGTGGTTTCTGATGCGGCGCGCTGCGCGCCCCGCACAGGCTAAAGCCTTTAAACGAAAGGGCGCTGACCTTCTGGTCGCGCCCTTGAAGTTGAACGTCAGATTGTCCAAATGCGGCCCGCGCAGCGTCGAGCCGTTACGCGGTTTGGTAAAACCGCGTAACTACCTACTTGGCTCCGTACTGCTCGTAGTAGGCGTCGATGTCGGCCTTGAGCTCGTCATCGATAACGACCTTGCCGTCGATCTCGTGGTTGTAGAGGGTCTCGACGACCTCGGCCATGGAAACGATGCTCGCGACGGGAAAACCGTACTTGGCCTCGATCTCCTTCTGCGCGGTGGTCACGCCGCCCTTGCCGACCTCCATGCGATTGAGGGACACGATCAGGCCCTTAATTTCGACGTCAGCAGCAGCCTTAACCTTGGGATAGGTCTCGTCGATGGACTTGCCGCTGGTGGTGACGTCCTCGACCATGACCACGCGGTCGCCGTCCTGGGGCTCATAGCCCAGCAGGTTGCCCTTGTCGGCGCCGTGGTCCTTGGCCTCCTTGCGGTCGCAGCAGTACTTGACCTCCTCGCCGTACAGCTCGTGGTAGGCAATGGCGGTCACGACGGCCAGGGGAATGCCCTTGTAGGCCGGCCCAAACAGCACGTCAAAGTCGTCGCCAAAGTTATCGTGGATGGCCTGGGCGTAATACTCGCCCAGCTTCTTGAGCTGATAGCCCGTCACGTAAGCGCCGGCGTTCATAAAGAACGGGGACTGACGGCCGCTCTTGAGCGTAAAGCTGCCGAATTTAAGGACGTCGGACTCAACCATAAACTTGATGAACTCTTGCTTGTAAGCCTCCATGCGGGCTCCTCTCGTAATCGCGTACGTGCCTTCCAGTTTAGCGCAGGCAGGGCGCGTTGCGGGCGCGCTTTGGGGCCTCGGCATTCTGTAAAGGCTTTGTCAGGGGCAATGGTTTTCCAAACAAAGGGGTTGACACGACAAACCCCCTCATCAAGAATACGGGCGGATTGTAACGGGTACGTGATACCTGAAGCGCATCGCGCCCGGCCTTAAGGAGGTGTGCCATGGAAGGCAGTCATAGTCGAAAAACCTGCATGTCGCCCTCGGCACGCCGCGAGGATTCCGCGCACGCATAAGCGCCAACAACCGATCGTCAAAACCACCACAAAGGTGCCTGTCCCTTTGTGGTGGTTCGAAAGCAAGACGTGAGCGACATCTAGGTTTTTTGAAGCAAATACGACACGTACGCTAACTCTCTTCAACAAGGAGGACCCTATGCTGATGCTCAAAACCGTCACGGTACTCGAAGCCATCTCCAAGCGCCGCCGCACGGCGCGCCCTGCCGCTCATACCGGCCTGTCCAAGAACACCATATTCGCCGCCACCCATAGTGCCGAGGACGCCCTCGTACTGCTTGACGCCACGGCAAACGGCCTCACCGTCGAGCAGGCAACTGAGCGCCTGAACGCCGTCGGCCCCAACACCATCGAGGCAACGACCAAAACGCTCGCCCGCCGCATCGCCGACGCGTTCATCGATCCCTTCGCCGGCATCCTCGCCGCGCTCGCGCTGGTCTCGCTCTACATCGACGTGCTCGCCGTGCCCGAGCCGCAGCGCGACCCCTCCACGGTCATCGTCATCGGCATCATGCTGCTGGTATCGGGCGGCATGAAGTTTATCCAGGAAGCCCGTAGCGGCAATGCGGCAGAGGCCCTCAAGGACCTGGTCTCCAACACCTGCTGTGCCCTGCGCGACGGCGAGCGTATCGAGATCCCCTTTGACGATCTCGTCCCCGGCGATGTAATCCGTCTCTCTGCCGGCGATATGGTGCCGGCCGATGCCCGCATCATCACCGCGCGCGACCTGTTTGTGATCGAGTCCGCACTCACCGGCGAGAGCGAGGCCGTCGAAAAGACCGCTGCCATCACCGTCGCCGAGGGTGCCGGCAGCTCCGCGCTGCCGCTCTCTGCCTGCAAAAACATCGTCTTTACCGGCACCTCCGTGCAAAACGGCACCGCTATAGCACTTGTCGTTGCCACCGGCTCGGACACCTACCTGGGCGGCATCGCCAAGATGCTCAACGGGCGCGGCGAGAAGAGCGCGTTTGACCGCGGCGTCTCGAGCGTCTCCATGCTGCTCGTACGCCTTATGCTCGTTATGGCGCCGGCCGTCTTTGCCATCAACGCCGCCACCAAGGGCAACGTCATCGACGCGCTGCTGTTCGCCACGAGCGTGGCCGTGGGCATCACGCCGCAGATGCTTCCCGTCATCGTGACCACGAGCCTGTCGCAGGGCGCCAAGGACCTCGCCCGCCGCCAGGTTATCGTCAAGGAGCTGCCGGCGATCCAAAACCTCGGTGCCATGGATGTCCTGTGCTGTGACAAGACCGGCACCCTCACCGAAGACCGCATCGTGCTCGAGCGCTATCTCAACACCGACGGCAACGAGGACGCACGCGTGCTGCGCCATGCGTTTTTGAACAGCTTCTTCCAGACCGGCCTCAAAAACCTTATCGACCTGGCCGTCATCGACCGTGCCGACGTGACGCCCTCGACTGTCGCGCCCGACTCCACGCTGGGCCAGAGCCTGCGCGACCGCTATACCAAGGTCGACGAGGTGCCCTTCGATTTCTCACGCCGTCGCCTGAGCGTAGTCGTCGCCGACGCCCAGGGCAAAACCCAGATGGTCACCAAGGGAGCTGCCGAGGAAATGCTCGAGATCTGCTCCTTTGTCGAGGTTGACTGTGTCGCCCAGCCGCTCAGCGAAAATAAGCTCGCCCAGATTCGCAAGCAAGTCGCCGAACTCAATGCCGAGGGCCTGCGCGTGATCGCCGTGGCGCAAAAGACCAATCCGCGCTGCGTGGGTGAGTTTGGCATCGCCGACGAGTGCGACATGGTGCTGATGGGCTTTTTGGCCTTCCTCGATCCGCCCAAGGCAAGTGCCGCCGGCGCCGTCGCCACCCTCGAGGCCAAGGGCGTGGCGGTCAAGGTCTTAACCGGCGACAACGACCGCGTGGCCGCCACCGTCTGCGAGCAGATCGGCATCGACGCGAGTAACGTCTTGCTGGGCTCCGAGATCGATGCGCTCGACGACGCCGAGCTTGCCGAGCGCGCTGAGAAAACTCATCTCTTTGCCAAACTCTCGCCGCTGCAGAAGGCGCGCCTGGTGCGCGTCATGCGCGAGCTGCTCGGTCACACCGTGGGCTTTATGGGCGACGGCATTAACGACGCCGCCGCCATGCGCGCGAGCGACTGCGGTATCTCGGTCGATTCCGCCGTCGACATCGCCAAGGAATCCGCCGATATCATCTTGCTTCAGAAGGATCTGGGCGTGCTCGAGCGCGGCGCCATCGAAGGCCGTCGCACCTACGGCAACCTGCTCAAGTACCTCAAGACCACGGTGAGCTCCAACTTTGGCAACGTGCTGTCCGTGACCGTCGCGAGCCTGTTCCTGCCGTTCTTGCCCATGAGCGCTCTGCAGTTGGTGCTGCTGTCGCTGGTCTACGAGATCGTGTGCATCGCGCTGCCGTGGGACACCGTCGATGACGCCTGGACTGCCCGTCCGCGCGCCTGGGATGCCGCGTCCATTAAGGGCTTTATGCTCGAGTTGGGTCCCGTGAGCTCACTGTTTGATATCGTGACTTTCGCCGCGCTCTTCTTTGTGGTGTGCCCCGCCGCCGTGGGCGCAAGCTGGGCAGAGCTTGCCGCTATAGGCGACGTCGCAGGCATGGCGGCCTTTACGGCGCTCTTCCAGAGCGGTTGGTTTGTCGAGTCCATGTGGTCGCAGACGCTCGTGGTCCACATGCTGCGCTCCCCGCGCCTGCCACGCCCGCGCGACCACGCCGCGCCCGCGCTGTGCCTCCTCACCGTGCTGGGCCTGGTGCTCGTCACCTGGCTACCGGCAAGCCCCATCGCCGATGCGCTGGGTCTCATGCCGCTGCCCACGAGCTTTTTCGCGTTGCTCATCGGCATCGTCACCGCCTACATCGCGCTCACCCAGCTGGCAAAGCGCCGCTACATCGCCCGCCACGGCGAGCTGCTGTAGCAAGCAGGCGGAAAACACCCTGTCAGCTGCCGTTGCCACTGCCACAGCTGCCAACGCCTCTGCCGCTGCCGCAGCCTATCCCCTCAGCAGTTGCGGTGAAATAGTTCCTGCTTAAAGTCCCGCGACTTTGATTTAGGGGCTATTCCACCGCAACTTAGTAAGAGACTGGGTTGTTTGGCAACCGAGCGAAGCCCGGGTAGCGGACGAGACGGACGCTAACGCCCGGGGGCCAGGATCACCAGCGCGTCGTGCTCAAAGGGATGCTGAGCCACGCGCACGGTGCCGTCACCGTTATCGCGGACGGGCAGTCTGGCGATGCGCTTGTCCTCCATGTCGAGGGCCGTCGCCGTCCAGCCGCGCGCGCCGTCGAGCTTAAACTTGAGCGCCGTGGTGCGCGGCAGGTACGTGACGACGCGATCGCCAACACGTGCCACACGGATGGCCTCGCGCGCGTCATCGAGGAGCTCCTGCGCCGGAACCACGGCAAGCGCGTCGTCGGCAGCCGTGGCACCCAAGCCGGCAAGCACATGCTCAATCGCGCCAAAGTCCCACACGCCCGCAAACTGCAGGCACTCTTGCCAGCGGAACGGCATATCAAAGCCCTCGCCCAGCACCGAGCCCTGGCTCTTGCTGGTCTGCCAGTTCCAAACGCCGTGCGCACCGTAGGTCACGCCGGCACTGGCGCCAGCAAGAATGCTCGACCATACGCTCGCGCGGCAATCCTGCGCGGTGAAGCGCCAGTAGACGTTGCGCGACGCACCCATCTGCTCGTAGCAGGGCTCCGAGTTGACCATCGGCTTTTTGGGATAGTTGGCGGTAAAGTCCCGCGGCAGGCGCCAGGCCTCGGGCTGGCCCTCGTAGTTGTGGCCGGGCTGGAACATGTAAAAGTCCAGACGGTCTAGGTACTGTGCCGGAATGGTGCGGTTAGCGCGGTTGATATGCATGGTGCGCAGGGCCTCGGGCGCGCGTTTGACGACTTCGTCGAGGGCGTCCTCGTAGTAGGCAATCGCCTCGTCGCTGGTAAAGTCGGTATCGCCCGCCACCACGTAGACGGGGTCGAGCTCGCCCAAGTTCTCGACGACGCGGGCAACGTGGGCACGAACCTCCTCGTGCGGCATAACCTCGGCACCGCAATGCTCGGCAATCTTGGCGCCCCAGGTACCGGGCACGTAGTTGCACCACATAAGCACGAGTGCCGGACGGATGCCGTGCTCGACGGCAGCACGGCACATGGCGGCGGCGCGGTCCCAATATGCCTGGTTGGGACGGGACCAATCAAAGTGCACGCCGTCCTCGCTGGCATAGGGCCAAATGCCCAGGTCGGGGCAGCAGCGGTCCCACTGCGGCAGCGTGTTGATCTGCAGCACATTCATGCCCTGCTCGGCACGGCGGGTCAGGTAGTAGTCCCAGTCATCCTCGGCAATGCTCGTAAATGCGCTCCAGCACGTATCGGCAAACCAGAAGAACGGTTTGCCCTCGCACAAAAAGCCGTCCTGGCGACCGTTGACGGTCAGCTTTCCCAAACTCATCTGCATGTCCTTTCGTTTGATAAAGGATTTGCGAACCGCCGGGGGCTTTCGCGGTAACCCCGTGCGAAAGCCCCTGCCGCTTGGCAAACCCTCGCGGGCGAATCCCGTCCGCCCCATCAGTCTACCTTGCAAGAAGGGCCCCGCCGGGCTTACGCCTGACGGGGCCCTGTCGTGTAGGTGAGGTCATATGTGACCGAACGGTTTGGCCTTAGGCCTCCATCTCGGCGAGTTCCTCCTTGGAGAAGCCGCAGGCAAAGACGACGGCAGCGGCGATGACAAAGGAGATTGCCATACCAACGATAGCCCAGACGGTGTTCATCTGGCCACCCTGCAGGTAGTTGGTGAAGACCAGGAAGTTGGACGCACCGCCTGCGAGGTAGTAGGTAACACCCATGAGGCCGGAGAACACAGCGCCGATGGCACCGCCGATGAACATGCCGAGCATGGTGCGGCGGAAGCGCATGAGGATACCGAAGAGCGCAGGCTCGGTAACGCCGCCGGCGATGGCGGAGATGACGTAACCGATGGCAAGGGACTTCTCGTCGGGGTTCTTCATCTTGAGGAAGGCACCGAAGGCGCAGCCCCAGACAGCGGCCATAGCGCAGTTGGTGGAAACGAAGACGAAGGGATCGTAGCCGGCGGCGATGATCTGAACCTGAGCGAGCAGGATGACGGGCATGTGCATGCCGCAGACCACGAAGAGCTGCCAGAAGGCACCGAGGACGGCCATGACGATCAGGATACCGATGCCGCCAAGGTCAGCAAGGCCGAAGAGGGCGTTAGCGATCAGCGTACCGATCTCGTTGCCGATCGGGGCGAGGACGATGAAGGCGATGGGGATGGTGACGATCATGGTGCAGAACGGCGTGAAGACCGTGGAGAGCACGTCGGGCATGACCTTCTTAAAGAACTTCTCGATGAAGTAGAGGACGGGCACCGAAAGGATGATCGGCAGGACGGACTGCTGATAGTTGGCAGCGGCGATCTGGATGCCGTAGACGGAGATGATTCCGCCGCCCTCCTGGGTGGCGACGCTCACCACGGAAGGAGCCATGAGGGCGCCACCGAGCAGCATGCCGAGCACCGGGCTGGCGCCGAGCTTCTTAGCCGCGGCATAACCCAGGTAGATGGGGATAAAGGTGAACGTGGCCTCGTACAGCGTGGTGTAGAGGAACGTATAGGTCGGGTCGTCGGCCGAGAGCACACCGAGCATGGTGGGGCCGAGGACGGCCGCGATGGTACGGAACAGACCGCCGGCCATGAGCAGCGGGATGAGCTGGGTCATGGAGCCCGACAGATAGTCGAGGATGATATTGGGCAGGTTCTTGAGCTCGAACTTCTCCTTGGGAGCATCGAGGTTCTCGTTGACGGCCTCACCCTGCTTGACGCCGGAGATGGCGACGAACTCGGCGAGCACCTTGGGCACGTTCTGGCCGATGATGACCTGGAGCTGGCTGCCGGCGAACTGGCAACCCAGAACACCCTTGACCTTCTTGATCTTCTCCACGTCAACCTTGTTGTTATCCTTGAGCGTCAGACGCAGGCGCGTCATGCAGTTGGTGGCGACGGTGACATTCTCCGCACCGCCCACGAGCTCGAGGACATCGGTGGCAATCTGCTTGTTATCTACTGCCATGGGACCCCTCCCCATATCTTCGTGTGCCAGCCCCCTTGGGCTTAGGCACGCCTTTGGCCCGGCGACTATAACCCCTTACGGTTGCCGGACCCTTGGATACGCTGTCGTAAACAAAGTGTTTACTGAACGTTTACGAGCTTTAGTTTACACGGAGCGCCGAATTTATGGCAATTTTGCCGTCTACAGTCCGGTGAACGGTAGGTAATCGGGGGTGAACGTATTTGAATGGCGGGAAGTGGTCTCTTTGACCCTCTATTGATATATAGCCATTTACGTGGGATTTTATTTTGATGAACACCTCACTGATCTGTTAACTCATCAACAGAATCCCTGCTAGAAGCTAGTAAACATATGTTTAGTAGCTCACGACGTGTTCAATTTTGCCGTTTACCGAGTTCATCTGGTTATTCTTCAATTCTAGATTACACTAAACATGTTTAGTTTGTATTGCCGCAGATGCCAGGCATTCGCGGCGTAAGGGAGGCAGCTCATGGAGCTCAAATTGTGTACCTACGCAACCGTCACCACCTTGGGCGACTTTGGCCCCTGGATCAGCAAGGTCGTACTCGACCTGCCCTGCACCGTGCGCGCCAACGACATCGACGCGAACACCTTCCATATATATGTAGAGCGTCACGAGCGCTCGGGCGAGGTTCTGATGCGCAAGGAGCGCGGCGCCGACCATGCCGCGCCCTCCGTGGGTTACATCGACATTCTCGCCGCATATCCGTGCGACGAGAACGGACGTAAGCTCGCCGTGGGCACCCATGTGGCGCTCGAGGTCGCCGAGCAGCGCCTGACCAAGACCATCGAAGGCGGCGTCATGGGCTCGCGCATGCTCGATGACCAGCTGCGCATCACGCAGCTCACAGCTCTTCCCGGCAACGACGGCGACGATCCCACCTGCGGCCTGGTCTTCGACACCTGCCGTGGCGATATCTGCCCCGCGCTCAAAGGCTGGAGCAACGCCACGCAAAAGACCGCCGTCGACGGCATCGCGCTCGAATACGGCTTCTTTGAGCCCACCTTTAAGGCCGAAGACTCGGCATGCTTCAACCCCTTTGCGCCCGAGGCGACGGTCGTGCCCCAAAAGGCACCGCTCGTGGTGTATCTGCACGGCGCCGGCGAGGGCAAGGGCGCCACGCAGGGCGAAGGCGCCACGCGCGCCTATATCGGCAACCGCGTGACGGCCATCAGCCAGGCGCAGATCCAGCGCTACTTTGGCGGCTTTGCCTGGGTGCTCGTACCGCAGTCGCCCACGTTTTGGATGGACAACGGCGTCGAGCAGCTTGGTCACTCCAACCAGAGCATCTACTCCCCCGTGCTCAAGGCACTTATCGATGAGTTTGTCGCCGAGCATGCCGACCGCATCGACACCGACCGCATCGTGGTCGCCGGTCTTTCCAACGGCGGCTTTATGACCCTGCGCCTGTGCGCCGACTACCCCGATTTCTTCGCCGCGGGCCTTCCCTGCTGCGCCCCGTGGTACAACGCCACGGACAAGGACGTGGCCGCGCTCGCCAAGACGCCGCTGTGGTTTACGCACTCCAAGGGCGACGAGCTCGTGCACCCGCAACAGACCGTGCTGCCGCTGTTCGCGCGCCTGCGCGGTGCCGGCGCCAACGTGCATCTCACCTACTTTAGCCATGTCGAGGACCTGACCGGCGTGTATCGCGAGGCCGACGGCTCGGCCAAAAAGACGTTCAACCACGGCGTGTGGATCCACCAATTCAACGACCTGTGTTATCAAGACTTCGACGGGGGCAACGTACTCATCGACGGCGAGCCGGTGGGCTGCTGGGAGTGGTCGGCCAGGGTTTCGAGGTAACCATCCCATCGGGGGCTCTGACCTTTAGTTTTGTAAACGTCCTCGCGCATGAGCCCCGCTTATCCTGCTCCTTCGGAGCATCGGATAAGCGGGGCTCGCGCTGCGGAATGTTTACAAAACTAAAGGTCAGAGCCCCCTAAGTTAACGTTGTTCGAAACGCTGGTCGGCCGCTTCCGGCGGGCCGCCGGGTCGCGGGCGATGGGGGCGTGGGTCCCGTCTTGCCTTGCGCGTAACTGGCTGAATTGATTTTGATTGGAGCTGTTCCTATGTCCCAGAAGTTGACTCGGGTGATTGTTACCACTGATATGGAAGTCGATGATATGAACTCGCTTGTTCATTTGGCTCTGTATCTTAACTTGCTTGATGTGCAGGCTGTGGTGTATACGGCTTCGCAGTATCACTTTCTTGGGGATGGGGTTCATACGCTCGGCGAGGTGAATTCGCATTGGCGGACCAAAGGGCGGCGCTCTTATGAGTGGGCTGTTGTGCCTCATGAGCCCGATCCGCTAGCCGGCGAGCTTCGTGAGTATCGGCCGTTTCCCGAGCATTGGATTGAGAGTCTCTGGAGTAATGAATATGCCCAGGCTTGGCCGCAGTTGCAGGCAAATGCGGACGCCGCCGGTGAACCGCCGTTTCCCACGCCTGCCCAGATGATCGAGCGTACGTTTGTGGGAAATGTTGCCTTTGAGGGTGATGTGACTGAGGAAACTGAGGGGTCTCGCGTAATTGCGCAGGCGATTCTGGATGATGATCCGCGTACGTTATGGTTGCTCAGCTGGGGTGGTATGAATACGATCGTTCGCGCCCTCATGAGTATTGCCGAGCGCTATCGCGCCACGCCCGAGTGGCCCGCCGTGCAGCAGCGGGTCTATCAGAAGGTGCGCGTGATGGGCGTTGCCGATGGCGTGGGACAGGACAACTCGTGGCTCGACCATGGGCGCGAGCTCTTTCCCGAGCTCATCTTTTGGCGTACGCCCTATATGTATGGCAACTATTTCGACGCCAAAACAGCTCAGCCCGATACGCTGCCGCTGTTTAAGGCTCCCTGGCCCGAGCAGAATCTCACGCAGGGCAACGGCCCCCTCATGGCACGCTATATGCTCTATGGCGATGGTAAGGTCTACGAAAACGAGCCTGAGCGCTTTCAGTTTGGCAAGCATGCCCGTCTGGATTGGGGCCTGGAAGGCATGCCCGCGATGCAGTTTGAGCGCGGCGATTTTATGGCCGAAGGCGACAGCATGACCTATATTCCGCTGCTGCCGTTTGGCCTGCGCGGTATCGACGACCGCGGCTTCGATACGCTGCTGGGACGCATGTTTTTTGATGGGCATCCCGATGCGGACGCGCCCGCCGGTTTTGCCTCCATCGGCACGCCCGCAGACGACAATCTCAATCCCTACCTGCGTGCCTATCAGGAAGACTTTGCCGCCCGCGCGCAATGGTGCGCCCACGATCCGGCGACCTGCTCGCATCCGGCGCACGTTGTCGAGGTCACGGCCGACCGCAGCGCCGCAGCCGGCGAGCCCGTCGCCCTGGCGGCGACCATCGTCGACCCCGACGGCAAGGGCTTCGATGTACATTGGGATGTCGCCGTGGACCCGTCGAGCTATGCAGGCGCCCAGGATCTGTCGCTGTGGCAAGAATGCACGGTAGACACCGCTTTCATCGTGCCCGCCGACGCACGACCCGACGACCGCCTTGTGCTCGCCCTCACCGTGCAGACGCACGCCGAGCGCCCCTGCACCCGCTACGCTCAGGTCGCCGTGACCGTCGCGTAACAAGCGGCAGCGCCAATAATTCGACAAAGTGTGTCCCCAATGAGTAGGAAAAATGGGCCATGTGTCCCAGTTGTGGAGACTCGTTGAGCCGTCTGGGTATCGTGAAAGATCGCGCACTCCCCCATCATCAAAAGTGACACACGCTACCAGTTGATGGGAGGCAGCCATGGGCTTCTTTGACAAGATGTTCGAGAAGAAAGAGTGCGCGATTTGCGGTACCGAGCTGGGACTTCTCGGCAAGACCAAGATCAACGAAGGCTACCTGTGCAAAGAGTGCGTCGGTAAGCTCTCCCCCTACTTTCACGGCTATCGCTCCAGCACCGCGGACGATATCCGCGAGCAACTCGCCTACCGCGAGGCCAACGCCGAGCGCCTGGCGTCGTTCAACCCCACGCGCACGCTTTCTGCCGGGCGCACCAATATTATGCTCGATGAGGACGCGGGCCTGCTGATCATCACTTCGCAGAGCCGCTGGCGTGACGCCAATCCCGACATCATCGAGTTCTCGCAGGTACTCGGCTGCGACATGGATATCGACGAGCATCGCACCGAGATCTATCGCGAGACCAAGGACGGCGAGCGAGAGAGCTACAACCCGCCGCGCTACGACCTGGATTACGACTTTAATCTGACCATCCATGTCAACACGCCGTACTTTACCGAAATCAACCTGCGCGTAAACGACTCCACTATCGATCAGCGCGGTTCCATCGAATACCGCGAGGCCAAGCGCCAGGCAACCGAGGTCCGCGACGCGCTGGTGCAGCTGCGCCAGGAGACGCGCGACAGCGTCGTGGCCGCCAAGGCCCCCAAGACCGCGGTGACCTGCCCCTTCTGCGGAGCCACCACCATTCCCGATGCCAGTGGGCGCTGCGAATACTGCGGCGGCGCCATCGGCGCATAGCCTCCGGCACGGAAAGGACCGATCATGGCCTTCGAGAGCGTCAACTATCAGTGCCCCGCGTGTGGCGGCCCCCTTCACTTTGCCAGTGCCGAGCAAAAGCTCGTCTGCGACTACTGCGATTCGCGTTTTGAAGTCGAAGAAGTCGAGGCACTCTATCGCGAACGCCAGGACAAGGCAGATGCCAAAGCCGATGCCGCAGCCGCAGCTCCCAAACCTGCTGCCGACGATGCCGTGCAGGAGCTCGCCCAAAACGCCGGCTACATCTGCTCGTCGTGCGGCGCCGAGCTCGTGTCCGACGGCACCGTCGCCGTCACCACCTGCCCGTACTGCGGTAACTCCGCCGTGGCGCCCGGCCAGCTCTCTGGCGACTTCTCGCCCGACCTGGTGATTCCGTTTAAGCTCGGGCGCGACGACGTCACGGCCGCACTCAAGGGACACTACAAGGGCAAGATCTTGCTGCCCAAGAGCTTTGTCACCGGCAACCACATCGACGAGGTCCAAGGTGTCTACGTGCCGTTTTGGCTCTACGGCGCCCGCGTGGACGGCGAAGTGTACTTTGACGCGACCAACGAGACCGTGACCGAGGAATCCGACCGCACCGTCACGACCACCGACCACTACGATGCCTATCGCAAGGGCAATATCTCGTTTAAGCGCGTGCCCGTCGACGGATCGTCCAAGATGCCCGACGGCCACATGGACGCCATCGAGCCGTTTGACTACGACGCGTTGCGCCCGTTCTCGGTCGCCTATATGCCCGGCTACATCGCCAACCGTTACGATGAGGATTGCGAGACCTGCAAGGCGCGCGCCGAGCGCCGCATGGAGGAGAGCACGATCTCGGCCCTGCGCGAGACCGTCGTCGACGAATATGACGATGCCACGGTCGAAAGCAAGCAGCTCGACTACACCTGGGAAGACAGCGACTACGCCCTGTTCCCCGTCTGGATGCTCTCCACCTCGTGGAACGGCAAGAGCTACCTGTTTGCCATGAACGGCCAGACCGGCCGCTTGGTCGGCGAGCTCCCCTGCTCCAAGCCCAAGCTCGCTATTGCCTCGGTGCTGTTCTTTGTGATCGGATTTATCCTCTCCCAGGTTCTCTTTATGGGAGAATACGCCTTCGATCCGGATTACCTCACCTTCGATGTCGAGGGCATTCTCATCAACATCATCGCGCCGCTGATCATCGTGATTATCGGAGACGTGCTACTGGTAGGCCAGCTCAAGACGGCCAACGAGGCCACCCACGCCGACGAGTACTGCGGCGAGCTCGACCTGACCGAGAAGCACGACACCTTCAGCCACACCGAGACCACCGTTGTCATGAAAGACGACAAGGACGACTAAGCAATCCGACCAATACCACCCGGCCTTTGACGAGAAAGGAAGATCACCATGGGACTCTTGAAAGCTGGATTGGGAGCTGCCGGCGGCGTCATGGCCGACCAGTGGAAGGAATTTATCTACTGCGAATCGATGCCTGCTGACGTCTTGGCCTGCAAGGGCAGCAAACGCACCGGTGGCCGCAGCTCCAACACGCGCGGCGAGGACAACGTCATCTCCAACGGCTCGGTCATCGCCGTCAACGACGGCCAGGGCATGCTCGTGGTGCAAAACGGCAAGATCATCGAAGTCGCGCTGGAGCCTGGTGAGTTCGTCTTCGATACCGGCAGCGAGCCGAGCGTCTTTAGCGGCAACCTGGGCGATTCCATCAAGGAGACCTTCGCCAATATCGGCAGCCGCTTTACCTTTGGCGGCGACGCGGGCAAGGACCAGCGTGTCTACTTCATCAACACCAAGGAGATCATCGGCAACAAGTACGGCACCGCCTCGCCTGTGCCCTTCCGCGTGGTCGATAACAACATTGGCCTGGACGTCGACATCTCCGTGCGTTGCAACGGCGAGTATTCGTACCGCATCACCAACCCGCTGCTGTTCTACACCAACGTGTGCGGCAACGTGACCGATAGCTACACGCGCGACAAGATCGACAGCCAGCTTAAGTCCGAGCTGCTCACCGCCCTGCAGCCCGCCTTTGCCAAGATCTCGGAAATGGGCATCCGCTACAGCGCCATCCCCGGCCACACCACCGAGCTCGCCCGCGCGCTCAACGAGGTCCTCTCTGCCGATTGGCGTGACCTGCGCGGCGTCGAGATCGTGAGCTTTGGCGTCAACTCCATCGCCGCCTCGCAAGAGGACGAGCAGATGATCAAGGATCTGCAGAAAGCCGCGGTCATGCGCGATCCCACCATGGCGGCAGCCAACATTGCCAGCGCCCAGAGCGACGCAATGCGCGCGGCAGCCGCCAACCCCAACGGCGCGATGGCAGGCTTTATGGGCATGGGCATGGCAGGTGGCATGGGCGGCATGAACGCCAGCCAGCTGTTCGCCGCCGGCCAGGCACAGCAGCAGGCCGCCCCGCAGCCGGCTCCGGCACCCGCTCCCGCACCGGCTCCTGCCGCTGCCCCCGCGGCCGGCACATGGACCTGCAGCTGCGGCGCCACCAACACCGGCAAGTTCTGCTCCGAGTGTGGCAGTCCCGCACCCGCCCCGGCACCGGCCAAGTGGTTCTGCCCCAACTGCGGCAGCGAAAACGGCGGCAAGTTCTGCAGCAACTGCGGAACGCCCAGGCCCTAGCCCCTCTATCTGGTAATTGGCGGGGGATCCGCCGCCCCCGCTCCTGCTTCTATGGGTTTCGTTCGATTAAGGAGGACACCATGAAGACAACGTTCAAAAAGTCCGTACTCGCATTCCTGACATGCGTCCTGGCGCTCGCCTTTGCCCTAACGGGCTGCAGCGGCGGCGGCAAAGACCCCAAGGCCGACTTCGTTGGCAGCTGGGAACTCTCGGGTGGAACCACGGAGGGCGAAGAGCTGACCGATGAGTATATGGATATGTTCGAGGAATGGGGCATCAGCTGCATCTTGGTCCTGGACGAAGACGGCACGGGCAGCCTCGATTTGTTCTCCGAAGTTTCCGACCTAAAGTGGGAGGCCAAGGACGCTACCACCGCGAGTATCACCGTCGACAAGGAGACGACCGACGTGAAGCTCGAGGACGGCAAGCTTGTCCTTGAGGACGGCGAGGACAAGCTCATCTTTAGCAAGTCCGATAAGGACCTATCCGGTACCGTGAAGAAGGATCGCGAGGCCGCCGAGAAGGAAGAGGAAGTCGAGGAGGCCGTCGAAGACGGCGATGTCCAGAGCGTCGAAATCTCCCCCGCCGTCACCGTCGCCGATGACGATCTGTGCACCATCACCATCACCGAGAAGTTCCAGGACGACTGGGGCGACATCGGCTTTGTCGTCAACATCACCAACAAGAGCGACAAGGACCTGACCTTCTACGCTCCCACCGGCAAGACAAACGTCAACGGCACCATGAAGGAAGCCTGGTTCTCGGCCCACCTGATGCCCGACACCAACGCCACCGAAGAGTTCACCTTCTCGAAGGGCACGCTTGACAGCTTCGACAGCCTGGTCAACACGACCATCGGCATCGACGCCTACCTGACCGATTCCTACGAGGACGTCGCCTCCTACAGCGCAACCATCGCGTAGCGGTAGACCACGACAGCCGCGGATTGGCGGACACATCCGCGCACACCAGACGGGGCCGCAGGAGTTGATCCTGCGGCCCCGTCGCTTTTATGCCGACAGCACTGCCCATACAAGCAGGCCGCCCGCCGTTTTTAGATGCGAAACGGTGGGCGGCCTATCTTTGCGGCGCCGGAACACGGGTGAGCGCGTCGATTACGGGCGCTCCATGTTGGGAACGATGCTGCCCTCGGTCACCGCGCGCACGGCCAGGCGCATGATGTTGTCGTAGCCGGTCTTGTTGAGAATCTCCGAGATGCGGCGTTTGATGGTGCCCTCGCTCATAAACAGCTCGGCCGCAATCTCGCGGCGGCTTTTACCCTCGCAGGCAAGGCGCAAGATCGACAGCTCGACATCGTCGAGGGCCGCCGTGCCGGAGAAGATGCTCTCGGGCGGCTTGGGAAACGTGCAGTAACCCGCCAGCGTGGAGCGCATCACGGCGAATAGCTCGTCGATACCGACGTTCTTGTACACAAAGCTGTCGACGCCCGCCTCGCGCGCCTGGTCCACAAAGGTGATCTCGGGCATACCCGTCATGATGATGATGCGACACTCGGGCAGTTGTTCTTTGATGCGCGCCGCCGCCACGATGCCGTTGGAATCGTGCTCGGTGCACACATCCATCAGTATCATGTCCGGACGCTCCTTGAGCACAACGTCCAAGGCATCCGAGGCGTCGGCGATCGCGGCGATAACGGTCATGTCGGGCTGGTCGCCCACGGAACGCGCCAGGCTCTCGCGCAAGATAGCCTGGTCTTCGACGATTAACACGCGGATCATGAGCTTCTCCTTTGGACCGTGGCGTTGGAGGCGAGCGGGATGGACACCGCAAGCGTAAAGGGCGGGGCGGCGTGGACTTCCAGGCTGCCGCCCAGATTCTGTGCGACATGCCTCATACCAGGGATACCCGTTCCCTCGCGATACGATACGGGTGCAGGCGCGCCGTCGTTAGAAACGGTCATCCGCGCAACAGCGCCGTCTTCCGACATCTCCTGCCACAAGCGCACATGGACCCGATGCGCCTGCGCATGCTTGGTGGCATTGGTCGAGGCTTCGCGGATAATCTGCAGAAAGGCTGCCGCGACACGCACGTCCTCGGGCAGCGCGCCCTCAACATCGATCTGCACACTCACCAGGCCAAAAGCATGGACGATATCGCCCAGTTGCTCTGTCGGTTCGGCGTCGCCCCCGCTGCGCAGATCGGCGGCGATCGAGCGCAACAACGGGTCGATCTGCTCGAGCGACTCGTCGTCCAAGCGCCCCTCCTCCAAATAGCGATGAAGGATTGACAGGCGCTGGCCGATCACATCGTGAACGCGGGCACGCATGCGCAGATAGGCCGCGTTGTCGGCAACTTTTTTGACTTCTTCGATCTGGGCCTGGAGCTCTTGGCCCGCAAGCTCAAGCAGGTGGTTGGCTTGCGCCAGACGGTCATGCGCGTGCGCATACTCTGTCACATCCAGGCCGATAATGCGCTCGAACGAACGGCCCGAAACCATAACGTCATCGTGCACAAACAAGCGAATCTCGGCGGGAGAAACCTCGACCACAACGCGCGCCTCACCAAAGCGGTCCAGATTAATGCGCACGCGGTTCCTGCTGCTTTCGGGCATTTGCATACTGAGTTTGCGCAGGTCGTTCCATGTACCGCTCATATCGCCTAGGTCGGTGGGCATATGAAGCTCCACTAGGTTTTTTCGCATGCAGCGGTTCATGAGCAGCGGGCGGCCCCTCGGGTCCAGATACAGGATGCCCACGGGAATCACGTTGATGGTTTCAATCGTCGAGAACGCAGTGATATCTTCCTGGCGGTTACGGACGTCCATCCAGAGCGCCGCGATGGAGCGGAACAGGAAGAACGCTCCCTCTGCGATAAGGACAACGGCCCACGCCGAGCCCATGGCAAAAACCACCGGCGGTGTCACGGCGGCAATGAGTAGCAGCTCGGCCAGCATGACGGGGCGACGATAGTGCGCCATAAGGACCACGCCATAGGCAAAGATCGCGGCGTTGAGCCACAGCACCCCGCCCATTCCCTCGGCACAAACGTAGAGCGGCGCCACCAGGTACGAGGCGCTCGATCCAAACAAGATAACGGCCGAGATCATCAAGTGGAGCACCAGGCTCGCCTCGTAGGCGCAAATCACCTTGCGGTTATAGGACGAGCGACGCGATGCGATGAGCGGAACGTGAATCGTCTGCAGACATGCTGCGAGGGCAAAGACGACATCGAGCGCGACAATCTGAGGAGGGATGAGCGGAATCTGCATGGTCACTCACCCGCCCGTGGCATCAAGACGATCATGCGCAGCTGACCGGGCTCGCCCTCAAGACGATACGCCACGTTTCGTCCCCGCAGCGCGAGCTCGAGCTCGCGGGCGGCGGGCGTCTGCGAAAGATCGCCCTCGTCGTTGGAGAAGAGCGTGGCGCGCAGCTCGACACTGCGCGAGTCATGGTCGCTCAGGTGATACATAAGCGCCGGATGATCGGTGGTGTAGGCAAAAAATGCAAAGTCGTACACACAGTCGTACAGTGCGCTTACCGCGCTGGCGTGCATGGGGCGGCGTATGGCGATAATCGAAGCGCAGTCGACATCGATGGTGCGCAGATCACTTGCGAGCTCATTGGCAATGAGCTGAATGCGGTCGCGATCAAAACCGCTCTCCCCGTGCTGTGCCAACGTGAGCGACCCCTTGCGTTTGCAATAGGCGACGAGCATCTTGGCGCGCTGCAGCATGCGGTAACGCTCGTGCGAAGATGCCTCATCGGTCAACGGCGGCAGCGAGCTCAGCAGGTCGTACATCCCTTCGAGCGCGCGGGCAAGCGCTTGATCCACGTCTTGGACCAGTAAGGTCTCGGCCTCTTGATCTGCCAGATGCGTCTTAAGATCGTAATCGGCCGTGAGCAGCTCATTTTGGCGCTGCAGCTCCATACGACGATGTGCCAGTTCACGGTTAAGCTCGTTAAGTTCCGACACGTCTTGGGCAAGCAGGGCCGATCCGCCCAGCAGTGGAAAGGCACGGTACATCACATCGGGATCGGACGCCACGGCAAAGGCATGGGCATGCCCGTGTTCCTGGGCCCGAAGCTCTTCGCACACGCCCGCCGGCATTGGCTTCGACACCGGTGTGGCATAGACTTCCTGGAGGTCGCGCGTTAGAACTTTGAGGTCAAGCGGCAAGGTGTCGAAGATGCCGGCGATATCGTGATACGACGGGATGACGCCGCAATCGAGGCAAATCTCGAGCGTCACCACGCACAACACGCAATAGACCAGCGAGAAGTTGAGCCTCCATGCCCAGGGCACGCGCAGAGCATATGAGATGGCAAAGAAAGCGCCGCCCAGCAGCACGAGCGCCGCCGTGCCCGAGAAACGTTGAATGCGAAAGGACGAGGACCGACCAACCAGGATAAAAAAGGCCACGAAGTCAAAGGCCGTCCACACGAGGACAGCGAAATAACCCCAGCCGTACGTGTAATCGTTGCTCCAGGTGTCGCTTGTACGGTCAAAGCGGAAGACCTGCCGGTGGAAATCGTTGGTGAGCACAAATCCGATAAGCAGAATGGCCACAATCCACAGCGCAGCACGGTAGCGGCGACCCAGGCGGTGTTGCTCCAGGCCCGCAAGGCGCAGACCACACAACTGGTAGAGCAGCGGAATGAGCGTCATGGGCACGTAGTACAGGTACCACAGCACGGTGGCATAGAACGGCGTGAACGACTTGTACTTGAGAATGACTTCGATCATCCACAGGGCACAGATGGTGGCGACGGCCACAAGACGACGGCGCAACACATAGTCCAAACAGCGCAGATAGACCAGCACGCCCCAGATCGAAAATGCAATTGCGGCGACAAGCAGTGGGAGAGAGCTCGAATGGATGAGCGCATCCACGACCTCTTCGGACACCTCGCTATAGGCGGGCACGGCGTTAGAAAGATTGGGGTCGAAGGCGAACAGCACCGGCAAGACTGCAAAAAGCATGAGGAACAGCGCGGTGATGGCGCCGGCGATAGCAAAGACGCGGTGACGGTACACCTGATGTGTTATGCCAACAAGGAATCGCGGCATGGCGAAGAGCCTGCCACCCCTGGGATCCGCCACGGGTGCGGATCGGGCGGCCGCGTGGCCGATATGTCGCTCGCAGGTACCCATAGTGCTTTTAGTGTACCGACAGGCGGGCCCAAAAAGCGGGCCACATGTCCCAAAATCCGCCGACGGCAAAGGGTGTCCCCAGGGGCCACTCATTTAAGTACGTCCCCAATGAGTGGACCAGCGACTAGTCGTTTAAGAACGTCCCCAATGACTAAGACAAAACGAGCGAGGATTTTTGGACGCCCAAATGGCGAGAGTGGATAATCTCCCACTTTGAGCCCACAAACAGGCTAAAAACGGGAGATTATCCACTCTCATTCTGCGGGCACTCATTTAAGTACGTCCCCAATGAGTGCTTTCACTTCTTTTAACAAAACGCCCGGCGGGCATTAACTGCTCGCCGGGCGTTTTGGTTAGGAGGCTGTGGTTGTTGGGAAAGCCTTAGGCCAGGTCCTCGCCGTTCGTCTCGATGACGTGTTTGTACCAGTCGAAGCTCTTCTTCTTGGAACGCTTGAGGGTGCCGTTGCCTGCATCGTCGCGGTCCACGTAGATAAAGCCGTAGCGCTTGGACATCTCGCCCGTGCCGGCAGACACCAGGTCGATTGGGCCCCAGGTGGTGTAGCCCAGCAGGTCAACGCCGTCCTCGGTCACCGCATCGCGCATCGCGGCGATATGCTGGCGCAGGTAGTCGATACGGTAGTCGTCGTTGATGGAGCCATCCTCCTCGACAACATCCTTGGCGCCCAGGCCGTTCTCGACCACAAACAGCGGCTTCTGATAACGGTCGTACAGGTCGTTGAGGGTGATGCGGAAGCCCAGCGGATCGATGGCCCAGCCCCACTGGCTCTCCTGCAGGTAGGGGTTCTTGGCGCCGGCGAAGGCGTTGCCCTGGGTGCGCTCGACATCGGGGTTATCGGCACCGGCGGAGCAACGGGTGCTGTAATAGCTAAAGCTGATGAAGTCGACGGTGTTGGCGGCCAGGATCTCGCGGTCCTCATCCGTCATGCCCACATCGATGCCCAAACGCTCGAGCTTCTTGACGGCATAGGCCGGGTAGTAGCCGCGGCTCTGAACGTCGACGAAGAAATAGTTGCTCTGGTTGTCAATCTGCGCCTGGCGCACATCGCCCGGACGGCAGCTGTAGGGGTAGTAGCTACCTGCGGCAAGCATGCAACCGATCTTGACCTCAGGGTCGATCTCGTGAGCGATCTTGGTTGCCCAAGCGCTAGCGACGAGCTCGTTGTGGGCGGCCAGGTACTCGACGGCCTCCTTGTTCTCGCCCTCCTCAAAGACCAGACCGGCACCCATAAACGGCAGGTGCAAGATCATATTGATCTCGTTGAAGGTAAGCCAGTACTTTACCAGGCCCTTGTAGCGGGTGAAGATCGTGGTCGCGAGGTTCTTGTAGAAGTCGATGAGCTTGCGGTTGCGCCAGCCGCCGTACTCCTTGATGAGGTGAATCGGGCAGTCGAAGTGCGTGATGGTCACGAGCGGCTCAATGCCGTGCGCCTGACACTCGCGGAACACGTCCTCGTAGAAGGCCAGGCCGGCCTCGTTGGGCTCAGTCTCGTCGCCGTTGGGGAAGATGCGGGTCCAGGCCAGGCTCATGCGGAAGGTCTTAAAGCCCATCTCGGCAAAGAGGGCGATGTCCTCCTTGTAGTGGTGGTAGAAATCGATGCCGGTCTGCGCGGGGTAGTAATAACCGTCCTCGAAGTCGAGCATCTTGCGCTGGCCGGAGACCACCGCGTAGCGCTCGGGGCCGTGCGGCGCCACGTCCACGTTGGCCAAGCCGCGGCCGTCCACGTTGTAGGCACCCTCGCACTGGTTGGCAGCCGTTGCGCCGCCCCACAGGAAGTCTTTACGGAAAGCCATACATCGATCCTTTCATACGCTGCTTGTCGTAGCTTCAGTATCCCCGCAAACAGCGCGCTGCTCAACGACAGCGGCGCAGGCCGACACTTCTTTTCGCGCACAGGCGCCCCGCAGCCGCCCCCGTCTGACACTTTTTGATACCGCCGCCCCAAACCACCACAAAGGGGACAGGCACCTTTGTGGTGGTTTGGGCCCGGTTTGTCTCGATCTGTAACAGGTAGGCCGCCAAAACCGGGCCTGGTGTTACAGATCGAGATCTTTCGGGCAGCCCTCTACGGTTTGTCTAAATCTGTAACAGGTAGAGACGATTTAGCCCGCTAGATGTTACAGATCGAGACAAACAGGAAGCCCCTAGTCGCAGGTGATGTCGAGGTTTTTGCCGATGAGGCCCACGTAACCGCCCTCGGCCGCCTTGGGGCTGTCGGCGTGGCAGAGGACCCACTTGTCGGCCTTCCAGTAGCAGTAGCTGTCACCGGCGGCAGGCATGTCGGCTGCAGCCTCGGGGCGCGGGCCGTTGGTGCCCGCCGGCAGCGCCACCATCACCTGAAAGCCGCCGTCGTCGACCATGCAGGGCGTGTAGTGAAGCGTGGTGGCGTAAACCTCGACGAGCGTGCCGGCGGGCGCGCGAAAGGCCTTGACCTGAGCGGTGTCGAGCTTGCCGTCGACAATTTGCTCGCGCTTGGCCAGCAGCAGAATAAAGTCGCGCGCACCCAAATTAAACTCACTGGCACGGTGATACTCCAGACAGTTGAGGCGCGTGTTGTGGCCGTTGCACCAGCCCGGCTGGAACGGACGGCCGCCGTACATGAGCAGGCCGAGCGTGTCGACACCCTCAACCTGCTCGAGCTCGGGTGCGGAGGCCACGTACTTGGTGCCCTCGGGAATGGGAGTAGCCGCAAGCGCCTCGACAAGCGGGGCGGTCAGGTTGGACGGCACGTCGTCCCACACGCGACCATAGGATTTGAACTCGGGATCTGATACAGAGTAGATATGCATGTTCGCTCCTGTTCGTTTATGTGACAGTATGAACATTCTAGAACATCATTCATCCACGACCACGATCAATACCGAAAACATTGCATGACGAAATCACCCGCTCAAAAAGCGACATGCAGCTTCCTAGTCGAGATAATCTTTAAGAAACTCAATAACGCTCATACACCAGTAGTCGGTCTCCGGCGCATGGGGCTTCATCAATGCGTGCCCCCCTTCTGAATACATGACTCCCTCATGGTGTACTCCAGCTGCATCCAGAGCATCGACCATCTTTTCATAATTGTCGGGCGATACAATATCATCGTCAGCGCATTGCCAAAGATATGTCGGAGGATACTGCTCCCACACATGCTGATTAATACAGAAATCATCGAGCGAGTCGCGACCAGCCCCGCCGCACACCGAATCAAGAAATCTATTGTCTGATGCGTTCTCAAAGCCACGAAGATCAATCGGTGCATAACACAGGACCAAGGCTTTGGGTGCCTCGCATCCGTAGGACGCAAATCCCTTGTTGTCCGTCCCCCACTCGGCAGTTAAATGCGCACCAGCAGAAAAGCCGATAACTGCATAACTTTTTGCGACATTAAATTTCGCTGAATTCTCGAAGACAAAACGGACGGCTCGATTTAAATCGTCGATTGGGCGCGGCATCAAAGGCTCGACCCTCACCCTGTATGACAGCACGAACACGTTATAGCCCGCATCGTTGAGCTCGGGGGCAACGGGAAAGCCTTCCATTTGATGACAAACGCTCTGATAACCTCCGCCCGAAACCGCAATGATAAAGGGAGCCCTAGGTCTCCCGGGAAAGAAGAACAGTTTCGTATTGCGCCGAGTCGGATCACGGATGCAGTCGGCTTCATCCCAAATATCGTAGGCAACCTGCCTCCCGTCATCCACGAGCTCGACAATTCGATTCAATCCACGCAAAACGCGAGCAGTTTCATATGGATTAGCATCAGAATTCATATGAGACACAATGGGTTTATTCCACATGCGCTCCCAAGTTGAAGGCCGGCAAAGCATAAGGTGCTCGCCAAAGCCAGCGAACTCAGGAAGGAGCGCGATTTCGCCAAACGTCATATCGGCAGTAATTGTCATAGCTAGTCACTCCAAAAATGAGGGTGGGCTCGCGTGAATCAACGACAAGCCCACCACATGCAATCTGCCGCGGGGTTTTCGGCAGCTTACATCCCGAATAATTGTCTACTCCACTACCGCCTCTTCATCAGGGCGATACAGGATGTAAACGAGAACGAAGTTAAGAATTAAACCGACGACATTGCAAAGAATTGCGCCGATGAGGCTGCTCATATCACCAGAAGGATCCATATAACCGGGGAAGCTAAAAATGCCGCTCGACGTCATAACGAACGTACAGGTGTTGAAAATCGCCGGGATAACAGCACTGATTGCTCCGGCGACCATGGAAGCGATAATGATCTTCTTGTGCTCCAAGATGATGCCGTACAGCGCCGGTTCCGTAATCCCGAAAAAGCCCGTAATGGCACAGCTGAACCCAAGACTCTTTTCACTCGGGTCCTTCGAGCGGAGGGCAAACGCCAAACAAGCGCCGACAACACCCATGCTGCAGCAGAGAAGTCCAAGGATAGGATCGGAGCCGACGGTCATAATATTGTTGATGGAAAGCACGATCAGGGCCCAATGGAGTCCAAGGGGGATCATAACGAGACCGAATATCGGCCCGAGAATAACGCCGCAAAGGACGGGGCTGAACTGATAGACCGCCAGCACTGCAGCCGCAAGCAAAGAGCTCGCCTGCTGAATAACGGGGCCGATCACAAGGAGCGAGACGGGGGCGGCAACAGCAACCGTCAGGAACGGGACGAGCGCAAATGCCACAACATCGGGAAGAACCGCCCGCAGCCACTTATTAAGAACGGATGCGAACCAAGCCGCCACGATAGCAGGAAACACCGTGGAGGAATAGCTCACCATTGTGAACTTCATGCCGAGCAAATCCAGCGCATCGCCCGCTCCGGCCGCAGCAACGAAAGTCGGATAAACCAGGATTGCGCCGAGTACCGCACCGATATATCGATCGGTTCCAAAGAACTGAGCAGCAGATGATCCGACAAGAACGGGCAGGAAATACATGCAGGCATTTCCCATGCCGTACAGCAGAGTGTATATTCCGCTCTCGGCGGAAACAGCACCCGCCGTCGTCAGAATGCTAAGGATGGCGTTTATCATTCCGCATGCGATCAAGGCAGGAAGAACGGGCATCATGATGCCGCTGATGAACTTCATTAGCTTTCCCAGAAAGCCCTTAGTCTCTCCTTCGCTTGCCTCGGAATCTCCGGCGTCAATCCCGGTTTCCTTGGCAACGATTTCATAGACCTTATCGACCTTAGGTCCCACAATCACCTGATATTGCCCCGCGGAATGGCGAATGTCGATCACGCCATCAATCGCCTTGACTTTTGCATCGTCTACGATGCTTTCGTCCTTAAGGTTGAACCTTAAACGAGTCATGCAGTGAGCTACAAATGTAACGTTGTCTGCGCCGCCCACCATCTCGAGAATCTCGGCAGCGAGCTTGGTTGTATCTGCCATAAATACCATTTCTCCCATGTTGAGTTTTATATGTAACCATCAGCAAAGCGCGCGCCTTTGCCAACTAATTACCTTGTTTTCGATGCAATTCGATTGATGTGCATCATGAGGTAGAGTCTTTCTTCGTCTATAAGTTCCCGCCCCGTCAGTCGGCTGAGAACAGAAGCAATATCATCGGCGCACATTGATGCCACCGGATATTCTTTTTTGAGCGAGAGGTACATCTTGCGGTTGTCGCTCACGATGCTTTCGCCAGAGTTCAACCTATTGAATAAGTACTGAAGATGGGTTGCGAACCTTGCGTAATCGAAACCTTCCCGATCAACTTGAATGCCAAGCCGATTTTCAACAGCAACGGTTGACTCCTCCAGAACACGATCGTAGATATCCGCGCTAAACTCTTTAACTACTTCGCATGAGTCCGAATCGGCCATGTTATTGATAAACGCCATGGCAATTCCAACTGCCTCATGAGCTGGAAGCCTAACGTTAAGACGTTTCCTGATTATCCTAAGTGCATACTCGCCGATTTTAAATTCGACGGGATATTGTTGGCGGACATCAAACGATAAAGGCATGCGGACAACGATATTTTGCTCTTTGCGCTTAACCGCATACGCGATATGGTCCGCAAGGATAAACGGCAAATTAGGGCTCACCTCATAAGGCAGCAAACCTGTCGACATATCAATAACATCCGAGGTAAGCTCAAGAAGCTCGTCGGGGACCTCGTCAACGAGAGCGATGTAGCGAGAGCTAACGTTATAAAACGTTCGTTGAATCTCCGAAAGAGGGACCTCGTCTCCGACATTCTTAAACCCCAGACCACGGCCGAATGCAACCAACTGTCTGCCATTTCCATCGACGCAGAGGACAGCGCTGGTATTAATTCGTTTAACAATTTCCATGTGCCCCCCTAAACAGAACAAGGCTCCCGAAGCAGAATCCGACAATCAATGTCAACAGATGCTGCTTCAGGAGCCTTGCCTGAATATCACTCTAAGAACTAGTTTAAGCGAGCTAGTGCTAATGACCTCGAATAAACACTTCTAAACAGTTAAACGGTCGATATCTCCGTGTGAACGGTTTGGAGGCAGAGGGCGGCCCTATGCCTGCTGATAGTGCAGGTGCTTCTCGTCGATATCGGCCAGATCGCGGTCGAGATAACGGCGCGCAAGCCAGTTTGCCATGGGGAGGTTCTGGTCCAGGTAGTTACCGCACTCCTCGGGAGCGGCACCGGGAACATCGCCCTCAAAGCCCGCGACAAACGCGAACAGCTCACGCACGAGCGGCAAGATCTCCTCGCTCGTCACCTCGCCAAATACGACGAGGTAAAAGCCCGTGCGGCAGCCCATGGGGCCAAAGTAGACAATGCGGCTCGACCACTCGGCATGATTGCGAAGGAACGTCGCACCCAGATGCTCGATGGTGTGGCACTCGGCCGTGTTCATGACCGGCTCCTTGTTGGGCGTGGTCAGGCGCAGGTCAAACGTGGTGACGGCGGCGCCGGTCGCCGGATCGCGGTCGATGCGGCTCACATACACGCCGGGCTCGAGCAGCAGATGGTCAACGGAAAAACTCGCGATACGCTCCATGGCAGTTCCTCTCGGTAGTCAATTTGGGACGGGGCTCTTTTAGCTGGTTCGAATGGTCGCACCAATCATACCAGTCAAAAAAGCCCCGTCCCAAATGAGCTGCCCGGGAATAGCCTGCGGGCGCCGCGCAGCCGCCTAGGCAGTGTAGGCGATGGTCGCGTCGACGGCGTGACGCCAGCCGGCGATCTTTTTGGCTCGCTCGTCGGCAGGCATGGCAGGCTCCACGATGCCGCGGGCGCCGTAGACGTCAACGACATCGCGCGTGTACATGCCCAGCGCAATGCCGCAGGCCCAAGCCGCACCCAGACCGCTCATCTCGTCGTTGCTCGCAATGCGGATGGGCGAGCCGACCAGGTCGCTCTCAAACTGCATCAGGTACGCGTCGCGCGTGGGACCGCCGTCAACACGAAGCTCGGCCAGTGCCGCGCCCGAATCCTCGACCATCGCATCGATCACGTCAAAGATTTGATAGGCGATCGACTCGTCGGCGGCCTTTACGAACTCCGCACGGCCCGTGGTGCGCGTCATGCCAAAGACGCAGCCCTCGGCATCGCTCGCCCAGTGCGGCGCGCCCAGGCCAGTGAACGCCGGCACAAAGTAGACGCGGCTCGCCGGATTGGCGGCGTAACACAGGTCGGTGACTTCCTCGGGATTGTTGATGAGCTCCAGGTCGTCGCGCAGCCACGTCTTGACGGCGCCGGCGTAGCTCACGTTGCCCTCGAGCACGTACTCGGTCACGCCGTCCATACGCCATGCGAGCGAGCTCGAAAGCCCATGCGAGCTGGCGACGAACTCGTCGCCGACGTTCATCATGACCGAACTTCCGGTGCCATAGGTCGCCTTGGCCATGCCGCGGCTATGGCAGCCCTGGGCAAACAAGGCGGCATGGCTGTCGCCAAGCACGCCGTGAATGGGCACGGGCGCCGGCAAAAAGCCGCCCAGGTCCGTTGTACCGAACAGGCCATCGGAATCGGTCACCTGCGGCAGGCAAGCCGAATCGACGCCAAAGGCCTCGCACACCGGCTCGCTCCAGCAGCCACGGCGCAGGTCAAAGAGCTGCGTGCGGCTGGCATTGGACCAGTCGCAGCGAAACTCCGCGCCGCCCGTGAGCGTCCAGACCACCCAGGCATCGATGGTGCCCAGGCACAGCTCGCCCGCCGCAGCGGCCTCGGCAGCCGCGGGAACGTTCGCGAGGATCCAGGCCATCTTGCCCGCCGGGTAGTAGGGCGAGAGCACCAGACCCGTCGTGTCGCGCACCAGCTCGGCCACGCCTTCGCGCGCAGCAAGCTCGTCGCACAGCTCGCGGGCGCGGGCGCACTGCCACACCACGGCGTCGCACAGCGGCTCGCCCGTCGTGCGCTTCCAGGCAACGGTAGTCTCGCGCTGGTTGGAGATGCCGATGCCGGCGACGTCGGCCGGATCGACCCCGGTCTCCTCCACCACGGCGCGCGCCACGGCCAGCACGTTAGCGGCGATCTCGGCTGGATCATGGCTCACCCAGCCGGCCTCGTTGACAATCTGGCGATGCGGGCGATCGGCACGATGAATCAAATGGCCGCCCTCGTCCACCAGCAGCGCCTTGGTGCCCTGCGTGGATTGATCGATTCCGATGATGTAGCGGCCCATGGCCACCCCTTTCAAAACGAATGTGACAAAGGGGCGGTCCCTTTGTCACATTCCAGTTACTCTGCGGGCAAGAACTCGGCGACGGTCTGCGCGATTCCGGCACCCGTCAGGCCGTAGTGCGCAAAGACCTCGGGGCTCGTGCCGGTGATGACCGGCGCATCGGGCAGGGAGAGGCACTTGACCGGACACGGGCAATGCTCGCCCACGACCTGCGCGACCATGGAACCCAGGCCGCCGAAGGGGCTGTGCTCCTCGACGGTCACGACGGCGCGCGTGGCACCGGCGGCCTCGATCACAGCCTCAGCATCGAGCGGCTTGACGCAATACATGTCGAGTACCGTTGCCGAGATGCCCTGCTCGGCCAGCAGATCGGCGGCGTCCACGGCATGGCGGACCATCTCGCCGGTGGCGACAATCGTCACATCGGCGCCGCGACGCACCCAAGTGGCGCGATCCATCTGGAACGGGCACTCGTCCTCGGTGTACACGTCCTCCACCGGGTTGCGGCCCACGCGGATGTAGGCCGGCTTGTTGTCGGCGACCAGGGCACGCACGAGCTCGGCGGTCTGGAATCGATCGCTCGGCAGATACACGCGCATGTTGGGAATCGCGCTCATGGCGGCGATATCCTGCGCGGAGTGATGGCTCATGCCTAAGGCGCCGTAGGACACGCCGCCCGAGATGCCGATGAGCTTGACGTTGGTGTTGGAGTACGAAACGTCGACCTTGCACTGCTCATACGAGCGCGTGGTCACAAAGGACGCCGGCGAGGCGGCCCAGGCCTTCTTGCCGCACGAGGCCATACCGGCGGCGATACTCACCAGGTCCTGCTCGGCGATGCCGACCTCAATGGACTGCTGGGGATACTGATCGAAGAACGGCGTGAGCGATGCGGAGCCGCGGGAGTCGGAGCACAGGACGACGATGTCTTTATCGGTTGCGGCGGCCTCGAGCAGCGTGTCGCAGATAGCCTTGCGGTTGGCGATCTTGTTAGCCATTGATAGCCTCCTTATGGGCAGCGAAATCGGCGATGATCTGGGCATATTCCTCATCGTTGGGCAGGTGATGATGCCAGGCGGCCTTGTCCTCCATAACCGGCGAGCCGTAGCCCTTCACCGTGTTGAGGATGATGACCGTGGGCTTACCCTTGGTCTCGGCGGCCAGCGTCAGCGCGGCGTCGATGGCCTGGACGTCGTTGCCCGGAATGGACAGCACGTTCCAACCGAAGGCGGCCCAGCGCTCCTCCTGCGAATCCTGCTTCATGACGTCCTCGGTGCTGCCGCTGATCTGCAGGCGGTTGCGGTCCACGAGCGCGCACAGGTTATCGAGCTGGTAGTTGCCGCCGCTCATGGCACCCTCCCAGACCGAGCCCTCGGCAAGCTCGCCGTCGCCCATGATGGTGTAGACGCGGTAGTCGCGGCCATCCATCTTGCCGGCAAGCGCCATCCCGACGGCCACGGGCAGGCCATGACCCAGCGAGCCCGAGTTCATCTCGATGCCCTTGAGCTTGTTGTTGGGGTGGCCGATGTAGGGGCTGCCGAACTTAGAGAAGCGGGCCTTGACGTCGTCGAGGTCCAGATAGCCCTCGTGGCAGAGCACCGCGTAGTAGGCCTCCATGGCGTGGCCCTTGGAGAGTACGAAGCGATCGCGGTTGGGATCGTCGACGGTCTCGGGAGAAATGTTGAGGTGGTTGGCATAGAGGGTCATCAGCGCATCGATGACCGACATGTCGCCGCCGATGTGCCCGCCAGCGCCAGCCATGATGATATCGACGCAATCGCGGCGAAGGTCCCAACGCAGGGATTCAAGCTCTTCGATAGTTGCCATTTCTACTCTCCTCGCAGGTAAGCTTTGACGTCTTCTTCGATGGGGTCGTACAGGTCGGGGACAATGCCGATGTACTTGCACGCCTCGTAGAGCACCGGCACCACGTTGGCGTGAATGGCGACGCAGTGGTGGATGTAGGGACCCTCGACGATCTTGGCCTCGAGGCGCTTGAGGTTGTCGACCTCGACCCACAGGTAGGTGCCCATGCCGGCCGGGCCGTCGATGCCGCGGGCGTTGCCCAGCAGCAGCGAGTACTCGCCGTTGTCGCCGTCAAAGCGGGCAAGGGTGAGGTCGCCGTGCTTGGCTTCGGCCGTCAGCGCGCCGGGATGATCGAACGCCAGCGGGTAGGTGAGCTTGGGCTTGACGGCCGCACAGCTGCAGGGCCAGGGGCCGCAGTGCTGCAGCAGCTCGCCGTTCTCGTTATCGGGATGGCGCACGGTCCAGTCGGCGAACATGCCGCGGTGACGGCCCAGGTCGGCGGCCTCGACCATAAGCGCGGTGATAGCGCCATGGATGTCGGCCTCGCAGACGATGGGGATGCCCATCTCGTTGAGGATTGCGTTGGCGGCGCAGGGCATAATGCCCAACTCGTCCTGCAGGGCGTTCCAGCACTGGATGGCGCCGGCGTTGCAGCCGTACTTCTCGACCAGGCGCTTCATGGCAATGGCGAGTCCTGCGACCGCAGGAACCTTGTCCTCGGGGATGCAGATCTCAAAGCTGTCACCAATGTGGGCGAGCATGGCTGCCATGGCCTGCTCGTCAGCCTGGGCGTCGCGCACGGCCTGGACAAGCTCGGTCATGGGGATGGGCGAAAGCTGGATGTTGAACTTCTCGAGCAGCTCGCCCTCGTTGCACATGGTCGACCAGAAATCGAACGGACGGGTGGCCATCTGCAGGATGCGGGTGTGCTTGAAGGTCTTGACCACGTTGCACACGGCCAAAAAGTCCCAGACGCCGCGCTCGAACTCGGGATCGGTCAGACGGCAGTTGGTCATGTAGGTGAAGGGAACCTGGAAGCGGCGCAGGACCTTGCCGGTGGCGAACAGACCGCACTGGCTATCACGCAGACGGGTGCCGTCGGGCTCGGGGCGCTCGTCGCGCGGCCCCCACAGCAGCACGGGCAAGCCGAGCTCGCGGGCAAGGCGGGCGCAGACATACTCGGTACCAAAGTTGGCGTGGCAGAGCATGATGCCGTCGACGCCCTCGGCGCGGAACTTCTCGACGATAGGCGCGATATGGCTGTCGTCGAACAGCAGGCCCTCGTCGTTGATGTCGTCGATATCCACAATCTCGACGCCGATCTCGCGCAGGCGATCAGCCGTCAGACCGCGATACTTGATCGCGTCCGGCGCGCTAAAGATACTGCGGCGCGTGGGCACAAAGCCGAGCTTGATCTTGTCCATGTACGTCCTCCCCTAGTCACATGTTCAGTAAACAGACGCATGTTTCGTTTTGTTCTGTTTACTAAATGTTTTACTCTTTTGTTTAAAAGTTTAGCGCGAAAGTCTCGTAAACGGTAGAGAAATCAGCCTAAACGGTATGTAAACAATCTGAACATACAAGGGCAACAAAAAGAGGGCCCCGAAGGACCCTCTTTTGAATAGCGCTATGTTTACTGCCCTAGCGAGCTTTGGCACGCTGCAGGCGATGCCGTCTCCGCCTAGATTTCGCGCACGCTCTGGCGCTCGACAAAATAGGTCGACACAGCCGTTTTGCAGGTATAGCTCTTGGGATTGCGGATGTTGCCCACCAGACGGCGCACCGCGATCTCGCCCACCTCGTGTTTGGGAACATGCACCGTGGTGAGCGGCGGGTTGGAGAAGGCGCCCAGAGATAGGTCGTCAAAGCCGATGATCGAGACATCCTCGGGCACACGTATACCGTGCTCATTCAGCGCGCGCATGGCGCCTACGGCAAGCACGTCGTTCTCGGCAAAGAAAGCCGTCGGCAGGTTGTCGCGTGAGACGCTGTCGAGCCACGCGCCCATGTCGCGATAGGCGCCCTCGAGCGTGGTGCCCAGCGTGACGCGCCATGCCGGATTGGCCTCGAGGCCCGCATCCTCAAGCGCTTGTCGATAGCCGCGCTCGCGATCCTTAAAGTTGCGGATACGAAGATCGCCTGCCAGATAGCCGATTTGCCTGTGACCCTTCTCGATAAGGTAGTCCACGGCGCGCAGCACCGAATCGGTATTGGCAATGACTACGGCATCAAAGTACTGGCGGTCGCTCCAGCCGTCGAGCACGATCAGGTGGGCGGCAGCGTTGGCGAACAGGGCGTAATCTTCCTCACCCAGCTCGGTACCCATCAGCACGATGGCGGCAGACGGGTCGGCGATCAGGCCCTCGACCTGCGGACGCACGGCGTCCAGGTCGCTAAAGTCGAGCGAGACAAAGCTCGTGCTCATGCCGTGGCGACGCGCCTGGCGCTCCACGCCCTCAATAACCGCGGGATGGAAGGTGCTCTCGTCCAGGATGGCGCCCGTCTTGCGCGCGAGCACAAACTGGATGCTCTCGAGCTGCGTCGACTGCTGATAGCCGAGCGACTGCGCGCACTCCAGGATGACTTTGGCGGTCTCCTCGCTCACGCTGCGCTTGCGGTTGAGCGCGTTGGACACGGTCGCAGGCGAAAAACCGGTGATGCGGCTGATTTCGCGAACACTTGCTTTGGCCATTGTTCCCCCTAGCAACGGTCGTGGCGGAGCATCGTGGCCTGACCGCCCCGTGACTCGACAACTAAACGACCGCAAATTCAATCTAAACAGAATAGTAAATGTTTAATAGCTAGTTTAGCCTGTTGTCAAGCGAAGCGACGCGACTATTCCCCCAACGGGCGTATTTACTCGGTAGCTAATCTGGATCGGGGCACAGAAACCGTTTAGCCAAGGATGCGAGCCATGCGTGCCTTAAACTCCGCGAGGAAACGTGGGGCGTCCACGGTGAGCGCCACGAGCGCGCTCTTATCCGGATCGGACAGACGGTGCTCATCACAGATAGTGCGGCCGCGGTACTCGCCCAGCAGGTCGACACGAAGATTGCAGCCGAGCGCACCCACGAGCGTGGGATCAATCGCCACGGCAACCGCCAGCGGATCGTGCAGCGCGCAGCCGCCCAGGTAGGGCGCGTTCATTTCGTACGAACCGATATAGTGCTCGACCATGCTCGCAAACGCGCAGCCAGCCATAGTGCCCGAGCCCGTCCAGCCGGCAACGTCGCGACGTGTGAGCACCACGCGGTGCGTCACATCCAAGCCCACCATGGTGAGCTTGCGGCCCGAGCGCAACACGGCGTCGGCAGCCTCGGGGTCGCCCGCCATGTTGGCCTCGGCGCCCGCGCTCACGTTGCCGGGCACGGTAAGCGCACCGCCCATCACGACCACGCGACCGATAGACATCATCGCCGCCGCATCACGCTCCAGGGCGAGCGACAGATTGGAGAGCGGGCCGGTCGCCACGTAGATCAAATCGGGGCCATAGGTACGCGCGGCATCAATCAGGTAATCGACCGCCGCATTGCCATCGGCCGACGTCGCGCCCACCGGCTCGTACGGCGAAGCGGGCACGCTTGCGCCGCCAATACCGTTCTTGCCGTGGATAAGCGTGGTGGACGCCGGCGGCGTGTAGGGTTCGGTCGCCTTCATGGGACGATCGGCGCCCAGGTACACCGGCACCTCGGGACGACCCAACAGGTCGAGCACCGCCAAGCAGTTGTGCGCCGACTGCTCGACGCGCACGTTGCCAAAGCACGTGGTGATGCCGACGAGCTCCACCTCGGGGCTTGCGATGGCATAGGCGAGCGCCATCGCATCGTCCACACCCATATCCAGATCAAGGATCAGCTTCTTGGTTGCCATTGTTCTACTCCGCTTCTCCGCCTTGTACTAAATCGTCCGACCCAAACTTGTGCTCGACTTCCGTACGCGTGGGAATTGATTGCTGAGCGCCCAGGCGCGACACCGTCACCGCCGAGGCGCGAGCACCCGCCGCCATGCACTCAAAGAGCGGCAGGCCCTCCAGACGAGCCACCGCCAACGCGCCGATAAACGTATCGCCCGCGGCCGTCGTATCGACCACCGCGCTCGAAAGCGCCGGCATGCGCAGCGGCTCACCGCCATCGCCGAGCGTAACCGAGCCGGCGCCGCCCAACGTGATGACCGCAGCCCCGGCGCCCTTGTCGAGCAGCGCATTGAGCGCGGCGACGCAACTCGCATCATCCGTGGGCAGAATGCCCGTCAGCACCTGGCACTCGGTCTCGTTGGGGCAGACCAGGTCGACCGCTGGCCACGCTCCTGCCGGCAGGTCGCAGGCGGGCGCCGGATTAAAGATCGTATAGAACCCCAGCTCGTGAGCGCAAGCAAGCGCCCCGGCCGTCGCCGCAAGGTCACATTCGCCCTGGGCGATAAAGACGCCGCCAGCAGCCGGGGCAATCTCGCTGGCATCGCCGTCGAGCTCGTCGGCCACCAAGCGCCTCAGTGCGCGGGCAACGTCCTCGCCCGCAAGCGCATGGTTGGCGCCCGGCGACAGCACGATGCGGTTGTCGCTCTCACAGCGAATGATAGTCGCGGTACCGGTCTCCACGTCATCGCGACGCGCCACAAACTCAACGCCCACGCCGGCATCCTGGAGCCCTGTCACAAGCGCATCGCCAAAGGTATCGCGCCCAACAGCGCCAATCATGCACGTGCGCGCACCCATGCGCGCAGCGGCAACGGCCTGATTGGCTCCCTTACCGCCGGCGTTGGTGATAAAACCGCTGCCACCGACGGTCTCGCCCGCGCGCGGCATGCGCTCGCACGCCACCGAAAGGTCCATGTTCATGCTGCCGAACACCGCAACGATGCTGTGATCCGCCATGGAAACCTCCTCGTCTTCAGGCTTTGCGCCCACCGTCGACCAACGATTGTGCACTCTCGCACCCCCTATAACTTTAGTCCACTTTGATGTGGACGCGCGCTTGAGCTTGCGCCAGCAGCAAGCATTCACAGGGGTAGGCAGCTACAATGAATACGTGCTGATTATTCTCGTCATTGGATGATGTTTTATGGAACAATTCTCGCAATCGGGCTCGCGCGGTCGACGCCGCACGGGCAACGAGCCGGCGCCGCACGAACGCGTGAAGGGCGAGCGCCGTGCCAACGAGCCGCGACGCACCGCGAGCCCCCATCGCGCTTCTGCCAACAACGCGGGCCGCGCCAACACTCCCGCCGCGGAGCAGACGCCTGCTCGCCCCAAGTCCCGCTACATCCCTGCCCTTGACGGCCTGCGCACGCTTGCCGTCGTCGCGGTGGTGCTCTATCACCTCAACCTCACGTGGGCTCAGGGCGGCCTGCTTGGCGTCACGATCTTCTTTGTGCTTTCGGGCTATCTGATCACGCGCTTGCTGCTCAACGAAGTCGCTAAGACCGGTCGCATCGACCTTAAGAGCTTCTGGATTCGCCGCATCCGTCGCCTGGTCCCCGCCGTGGTAACGGTAGTGTTCGTGACCTGCGCGCTGTGCACCATCTTTAACCACGTGATGCTCACCAAGATGCGTCCCGACATTCTGCCGTCGCTGCTGTTCTTTAACAACTGGTGGCAGATTATGCAGGACGTCTCGTACTTCAACGCCCTGGGCGATCCCTCGCCGCTTACGCACTTTTGGTCGCTCGCCATCGAGGAACAGTTCTACCTGGTTTGGCCCCCGCTGCTGCTCGCTATGGTATCCATGCACATGAGCAAGCCCAACACGCGCCGCATGGTTCTGGGCCTGGCTGCTGTCTCCGCCATCGCCATGATGGTGCTCTATAACCCCGCCGCCGACCCCAGCCGCGTGTACTACGGCACCGACACCCGCGTGTTCTCGCTGCTGCTGGGCGCCTGGATGGCCTTTATCCCCGATTGCGACCTGGCACCGGTGCGTCTCGCTCATCGTTTGGGGCTCAATCGCCTGGCTGGCGCCGCCAAGCACGGCAAGAACGCCGAAAGCAAGCATGACGCTACGACCGACGGCGCAGCCGAGACCGTCCCGACTCAGCCGAGTACGCTCGTGCGTTTTTGGTCCTCACCTGCATCCATCGATGTGTTGGGCGTCGTGGGTCTGGTTGGCCTTGCCGCCATGGTCGCGCTCACCAACGGCTACACCGCGTTCCAGTATCGCGGCGGCACGCTGTTATGCTCCATCCTCACGCTCATGGTCATCGCGGCCTGCGTGCAGCCCCAGGGAATGGTTGCCCGCGCACTGTCCGCCGAGCCGCTCGTGTGGGTTGGCAAGCGCTCGTACAGCATCTACCTGTGGCACTATCCGCTACTGTTGCTCATGAACCCGGTCGCCAACATCAACGATACGCCGTGGTGGCAGTACATTTTGCAGGTGTTGTTGGTGGTCGCCGTAGCCGAATGCTCATATCGCTTTATCGAGACGCCGTTTAGAAAGGGCACCTTTGGGCGCACCGTATCCGAGTTCCGCAACGGCACCACCACGCCCACCAACTGGGTGCGCGCGCACGTCCCTGTCTGCGCAGCCTGCGCTGTCGTGTTGGTCGTTGCACTGGGCGGCCTGGTCTTTGTGCCGGAGACCTCCGCACTGAGCGGTGAGGGCGCCGAAGTCCTCAACAAGGAAGCAAAAAACACCGCGCCCACCGACCAGCAGGCGGCCGACGACACCGACAAGGACAACGACGGCTTCCCCGATGGCTCCTACGACCTGTTGATGATCGGTGACTCCGTGTCGCTGCGCGCCGTTGATTCCTTTGACGGCGTGTTCCCGCACAGCCATATCGATGCCGAAAAGGGCCGCCAGTTTGATGCGGGCCGCGCGACATTTGAGGGCTATCTCCAACAGAACCTTGCCGGCAAGATCGTGGTCTTTGCACTGGGCACCAACGGCTTGGTAACCGACGACCAGATCGACGCCATCATGACCGATGCAGGAGATAAGCGTATTGTGGTGTTTGTGAACACGCGCAGCCCGCAGCCGTGGGTTGGCTCTACCAACCAGGCCATCACCAACGCTGCTACGCGCTACAAGAACGTGCGCGTTATCGACTGGTTCGGATACAGTGCCAATCGCAACGACCTGTTCGATGGCGATGGCACGCACCTATCGACCACTGGCGTGACTGAGTACCTCAACTTGATCCACGATGCAGTCAAGAAGGACCTGCCCGTGCATCCCGAGGATCACGTCAACGATCCGCAGCCGGCGGCCGTCAAGTCTGCCACCGACGCGCTCGTCAATGCGCTCGCTCTCAAGCCGCACAAGCTGGGCACCGACAAGTAACCTGCAGCGCAAACTTCCCACATTCGGAGGGGGTGCCCGCCACGGCAGACACCCCCTCCGGCAGTTAGGAACGTTCCTTATGTGCCGGCACCCAGGGACACTCCTGACACAGCCAAGGAACGCCCTCCTTGCGACCGAATTCTGGGCGCCTCGCCACCCCGAGCGTTGTTTCCAAGCCCCACATCCGCAGCAAACAACCCAAAATCACTCTTTTCGAGCCGACTCCAAGAGGTCGTGGACAAAAAGTGGCAAATATGAGTACTGTTACCATTTTAGTAGCAGGCAAAACCACCCAAAATGGCGCTCATGCGGTAGCGCGCGACCCTTCCAGTTGACCAGAATGGCCGGCTTAGGACTTGGAGACCCGCTTTTAATAAACAGATTCTTAACTATGTTCATTATTTTCTTGGTCGTAAATGCTATCGGCAAGGCAACAGTACTCATATTTGGCATTTTTTGTCCACTGCCATATAACTAACGCCCTATAGCGGGCAAAAAACAGGCCGCAGTCCATCGCTGCGGCCTGTTTTGAGTCCAAAAGAGGCGCTAAGCGCTGTAACCCATCGCCTGCAGAACAAACATGACGACCGTCAGCACCGTAATCACACCGATAGTCGCCCAAGTGAGCACATTCCACACGCGGCCGTTGCGGTTAGTGCCCATAATGTGACGGTCAGCGGCAATAACCACCTGGAACACCAGAACCACGGGCAGCAGCACGCCATTGATGACCTGCGAGGTCATCATAATCTGGAACAGATCGACGCCGGGCATAAGCACCAGCACGGCAGAGATACCGATGATGGCCGTAATGATGCCGCGATAGACCGGGGCCTCGTCCCAGCTGCGGTCGGCACCGCGCTCCCAGCCAAATGCCTCGCAGATAGCGCTCGACGTAACGCCCGGCAGCACGCAGGCGGCCAAGAAGCTCGCCGCGACCAAGCCCGAGGCAAACAGTACCGTGGACCACTGACCCGCAATAGGCTCCAGCGCGCGGGCAGCATCGGCGGCATCGCTAATCTGAATACCCGCCGGGAACAACACCGTACCGGTCGTGATGATAATAAAGCCGGCAATGACATCGGCAGCAAGCGAGCCGCTCACGGTATCAATACGCTGCAGCACGATGTCGTCCTCGCCCGCGTTCTTATCGACCACGTTGTTCTGAGCCAAAAAGATCATCCACGGTGCGATGGTGGTACCGATCGTTGCGACCACGAGCGACACGTAGCTGGGGTCGTTTTGAATATTGGGGACGACCAAGTCGACCGCGACCTCGCCCCAGTTGGGGCCGGCCATAAACGCGGCGACGATGTAGGTCACGAACACGCAGCTTACCAGCAGCAAAATCTTCTCGATGCGCTGAAAGCTACCCGACATGGTAAGCATCCACACCAGCAGCGCCACGAGCGGCACCGAAATGCTCGCCGGCACGCCAAACAGAGCAAGGCCACTCGCGATACCCGCGAACTCCGAGATGGTCACGGCTGTGTTGGCGATCAGCAGCGCCGCCATAGCAAGTACACTCTTGCGCACGCCAAAGCGCTCGCGAATGAGCGATGCCAGGCCCTTACCCGTGACGCAGCCGCAGCGCGCCGCGGTCTCCTGCGTCACGATGAGCAGCACAGTCATGACGGGAAGCATCCAGAGCATCTTGTAGCCATAGCTGGCGCCCGCACTGGAATACGTTGCAATGCCGCCGGCGTCATTGCCCGAAAGCGCCGCCAGCAGACCGGGGCCCATAGCGCCAAAGATGGCCGCGATGGTCAGCTTTTGCTTGGTGCCCGACTTTTGCTTGGTATTTTGCACGCGACCACCTAACCCATGACTGACATGGCGAGCAGCACCGCGGCGATGCAATACGCCACACACGAGATCATGACGGCAATGACGTTCATGGCGGTGCCTGACGTATTGAGGTCGTGCTCGTCACGCCAGAACAGCACCATCAGGTAAATCACGGCGCTCATGTTGCCGATCAGACAGACGATGGCCGCGATGTTAAAGCAGCCGGTAAAGAGCTGCTCCTCAAACATGGGCGCGTCGGGGAACGCAGCGGTACGCACCAGCTGGGCGCACAGGTAGGTCACGAGCGACAGAATCAGACCCATGCCCGTGCTCTGGAAGAAGAACCCCAGATACGGCTTGGGCTCATCGTCATGACCGTCGTACTCCAGGAAGTAGTTCTTGACGAACGACACCATACGCGAGGCAGCCAGCAGCACGAGCGGCATGGCGCACATGGGGAACACCACCAGATGCGCGGAGCCCAGCGCCGTCCCCAGCACGGTTGCCATGATGCACGAGGCAATACCCCACACGACAACCCAGTACTGGCGATGCACAAACCAGCTAAGCACATTCGTCGAGTCGTCGGACGCGCTGTCGCCCGAGCCGACGCCTGCGATCTGCAGGTCCTCCTGGTGCTCCTCGGCGATAACGTCCATGGCGTCGTCAAAGGTCACGATACCCAAAATATGACGGTTCTCGTCGCAAACGGGGATGGCGACCAGGTCGTACTTGGTCATCTCGTCCGTTACGTCTTCCTGGTCGTCGTCGGGCGACACATAAACCAGGTCGCGATAGGCCAGCTGGCCCAGCGTGGCGTCGCGGTCGGCCACGATAAGCGTGCGCAGCGAAAGAACGCCGGTGAGCATGCCGCTCGGATCCTCGGTATAGACGTAGTAGACGCTCTCGAAGTCCTCGTCGAGCTTGCGGATCGCCTCGATGGCGTCACCGACCGTCGCCGTGGCGGGCAGGGAGACAAACTCCGAGGTCATGATACGGCCGGCGGTGTTGTCCTCATAGCCCAGCAGGTTACGAATCGCCTTCTCCTCCTGAACGCCCATCAGGCGCAAAAGCTTCTCGGCCTTCTCGTAATCGAGCTCGTCGATCAGGTCGGCGGCGTCGTCCGGGTCCATCATGGCCAGCATCGACGATGCGTCCGTATCGGACAGGCCCTCAAGCATCTCGGTCATAAGCTCGTCGTCATCGAACTCCGAGATGGCCTCGGCGGCCTGGGCGGTGTCGAGCTGCGCGAACACCTGCGCACGCAGGCGCGGGTCGAGCTGCTCGATAATATCGGCAATGTCAGCAGGATGCAGCTCGCCAAGCGTCTTGTGCGACACCGAAAGCTGGATGTTTTTAGTCGAACGATCGAGCAGGTCCATGTAGGACCAGGCGATGATGTCCTCGCCGAGCGGTTTACCCAAGTGCTTCATAAAGCTCTCGACGACATGCTCAAGTGCGGGGCTGATCGCGCGCAGCAGACCGCGGGCGCCAACTTCGGCACCCAGCAGACGCAACTGATTTTCGCCCGACATGGAAAACTTGATGTCGTTTACGCGCACGACCTTCATGCCCTGCGTGTCGACAATCTGCTTGTTGAGCACGTCGCGGGCGAGCAAGAGCTCGGTCGGCTGCAGGTACGAAAAACGGATTTCGGTTGCCGGCGACTTAAGGTGCACACCCGTCTCGTCGATACGGTCGACCCATTTGCGCCAGCTGATCATAAACGGCGTCTTACCGGGCCCGCGGAACGCGAGCGACGTCACGTGCGGAAAAACTTCGCCGGTAGCAATGCCAAAATCGTTCACAACGCCGAGCTTTTCGCCATCGACGTCCAAGACCGGCAGTTTGAGCATCTCACTCAGATAATTCACTGGTGCTCCCCATCATTATCCCTTCGGACTGCGGCCATGCCGGCACGCCGTCCGTGGACTTTTAGATATGTATACGCATGCGCGGGCGGCACGCCGCTCGGCGCTCACACCCCGTACATGCGCAAGAAGCACCTGCATGGGGTCATCGACTGTATGGTCGAGGTTTGGATTTCACCTGCAACCTTTCTCTTGACCCTTGTTATCCGCAGTAACTATAGCATCAGCATCGCGCCGTGGCGCCAATTTTATGCTCCAAACATCGCAGGCATATCAAACGCTGACGCATCCGTGACATAGTCATTGGGGACGTTCTTACATGACTAGTCTGTGGTGTCGTCATCTTCGGCGAGCTGGGGGAACACGGCGTTTTTGGGCATGGTGACCTTCGTCAGCGAGGTGAGCTTTTTGCTCAGCGATGTATCTGTCTTGACCAGATCACTCAATGTCACGATTTTGTAGCCATCGGCAATAAGCCCGTCGATAATCTGCGGCAGCGCCTCGAGCGTCTGCTCGGCACATTCATCGTTATCGGTCAGCAGCACAATGTTGCCCGGCGTCACCGAATCGAGCACCGTCGAGACCTGCTCGTCGGCACCGTTGAGCAGCCAGTCGCCCGAATCGATATTCCACGAGACCACGGCAGACACCAAGTCCATCGCATCAATCCAGTTTTGCTCGTCAAAGGCTGCGTAGGGAGCACGCAAAAGCATCGTCGACGTTCCGGTCGCGGACTTGATCGCCTCGGTGCCCTTCGAAACCTGCTCGCGCACCGCGTCGCGGTCCTGACCCTTGAGCGACTCGTCACGGTAGCTGTTGGAACCGACCTCGCAACCGGCATCGACAATCGCCTTGGCCGTGGCGGGTGAAGCCTCGGCCGCATCGCCCGACAGGAAGAACGTCGCGGTGACGCCCTTTTCCTTAAGCACTTGCAAGATCTGCTTGGTCGCGCCGCTCGGGCCCTCATCAAACGTCAGCGCCACGTACTTTTCGTTGCCCTTGGGCGCCACGCTCGCGCACTCGACCACGCAATCGGTGGCGGGCACGACCTCGCCGCGGTCCTGCGTCTTACCCGATTGCTCGCCAACCCACACCTCAGAGCGGCCCTGGATACCCCACGTCTTGACGTACTCGATGGCACCCGTGCCCTCGACCTTGAGCTTGGGCTCGATAACCGTCGCCTGGACCTCGTGCTTCTCATACGTGTCGCGGCCATCCTTGACCGTCACCTTCTCGCCGCCCGTAAGCTCGCGGCTTTTCCACTTGCCCTGTTTTATGCGCTTGCCGTCCACCTTAACCGACAGTTTTTCGCCGCCATGGCGGGTCAGCACGCTGTCGTCAACGGCCAGCAGGTCCCCGGCGTCGTAGGTATCGGTCAGCTCCTGATCGTCGATGAGATTTTGCAGCGTAGAGCCGACGCGCACTGCAGTCTCCTGACCGTTGAGGACGACATCCACACTGCGGTTGACGTAGCCCACGACGGCGGCGATAAACAGCACGAGTGCGCAGCCCACGGCAATGAGCGCATAGGGCAGGCGAGACGGTCGACGGGGCGTGCGGCCGTTGCCGATGCGAGCGCTGCGGTCGCTAAAGCCGCGGCTATGGTTGAGATACATCGCGCCGGGCCTACGGTGACGCTTGCGCTGACCGCTGGGCAGCTGCCCCAGATCGCGGCGCGCCGTCGGACGCGAGCCCGAGCGCCCGTGTGAATAGGATCCGTTTTGGCGCATGTGCCCTCCCCCATAAACACAGCAAGCCGGAGCAACAGGTCTCCGGCTTGCCTCCCATCATTTGGTACGTCGCTATTTGCTAGCTTTCGACGAGCCACCGCTCGCCTTTTGGTATTCGTCCTTAAAGGCCTTGAACATACCGCGCGTCTTGCCGAGCTGCTTGCCCAGCGCGCGACTGCCCTTGTCCACGGCGACCGAACCCTTGTCATCGAGCACCTTGGCGCCCTTCTTGACCTTATCGCCCACCACGACGCTTGCCTCGGCAGCCTTTGCGGCGGCGCCGCCCGAATACCCGAGCGACTTGACCTCGTCCGAAACGATCATCGCGCCGTCCGCATAGCCGCGCAGCATCGTGGGCGGCATCTGCGTGTCGCCCACCAGCACACTCGAGGCAGTGCCAGTGGTCACATAGAACGTCTGCACGATGCCCGAACGCGGCTTGAACTCCACATCCGAGCAATAGCCCACAACATCGCCCGACTCCGTTCGCACGTCCATGCCAACCCAGATAATGCAATCGTCCAGGTTGATGTCGAGGCGCTTGGCCGCAGCGGCATCGTAGGTGCCCTTGACGTCGTCAACTGCGATGGCGCCCTCGTAGACGCCAATGGCATCGAGCGCCACAAATCGGTCGGGGCGCTCGATCATACCCGCGATATCGGACTGGCGAACCATAAAGCCCACCACGCGCGTACCACCCGGGGTAAAAACCGGAAAGTGAATCTTGCCGAGCTTTTTAGGGCTGCGCGACGTGCCGTCTTTTTTGGTGCGCTTATCCTCGGTAGGCTTGCGATAGATCTTGGCGCCGACAAAATCCCCGGCGCGCATTATGCCTCGGTCGAAGGCTCCGCGGCCTCAGCGTCGGCCTCGACGGCGTTCTCGACCACGACATCGGCGGCGGGCGTCACGTTGCCGCCCGAGATGGCGTCGTTGAGCTGCTCGCGCAGCTGGTCCATGCGCTCGCGGGCAAGGTCAACCTTGGCACGCAGGTCATCGGTCTTGGCGTCGACCATCGGGCCAAAATCGTTGACCGCAGCGCGGGCCTCCTCGGCACCGTGCTCGTAGGTGTCGCGCATGTTATCCCAGGCGTCGTTGGCGATATCGGCAGCCATGGCGCGAGTCTCGGCGCCCGAGCGCGGAGCCAGGGCAACGCCGATGATGGCGCCGGCGGTAGCACCGAAGAGCGCACCCGAGATAAAGTTGAAAGTCTTACCCATGTTCATTCCTCTCCTGCGGGCACCTCGGCGCCCACCGTTTGAATGCTGTCCATTATACCCGCAGCACAGCGCTTGCCGTCTTGCTCATCTGCGTACGGTAAAGGCGCAGGTACATGATGGTGATAAGCGGGTGAGCCTACTCCTGCGGCATGGCAGGCATGGCCACTGTGGCGGCCGGGTCCTCACCGGCGCCGTCAACGAGCGGCAGCGCTCCCTCGTGCGCGGGGGCAACCGGAGCCGTCGCCGCGCCACCGTAGACGGCAGCGGGGGCCTCATGGCTCTCGGCGGTCGCGCCCTCGGTATCGATTACCTCCTGCGGCTCGTCGTCAAAGCTCGGGACGCCCTGGGGCTCCGCGGGCTCGGACTCGGGCTCGGGCTCGGGCTCGGGCTCGGGCTCGGAGGCAGCCTCGGCAGACGCCTCGTCGGCAGGCTCGACAGGAGCCTCACCCTCGGCCGTGTCCCCAGCCTCGTCCCCGGCGTTCGCGGCGGCAACGGCCTCGTGCGGGTCCTTGCCCTCGGCCTCGGCGCGCATGCCCAGTACCAGGTTGCGCAGGCCCGCGACCGTGCCCTCCACGTCGGGAGCCGGCTGGTCGGCATGCAGGTACGCCCAGTCCATCATAAAGGTCGCCGAAGACAGCGCGCCGATGGCCAGCGCGTCGTCGGGACACGAAAGCTCGACCTCAAAGACGCGCTCGTCGTGCTCGCTCACGCGCGTGCGGCCGCACGAAATGCTGCCGGCAAGCCCGGTCTCGTTCATGAGCTCGACCGTCACGTGCTCCAGCAGATGGCAAAGCTCGGTCTGGCCCATGCAGTCCTGGAATTCGCGACCGGAATCGCCCAGGCACAGATGCTTGGCAATCGCGGGCACCAGGTAGTACACGCGCGCCGTGGCCTCGATGTCCTCCGAGGTCATGAGCGGCATGCCGGGGTTCACCAGCACATGCGCGCAGATCTTGTCCTCGCTGACGGTGACCTTAAGGATGTTGAACAGGCCTGCCATAACTCTCCCCTACTCTTCCTTGCCCTACTCGTCGCCGTCGTGCGGGTCCGCAGAACCCGCACCCGACGCCGTCGGCTTATCTGCCGAGGGCTCGGAATCCTTCTTATCGGTTTCGGCCGGAGCGATCACGCGAATGAGCGAGATGCGCTGGCCACGCATCGACTGCACCTTAAACTTGTACCCCGCAACCTCAAACACCTCTCCGATGTCGGGCACCGAGTCGCAAAGCTCCAAAATCCAGCCGGCGATGGTCTCATAATCATCGCTTTCCTCGAGCGGCCAACCAAGCTCAATCGCGTCATCGCACGAAAAACGCCCATCGACAAGCCACTCGCGGCGCGAAAGGCGCGTGAGGTACTTGTTGTCGGGGTCGAACTCGTCCTCGATCTCGCCCACGATCTCCTCGACGATGTCCTCGATGGTGATGATGCCGGCCGTGCCGCCGTACTCGTCCACGACCACTACGATCTGGTCGTGCGAGGTCTGCATCTCGGACAGCAGCGGCAGGATGTCCTTGGTGTCGGGCACAAAGGTGGCGTCGCGCAAAAAGTCGGCGATGGGCTGGTCGCCCTTGCCGTCGAGCGAAGGCTGGATCAGGTCCTTGATGTGCGCGATGCCGGCGACGTTGTCGGGATCCTCGTGATAGACGGGGATGCGGCTAAAGCCGGTCTGGCGCATGGCGGACAGCACGTCGGCGACCGTCTCGTCGTCCTCGCACATGGTGGTGTCCACGCGCGGCACCATGACCTCGCGGGCAACGGTGTCGCCCAGGTCGAAGATCTCGTGGATCATGCGCTTTTCCTCGTCGAGCAGATCATCCTGCTCCGAGACCATGTACTTGATCTCTTCCTCCGAGACGTTTTGGCGGTCGTCGGCGCTCTTGATGCGCAGGATGCGGGCCAGACCATCGGAGCAAGCGCCGGTCAGCCACACGAGCGGACGGGCGATCTTTTGAAACACCGAAAGCGGCCCCACGACCTGCTTGGACACGCCTTCGGCGTTGGCGAGGCCGATGCGCTTGGGCACAAGCTCGCCAATCACAATGGACACAAAGGCGACCGCGACGGTGATGATGACCGGCGCCAGGCCGCGTGCGATGGCAGAGAGCGGCGCGATGCCAAAGCTCATGAGCCACGTGGCGAGCGGGTCGGACAGGCTCGTCGAGGCGACGGCGGACGAGGCGAAGCCCACGAGCGTGATGGCGACCTGGATGGTGGCGAGCAGCTGGTCGGAATCGGCGGCCAGCTTAATGGCGCGCTCGGCGCGCTTGTCGCCTTCCTCGGCCTCGTGCTCCAGCACGGCGCGCTTTGCCGTGGTGAGCGCCATCTCGGACATAGAGAAGTAGCCGTTGATGAGGGTCAAAACAAGGGTGGTGATAAGGGAGATGGTTATGTCCATCGGGAGTTTCTCGAACCTCCAAGATTCGGGACGTCAGGGTAAAACGTTGATGGCGGATACGGCAATTGTGCCAGCGCCCAAACGAGGACGCGGGCGCGCAGGCGTGGTCGCTAGATTACGAAGAGGATCACCGCCATGAACTGGAAGATGCTGCCGGCGAGCACCCACAGGTGAAACACGCTGTGTAGATAGCGCACATTTTTGGCGATATAGAACGGCACGCCCGCGGTGTAGCACACGCCGCCGACGGCGAGCAGGGCAAGTGCCACGGGGTTGAGCAGTGCCACAAGTTCGGGCAGCTTAAAAACAACGAGCCAGCCCATCAGCAGGTAGACCAGGCCACTTACCCAGTGCGGTTGACGCTCGCGCATAAAGCACTCGAGGGCGATGCCGATAATGGCGATGGCCCATACGGCAAAGAACAGCGCAGGGCCGCCGTCGTTTGCAAGCGTGATGAGGCAAAACGGCGTATAGCTGCCGGCTATGAGCAAGTAGATGCAGCTGTGGTCGATAATGCGAAACACGCGCTTGGCGCCTGCGGGCTGAATCGCATGGTAGAGCGTGGAGGCAAGGTATTCGAGAATAATGCTAACGCCATAGACAATCGCCGCGGCCATGTGGGCCGGGCCTCCGCCGCGCAGGGCGGCGAATACGATCAGGAGCACCAGGCCCGCGATACCCAGCAGGCAGCCGACACCATGGGTGACGGAGTTCATGATCTCCTCGCCCACCGTGTAGTGTGGAACGGCCGCGGTCTTGGGTCGCGGCTTAGAACTGTCGCTCGAATCGGACATGCCGGTTACATCCTCCAACGTAAAGAGTTCTCAACACTATATCAAAGCGTCTGGGTACGTGCGAAATTTGCACCATACGCGACCTTTTGTTTACCCATTCTTTGCCTGTTGACGCATCAACGGTGAACGTCCATAATGCGCTTGCATTAAATGTTGATGTATTAACATCTTATAGGAGAATACCGCATGGCTCAAAACGCACATTCCCATCGAAAGCTCAAGATAGCCGGCATCGTTGCACTTGTGGTTGTCGTTGCGCTGCTCGGATTTGCCGGCAACTTTCTGTTTGACTTCGCGCTGAATCCCCGCGCGCCGTACACCATGAAGATGATGCAGGATAGCAAGAACGACAAAGACGGTGAGCAGCCGGATGCCGAGGACACCGAGGCGCGGGCATGGTTTAAAGAACACCGCAAGAGCAGCAGCCTCACCGCAGATGACGGAACCGAGCTCGCCGCTTGGTATTTTGCCGCCTCGGAGAACACCCACGATTACGCCGTCTGCCTGCATGGATATACCAACGAGCCCATCGGCATGGCCCGATACGTCAAACGATTCCATGACCGCGGCATGAACGTACTCGCACCTGCCGCCCGCGCCCACGAGCGCTCCGGCGGCGACTATATCGGCATGGGCTGGCCCGAGCGGCTCGATGTCGTCGCATGGATCGAGCGAATCGTTCAGGCTGACCCCCAGGCGCGCATTCTCGTCTTTGGCGAATCGATGGGCGCGGCGACCGCCATGAACGTGGCGGGAGAATCTTTGCCGTCCAACGTGAAATGCATCATCGAGGACTGTGGTTATACGAGTGTTTGGGACGAGTTCTCTCTGCAGCTCAAGGACGTGTTCGGCCTGCCCAGCTTTCCCTTGCTCGATGTAGCAAACTTGGTGTGCAACGTGCGCGCGGACTACGACTTTCATAAGGCGAGCAGTGTGGAGCAACTCAAACACGCGACGGTTCCCATGCTGTTTATCCACGGCGACCAGGACACCTTTGTGCCGTACGACATGCTCGACCAAAACTACGACGCGTGCGCCAGCAAGGTCAAGCAAAAGCTCACCATCCATGGCGCCACCCACGCCAAGAGTGCGCAAGTTGACCCCGAGCTCTACTGGAATACGGTTGACGACTTCCTCGGAAAGAATTTTTAGGCAAAAAGCAACGTCCGGGGCTTTATCTGACCCCCTATTTTCGGAAGTATGCGGCAAAATCTGGAACTGCCGACCAGACCGCAGTTTTAGCAACAATTAATCAGGGGTTTTGTTGCCAAAAAACGTCGTGTACTCGGCGGTCTCGAAATTTGCCGCATACTTCCGAAAAACCGCCCGCGAGAGCTGTGCTCGCGGGCGGCTTTTGCTAACGTTGCGCTACAAAGGCGCTTGTTTTGTCCAATAGACAGGTGCTACTTGACCTCGATGAGCTCGTACTTGCTCGTGCCCAGGCCGATCTTCTCGGCGTGCGCGATGCAGGCGCGCCAGTCGGTGTCGGGATGCGTGATGCAGAAGGGATCGCGCGCCTGCTCGCCCTCCAGATGCTCGTGGTTATGCTCCATCTTGGCGGCGCTGTCGGTAAGCTCGGTGTTGGGCAGCGGCTCGGATGCCAGGACGGCATCGGCACAGGCCTGGTCGATGGCGACCGGATCGAAGCTCGCGAACATGCCGATATCGTTGACGATGGGCGTGTCGTTTTCGGGATGGCAATCGCAGTTAGGGCTGATGTCCATGGCGAGCGAGATGTGGAAGCTCGGGCGTCCGTCAACGATGGCCTTGGTGTACTCGGCGATCTTGTAGTTGAGTACGTCGGCCGCGGCGTCATAGTCGGGCTTGATGCAGTCCTGGTTGCACGCCGCAATGCAGCGTCCGCAGCCCACGCAGCGATCATGGTCGATGGTAGCCACGTGAACCGTGCGGGTGCTGCCGTTGGCAAGCTCGCGCTCACGCGTACCGTCAAACGTGATGGCACTGTGCGCGCAAATCTTCTTGCAGGCACGGCAACCTACGCAGTTGGTAGTATCGACGCTCGGCTTGCCGGCGGCATGCTGCTCCATCTTGCCGGCACGGCTGCCGCCTCCCATGCCCAGGTTCTTCATGGCGCCGCCAAAGCCCGCCTGCTCATGACCCTTAAAGTGCGTAAGGCTGATCACGATGTCGGCATCCATGAGTGCCTGGCCGATCTTTGCCTCGCGCACGTACTCACCGCCCTCGACCGGGACGAGCGCCTCGTCGGTACCCTTGAGGCCGTCGGCGATGATAATCTGGCAACCCGTGGCATACGGGGTAAAGCCGTTCTGGTAGGCGGTGTCGATGTGCTCGAGCGCGTTTTTGCGGCTGCCCACATAGAGCGTGTTGCAATCGGTGAGGAAGGGCTTGCCGCCCAGCTCCTTCACGACGTCCGCGACGGCGCGGGCGTAGTTGGGGCGCAAAAAGCTCAGGTTGCCCAGCTCGCCAAAGTGAATCTTGATAGCGACGAACTTGTTCTCGAAGTCGATCTGCTCAATGCCGGCGCGACGGATGAGGCGCTTAAGCTTGTCAAGCTGGCTCTCGCGAGCATGCGTGCGCAGGTTGGTGAAGTACACCTTAGCGGGTGCTGCGGGTGCAGTTGCGGTCATAGTTATATCCCCTCGGTCTATATGGCGTTACAGACATAGAGGATGGTACCCATTGAAGTGGGGTTGAAGTCAAGCGCAACACCGAGTCGTTAGGCACTCATTGGGGACAGACTTAAATGACTGAAACCACTCATTGGGGACGGACTTAAATGAGTGCCTCCCTTCCGGCAGTTGGGGACAGTCCTTGCCAGCCCGGCCGGCGAGCCGGCGAATCGGCAAAGACTGTCCCCAATGGCTAGTCGTTTAAGAACGTCCCCGATGACTACTCTTGGACTTTGAGGGCCTCGGCCAGGCTGACGCGCTTGATAGAGCGCGTGTGTAGCAACGCCACGACCAGGTAGGTCGCAAAGCCAATGCCGACGCATGCCGCCATGGACCAGGTCGGCACGTAAATCTCGATATTGCCGTTATAGGCGAGCAGCATAGAGCGGAAGATGGCCGTGAGCGAGCCGATGATCACCGGCAGGCTCAGCACGAGCGACGCCGCCACGCACAGCGTGATCGAGCGGATGTACAGATGCGAGATCTCGCTATCTCGATAGCCAAAGACTTTCATATAGCTGATCGAACGGGCGCTGTGGTCGATCACGGCCTTGGTCAGCAGGTACATAAACAGCAGGAAGATAAACACCGCGAGCCCGACCATCATGCCGATCATTTTGCTCATCATGCCGATGAACTGGTCGCCCACGGCGCGCATGTCGTCGGGCGTGGTGTCGCCGGCAAAGTAGCGCGCGTCGAGGTCGAGCTTCTCGTCGCTCACATAGCCGTTAAAGTAGGCGGCATCGTTGTCGAACAGCTCGTTAAAGTCATCGATACTCATATAGATATTCATGTCCGACTTGGAGCCCCAGGCATAGTCCTTGCCCGCGTACTCAAGGGAATAATGCTCGCCCTCGTACTTATCGCTGAGTGTGACCTTCTGGCCCTCGCTCCAGCCAAACTTATCGAGCAGGCCGCCGCCAAAGACGACGTGTCCGTCGCCGATGTTGAGACCCTTCCAGTAGCGCGAGCTTGCCGAGATGCCGTAGACAGAAATCGTCTCCTCGCCGTTTCCGTCGCCGCGATCGTACTGCAGCTGGTAGACAGCGTATTTCTCGGCCTGTGCAATCTTGGTCGCACCGTTGTCGGTCGTGTTAACCGGGTGAATGTCATCGTTGTCGGTGTCGATCTTAGAGGCCTTGTCGATCAGGTCGATAGCCTCGTCGCGGTTGCAGCCGAGGGCATCGGCAAGATCGTCAAGGCGCGCGTAGAGCGCATCCTTCTTGTCCTGGACCTTGGCAAGCGCATCCTGCGCCGCGGCCAAGCTCTCGGCAGACGGAGATGCAGTCGCGGCATCGGTCGCCGCCTGCGCCGCATCGGCCGCGTCGTCAAGCTCGTCATCGGCATCCTGGGCGGCGGAAAGCAGCGCGCCGTCAACCGACTGCAAGCGCTCGAGTGCCGACCACTGCTCGCGCTCCTCGGCAGTGCCCTCGAGCTCCAGCGGAGCCTTAAGCGTGTACTGGTGCTCGGCGACCAGGCTCGTCTCGAGGTTGTCCGCGTAGTGCGTCATCGTGGGCAGAATCGCCAGGCCAAAGAGCAGCAGCAGCGAGGCAAACGCAATGCCCACGAAGAGCGTGGCGAAGTTGCCCAGGTTGCGCAGGAAGACGCGCAGGCGGAAGCGCGAGACAAAGCCCATGCGCTCCGGCAGCCGCAGACCGCGCTTGGTGCCCGATTTGCCGCTCGCCTCGTGACGAAGGAACTGCAACGGCGTCTTGCCCATCTTGCGAAGCAGGCCCACCAGCGTGATGAGAATGAGCGCGGCGGCGGGAACCACGGCACACTTCACGAAGATCTCCCAGCTCCAGTACACCTGGAAGGGCGGCAGGCTGTACGAGCCGTAGTAGAGACCGCGCATGGGCTCGGTAAAGAACGCAACGCCGAGTGCGGTGCCCAAAAGCGCCGCGACCACGCCCACGATGGCGGGAAGTGCCAGGTAGTGCAGCACGATCTCGCGGCGGCGATAGCCGCTGGCGAGCAGCGTGCCGATAATGGCGCTCTCCTCCTCGATGGTGGCGTCGGTGAGCACCACAAAGACAAACGCCATGATCACGATGATGATGTCGAGCAACGTCATCCACATCATGGAGTCGCCGTCCACGTCGTCGCGCGCATAGCCAATGCCCTGGTTGGAATCGGCATCGATCAGATCGTCCACGCGCGCATCGGCATCGGTCAGCGCCTCGACCATATCCTGCTCCGCATCGATGCGGTCCGCGGTGGGGAGGTCGCGATCGGTAAAGGTAAAGGAGTAGGTGTAGGCAGGCGCGCCGCCGGCGTCCTCAAGCGCGGCAAAGCCGGCGTCGGTGACCTCGGCCACGCCGTACGTGATGGTGTTCACCGTAAAGTCCGAATTGTCGAGGAACAACGCCTGGCTATCGGGCTGGGTCATGATGCCGCAGATGGTGTAGGTGCGGCCCTCAAGCTCGACCTTATCGCCCACGGCGAGGTCGTTGTTGGTGGCGAAGACACGGTCGATTGCCACTTCATCGTCCGTCTTGGGCTGCCTGCCTTCGCAGTAGGACGCAATGTCAACCTTGGTGCGATGCGCGTAGGTGCGCAGGGTGCGCTTGGTGCCGTCGTCGCCAGCCGCCTTTTTGATGATGACGTCGATAGAGAAGTTCTTGTAGAACGTAACGCCGCCGACGTCGCCGGCTGCATCCTCGGCGGCCTTGAGCTGGTCTTTGGTAGCCTCGAAGGAGGTGGTCACGCGGCCGTCCTCGATCGTGTACTCGTCGCGCATGTCGTCGATGAGGCAGCCGATGGAATGCGCCGCGAGCAAAAAGCCCGAGGTAAGGGCGATGCTTCCGCACATAAGCAAAAAGATGCCCAGGTACTTGCCGATATTGCGGCGCAGCTCGCGCGGGAGACGTTTTGCGAGAGGTGTCATGGCGCCGCCTACCAATCGAGCTCGGCGGCCGCGACGGGTGACTCATTGAGCTCATCCTCGACGATGCGCCCGTCGCGCAGGCGCAGCACGCGATTTGCCATGCGCGCGATGGCGGCATTGTGGGTGACAATGATGATGGTGCAGTCGTAGGTGCGGTTGACATCCTCCATGAGCTGCAAGATTTCCTTGGACGTCTTGTAGTCAAGCGCGCCCGTGGGCTCGTCGCACAGCAGCAGGCCTGGGTTTTTGACGAGTGCACGGCCGATGGCGCAGCGCTGCTGCTGGCCGCCCGAGACCTGGCGTGGGAACTTGTTGCGGTGCTCGTAGAGGCCCAGCGAACGCAGCAGGTCGTCGACATTGAGCGGGTTTTTGGACAGGTGCGCCGTGACCTCGATGTTTTCCTTGATGGTAAGGTCGGGCACCAGGTTGTAGAACTGGAAGACAAAGCCCAGCTCGCGGCGGCGGTACTCGCCCAGATCGGCAGGCTTGAGCGCGGTGAGGTCGCAGCCGTCCACCATGATGGAGCCGCCGTCGGCATCCTCCAGGCCGCCAATGAGGTTGAGAAAGGTCGACTTGCCCGAGCCCGAGGGTCCCAGCATGACGCAGATCTCGCCGCGGTTGATGGACGTGTCGATGCCGTCGAGCACCGTCAGGCGCGCATCACCGTCGCCATAGTGTTTCTTGAGCCCTTTGACCTGGACATAGGCTTGCTTTGTCGCCATGTTATCCCCCGTTGTTAGCCTTCTGCTACTTTTCTAGGGTAATAGTAAACCTGGGCGAACTATTTTTAAGCGACGTGCGCGACTTTTTTCCAACCTACTCATTGGGGACAGACTTAAATGAGTGAAATCGCTCATTTAAGTCTGTCCCCAATGAGTGCCGGCAGGAAAGGAGCGTCCCCAAGTGCCGACATATTGGGACAGTCCCTGCCAGCCCTGCCGGCGAATCGGCAAAGACTGTCCCCAATGACTAGGTGGCTAGGCGTGGGATTTGTTGTGCGCGAGGGCTAGGCCTACGGCGGCGATGGCCGCGGCAAAGAGCACCGTGACGCCCAGATCGCAGGCGATGTCGCCCAGCACGGTGGACGTCAGGTCCGCGGCGAGCGCCTTGCTGATCGCGTCGTTCACCCAAAACGTCGGCACAAAATGCGCCGCGGTCTGCACGGCCGAACCCATCAGCGACAGCGGCATCCAGGCGCCGCCCAAAAACGTCATGAGCATGCCGAGTAAGTTGCCCACGCCGTTGAGCAGCTCCTCGCGCGCGCCCAAGCTCGACAGCGTAAAGCCAACGGCCAGCGGCGTGCACGCCAGGGCAAACGTCGCCGCCAGCGCCAGACACACACGACCCATGCCGACCTCGGCAACCGCGCCGGCAAAGCCCACGACACCCATCATGCTCGACACAAACCAGATGCAGACGGTGAGCACCGCGGCAGCCGCGAACACGACAAGCGAACGCTGGCGCTCGGAGACCGGGCCGGCCTCCATGCGGCGCACGCGCTCGGGCTCGTTCATGCCCGAGAACACCAGTCCCACCGACACGATGACCGACGAGATGATCGCGTACGCGCCAAAGTTGAAGTACGACTCGAGCGTGGCGGCGGCAGTCGAGTCGACCTTGACCTGCTCAATCTGGACCTCGGCACGCTTGGCGGCAGCATGCTCGGCAGCCTTGGCGACATCGCCGTCGGAAGCAGCTGGCTCAAGTGCCGCCGCAGCGCCCGCGAGCGAGATCCAGCGCGAGGCCTCGGCAGACGAGAGCGCCGCCGCCATGGTGCCGGAGCCGTACGTCACATCGAGTTTGGGCAGGGCCTCCCCCGCACGGGCGGCCGCGATCAAGTCGTCCTCAAACCCCTCCGGGATAAAGAACACGCAGTCGGCGCTGCCCTTGGCGCTGTTGCTCTTGGCGAGCGCATCCGCAAGGTCGTACGTGTCGTCGCCGACGCCCGTGACCAGGTCAAACCGTGAGCCCAGGTGCTTGGTAAGCGCCCGCGAAAGGTCGCTATTGTCGCGGTCGACCACGATCACGTTGGTGTCGTAGGGCTTGTACTCGGTAAGCTGCGACGAGTTCCAACTCACCGAGGCCGCGATGAATACGCCCATGAGCGAGATGAACACCGTATAGATGAGCAGGTAGAACGGGTGCGCCAGCGCCATGCGAAGCGCAGTCTTAAAGGTGCTCATAGCGGCTCCTTCCAAAGATCAGCGTAGCGGCGGCGACAAACACCAGGGCCATCAGGACGAGCGCGCCGGCGCGGACGGTGAAGGGCCCCAAGTCCTCAAAGAAATACAGGCGATTGAACATGTCGCAGATGAGCTTGACGGGGTTGAGCCAGCACTCGGCCGGACAGGCGCGGGCGACGTCGTCGGCAAGCGCCATCGCCGGCTCGCCGTAGAGGCCGGCGAACAAGGCGCACGTGGTGGCAAAGCCCGTGAGGATGCCTGACTTGGATGCCTTGCCACCCTTAACGGGAAGCGTGCCCACAAAGAGCCCCAGGCCCGTGGCGGCAAGCGCGGATGCAGCACCGCCCAGCAGGCACAGCCCCTCGCGCCCGCCAAAGTCGACGCCAACGACTAGGCGCACGTAGCCAATCGCGACCGCCATCGAGGCAAAGGAAACCAGCCACGAGCCGACAAAGATGCCGGCCAGAGACGCTGTCTTGGAAAGGCCGCCCACGCAGCGGCGCGCGCCAAGGCCCGACAGATTGGGTTGCAAATCGACGACGCTCAAAGCGGCAAACTCCGCAGACATCATCGCGACCAGGCCAAAGAGCGCGTAATAGTAGATGACCGTGCCATCGGGCGTGGTGCGCGTCAGGCTCACGCGGCGGGTTCCGCCCTCGAGCGACAGGGCGCGCGCAACCGCCTCCGGGTCGGCAAGGGCGGCCGGGTTGTCTTGGGCAATCTGGGACATGAGCTCGGCATTTTGCGTATACGAGCTTGCCACCGTCTCCAGGATGCTACGGTCGGTGAGCACCGACGACGCACGCGAGCCGTCGTAACTCGATAGCAGCGTGAGCTTGGGCGTGCCCGCGGCATCGACCGTGTAGATGCCCGCGACTTCGCCGGCCTTGAGCGCTTTGCGCGCGGCAGCCAAGTCTTCGTACTCGCTCACATCGAGCAGTTGATCGTCGCCCTCCTTGGCAAGCGAGGTCGCCACGTCCTTAAAGGACGAAGCACCCCAGGCTTCGTCAGCGACAACGGCTACCGGCACCGGGTCGACCTTGCCGTCGGAGCTCAGATTCGCAAACATAAACATGAACATCGTTGAAAGCGCAATGGGAAAGATCGCGCCCCAGACCCATGTACTCGGTCGACGCAATAGCGTCTTGAGCGTGGTGATGATGGTGTTGAACATGGCCGCCCCCTAGTCGCGCAGCTCGCGGCCGGTGATCTCGAGGAACACGTCGTTGAGGGTCGGCGGCTCGCTCCACACGCGGCCGAGCGCCACGTCGGCAGCGCGCAGCGTGTCGAGGATGTCCACCAGGTTGTGCGGGCTCGCCTCGCAGGTGCAGACAAGTTCGCCGCTGGACAGCTCAACGCTGAGCACATGCTCGAGGGCGCGCAGCCGCTCGACCGTGACGGTCTCGACGGCGCCGACCTCGACAGTCACGCGCTCGCCCATCTGGATCATGCGCTTGAGCTCGTCGTTAGTGCCCTGCGCCAGCACGCGGCCGCCGTCCATGATCATGATGCGGCTGCAGATCTGCTCGACTTCCTCCATGTAATGGCTGGTATACACCACCGTGGCGCCCTCGTCGCGCAGGCGGCAGATGCCCTCCAGGATGGCGTTGCGGCTCTGTGGGTCGACCGCCACCGTGGGCTCGTCAAAAAAGATGAGCTCGGGCTTGTGCGCGATGCCGCAGGCAATGTTGAGGCGGCGCGCCAGGCCGCCCGAGAGCTTGCCGGGGCGGAACTTGGTAAAGTCGCCCAGACCGACGAAGTCAATCGCCTCGTCCACGAGCGCACGGCGGCGCTTGCGGTCGTTGACGTAGAGGCTACAGAAATAGTCGATGTTCTCGCGCACGGTGAGCTCGTCGAACACCGCCACCTGCTGCGGCACCACGCCGATGCGGCGCTTGAGGTCGTAACGCATGGGCGTCATGGGCTCGCCGAACAGCTCGATGGTGCCTTTGTCGTAGGAAAGCAGCTGCAAAATGCAGTTGATGGACGTGGTCTTGCCCGAGCCATTGGGGCCGAGCAGGCCAAAGATCTCGCCGGGGGCGATGCTCAGATTAAAGTGGTCGAGCGCAATAAGGTCGTCGTAGCGCTTGACGAGGTTTTCGACATGGACGATGTCTGTCATGAGGCGGCCCTTCTGTTGGTCGTGGCCCGGTACGATTGCATCATCGCAGGAGCGGGCGGCGCGCACCAGTGAGCTTTGTCACGAGCGCGGGGGGCGGAGGCGAAACCCCCGCTCGCGCGAGCGATCGACGCCGATTTGCCGCGCGGGAGGAATGTCACGGTTGCGCAGGCGGCCCCTCCACCACGCGCGGCTTCGCGTACAATACCCGTATGAACAGGCTTTTCGACAAATCGATCGTGCTGGCGTGCTGCATCGCAGCCGCCACAGGCCTTGCTGTGGACGCTCGCCTGGTCGCGGCGTTTTGCCTTGGCGTTATTGCCACCTCGCTGGCCGAGCTCGCGCAGAAGGAACGCACGCGCCGTGTAAGCGAGGCCGCAAGCTGCGCTTACATCATCGCGGCCGTCTTCGTGCCGCCGTTTGTGCCGTTTGCGCCCCTCGCCCTCTATGACATCGCGCGACGCGTGCGCCGCGAGCACGCCTGGGTCGCGCTGGGCATTGGCGTCGCCTTTGTCTTTGCGCTCGTCGCGGACTTTCGCACCGACGCGCTCACCGCACGAACGCTCCTGCTGACCGCCATCCTTTCGGTTGCCGCCACCTTGTTGTCGCTACGTACCGCCCAGCTAGAGCGCGAGCAGCAGCGCATGCGCCGTACCCGCGATGAGCTGCAAGAACGAGCCCTCGCGCTCGAAGCGCGCAACCGCGATCTTGCCGACCGCCAGGACTACGAGGTCGAACTCGCGACGCTCGCCGAGCGTGCCCGCATCGCGCGCGAGATCCACGATAGTGTCGGCCACCAACTTACACGTGCCTCGCTGCAGACCGAGGCCCTGCGCATAGTCCACGCCGATGAACCCGGCGTCGCCGCCGATTTCGCCGACGTCAAGCGCACCGTTGACGAGGCGCTCCAACTTGTGCGCGCCAGCGTCCACGCGCTCAATGACAACGCCGTCGACCTTTCCGTGCAGCTCGAACGCATTGTTGAAGGCGCACGCTCGGACGGCGGCCCGCAGATTGAGCTTGAAGTTATGACCGAACATGCGCCCGCAAACGTCGCGAACTGCTTTGCGGCGGTCCTGCGCGAGGCGCTCTCCAACACCATGCGCCACGCCCGCGCGCAAAACGTTGTTGTGCGATGCTTGGAGCATCCATCGTTTTACCAGCTCATCGTTACCGACGATGGCACGGGCGGGACCCAGACGGGCGGTCGCGGCATCGCCGAGGGCATGGGGCTCGGCTCCATGCGCGAGCGCGTCGAGGCGCTTGGCGGCACCTTCACCGCCGGCCCGCGCGCCGGCGCCGGCGGCTGGCGTGTGTTTGCCACCGTTCCCAAACAGCAAGGAGATGAGGCCCGATGAGGCTCATAGTTGTCGACGACGACCGTTTGGTGGTCGATTCGCTCAAGATTATCCTGGGCGCACAGCCGCAGATCGAGGTGGTGGGTACCGGCGCCAATGGCGACGACGCGGTCGCGCTCTACGCCGAGCACGCGCCCGATATCGCGCTACTCGACATCCAGATGCCGGGGCGCGACGGCCTTTCGGCGGCACGCGAGATCCTCGAGCGCGACCCTGCGGCGCGCGTGGTGTTTCTGACAACATTCTCGGATGACGAGTACATTGTGTCGGCGCTCAAACTGGGCGCCCGCGGCTACCTGATCAAAACCGATGTCGCCGCCATTCCACCGGCACTGGCGCAGGTCATGGACGGCAAACGCGTGCTCGAGGGCAAGGCGATCGAGGACATCGATTTTGACGGGACAGGCGCCGATGCCAGCACGCCTCGCCGACCCGCCGCCTTTGCCAGCCTGACCGACCGTGAGTTCGAAGTCGCCGAGCTCATCGCCCGCGGCCTCGATAACAAGGAGATTGCCGCCGCCGCTTACATGGGCGAAGGCACCGTACGCAACCACATCAGCTCGATCCTTGCCAAAATGGGCCTACGCAACCGCACGCAGATCGCCATCGCCTACCTGCGAGGGTAATTGCCCAACAACCGACCACCCCGGCATAGCAAAATGGCTGCTATCGATTTAATGCCATTTCAAAACTATGCCGGTTTACTACGATGAATCGCCCACCTTCGACCACGGCAAATTGCACGCTTCCAAAACCGCAGGTAGAACGCTTGCGATATTTAGAAAAATGCAGTCATGGTCGGGAATGTCGAGTTCATCGTAGTAAACCGGCATAGTTTTGTTCGGGCGGCCCTGCGCGAGTGCCTCCGCAAGCCTTGCGAGACCAAAATGATCTGCTTTCTTCCGCCCGCGGAGATCGGCTGACGGCGCCCGCCACGAAATGGGCCCATCTACTACGTTTGATCCGATACCCCTGACCATAGCCGCGTTTCATGAAAAATCGCAGGCGTTCTACCTGCGGTTTTCATTTCACATTACTTGCCGTGGTCGAGGGCTGCCGCCTAAACATAGTAGATGGGCCCATTTCGTGGCAGACGGGTCACGCGGCAGCCCTCGCAAGGCAAAAATGATCCGTTTCCCTCTGTCCACGGGAGATCAAAGGCTGTTACTGATATGGTGCCATTTCAAAACTATGCCGGTTTACGGGGCTAAAGTCGGAGCCCTCATCCATACCCCCTATTTTTGAAAAACAGCAAGCAGTCTACCTGCGGTTTTATTATCTTGGTTTTCGATATGGTCGGAGGTTCGCTATCCAGTCCCGTAATCCGGCATAGTTTTGTTCGCAGCGGCACAACCGCGCGCTCACGCGCGGGGCCGGCGGGGCATTTTTGCCCCGCCGGCCCCTATTCCAGTTCTACCCCTGCGCTACTCCGGCTTGGTTTCTACTGTGGGAGTCTTGTCCGCTGCGACTGGGGTGCGGGCGGTGTCCATAGTCAGGCAGTGCTTGGGGCAGCTCTCGATGCACTCACCGCACACCACGCAGGCATACGGGTCGATCGACCACGTTCCACCCTTGCGATCGACTGCGAGCGCGCCCGCCGGACAGCGACGCGCACACATGCCGCAGCAGATGCACGCGTCCATGTCGTTGACGATATGCCCGCGCAAGCGCTCGGGTGCCGCGAGCTTCTCCTGCGGATAGCACACCGTTACCGGCTGCTTGACCATAGAGCCCAAGGCCGTCTTGGCAAATGTCAGCAAACTCATGCCGCGCCTACCTTTCCGTGCAGCTAATGCAGGGGTCGATGGTCAGGATAATCATGGGCACGTTGGCAAGGAGCACGCCCTGCAGCGCATGTGTCAGACCCGCCAGGTTCTGCGACGTCGGCGTGCGCACGCGGAAGCGGTCCAGGTTCTTGGTGCCGTTACCGCGCACATAGTAATACGCCTCGCCGCGCGGCTGCTCAATCACAACCTCGCCGCGTGCGCCGTCGGCCGGCGTAAGCTTGGTGCGCCCGCCGATCCCGTCGTGCGGAATCTTGCCCACAAGCTCCTTAATGATGTCCATGGCCTGCGTGACCTCGGCACAGCGCACCTGGCAGCGGGCATAGCAATCGCCATCGGTGGCGACAACCGGCTCAAACGCAGCCAGGTCCGCATAGGCACCGTCGCTAAACATGCGCACGTCGTAGTCCACGCCCGAGGCGCGCCCAAACGGGCCGACCATCGACAGATCCAGCGCGTCCTTCTTGCTGATCACGCCCACGCCATGCAGGCGCTCGCCACAGCTGACGTCGTCCAAAAACGTATGCACCAGGGCCTCGTAGTCGGGACGCATGGCATCGAGCGTCTGGACAATGCCAGCCAGCTCGGAGTCCTCAATGTCGTGCTTTAGGCCGCCGATCTCGTTAATCGAAAGGATCACGCGGCCACCGCACGTGCTCTCGAAGATCTTGAGAATCTGCTCGCGCAGGGTCCACGACCGATAGAACAGCGCCTCAAAGCCAAAGGCATCGGCGAGCAGGCCCAGCCACAGCAGGTGCGAGTGAATGCGCGAAAGCTCGTGCAAAATGGTGCGGATATACTGCACGCGCCCGGGCACCTCGATGCCGAGCATGCGCTCGCAGGCGCTGGCATAGCCGTAACTGTGGCCCACGGCGCAGATGCCGCAGATGCGCTCGGCGATGTAGCCAAACTGATGCATGTCGCGCTTTTCGGTGAGCTTCTCGAGTCCGCGGTGCACAAAGCCGATCTGCGGAATTGCCTCGAGAACGCGGTCGTCCTCGATCACCAGGTCCAGATGAAGCGGCTCGGGCAGCACCGGGTGCTGCGGGCCAAACGGAATAACGGAGCGATGTGCCATGGACCTTACGCCTCCTTTTTCTGCTTGTCGCGGACGACCTTGGCGGCAAGCGCCGCGCGGACCTTGGCCGCTTTCTCGGGATCCATGGCGGCGAGCTTTGCCTCCATCTCGGCGGCTTTAAGTGCGGCCTTGGCCGCGGCCTCGTCATGCTGAGCATCGGAGCCGGCAGCCGCAGCGGGCCGAGCGACGGCGGCGCCCGCGGCATCACCAGCGCCCGCGGCGCCCTCCCCTGCAGCAGCCGCAGCAGCGGCGGCCTTCTCGGCCACGGCCTTGCGCGCCTTGGCCTCGGCAGCGGCACGGACCTTCATGGCTTTCTCTCGCGCAGCCTTCACCTCGGGCGTGATAACGCTCATGGGCTCGGCAGTCGAGACCTGGTAGAAAAAGCCCTTAAAGTCGATCTGCATATCGGTGATGGCAAGACCGAATAGGTCGTGCGCTTCGTTTTCAAACGGGAATACCGCCGGATAGTACGAGCTGATGGACGGAATCTCCTGGTACCGATCAATTCCCTCAACCACCAGGTTCTCGATCGCATAGCTGCCGTCCTGCGCAATATGCTCCTGAGCAGCACGAACGTTGATAAACGTATAGACCAGGCGATACGATCCGTCGTCCACACAGCGCTCGGCGTGCATCTGCACAAAGCGGGCACCGGCGCCCTTGAGCGCCTGGACATGCGACAGAAGCTCGTCGAGCCCAACGGTGGTATAGATAGCCTTTTGCATTACTCGGCCTCCTTTGCAGCGACGGGCGTCTCAGCAGGTGCGTCGCCAGCAGCGGGTGCGGCGGGCTTCCCGGCAGGCGCGTCACCGGCACCGTCAGTCCCGGCCCCCGCAGCCACAAACCCGTCCTCGCCCAGCTCAACGCCACCGTCCCAGGTGGCGGCGCCGCCCACGGTGAGCGGATCGCCGCCGGCGCGCATCACGGCCTCCTTCTGGTCCAGGATACCGCACGCCTCCACGATGGCATCGATCACCGTTTCGGGACGAATGGCGCACCCGGGCGCGTACACATCCACGGGAATCGCGCGGTCCACGCCGCCGATCACGTTGTAGGCATCGCGGAATACGCCGCCCGAGCACGCGCAAATGCCGCATGCCACCACGCACTTGGGCTCGAGCATCTGGTTGTAGATCTGGCGCACGATGGGCAGGTTCTGGGCATTGACCGACCCCGTCACCAAAAAGATATCCGCATGCTTGGGGTTGCCGGTGTTGACCACGCCAAAGCGCTCCGCATCGAACAGTGGCGTGAGCGAAGCAAGCACCTCGATATCGCATCCGTTGCAGCTCGAGCCGTCGTAATGAATAACCCACGGCGAGCGCGACATTTTATGATCCATGGATGCCGCCTCCTAAATAAACACGTCGACGAGGATGGGCATAAGGTTGAGCAGGCCAAACACCAGCGCCACGCCCCAGCCGAGCTTAAAGCAGCTGCGCCAGGTGCTGCGTGCGAAGGTGTTGTCGATCAGCACCTCGACAAAATACGTCGCGGCCATCACGACCAGGGCTACGACCCAGCTCACCGGGTTGTCCCAAACAAAGAACATGCCCACCCACATCAAAAACAGCACGGTCTCGCACCAGTGCATAAGGGTCATCTTGGCCAGCGTGCCGCCGCTCATCTCGGTGGCGATGCCCTGGACAATCTCCTGATGCGCGTGATGCGAGTACGAAAGGTCAAACGGCGACTTGCGTAGCTTGATGGTGAGCACCGCAAGCAGCGCCAGGAAAATGGGCGCACTGTACACGATGATGGGCGCCGACTGCCCGGTCACGGCGATGGAATCGAAGCTATCGGTGGCAAGATACAGGCCCACGCTCATCAGCAGAACGGCGGGCTCGTAGCTCATAACCTGCAGCAGCTCGCGATCGGCGCCGACCTGCGCAAACGGGCTTTGCGTCGAGGCGGACGCCAGCACCACAAAGATCGCGGCGAGAGTCACCATAAAAGCGCACAGCAGCGTGTTGGAGCCCGACACAAAGATGCCGCCGCCCACGACGGTAAAGATGAGCGCGCACGCCATATAGGTATCGTCCATGGTGTTTACGCTGGCAGGGGCCTTGCGCAGCAGCTTGGCAACGTCGTAGAAGGGCTGCAGCAGGCGCGGGCCCACGCGGCCCTGCATGCGAGCCGAAAGTTTGCGGTCGATGCCGTCGATCAAGCCGCCCGCAAGCGGCGCCAGCAAGGCAAACGCCACGGTGCCAATAAAGATGCCCACGACGCCCGAACCTTCGAAATACTTGCCGCGCAGCACCGAGGGCGCGCTCATGGCAAGCCGCTCGGGCCCAATCCATGCGCAACACAGCAGCGCAAACAAGATAATGCTGCAGCATACGACGCTACCCGCGGGGCCAATACGCTTCTCGCCAAGGGCGTCCTCCGAGTACCAATTGCGCTTTTCGGCCTTCACCTCGTGTCCCATCGAGCCGCGGAAATGGCGATATTTGTCGGTTCCCACGCCCGAAAGGTACACGTTGACGTGCGGTTTGTTGCTCACGCGGAATGACGTCAGCAGCACCACGGCGATAAAAGCCACGATAACCACCATCAGATACATGGCGTCCTTGCCAATAACGTACGGCACGCGGCCAAACACCATGGCCAAGTAAGGCGACACCAGACCGCTCGAGATAACCGGAAACGCCACGCAGCACAGAATCAGCAGCGCGGCGATGGTGTTGAGGGCCATCCATTCGGTCTTATGGACATTGACCTCAACGTTTTGAGCCGTGGGGTCGACGCCCGAAAGCTTGGCAAGCCACTTGCCCCAGAAGTAAAACGTCGCGGCCGAGCCAAAGGCAAGCACCATGATCATGAGCACGTTGCCGGTCTGCGCAAACGCCACCAGGGCGCCCCACTTGGACACGAGCATGCCAAACGGCGCCACAAACATGCCCATAATGCCCAGCATCATCAGACGCGTCAGGTGCGGCATGCGGCTGAACATGCCGTCCATGTCCTCGATATTGCGGCTGCCGATATGATGCTCGGCCGTGCCCACGCACAGGAACAGCAGCGACTTGGCCACCGTGTGGAACAAGATCAGGAAGATGGCCGCCCATACGGCCTCGGGCGCGCCGACACCCAAGCAGGCACTGATGAGGCCCAAGTTGGAAATGGTGGAGTACGCGAGCACGCGTTTGGCGTTGCTCTGCGAGATGGCCATGAGTGCAGCGAGCAAAAACGTGATGGCACCCACACTCGTGACCATAAAGCCGGTCACGGGGTAGATGGCATAGAGTGGGCTCAGCTTGACCATCAGGAACACGCCGGCTTTGACCATGGTTGACGAGTGCAGCAGGGCGCTCGTGGGAGTGGGTGCAACCATGGCACCCAACAGCCAAGTGTGGAACGGCATCTGTGCGGCCTTGGTGAGCGCGGCGAGCGACAACAAGATGACCGGCATCACCAGCAGCGCGGACTGCGCGGTTCCGGTGCCGGAAAGCTCGATCATGCCCGAGATGGTCAGCGGCATGCCGTTAACGTGCAGATACATAAGTCCGGCCAAAAACGCGATGCCGCCCAGCATGTTGAGGATGATTTGGGTAAAGGCGTTCTTGATGGCCTCGGGCGTACGCGTGTAGCCAATCATAAGGAACGAACACACGGTGGTGATTTCCCAGCCGCAGAACAGCCACTCAAGGTTGTCGCTCGTCACGATGACGAACATGGCCGAGAGGAACAGGAACATGAGCGCCAGGAACTGCGGGCGACGGTCGGGCGCGGTCTGCCCGCGCAGCGCGGCCTCGTGCTCGTCATGGGCCTGGAAGTCCTTCATGTAGCCCAGGGCATACAAGCAGATTAGACTGCCAACGATGCCGACGGCGAGGACCATGATCACGCTCATGTAGTCCAGGTAGAGTGGCGTTGCCGTGACGGCTTCGGCCGCGGGCAGCGTCATGGCTGCAAAGGCGAGCGAGCCCACCAGCTGGACTATGCCGAGCACCGTGGTGAGCGCGTTCCTATATTTGTACGCGTTGTACAGGATGACAGCGCACAGGATGACGTCGATAACGGAACTGATGATCGAGAGCACATGCGAGGTGCCGGGGGCAACCTCAAAGCTCTGCGGACCCGTGCCAAAAAACATGACGGCGACTACAACTGTCACCGCCATAATAATGCCGGAGCCTATGAGCCCCGCCGCATCGCGGGCGCGGTCACCGCGCGCGAGCAGCATGCCCAGCGCCGGTACCAGCGGAAACAGGGTAAGGAAATACAGTAGCGTCATACCATCACTCCCCCATGCTAAAACGCTGCAATTGTTTAACGTTATAGCTCAATTGAGGAGTAGCGGCGGCGGGTTTTCGGTCAACTGGGGAGTTTTAGGCGTACGGGGTAAGGGCACGCCCGCATTGGAGCAGAGGGGCGGCAAGAAAAATGCGCCCCTGTGGGTGCACCATCCCGTTTGCTATTCCGCCTTTTTAACGCGCGGCTTGCGACCGCGCGGCTTATCGACCAGTGCGGACTCACCGCTCTCGCGGTACTGACGGCACCAAGCCTTGACCGAAGACTCGCTGGGAATCTTGTGCTTGATCATGGCCTCGCGAACCGTTAAGCCGTTTTCCAAGCGGTCCTTGACCACGGCGAGCTTAACTTCGTACGAATAGGTGTGATGATGCGAACCGGCGTTGAGAACGGCGTCGGCACCGCCCACGGCATATGCGCGGGCCCACTGACGAGCCGTGGCCTGGGGAATGCCGAGCTCCGCGGCGAGGGCACGATGACCGACCCCCTCTTGGAGGATCTCGACGGCGCGCTGCCTAACCTCGGGCGCATGCGTGCGAGTCCTTGTTGCTTCCGACATACCTGCCACTTCTTAGCCTTAACCGTTAATCTGCTTTCTTATGTGCATGTTAGATAGTAGCATTTTGCTGTTCGCGCGTAGCAGTTAATTGAAAATAGCAACGGCGGCATCTGGGCATTTGCCATTTATTTGCGACATTTCTTTACCTTATATTTACGCAGCTAGTTAGCTCGCAGCTCATTGAGGGTGTTTTACCAACCAGATTGATATCTTTTTGTTTGGCTCGGTATAGCTTGCGTAATTATTAACCCCTCCTAGCCTGTGAGCTAGCATGCCAGTCTTCCGCGTACTTTCCAGCTTTCCACTTAACTTTCCAGCTTTCTACCCAGCTTTCCACCTTAGGTGTTAAGTTAAGTGGAAAGTTGGAAAGCTTGGTGGAGAGGTCGGGAGAGCTAAAACACCTTTCTCCAACGGCGGCTGGACAGTTAGTTCAGATACGTATTTTTCTATGCTGATAAAGGTGCGCTATGGTCCCCGGAGAGGGTTCTTTGGCGACTCATTGCACGCAAATCGAGCCCAGATGGCTACCGAACCCTAGTTTTGAGCCCCTTTCTTCCCCAAAACGAGCGCCGGATGCGCCCGCTGCGGTCTGGAATTATACGTATCTGAACTAACTGTCCAGCGGAGTCCAAGACTGGGATCGCGCAGACTAGAAAAGGGGCGGCAACCGGGTGGTTGCCGCCCCCTTTGCGAAGCCAGTTGGCTTCGGGACTAGTGGTCGATGCCGTTGAGGTTCACCCTCGTGAGCGTATAGGTCACATAGTCGGGCGATTGAGGCGTTGCGCTCGCCACGTCACCCTTAACCAGGCTCGCTGTCATCACCAAGCGATAGTTCGCGTAGAACTGCTCACGCTGTTCAACCTGCGTGTTGACCTTAACGGTAAAGGGCAGGCTAAGCGTCGTATTACCGTTCTTCGTTTTGAACTTGCCGTTCTCCTTCGAGTCAGTGAAGGTGATCGTGCTACCGGAGGGAGCGACCGCGGCAAGCTTACTCTCCGTCACTGTTACGTAGTTTGAGATATCATCCGTTACGCTCTCATACGTGCCGTCGGTTCCGCGGCGCTGAAGCGAGAGCGTGTACACAACAGAGTCTGCGTTCGCAATTGCCTCGGCGGCGTTGCTGAGTCCACCCAGTTCATACGTGGCACCCAGACCAATCGTGCCATTCGCGATCGGACGCAGGTCGTCCACGTTAATGCCAAGCTGCGACTTATCTGGCGCAGAAAGCGTAATGGTCGTATCACCCGTGTCCATGCGATAGTACCCGACGTTACCGCGCTTCGTCTGCGTCAGGCTCGAGGTATTAAGGCCTTCCTTACGCGTCGAAAGCTTGGCGGTATAGGACATCTTGGTACAGGCGTCCTCGCCAGACTGCTTGGACAGGGAGATAACCTTGTTGCAGCCGTCCGGCGTAAGGCGAATCTCTTCCACTACCGTACGCACGGTAAAGGATCCGCCCGCTGCACGCTTGCGGATTCCGGCAAGGTCATGGTCGAGCGTGAGCCTCAGTGAGTCATCACCCGTATCCGTCACAATCTGTGTAAACGCAGGCGTCGAAGCGTCATACGGCTCCCAATCGCTGCCGCTCCACCTGTAGTTCTGATTGCCGATGGCAACATAGAACTTCGCAATTGCCGAAGTTCCGCTCGGGAAACTGCTTACTCCCATTAGGTTGTTGTTGGCGCCATAGCGACACAGCGATGTATCGAGCTGATAGAACAGATGGTCGCTCTCTGTATAGTATTGGCTCGGGCTAAACGTAACCGTATCCATGACATCGAGAGAAAGAACGTAGGCGGCACCGTCCTCCGACTTCGAAACCGGAATGCACGCCCCATCTTTTTTGTCGACTACATTCTGCTCATAATTGGACAAGATGCTGTATGTCGATGCCGTACTGTTTTGAATATCGTCGCTGCCATCGGTGCGTAAAACATGATGCAGATTCCAAGATATGCGGCCACCCGAAGAATTCGAGTCAATAGACGAAGCCGTAAAACCGTTGATACTAGCTTGCGTCACGCCGTCGCCCGACTTGGGCACGTTGACAACTAGGTAGACGCTCTCCGATGCACGCTTCTCTCTGCCGGTATCCTTCTCCTTGGGCACCTTTAGCGTATAGCGACTGTTGCTGGGAACGTCAGCACCCGCAACCTTAAACAGCGTCCACTTGCCATCGAGTTTCGCTTTAGCGGTCGCCTCTGCCTCGTTATCACACACGGTCCATGTGCCGGCGCCATCCTGCGTGGCCGACACACCCAAGATCTCGCTCAGCCATCGCTCCTGATATGGATTGCCCGCAGAATCCTTAAAGCCGTCGTTTCCGCTCAGGGAAACGCTCGTTGCTCCGCCTTCGCCCACCGTATAGTGATACTCTCTGCCACCGGCCTTGCCATCAACGTTCGCATCGATGAGCGTAAGCTGGGTGCCCTGGGGCAACCTTCCGTCGGCACCATTGAAGAGGATACTCTTGCCGAGCCCCTTCATCGAGCCGCCAGCAGCCATATAGCTGTCCCAGCCAAAGTCGACTTCCTTCCCATTGGCAGAATTGTATGTCCAGGTAAGCAGACCCGTCATCGGCTCGCCAAAGCTCGTAAGCACGTGTGCATCTTTTCCAAGGTTAGCGTAGTCTTTTTCTTTAAATTGAGTGCCGTAATCATACGTTGCAGTGAAATCGATCTCGAGCTTGCGCTTAACGATGATCGGCACCTGAACGTTGTAGCTCTGACCCGCCTCGGTAAAGGTAACGGTCAGGAGCGTAAAGCGACCTTTGCCGTTGTCCCAATCGGAGCTTGGGCTAAACGACATATTGTTCTTGCCATTGTTCACTACGCGAAGCGTGGGATTGTTCGACGCGTCACCGTCTTTAACGAACACACCGTCCTTGAGTTGGAAAACCTCTGCTTTGGCCGTCACGTGCGGATTGGTGCCATTCTCGTTATTCAATCTGCAGGCATCGGAGAAGCCGCCGTTCGTGACGATGTTTAGATAGCTCTTGACCGTCGTGTTGTCGTTGCCAGAGATCACCAAAACGGGGAAATCCGCTGTGGCTTGGTTGCTGCTTGTATCATTATTCGAATTGAACTTACTGGCCACGGATGAGGCATCGTAGCTCGACTTATTTTGATAGGCGCCGTTGTCATTAATGCCGCCGATATTCGTGTAGGTGTAGCGATCGGCAACACCGGTGCCTGCCTCGCTCTGGACGGTCGCCGCGGTGTCGATGGTGGCGCCGTCGCCAAACAGGTAGCGATCGGTGGTGTCGTTGTCGGAGGCACGCGCCGCCAGCGTGCTTACGGGGCTCGTGGTCACATACGGGCTCGCTGCCGTGGTGGCGGTATTGTCCGCGCCGTAGAGCGTGATCCCCTTGTCAGGTGCTTCCAGTGTGTCGTTATAGTCACCAAACGCGATATACGACTTCATGTTTACGGCGGCCGCATTGGTCGTGTAAACCATCGGCGGCAGATCACGCGTGGTCTTGCCGTTGCCGAGCTTTACGTTCACGCCCGCTGCGGAGAGGCTATAGCCGTTTGTGTCAACCTCGCCTAAGAGCACGCCCTGCTTAGAGCCCAATTTGTAGGTATTGCTGTCCATGAGCACGTTTACCAGATGGAACTGGCCGCGTCCGTCGCCCGCAATGCCGCCGTTGGAGGTTCCGCCAAACGTTGTGTTAGATACCTTTGTGTTGGTGACGTTGATGACGTCGGCACCGCTGTTAATCGCGCCAAGTAGACCGCCGCTCCACCTGCCCTTGATCGTGGCGCTCTCAATCGCGATATTGTTGCAGGCTATGTTCACATTGCTGAAGTAGTAGCCGATAAGTCCGCCCGAGCATTGGTCGGTGCCGGCAATGTTGATATTCTCGACGCTACAGTCCTCAAACCAGTACGTGTTGGGGCTGCCACTGCTCGTGACCTCGCCAATCAAGCCGCCCGCATTACGGATGCTATTGTTCGTTCCGGTGGCATCGCCGATGATGGCGCTCTTGGCATCGCCTCCGGCATCAATGCGCACGTTGCTTATAGAAATAACGCCTCTATAGGCGCTTCCGACCACACCGCCGGCGCCCATGTACTTATCGGTGTTCGACCCGGTGGCGAGTACATTTACCCCAGAGATGACTGCCGTGCTCGATGCGACGGCTTCCGTGATGCCAATTTTGGTGTTCACCGATACGTTACTGGAGGTATAACCGAACACGCCGCCCACGTAGGGTGTTGTACCCGTGGCGGTTATGGTCGAGTTTTTGCCAATAGTCTTCTCGTATACCCCTGTGGCCGCGGTTGTCCACACTCCGCACGGCGAGGCGATCGCACCCACATAGCCGCCAACGTACTTCTCGCCCGTGACGCTAAGGCCAGTGTATGAGCAGTCACAGAGATTCGCGGGCGCCTGCGTGCCGGAGCCGAAATTGACCATATAGGTCACGTCGTTATCCGTCCTTCGGCTGGTACGGCCCGAGCTGCCAAGAAGCCCTCCTACGCTCTTTGCGCCCAACACGGTGCAGTTCTTCATCTGTACGTTGCGGTAGACGCCACGCGTGTTGCCGTCGTAGTTGGCCGTTGCGCCCGCCAAAAGGCCGGTGCCGATGAGGTCGTTCGATGCCGGTCCCGAGGCAATGCTACCGTTGGCGTCTTTGTACGTGAGCGATACGTTGCAGTTACTAAAGGTGAGGTCTTTGACCTGAGCGCCGTCATTCGCGGTGACGCTCTGCCCCACATTGGTTGAGGTGAACATCACGGTGCTGAATAGGCCGCCCACGCCCGAGACCTTATAGTCGTCATCGGCATATTCGACGACGCCGTAAGTGGCATCTTTGGTGCCCACCGTGATGGTGGCCCCGTTGCCGTCGATCGTTGCCACGTGCGGCGTGATGCGGTCGCGATCGGTGGACGCCTCGTTCGAGCTGCAAGCATTGGAATAGTAACGGCCGCTGAGACCCACGTATCCCGTGCCGTAGCCAGTCATATCATAGGTGGCATTTTCCTTGAACTCCAGGCTCATGCCGATCGATTTCGACGCGCACACGTAGCCCGTTTGGTAGTCGGCAGCGTAGGACGCCACCAGGTAGGGCGAATTTACATCGTCATCATGGTTGAGCGGGCCGTGCCACCCCTGTTTGCCCGGGGCCTTCTGGTCATCGTTTTTGGCGGTTTCGAAATCGCCGGAAGCGCTCGCAGGCTTGCCCACGCAGTCGTAGCTGGCATTTCGCACCTTACCATATTCCTTGTTGCCAAACAGGTAGCCGTTTATCGCCGGGTCCTGCTTATCGCTGCCCCAGTACGCCTTGGAGCCGCGGAACACGCCATAATTAGCGTAGTCAGTATGTGCCGCTCCAGCACCCGCACCCGAGCTAATGATGGCCGAGAGCACCAAAAGGCCCTGGGCGTTTTCCACCGTGGTCACGGGTGCCTCGGCATCAGTGCCGATATACTTGTTGTCGGTGCCCGTGGTAGTGACGCAGGCAGCTCCCTTGTTTGTGAGCTCGTTGATCTTGTAGTTAGCGTTACCGTTTTCGACTTTGCAGCCCTCGCTAAAGGCATAGCCATCAATCACACGACCAACGTAGGGATTGTCGTACTGCCGGAAGTTGCCCGTTCCAAGACCCTGAGACTTGTCGCTGGTTCCAGCGCGCCAAGACGTCCCTGACATATTGCGGAAGATCACACCGCCGCCCGCAATGGCACCAACGTAACCGCCGATGGGAACAAGATGTGGCTTAGTTCCGCCACCAGCAACCGTAAAGCCGGTTGTGGAGTTATCGGGCGTTGTCCCATTCACGGCCACACCGTCGATAATGTTATCGCCGCCAAGGATGCAGCCGATAACGCCACCGAAGAACGACGTCGGAACACCGTCGGCATCCTTGGCAGAATAAGTAATAGTCGCCGACGCGTTCACATAGCGAATATTCAGATCTCGCACCACGCTGCCGTAACTATAGGGAATAAGGCCGCGAAGCGAACCCTCGTTATTCTCTATCTTGATGGTTGCCTTTTTATCACCTTTAGGGTTGCCAACGATGACGCCACGGAACGGGTTGGCTTTGTTGCCAAAACCGCCAAACGATGCGCCGTCGAGGGTGATCGTATTACCCCCGGTAGGTTCAATACTGTAGTACGCGCTTTGGATATAGCGGTGCATCATCTCGTCGGAAAGTGTGGCCGAAGGATCAGTGGTGTCGCCGGTCTTCTTTTCCCACTTCTTCCCAGTGTCTTTCGCCTGCTTATAGACGTACGTAACCTCATTGTCGGTTTTATTGTCGCTGCGGCGAGTACAGAGCGTACTCTGGTTGACGGCAATGGTGACCTCCCAACCGTCGAGCGCAGTTTGGTTGTTGATGTAGTTGGCGATGGCGTTCATCTCAGTCGCGTCCTTAACGGCATACGGATCGCCATATGTGCCGCATCCCTCTACCAGCTTTGGAATGCGCTGGTTGACTTTAATTTCATGATATTGGACGCCGCTCTCGGTGGCCTTTCCCTTATAAACATAAGGAAGATAGCCACCAAACCAAGGCCTGACGTCACCGTCCTTCTTACCATCAACCGTCACATAGCCGCTCACGGCACCATACGTCGCTTCGTCGTAATACCAAAGCTGCTTGCCCGGGTACTCCGTACTCCCATCAATCTCAGATCCGTATGTCACCTTGCCTGCATCGGCATCGGCATCGGCCTTAGTAAAGGTGTAGTCCGCAGAGCCCGTGCTCGTGCTTCCGTAGCCAAAACTCTCCAGCAGGCTCGCATGGGTGAAGATCGTTTTGTTCTTTTGGCTGGGCAAGCTGATTTGCTCAAACTTTGCCGTCACCTGATCGGCCTCACTGCCTACACCAAGCTTTCCGAACAGCGACGTAGCCGCCTTGGTGTCACTCGTGTACCCAGTAGTCTTGATATTCTTCGCGTTCAGGCTCACGTACTTCTGCATCTCGTTGATGAGCAGAGGCATATAGGCGTTAGCATCCGTGGCGCTGTTGGCGCCGTCGACAATCAGATTGTTGAGCGTAAGACCATCAATTGAGATCTTTCTAATCTTGGTGCCATTGCCGTCGCTGGACCCATACACGTAGCGGCACACGAGCGCGCCCGAAGAGCTTCCGCTTGCTCCATCAGTGTCTTCAGAGCTCTTTCCGTCATTAATAACGGGCCCAACAGTACCACGCAAAGTGACGTTTTTTACTGTGAGATCGCCGTTTGCCACCGTTCGAAAAAGACCGCAGTGCATGTTCTCGTGCTGGGTAGCATCGGAATTTAGCTTGTTGCCATTCTGCTCGGCCTTGATCTTGGAGTAACAGAAGGTAATGGTCGCATTCTCAACCGTCACCTCTCCGCTCGGCTGAGTTGGATAATAGCTGTAGCCGGCCAAATCGATTGTACCCGTTATGGTTATGGAATCATCGAGCCCTGTCGTGCCATTGGGAACGATTGTCGAACGAATACCTTCGGGAGCATAACGGTAAGCAGACCATAAGAGCAGCTTTTCCGCTGTATCGATTTGACTGCCACTAAAGCCGCCTTCACAATTCTTAGAGACTATGTCGAGGTTGTAGAAGTAGCGGGTATTGCCGTTCGTATTCTGGCTTCGACCGAAAGACGAGCGATTATGGTAGCTGTTGTCTTTTGTGGAATCGCCGTCCATGTCCAGCTTGTTTTTCTGTGTGTGTAGCGAAACGACCGTGTTCCAGTCGGCGTCCATGAGCTTGCTGCCGTTGTTTGGTTTTACACCGCTGCCAACCCATTCATCGAAGGACGTTACGCCCGACGCAACGATGGCCCCCTCGCCGGTGGGCACCCTATAGGCGGTATCCCAATAAGCCCTGTCCTCCAAGTACAGGCCTAGGTAGCTCTCGACGCCATATGTCGTCTTATCATCCACCTTGCAGCCGCGGCAAACTAGAACGCCGAGCGTCTGAGCGGCGCCCGCATTAATGGTTGTGCCCGAGAGATCGATGGCATAGTTGTTGATAATCCAGTGGCCGCTCGCGGCGTATACAAGACCACCGAGTTCCTTGGAATCATCCGCAGTCGCGGTTATAGAAGCGTTGGTCGTTTTCAGAGCATAAGAGTTTTCATTCTTGTTAATGCTCTCATCTCCGATAGTTACGACCGCGTTGCCCCAGCTATAACCCAAGAAACCACCCGTGCCATTGAGCTTATCGCCGTTCCTGCCGACTTTCATTTCGAATGAATTGAACGAAAGGCCCGAAATGTTCACGTACTTATCAGCTGAGTTGGCTATTGTCCCTGCATTGTAGGTACTCTGTGCGATGCAGCCGATAAGACCACCGACTTGGGCAATCTTGCCGCCGGCGCAATCGCCAGTTTCGATTGATCCGGCGACTTCGAGGCCCGCAACATTGAATGACGAGCCATAATCGCCCGCATAACCAATGGCGCCGCCAATGCGACTATTGCCGTTAAGCGTTTTAGTTGCAGCGATGGTCGCTTGAGCCTTGCTGTTATCCTTAAACGCAACCGTAGAAGCCGCCAGCACGCTGCCCGCAATACCGCCAATGTTCACGTCATTGGCAAACGTATCATCGCACGCGATATTCGTTTTGCACGTTACGCCAGACAATGACAGGTTGCCGACGATGGCACACGCAAGCGACCCGGCATCGATAGCCGAACCGTTATCGAACTTCATGGAGCCAGCGATTGTGACGTTGGAGATGGTTGCACCGTTGACGGCCGCGAACAAGCCCAAGCGGCCGTGGCGGTAGATTTTGCCGTTGCCGTTGCTCGTGTTATTGCCGTCGAGCACGTCTTCACCACGCTTGCCGTACGCCTCGCCGACGGCAAGATTGATTGTGCCGCCACCGTTCAACGTTCCCGAGAAAACTTGCGAGCCGTCTGCACGATCCTGCGTGAAACCCGTCAGGCCCGTGCCCTTGAGATCAATAGTGCCGTTCACCGTAATGGTCGAGGACTGCAAGCCGTTAAGGTTGTTTTCGGTAACGCCGTCAACCATCGAGTAGTAGCCGTTGGTTTGCCAGGTAATCGCAAGCTTGGCGAAATCCTCAGCTGTGGTTAGGGCGTAGGCACCGTTAGCTGCCGTCAGCGAATCCGGCAAGGTCAACTTATGAGTGTCCACATCAAGCTTAATGAAGTCGCCGCCCAGACGAACAACTTCACCGTAGGTCGCGATGTCGTCCGTCTTTGAGGCTGAGTTGCTACGCTTGAAGGTCCAGACCGCAGCGCCCTTGTCTCCCAGATCACCATTAGAGCCATTGCCGGCAGCGAAGATCAGCGCGTTGTGGTTCTCGTATACGAGCTGACCCGTCGTGGCGTTCTCGGCAAAACTTGCGCCCGACAGATCCGTGATGCCGCTGAATTTGATTACAGCATTCCACGCGGATCCCGCAATTCCCGCGGCACGGTTGCTTTGCGCCTTACCGATAGGATTGTCGCTTGTAAGTTTGAAATCTCGCACGTCAAGGACATTGCGCGTATCGACAACGCCCACGGCGCCACCGAACTTTCCGGTACCCGTTCGCGCCGAAGCATCTCCCTTGCACGCAACCGTCACGCCGTTGAAGACAACGGCAACGGGCTGCGAGTTAGGATTTGCGCTATCGCCAACATAGCCAACAACGCCGCCTGCGTCGGACAACTTGCTCGCAAGGTCAAACTCAATTGAGCACGTATTCTTATTATCTGCATCCTTTTCAACAACAAAGGCGCGCAAAGCGCCGTCGTCGTCCGTTTTCGTCGCGAACACCTTGCCGACAAGGCCGCCGTAGCTGCCGTTGACACTAACATCTTCTGGTAAGGCGAGTTTGCTCTTATACGTCCCGCCTTGCACCACGATGTCTCCATTAGAGATATCGGCCATGCCAAAAAGAGCGCCGGCGCGCTGCGACGCACCAAGAGTCACAAGGTCGCCCAGGTCGAACATATTGGACGTAACGGCAAATCCTTGCGCAAAGCTCACGTCGCCGATAACGCCACCAGAGCAAGCGCTGTTCTCGTCGCCAATATTTAGAGGACACCCAATCTGCTTATTATCCGCGCCCAGTGTGAGCACGGTCGCTTTACCAATAAAACCGCCGCTGGCAGTTGTGCCCTTGACGGTGAGCGCGTGTAGGTCGAGAGCTTTCGCGACGTTGACCATGGCACCCGTGCTCGAGCCAACGAGTCCTACAACGCCACCGGCGGAGCCGTTCGTAGACTGGACGGTGGCGGTGGGAACGTTTGCCAGAGTGCCAATGCTCAGGGTCGCACCGTCCTTGACTTCGCCTACGAGCAGGCCAGCGTTGCCAGAGCTCGTTTTGACGGCTCCGCCTGAGGTCAGATCGTTGGGGAACGTGACGGACTCAACCGTCAAGCTCCCGCTCTCGACCGTGTTGGCAATCAAGCCAATGTTGCCCGTCGCATTCGCGTTGAGATTCTTTCGAGAATCGGTGAGGCTATAGGTAACGTTCGCAGCAAGGTCGCCCGTCGTCGCACCCAGGAGGGGTGCCGTCAAGGCGGAAGTCGCATCCTTCACATCAACGTTCACGGGTTCCACGATGTCAACCGACGCGATGAGTGTCTTGCTCTCTTCGCCGTTTTCCGCACCGCTGACCTTCGAAGCGACCATCGGTGCGCTATAGCTAGTCGCGCCTACCCACTTTATCCTGACCGTTTTGTTTTGGTCAGACAGCTTGAGGTTATTAAAAACCGTCCGATCAGTCGTAAGCTCGACGGGACTATCAACGTCCCTATAGATCCTGCCTTCAAACGGACATTCATCACTGCCAAGACCCTGGAAAGACATGCCGTTATTAGCCGACTCGGTGAGCTTCGCATCGCCCGTGATGATAACCTTGATCTGCGCATCATAGTAAAGCGAAGCGTCGGCGTTAGACAGGACGGCGAACGCCTCCGACGACTTGACATCGAGGCTTCGGATTCCGCTCTCGTCGTCTTTGCGCACGATGCTTTCCGCGCCGTTCTTCTCGAGCAGCTCGACGAGCTTATTCAAATCCGTGATCGTCGCACCCGCCTGGGCATCAGCGTCCTCCGAAGTCGCATCATCGGCATCTTGCTCGGCGTCGTCAGCGGCGGCATCGTCAGCGGCATCGTCGCCTTCCGTCTGGTCGCCCGTGGAATCGGAACCAGTGGCGCTATCGGTGGTATCGCCTGCTGCAGCGTCATCCTTCACCGCGTCATCCCCAGCACTGTCGCTGTCGGCGCCGGCATCACTCGACCCAGACCCGATCGTGACATCGCCGTTGGTCTCGCCGCTCTCGGCAGTATCCAACGCCTTCGCAGATGCGGCAGCAATCTCGTTCGAGATGTTCTGCCAGCCTGCCGCCACAGCAGCCACCGTGGGCGAGCATGCTTGGAGCACCATGACCACCGTCATGAACTCTGCGAATATGCGCTTTGCCGTTCTCATCGATTCCGTACCTCTTATCCTAAAACTCCGCTTCCAGAGTTATCGAGTCTCCGTCGCGCCCGTCAGAGTAGTTCCGCTCACGCTAATGTCCAGGTCGCCCCAGCCACCGGGCGTTTTGCCGTCCGCTCGGTAAAAGTTGACGACCATCGAACCCGGCTCCATGGTGAACGTAGCCTTGCGAGCTGCAGCATCCACCGTCGCGCTATGGTTGGTCTCAAAGAACGGGTCGATCTCCACGTTCTCCCCCCACGTGAGCGTGACGTTTGCCAGTGCGCCCGTAACCGTCACGCGGTAGTTGTATGCAGCGTAATCAGCAAACTTGCCAGCCTCATCGACCAGCGCGCCCTCAACCGCAGCGGTCTTGACCTCGGCCCTCTTTGACGGCACGACTTTCGCCGCCAGACAGGCTAGCTCGGTGCCGGGGCTCTTCTCCGATACGACCGTGGCCTTAATCACAAAGTATGCTTGTCCCAACTTAGCCTCGGGGAAGGTCACGGTGTAGGTGTTCTTGGTAGGTTGATTCTCCGGAAGCGTGACGCTGCTACCGGGCTGGGGTTCATAGCTCCACGTGGCGCCATCGAGCCCATGCCCCTCGACCGTCAAGGTGTACGTCACGTTTTTGTCGTTGCAGAAGTTGCTGTTGCTCAGCAAATAGTTGTAGATGCTAAAGGTGAAGCTGCACTGTCCGCCGCTGGGATACACCGTAACGGAGCGCTGGGCACGGGCGAGGTCGTCGTTGCTAGGCGTACTCATATAGCCCGTGAGCAAATCGCTCGCAAACAGGCTCTGCGCGGTGCCCGTTGCGGCGACGGACTTTAGAAATCCGTTGGCGGTGTAGGCGGAATAGGTAAAGTAACCACCCGTCACGAGCGCCACGGCGCAAACAAGTGCGATTGCCGCCACAACCAGCTTATTCTTGACTAGGCTTTTGCTTTTTGCCAGCTGCTCGCGCTCGGCATCCTGCTGCCTCCCTTGCTTCTCCATGTGCGCCCCCTCTCCTACTTACCGCTCGTGTTGCGCGCGATCAGGTAGATCACGTCGGTCTCTTTGGTGCTCTCGTCCCACGAAAGCTTGATGATGAAGTTAAGCGTGTCGTTGCCAGTCGAGCCGTCGAGCGTCTTGGCATTGAGCTCGTCTTTGTTGAACACCTTGTATCGGTAGAGCGGGCGCGCGTTGCGCTGGACCTTTTGATAGTCCTTGAATGTAGGGTCGCTTGCGCCCTCGCCCGGGTCTTCGATGGGCGTGAAGCTCTTCAGCAGATCCGTTTCATACATTTTCCAGCTATAGGGCTTGCCGCCCGCAGTGCCCCTCACGTCGGGAGCATCACCTAGGCCCGTATCCTCAGCTTTATACAGCTCGATAGTGAGGCCCGTAATGTTGGTCGTATTCGCGAGTTGCAGCTCAAAACCGTCACCGCCCGTCTGCACGCAAAACGGGCGCTTGAGCGTCACCGTGTTGCCGGTCTTGGTATCGCCGTATTCGGGGTTGTAGCTCAGGTCGACCTGCTCTGTTGCCGTAGCGTTGGGGCCCAGCACTTTGAGCTCCGCCGGCTCCTTGATCTTGCCAACGGTGGAGCCGCGATTGGCATCGACGAACCATCCGAGCGTCAATCCCAGCAACACGAGAAGCACGGCCACCAGACCCACGATGGCCAGGGATTCGCGACGGCGGTCGCTCACCCAAGCCTTGATGCGCTCGATGCGGCCAGCCGGACGCGCTTCGCCGTGCGAGCCGAACCCGTTGCCGCCGGGGTTTGCCGCTCCTTCGTTGTGTTTGATATCGCCCTGCTCGCGGGCATTAAGCTGCTCGTCCATTTATTTATCCGCCTCCTTGGCGGTGAAGCGCACGCGAATGTACTTGACGTTCTTGCCGATAATCTCGTCGGCGTTGTTGTAGTAGCTGGCGCAGGTTTCCACATCCGCAGAGGACACGCCGGCTCCGACAGGCGGAACCGCGCTAGGCGCCTGACCTGGCACGCTCGTGCTATCGGCGCGGAAATAGCGCGCGTGGTTATTGTTGATGTCGCCGACGAGGGTTGTGTATCCCCCCTCGTCGCCTGTGTTAGCGAAAAGGTTGCCACCGTAGCCGGCGTTGCCCGTGCGAACATAGCTCTTGAACTGTTCCGGCCAAATCCAGTAGAGGGTTTTGGTGACGGTTTCGGTCGTGCTATTTGAGTCCGCAGCGTAAAAGCTCGACTTTGGGATGGTAAAGCTCTGCGTAATGACGGTGACGCTGGCCCCGTCCTGGGTCACCGTGGTGGTCGTGGGGACCAGCGGATTCGAGTAAAAGCCAGAGGCATCTTTGCCCTGAAAAACCAGGATATGACCGCGCACCAAATCTTTAAGCGAGTTGATGATCTCTTCGTTTTTCGATGCATCCGCAGCAGTGCCGCCCGTGCCCGCAACGCTCGTCTGAACAGAAATTTCCCAGGTCATCTCCACCGTGATATCGTGCAGGTCATTGCAGAGCGGCCTGACGTTGAGCTGGAGCTGGCCGGCCGACCCCGGAGAGAGACCGCCATCGGTGCTCATGTTATTGAGGTTGAAAAGATTGTTCACGGCAAGGCTTGTACTGTCCGACGCGTAGTTGTCCTGAGTGTCGTACTTACCCGCCGTGCCGCCCTGCGTTCCCGAGAGCACAAACCGCGGGCCCTTCGCCGCGATCGTGCTCCCCGTAGCGCTCACGCGGTTGTTCCCGGCAAACCAGGCCAGGCATGCAAAGATGGCGACAATGGCGGCCAGCACAAACAGACCGCTCACCAGGAAATCCTTCCAGAAACCCTTGAGGGTCCGCACGTGCTCGTCGGCAGCCTGGCGGTACTCGGCCGCCGTCTTGTGCTGCTGGAGCTCGCTATGTCGGTCCATGCCACTCATCGTTTACGTTTGCCCTGCTAGCGGGCGTGCCATCCTTTACGCTCGGTCGCGTTTATCCGTTGTTCGCAGGTAGAGAATTCAGGCAGAATACAACACCATACGATAAGGTAAAAGAATAGCATTGACCTGCGGTTTGCTCCACAGCGCAAGCCTTAATGATGTCTTAAAGATTACGAATAGCAGCTTCTTCCATATGCCAAGGACATGGTGCAAACAAACCTGACCACTTGCACCAATCCGCAGCACCGGGCAGCGGGCACACGGCGTGCCGCCCCTTAACACCCCAACGCGCGCACGGGTATCACGTAGATACCGTCCTCGACCTCGCGGGCGTACTCACCCACCCCCACAATCACGGCCATAAACTCCGGTTCGCGTGTGCGTGAACGAGGATTTCCACAGACCTTCTTGCGAACGCGCTTGAGGCTCTCAACGCCGGCACTCGCCTTATCTTCACTTACCTTAATCTCAAAGGCGGCCCACCGTCCGTCGGCTAGCTGCACGATAGCATCGCACTCAAGGCCCGAATCGTCGCGATAATAGCGCACGGGTGTGCTATCCAGCAGGTCGAGCGAACGTGCGTAGACCGAAAGGTCGCGTATGACCAAATTCTCAAACACCAGACCAAATGTCTGCCAGTCGGCAAGCAGCGCCTGCAAGGACATACCTAGCAAGGCGCAAGCAAGGCTCGGATCTGCCAGATAGCGCTTGGGCTTGACGGTAAAGCGCCGTTTGTCGCGCGCGGCGGGAACCCAACCGGGGACCTCCTCGAGAATGAACATGCCTTTGAGAGCATCCAAGTACCTGCGCACCTTGGTCTCATCGGCAAACGCTGCGGGTTCCTCCTCGGCACCGAACATATCCATAAGAATCGTTTTATACGTGGTTGCCTGTCCCAGATTGCGCGCGATCGATGCGGAGACTCGACGAGCAATATCGGGGTCGAGACCGACCGCCGGAAAGCTGCTCGAAAACGTGGTGTTGAGATATTCGCGGGCGATGAGCTGGGCGTCAGCCGAAACCATATCGATCGCCTCGGGCCAGCCGCCGCGGCAGGCGGCTTCGACAAGCCCCGGTGTATCGCCATTGCACCGGCAGGGCTCAAAACGATGCTCAAACAAGCCCGCCAGGCTCACCTTGCCGTTGGACTCACCTGTCTCGGCAAGCGTCATGGGGTGCATGCGGACGCGGCCGATGCGGCCGGCTCCACTATGCGCGGGCGCCTCCGCCTTTGAGCCAAACGCAGGCGTGGCGGAACCCGTGAGGATATAGGCGCCGCGCGTGCCCCGGGTGCGATCAACCTCGTGTCTAACGTAGTCCCAAATTTGGGGAACGCGCTGCCACTCATCGATAATATGCGGACGGTCTCCCAGCAACATCATCGCCGGGTCGGCACGCGCGAGGTCGAGATTCTCGTCGACATACGAGGCGGACGCCCCGTGCTCAAGCGCGGCCCACGTCTTGCCGCACCACTTGGTGCCCGCAATCTCGACCGCGCCAAAGACACGAAGGTAGCGCTCGATTTGCGCATCCACGATACGTGGGATGTATCCGTCCCGATGTAGCCTCTCGCCTGCCATGAGCCGCCCCCGCAGATTTCCAGGTCCTGCTTTCTGATTCTTCTATTCCACTGTAGCAAATTCGGATTTTCGGGTGGTTGCGATTCGGATTTTCGTGTTCATATAGTTCGGATTTTCATGTTCTACGATTCGGATTTTCGGATGCATAAGATTCGGATTTTCTGAATCCGCTGGTCAGGAGCACCTCTTATCGACAAAAAGGCAGGGAGCACCGATACGGCACTCCCCGCCCACTCAATACGCGATAGCTTTCTCGACTACAGCTCGTTGGCCGCGTGATATGCCGTGCGGATGGCGCTGGCAATGTCGGCGGTGCGCTCGCCCGAGCAGTCGCCCACGCAGGTCACGGGCACCGTCACGCCGTCCAGGTCAAACGCGTTGGCCTTGGAGCCCACGGCCATCACCACGTAATCGCAGGCGATCTTCACCGGCTCCTCGGCGCCGTCCTCGGCGGTGCGAACGGCCTCCACGCCCTCGTCAGTAATGGCGGTCAGGCGGGTCTTCACGTGCTGCTCCACGTTGTGCTCGGCAAAGTCGCTCATAATCAGCGGCAGGATGGTCTCGGACTCGCCCGCGGCAATCTTGTCGAGCATCTCCACGATCGCCACCTCGCAGCCGTGCTGCAGCAGATACTCGGCAGTCTCGGTGCCCACCAGGCCACCGCCAATGACGGCGACGCGGCCGCTGAGCTCCACCTTGCCGGCCAGCACGTCCCAGCTCGAGACGACCTTGTCCGAGTCGGCGCCCGGAACGGGGATGACCACGTCGTGCGCGCCCACGGCCACAATCGCGGCGTCGGCGGCGTTGAGGTCCTCAGCGGTAGCGGCATGGCTGAGCTCAACCTTCACGCCCAGGCCAGGCAGAATCTTCTCGTAGTACTCGACCGAGCGCATGATCTCGTCCTTGCGCGGAGGCGCAGCCGCCAGCACAATCTGGCCGCCCAAGTGATCGCTCGCCTCGTAGATGGTCACGTCGTAGCCGCGCTTGGCCGCCACGCGTGCGGCCTCCAGGCCGGCAATACCGCCGCCCACCACGGCGATCTTCTTGTCGCCCTCGCCCGGCTTGATGGCGATGGTCGCCTCGTCGCCGTTCTCGGCATTGAGCACGCACGAGATGTACTTGCGGTTTTGAATCGCGTCGACGCAGCCCTTGTTGCAGTTGAGGCACTCGCGGATGGGCTCGCCCGTAGCGGCCTTCAGCGCAATGTCGGGGTCGCACATGAGCGAGCGGCCATAGGCGATGATGTCGGCGGCGCCGTCTTCCAGAATCTTCTCGCCGGCCTCGACCGAGACAACGCGGCCGACGGTTGCCACCGGCACGGAGACCAGGGCCTTGACGCGCTCGGCCACGGGCAGCGTCCAGTTGTAGGGCATGGCGCCCATGGGCGGAATGGTGTCGCCCATGTTGCCGGTGTGGTTGGCCTGTGCGACCTGGATCATATCGATGCCCGCGCCCTCGAGCAGCTTGGCAAACTCGCAGGCCTCGTCGGGCTGCAGGCCGCCCTTGCCGCGCGGCGTGCCGTCGGGGTTCTCCATGATCACGGGGAGCTTGTACTCCACCATCAGCTGCGGCGCGGCCTCCTTAATGGCAGCGACGACCTCCAGCGCGTAGCGAACGCGGTTCTCGAACGAACCACCGTACTCGTCGGTGCGTTGGTTGAGGATGGCCGAGCACAGCGAACCCACCAAGCGGTCGCCGTGGACCTCGATGGCGTCGATGCCGGCCTGCTGCGCGCGAGCGGCCGAGGCGGCGATGGCCTCCTTGATCTGGGTGAGCTGCTCTACGCTCGCCTCGTTCACAAAGTGCTGCATGTCGTGGTGCAGCTTGGCGTAGGCCTGATTGCGAATCTCGTTGGACTCGGCCATCTTGGCGGCAAAGGTCTCCTCGTCGCCGGCGGCTTTGGCCTCCTGTGCGGCCTTGGCGGCAGCCATGGAACCCATGACCATGCGGCCGACACCGGGCACGTCGTACTCGGGGTGGAACAGCTGCAGCGCGACCTTGGCGCCGTGTTTGTGAACGGTGTCGGCCAGCGCCTTAAACGTGGGGATCTGGGCGTCGGTCGCCAGCTTGGGCGTGGGGCTCGCGGTCATAACGGGAGCGACGTCGCCGATGACGATGTAGCTCACGCCGCCACGGGCCAGGCGCTCGTAAAAAGCCAGGCTGCGCTCGCCAATGGAACCGTCGCGCTCCTCGTAGCCGGTGGTAAGCGGCGGGAACATAATGCGGTTTTTGAGCTCAAGGGGGCCAACCGTAATGGGTTGAAGCAGCTTGGACGCAGGTGTGGTCATGGACATTCCTCTCTTGTAGGCGCGGCGGCGATGATGCCGCGTAGTTACAACGAGGATATGGCATGGGGGCACGAGGGCGCAACGGAAATCGGCGGATAGCGGGTAAGGGCTGGTGGATGGGGTGGGCCTGGCCGCGGGTTTGTCTCAATCTGTAACGGTAAGACCCTATTTTGCCGAGCAACTGTTACAGATCGAGACAAACCAAACCCGCCTGCTAGAAAATCTCAATCTGTAACAACAACTCGGCAAAATCCGTCCCTCGTGTTACAGATTTAGACAAACGGGGGCCGGCTGCCGGAAAATCTCGATCTGTAACATCTAGCCGTCCAAATCGGGTCTACGCGTTACAGATCGAGATTTTGTTTGAGAGGTTGAAAACCGTGCCGAAAACACGGTCCCGGAATAACAAAAAAGCTCGCCGGCTAGGCCGACGAGCTGCAAGTTCTTGGTCGCGGGGGCAGGATTTGAACCTACGACCTCCGGGTTATGAGCCCGGCGAGCTACCAGACTGCTCCACCCCGCAATGTCTGGGCGCCTCATGTGCGCAAGAAAGAATATTACGCGGGAGTTCGGTAAACGGCAAGGAAAATCTCGTAGAGCATAATTCCTTCATATTTAAACCCCTCAGCCCCTATCACCGTAAACGAATTGCAGCCGAGCGCCGTCGACGGCACGTATACAATGGTGCGCGTCCTTTTATGCCAACACCGGGAGTAGACATGCTGCTCGCTATCGATATGGGAAACACGCAGACGGCCATGGGTCTGTTTGACGGAGACGAGCTGGTGCAGTCGTGGCGTATGCCCACCGACCGCTCCTATACCGCCGACGAGATCCACGTGCGCCTGATGGGTTTCTTTAAGATGTACGGCCTCTCGCTCGATGCGGTTGACGCGATCGCCTTTGCGGGCGTGGTGCCGCAGCTCTCGCGCGAGTGGCACGCCGTGGCCGACCGCATTGCCGCAGACGCCATCGTCATCGGGCCGCAGACGGCCGCCGTGACCAAGCTGCGCGCGGCGCGCCCCCAGGCCGTGGGCGCCGACCGCGTCGCCAACGCCGTTGCGGCCGAGACTTTCTACGGCGCGCCGGCAATCGTGGTGGACTTTGGCACCGCGACCAATATCGACGTCATCGATGAGGACGGTTATTACATTGGCGGGGCGATTGCGCCGGGCATCCGCATCTCCATGGACGCGCTTGCCGCCCGTGCCGCCAAGCTCGCCAGCGTGCCGCTCGAGGCGCCCGAGCACGCCATCGGTCGCGACACCGAAGAGTGCATCAAGGTCGGCGCCGTGGTGGGCGCTGCCGCCATGGCCGAGGGCCTGGTCGCGCGCATGAAGCGCGAGCTGGGCCGCGAGGATGCCACCGTTATCGCCACGGGCGGTCTCGCCGGCATCGTCGCCGATTCGACCGATGCCTTCGACGTGGTGGACGGCCAACTCACCATCAAGGGCATCTGCGAAATCTACCGCCGCATGCAGAAGCTGGGGGTAAAACAGGGGCATAAGTCGAGCACGTCCGATGCCACAGCCCCGCAAACGTTCGCCAAGCCTATTCCTCAAAACTGAAAAATTTTCAATTTTGAGGAATAGAGACTCCTCGAATACGCCCAGCGCAGCGATATCGTGCATGTTTCCTATTCCTCAAAAACGAAAATTTTTCAGTTTTGAGGAATAGGGCGCTGGCAACCCATTCCCCAGATAGGCGAAACCCTCCCCGGCACAGGCCGAAGAGGGCTTCGTTGTCATCGCTATCTTTGAGCGCGGGCGCCTCGCGTTACAGTCCGCGAATCCGTACGGCCTCGGGCGGAAACTCCTGCTCGCCGGCGTCGGTCTTGATGGTCGCGCGGCCCCAGATGTCCAGGCCCGCAAACACGCCGACTGCGAGCGGCAAGCCGTTGGGCGACACCGCCGCAACCTGGCGACCCAGCAGTGGCACCATGTCAAAGTACTCGCCCAGCACCGGAGCCAGCGGGCCGGCAGCGGCCTGCGGCGTGTTGGCGGCAACCGCCCAGGCGTCAACGCGGGTCAGCACAGCGGCGGCCAATGCCTCGATCAGCGCCTCATCTGCCATATCCACGCCAAGCTCACCCAGCGCCGCACGCTCAATATCAACCGTCACCGCGGCAAACATGCCCGCAGCACCGGCACCGCCGTTCACGGCAACACGCGCGAGCGACGCCTCAAACGCAGGCGCACCGCACACGATATCGCTCGGCCACTGGATACCCACTTTACCGGCAAGGCCCAACCCCGGCGTCGAAGCCGTGCCCACGAGCGCGTCCATCATGCCCATCGCGGCCACAAACGGCAGGCCGTGGAAGGCATGCATGTTCACATCGGGGCGCACAACCAGCGAAAACGTCAGCGAAGCATCGCCCACGCTCCACGCGCACCAGCCCGCGGACACGCCCTCGCGGCCCGCGTCACGCGCCGCGTCGAGCTCGGTACCGGCGACAACAGCATTCATCTCGATCATCTACATACGCCCCAATTCGCCCACGATATGGCCCACGCGATCCTCGGGTTCCTTGACCTCGACACCGTTATAGCGGAAGAACCGCGCCGGGTCGTGCATCAGGTCCTCGAGCGGCACCAGCACAAAGTCACGCTCGCCGATCAGCGGATGCGGCAGGCGCAGCTTTTTGCCGCCGTGGGTCTCGCCGTCCATCCACAGCAGGTCCAAGTCGATGGTGCGCGGACCGTTGGCCTTGGCCTTTTTGGAGCGGTCGCGACCCAGCTCGGCCTCGATCTTCATGAGCTCGTCGAGCAGCACCAACGGCGCCAGCTCGGTCTTAATCTCGATGACGGCGTTGGCAAACGCGTCCTGGCGCGTCTCGTAGGCCGGCTCGCTCTCGTAGATCTTGGAGGAGTTGGACACGCAGGTGAGTGGAATCTCGGCGATCATGTCGCGTGCGGCGCGGATGTTGTCACAGCGATGCCCCAGGTTGGAGCCCACGGCCACAAACGCGCGGCGCGGCTGCGGCTTGGCAACTGCCCAGTAGCCGTTCAGGAACTGCGCAAAACCCGCGGCGTCGTGCACGCGCACGATGTTGGCACCGGCCTGGATGGCGCCCAGGCACACGCCAAACGTAGCGGCATCGCGCTCGGCGGCCTCGGTCACGCCCGAGACGGCGCCCACAAAGCGCTTGCGCGATACGGCGCACATGAGCGGATAGCCCAGTGACGCCATCTTGGCAGTCTCGCGCTGGATGACGATGTCCTCGTTGGCCGTCTTGCCAAAGCCCGGACCGGGATCGATGCAGATGCGGTCGCGCGACACGCCGGCGTGGATGAGCGCGCGGGCCTGGTCGGACAGAAAGCCCATGACGCGGCGCATGATGGGCGCCGAATCGGGCAGGGTGAAGCGGCGGAGCTGCGAGGTGGGCACGTAGGCTTCCTCGCGGCGGGCGCTGCGGCGCATCATGGCGGCCAGGCGGTCATTGGGCTCCGATGCGGCCTCGGTGGCCTCGGGCGCGGGCGCGACGGTCTCGGCGGCAGCAGCCTGCTCGGCGGCCGGCGTCTCCTGCTTCTGCTCGTCCGTGGGCTCCGGCGCGGGCTCCGGATCGCCAAACGGCAACGAGGGCTGCACCACGCCGCCCGGAAGCTTGGCCTCCGGCTTAGGCTCGCCCAGCAACTTGCCGCGACGGCGGCGAGCCGGCTTCTCAGCCTCACGCGCGGCCTCGGCAGCCGCCTCACGCGCCTTCTCGGCAACAAACGCCGCAGCCGAGGTATCGAGCTGCACCGTTGCGTGCGTGCGTGCGGGCGCGGCGACCTCGCCGGCATGCATCACGATGACGCCGCAGGTGCTCGTCTTAACAAACTCGACCATCTTGGGGTCGGTGAAGCCCGTCACGTCGTTGACGATCGAGGCGCCGCAGCGCACGGCCGCCTTGGCAACCGCCACGTGGCGCGTGTCGATCGAGACGATGGCGCCCTCTTTGGCCAGCGCGCGCACCACGGGCAGCACGCGGCGAGCCTCCTCGTCGGGATTAACCGGGGTAAAGCCGGGGCGCGTGGACTCACCGCCCACGTCGATGATGTCGGCGCCGGCGTCAAGCATCGCCAGGCCGTACTCGATGGCGGCATCCGGGTCGAAGTGCTCCCCGCCGTCGCTAAACGAATCGGGCGTCACATTGAGGACGCCCATGATGCGCGGACGATCAAAGCTGAGCTCGTACTTTCCGCACCGCCATGTCTTGCTGTCGTTCGCCATGAACATCCTCCTAAAATGCCCACGCCGCCGCGCTTGGGCGCTGACGGCGGGGTCGCTTTGCAATCAGTCTTTCTATTGTATCCGCGCGCGCGGGCTAGAACGCAAACGCGGCCGCGATGTCGCAAGAAATCAGCAGGTCGGCATTTGCATCCTGATCGGTGGGCGCCAAATTGCAAATGGCCAGCGTATCGCCAGTAAAGTAACGCGTGAGGCCCGCCGCCGGATACACTACGAGCGAGGTCCCGCCCACAATGAGGGCATCGGCGGCGGCGATGGCGGTAACGGCACCGGTCAGCACGCGCTCGTCGAGCGGCTCCTCGTAGAGCACCACATCGGGCTTGATGCGACCGCCGCACGTAGGGCACACGGGCATGCCCGCGGCATCCTCGTGCTCGCGCGCGCAAATCCATTCGGCGCTGTAGACCGCGCCGCACGTCTGGCAGATATTGCGGTGTACCGAGCCATGCAGCTCAAACACGCGCCGTGAACCAGCCGCCTGATGCAAGCCGTCGATGTTTTGCGTCACCACGGCGTCGAGCTTGCCGGCACGCTCCAGCTCGGCCAGCTTGGTGTGACAGCGGTTGGGCTTAGCGTTAAGCGCGATCATCTTGGTGCGGTAAAAGTCGAAGAACTCGGCCGGATGCGCCTCGTAAAAGCTATGCGACAGCATGGTCTCGGGCGGATAGGCAAACTGCTGGTGATACAGGCCGTCCACGCTGCGGAAATCGGGGATGCCGCTCGCCGTGGAAACACCAGCGCCGCCAAAGAAGACCACGCGCTTGTGGGTGTCAAACAGATCCGCCAGCGCGGCGGACGCCTGCCTGGGGTCCGATATTGCCTGCGTCATATGAGTCCTCCGTCCTTGTTGATCGGGCGGCGTCGGGCGATATCCCAGCATGCGACCTTTAAGTCAGCATGCGCGGAGCCCACCCCGCCCCTGTTGCGCTAATCTTAAGCCTGCCAACCCCGTCGAAAGGACACCATGCCTCAGACTTACACTTTCGCCTCGTGGAACGTCAACGGCCTGCGCGCCGTGCTCAAAAAGGACCCGAGCTTTATCCAGATCGCGCAAGAACTCGACGTCGATATCCTGGCGCTGCAAGAGACCAAGTTGCAAGAAGGCCAGGTCGATATTGACCTGCCCGGCTATCACCAAACCTGGAGCTACGCCGAGCGTAAAGGCTATTCGGGCACTGCGGTCTTTAGCCGCCAGAAACCGCTGCGCGTGCTGCACGCCGACGCGCTGTTACCCTACGCCGGCGAGGGCGAGGCGGCCGCACTCGTCACCCAAGCCGTAACCGAGGGCCGCGTCTGCGCGCTGGAGTTCGACAAGTTCTGGTTTGTGGATGTCTACACTCCCAACGCGCAAAACGAACTCGCCCGCATCGACGTGCGCATGGCTTGGGACGATGCCTATCGCGGCTTTTTGAGCGCGCTTGAACGCGAGACCGGCAAGCCCGTCGTAACTTGCGGCGACTTTAACGTGGCGCATGAGGAGATCGACCTTAAGAACCCCAAGTCCAACCGCGGCAACGCCGGCTTTTCGGACGAGGAGCGCGGCAAGTTCACCGAGCTGCTCAACGCCGGGTTTACCGATACCTGGCGCGCGGCAAATCCGGACGTCGAGGGCGTCTACAGCTGGTGGAGCTACCGCTTTAATGCCCGCAAGAACAACGCCGGTTGGCGCATCGACTACTTCCTGGTAAGCGACGCAATCGCCGGCAACGTGCGCGACACGGGCATCCGCGGCGACATCTTTGGCAGCGACCACTGCCCCGTCACCCTTACGTTGGAGCTCTAGCTCCAGCTGCCCCCGGAGACGAAGGAAAACGGATCATTTTGGGCCTCGTGGGGGTATCCGCGTGACCCATCCGCCACGAAACACGCCCATCTACTACGTTTAAGCCACTACCCTCGACCACAGTGAACAACGCAAAAAGAAAACCGCAGGTAGAAAGCCTGCGGTTTTTCATAAAACACGGTTGTGGTTGGGGGTGTCGGGCCAAACGTAGTAGATAGACCGATTTCGTGGCGGGCGGGTTCAGCTGATTCCCTGGGAACGTCTGGAGGCGAAAGGAAACGGATCAATTTGGCTCTCCGAGGGCCACGATGCCCGTCGTATCAGCCGGCTATTTCAAAACTATGCCGGTTTACGGGGCTGAATCGCGAACCCCCAACCATACGCAATTCCGAAATAATAAAACCGCAGGTAAACGGCTTGCTCTATTTCAAAAATAGCCGGCATGGTCTGCTTGTGCCAATCTGGCCCCGTAAACCGGCATAGTTTTAAAATGGCACTTCGGCAGTATTGATTCCCGCCCCGGCGCAACCAGCCCTACAGTCCGTACTTCACGACGACTCGGTTGATGCGACGGCACCAAGGCCTGTACAAGGCGGCCAAAAACACGCAGGTCGCAAGGCCGTGCGTGATATCGAACGGTACGGCGGTGGCAAGACGCGCCATGGCACCCGCCCACGTGAGCGGTTGAACAAAACCGATAATGTCGTAGGCGTTGATCACGACGCCATACAGCAGGCCCGACGCAAAGCCATACGCCAACAGCGCCGGCATGCGCACGGTTCCATCGGCGCGGTCAAACGCGCCCGCATGCGCCAGCGCACCACCGATATAGCCCACCAAACCCCAAGCATACATCTGCCACGGCGTCCACATGCCCTGTCCAAAAAAGAAATTGCTGGTCAGCGCCGCCAGCGCGCCAACCATAAAACCATTGCGGCGGCCAAGCGTCGCCCCCGCGATAATGGCGATGGCACTCACGGGTTTAAAGTCGGGAATGGGGCCAAACAAGATGCGCCCCGCCGCGGCCAACGCCGCCAGAACCAGCGTTGGCATAATCTGGCGCAGGCCCGGTCGCGACGCCTCGTAGCCTGCAAAGAACAGCGCAAGCACCAGCGCCACCACGACAAGCATGGCGAGCGCCGCCTGCTCAACGCCCGCCAGCAGCGCCGCAGCCATCACGGCTGGCACCGCCAGCAGCAGCGGTATCTCCAGTTTTGCGAGTAGGCGCACGATGCGATAATCCGCCATCCCATCACGCCCTATAAAACACGTTGTCGGCAAAGAAGTCGGTCGGCGGCTCCATGCAGGCGATCTCGCCGCCAAACATCATGGCAATGTCATCGGCAACCTGCTCGGCAAAATCCAGATCGTGCGTGGCCATAATGACGGTGCCGCCAGCCTTCGCATGGTCACGCAGGGCGCGGGCGATAATGCAGCGACTTGCCAGGTCAAGGCCCTTGGTGGGCTCATCAAGCAACAGCAGCTCGGGGCCGATCAGCAGCAGCTTTGCCAACGCAAGCAGCTGGCGCTGTCCGCCCGAAAGATCGTAGGGGTGGCGCGTCTCCAGGCCGTCCAATCCCAGTTGCGCCGCACGCTCCCGCGCCAAGTTCTCGTCATATCCGCAGGTCGAGGCCCATTCCATCAGCTCGTCGCGCACCGTCTCGGCAACCAGCAGGGCCTTGGGGTTCTGCGGCAGCAGCGCAGCCGAGGCCGCCCCGCGCACCATACGACCACGCTGCAGCTTGGCAGTCTTGGCCAGCACCGAAAGCATCGTCGACTTGCCGCAGCCGTTTCCGCCCACGACTGCATGCACCGCGCCAGCCGAAAACGACGCATCGAGCCCGCGCAGCACCCAACCGCACGCGCGATCGTAGCGAAACCAGCCTTCCGACAGGGTGGTAGCCGACCCAGCGTGCATTTTTTGGAGTATTCTGCTCCCATCCGTGCGCGGGAAGGCTTCCGAGCCGTTCTCGAGCGACGTTTGCGCCACAAATTCGGACGATTTGTCCAATTCCGAGCTTTTTTTCGCGCTCGATACGTCCCCGGGCGGCTCCAGAGAGCCCAAATTGTCCTCACGCCTGCTGAATACTCCGTTTTTTGCACATCGGACGGCACCCCACCCCAACATGTCGTCGGAAAACAGCGATTCTCGGCGTCCCAAAGAAGCCATATCCGCCACCTCGCGCACGCGACCGCCCTCAATCCGGTACGCACACGTCGCATACTCGAGCATCGGCCGCGGTTGATGCGTAGCCACAACAACCGTGCAGCCCAGCTCACGGTTCACGCGAAACAGCGCGTGCAGAAAATTCTTCTCGGCAACGGGATCGAGCTGAGACGTGGGCTCGTCGAGTAGCAGCACACGCGGACGCAGTGCCAGGACGGCGGCAAGCGACAGCAGCTGTTTGCGGCCACCCGAAAGCGTATCGGTATCGCGATGAAGCCAGTCCTCCAGACCAAAGAAATAGCTGGTCTCGGCAACACGGCGGCGCATCTCGTCGCGCGACATGCCTAAGTTTTCCAGGCCAAACGCCATCTCGTGCCACACGGTCTCGCACACAATCTGGTTCTCGGGATCCTGAAACACATAGCCCATGCGCTCTGCGGACGCCCGAACGTCCATATCGGCAACGCTCTCACCCAGCACGCACAGCTCGCCGGCGCATTCGCCCGTCGGCGCGATCTCGGGTTTGAGCAGCGAGAGCAGCGTCGACTTGCCCGACCCGGTACCGCCAACGAGCAGTGCAAACGCACCTTGGGGAACAGACCAGTCGAGCCCGTCGAGCACCGGTGCCCCGGCCCCGGGATAGGCAAAACTAAGGCCCTGCACCTCAATCGCCGGAATATCCGGGCCGCACGCCGCGCCCGACACCGGGCCCCTATCCAACCGAGACATCAGCCAAACCTCTTCTCATCAATCGCGTGCGACGCGCAAGGCAGCATCATCCAGACAGCGTACACGACATAGCCCAGCCACGGCGCCGGCACCGAGAGCTGCGGATAAAACGAATACTGCGTTGTCGCGGTCCATGCCACCGCCACCGCGGCGGCACCAAACAGCGCAAGCCCAACCAGCGCGGCAACATCGCCGCGCCCCAGCCGACACCGCGCATACGTCGTGCGGCGCGTCGCGGCGCCCCATCCGCGCGAGCGCATGGCGTCGGCGCGCTCCAGCGAATCCTCCATGCCCCAGCCCATCAGCACGCTCGACGCCCGCAGGCGCGATCGCACGGGATCGGTGGGCGCACGCCCCGGTACATCAATCGCATCCTGCACCGCCAGTACCGTACGGCCGCGGCGCAAAAACTGCGGGATAAGCCGCATGCACATCGAGATCATGAGCGCGATCACCGGCGCGGCGTCACCCAAAAGCGCAAGCACCTTGTCGTAGCTAAGCATCGACGCCGCGGCCTCAAACCACAGCACGCTCGCCACAAACAGTCCGCCCATGCACAGGCCGTAAACCATGCTCTCCAGATACACCGCACGCATGCCAATACGGAACAGCTCCGTCGAGCCCGAGGCGCTAAACAGCGGATTGAGCACCGCGATGATCAAAATCACCGGCAGCTGCCAGCGAAGCGCCCCCAACGTACGCGCGGCGCCGCGCGTCGCAAACCCGTACGCCAACCCGCCCGCAAGCGACAGCGCAATCAACACCGGCTGCATCGAGAACATGGTGAGGCCCAGCGTCAGCACCATGTAGAGCGCCGGCACCGCCGGATGCGACATCGAAAATGCCGCGACGGGCTCGTTGCCCGATTCCTCTCGCATGATATCCACGGGCACCCCCATTCCCTCGCTCAAACGTCAGCGCCGTAGTGACGTCACCGCCATGCACAACCAGCGCAAACGCCACGCCGGCGGCACCGACATCGGCCGCCACGCGCCAATCGTTACGCGCTCATCATATGCCTGCGGTATCATATTGCGCCGTGTATCGTTTCCAAACACACGTCTCTATAACGTAACAGGAGATCACATGGACGCAACTGCAATTATCCTCGCCGCCGGCGAGGGCACCCGCATGAAGTCGAACCACTGCAAGGTTTCGCACAAGATCCTGGGTAAGCCCATGGTCCAGTGGATCGTCGACGCCACCATCAAGGCCGGCTGCAGCCGCGTCGTGGTCGTCATTGGCAGCCACGCCGACGAGATGCGCGCCCTTATCGACGGCGCCTACGCCAACAGCGCCACCAAGGTCGAGTGCGTTGAGCAGACCGAGCGCCTGGGCACCGGCCACGCCGTAAAGGTCGCGCTCGAGGCCTGCGGCATCGCCGAGGATCCGGTCGTCGTGCTCAACGGCGACCTGCCGCTCATCACCGCCGACACCGTCGCCAAGTTCGCGCAGACCGTCGCCACCGGCGAGCTCGCCTGCACCGTCATGACCATGACCCCGCCCGACCCCTTTGGCTACGGCCGCATCAAGCTGGGCGCCGACGGCCAGATCGAGCGCATCATCGAGCAGAAGGACTGCACGCCCGAGCAGGCCGCCACGCTGCTGGAGTGCAACGCCGGCTGCTACGCCTTCGACGGCGCGCAGCTCGCCGCCCACATTGACGAGATCGGCAACGACAACGCGCAGGCCGAGTACTACCTGCCCGACATGCTCGAGATCCTCAAGGGTCACGGCCAGGCGGTCTCCATCTTCCACTGCGACGACTACCGCGATGGCCTGGGCGTCAACAGCCGCATCCAGCTCGCGCAGCTCACTGCCATCGCTCGCGACCGCATCAACGAGCACTGGATGGCCGAGGGCGTCACCTTCATCGACCCCACGCAGGCCTGGATCGGCCCCGACGCCGTCATCGGCCGCGACACCGTCGTGTGGCCGCAGACGCACCTGATCGGCCACGTCACCGTGGGCGAGGAGTGCCAGCTCGGCCCCAACAGCCGCCTCACCAACACCACCGTCGGCAGCGGCTGCACCATCGATGAGACCATCGCCATCGAGGCCGTCATCGAGAACGGCGTCGACTGCGGCCCGCGCGCCTACCTGCGCCCGGGCACCCACATGCTCGACGGATCCAAGGCCGGCACGCACGTGGAGATCAAGAAGTCCACGATCGGCGAGGGCTCCAAGGTGCCGCACCTGTCCTACATCGGCGACACTACCATGGGCTCCGGCGTCAACGTGGGCGCGGGCTCCATCACCTGCAACTACGACGGCGTCCACAAGCACAAGACCGTCATCGGCAAGGATGCCTTCATCGGTTCCGACACCATGATGGTCGCGCCCGCCCAGATCGGCGACGGCGCGCTCGTGGCCGCCGGCTCCGTCATCACCGAGCCGGTCCCGGCCGACGCACTCGGTCTGGGCCGCGCCCGTCAGGTAAATATTGAGGGCTGGGCCGCCGATTATCGCCGCCGTCTGCACGAGGACGACGAGGTATAACGTTTTACCAAGCATCTAAGGAGCTGTTCCCATGGGGGCGGCTCCTTTTTCTATCGTGACCTGCGCAACCGGATGAGTGGTCGGTTCGTGTCCGTTGACGGTAAAGACGTTATCAAGACCCGATAAGCCCCGTCGCGCGGTTACAATGCAACAAGGCATCTATATGGCATTCGATATAAAGGAGAAGGGTAATGCCGATTAATGATCCCGAGAAGTCGGAGAATATGCGCAAGTCCATCCGCGTGTATTCCGGTTCCTCCAACCGTCCCCTCGCTCAGAAGATTGCTGAGTACCTTGGGGTCGAGCTTTCGGGCCTTACGCTAAAGCAGTTCGCCAATGGTGAGATTTACGCCCGCTACGACGAGACCGTCCGCGGCGCCGACGTCTTCCTGATTCAGTCCGTGGCCGGCGGCAACGTCAACGACATGCTCATGGAGCTGCTCATCGCCACCGACGCTGCCAAGCGCGCATCCGCCCGCTCCATCACCGCCGTTATCACCCACTACGGCTATGCCCGCCAGGACCGCAAGGCCGGCCCGCGCGAGCCCATCACCGCCCGCCTCGTCGCCAACCTGCTCGAGCGTGCCGGCGTCAACCGCATCATCACCCTCGACCTGCACCAGGGCCAGATCCAGGGCTTCTTCGATATCCCGGTTAACCACCTGTCCGCACTGCCGCTGTTTGGCCAGTACTACAACGCCATGAACTTCGACACCGACAACCTGGTTGTCGTCTCCCCCGACGTGGGTCGCGCCAAGGCCGCCAAGAAGCTGTCCGATATGCTCGGCTGCGACCTGGCCATTGCCCACAAGGGTCGTCCGCGCCACAACGCCGCCGAGGTCATGGGCATCATCGGTGACATCAAGGGCAAGACCTGCATCATCAACGACGACATGATCGACACCGCTGGCACCCTGTGCGCCAACGTCAAGGAGCTCAAGGCTATGGGCGCTGGCGACATCTACGTCTGCGCCACCCACGGCATCTTCTCCGGTCCGGCCATCGAGCGTCTGAACGACGCCCCCATCGTCGAGTGCGTCGTCACCGACGCCATCCCCGTCGAGGTCGGCGGCAAGATCAAGACCATCTCGGTCGCCGAGGAGTTCGCTCAGGCCATCTCCGCCGTTTACCACGAGGAGCCCGTCTCCACGCTCGTCGGCGGCGACTTCGCGCTGTAGTCTGCCGCGCATCGCATCATCTTTGATGCTTTTAAAGGGTCGGAAGCTCGCTTCCGACCCTTTTTCTATCCCTCGCCAACCTTCCCTGGACAATTAGTTCAGATACGTATTTTTTTAAAGCCCCAAAGGGCCGTTCGGAGCCTTCTGAGCTCCCCGGCGGATGCCATGCCGCCCAAAGCTCATCGTTTTCGAGTACAACCTCCGCATATTTACCCTCAAATCGCCCTCAAAGGCCCTTAGAAACGCCTCGAACGCCCGCTGCCTTATACGTATCTGAACTAACTGTCCAGTAGCTATCGTCAACCTTCGCGGCAGAGCTCAATTTCCTGCAATCCCCTCAACCGATTCCACCGATTTCATAACACCCAGCCGTTCATGGCGCGCAGCGCCCTGCTGAGCGAAAAGAACGGTATGGCGGTCGCATTCTGCCGCCAACTTAGTACGTTATAGCTATGACGACCGTGATTTCACATCTCTCCGCCCTCCGCGCAATTCGTCGCGCACGACGGGCGTACTCTGCCCTACCTTGGGACTCCGTTGATAGTGAACAGCAAGCACAGGCCTTGGCTAGCTGCATTCCCAATAATGACGCGATAGACTTTGACGCACTTTCAATACTCGACGCCTGGAATGAAGATGATTCCGAACTGCTCGATCTTCTCGTTTCAGACGAAGACAACAGACGCCCCGACAAGCGACTTCTTCAGCATATTCTCTCCGCTCCGCTTCCTGAAGGTGCAATTATGCACGTCGAGGCCGACATCTACGCAACGTCTCCTGCCATGACAGCCATGCTTTGTTCCAAAAATGAATCAGTCGCCAAAACCTTGATGCTTCTCATGGAACTGCTCGGAACCTACTCCCTTCCTCCCGGGGCAACATACCCCATTGCCTATGACGACATCTGGCCCAAGGGCGATGGCTACGAAGCGATGGACGACCTCGATTGCCGGTGCGACCAGTCGGCGGCCGAACAGCAGACCGAAACCCGCTACGAACAGGCGCACTACAAATGCGAGCCCGCCACAACTATCGAAGAGCTTGAGGCGGTCGCGCGCTTCGCCAAAAGTAGCTCATACACCTCGTTTCGCACGGCAGTCAATCTCGCCCGACCCGGATCTGCATCCCCAGCCGAATCCCTAATGTTTGCCGTTCTCGGAGCGCCCATGCGCTTTGGCGGATTCGGATGTTGCAGCCTGCCCATGGGAGGCCTGCTACTCAACCATCGAATCGACTTCGACACTCTTGCGGTCAACATGTCCTCCGGCATCCCCTATGCCATCTGCGACTTATATTGCCCAGCTGCAGGAGTCGACAACGAATACAACGGAATTGGGCATGAGCTTCAAAATGCTCGCATCCACGATGGCAATCGCAACAATGGCCTTAAAGCCATGGGTATCCACGTCCTGGTTATCAATCGCGACCAAATGAAAGACCTTGTTGCGCTCGAAGCCTTCGCCCAGACGATGCATCGACTTGCTGGGGTTCGGTTCCGCTATCGCATCAAGGGTTATCGCAAACGTCAGGCCGCTTGGCTCAACGCTCTGCGGGCCGGAATCGGCCTCGCGCCGGTCTAAACGGCGAATCACCCGTGCGCCGTCGAGCAGGGCTGGACAGTTAGTTCAAATACGTATAAATGGACACATTGAATTAGACTGTTTTGCAGTTATCTCTATACCATTCGCCCTATTTGAAGGCAGGGTAGACTTCAAAACAGCGTCATATGGACCAACTAAAGCTCCAAAACAACGTATCGGCATCGAATTAAGCACTTCGAGTCCTCAGAACTTATACGTATCTGAACTAACTGTCCACCTCGGATTTTGACGGCCGTCCAAACGCCCCCAAACAACCTCAATTGCCCTCCATTTGACAGCGGCAACAGGGTCGCTCACCATAGCAGGCGACAAATCAACGAAAGGATGAACATGGCAGCTGCACAGCCGCTTAAGATTCGCATGGTTGCCGGACTTGGCAACCCTGGCGATGAGTATGCCGAGACCCGCCACAACGCCGGCTTTAAGGCGATCGACGAGCTGGCCCGTCAGGCCGGCGTCACGTACTGGAAAAACCAGGCAGGCGCCGAGGTCGCGCTCATCAATATCAACGATGCCGAGGAAGAGGGCGGCAAGCGCCAAATTGTGCTGGTCAAGCCGCAGTCGTACATGAACACCTCAGGCGGCCCCATCTCTAAGCTCTGCCACGAATACAAGATCAAGGCCGAGGAGCTGCTCGTGATTCACGACGAGCTCGACATTCCCGCCGGCGACGTACGTGTTAAGGTGGGCGGTGGCCACGCCGGCCACAACGGCCTGCGCTCCATCATCGACAAGATGGGCAGCCGCGACTTTAGTCGCATTCGCACCGGCATCGGCAACCCTCCCGGCAAGATGGCCGTGGCAGACTACGTGCTCAAGCAGCTGCGCGCCCGCGAAGCCGAGGACTTCCAGGACACCTGCGCCCGCGCCGCAGATGCCGCCGGTCTGGCCATCGTCCACGGCGTAATCTACGCCCGCGATCACGTAAACGGCGCCGCTTCCGCCAACGGCAAGCACTAAAACCTACCATTTAGGGATGTTAATTTTGGCAGGTTTTATCTGCGTAAACGCCCCGGTGGCCGCATCGCAATAAACCCCGCGCCGCCATACACGCATAACACCCCAAAGGGGGCCGGCCTCATCACAACCCGAGGCCGGCCCCCTTTGCCGTTTTGCCTGATAAAACCGACCAAAATAAACCTATCCCTATTTGGTAGGTCGAAGTGGATAAACCCTTTTCCCAACCGCCGAAGACACACGTAAGCGACATGCCCATGAGGGTATAATTTGCACCGTATGTCTGCACAACGCCTGTGCGCGTACGGTTTTATTCGGGCTGCCGTCCATTTCCGTGGAGGCACGGTTCGGCAGCCCTAACAAGAGAGGGGTTCTATGTATAAGATCCTGGAGAAGACGCAGTTCTCGGAGAAGGTGTTCAAGTTCCGCATCGAGGCGCCTGCAATCGCCAAGCATGCGCACGCTGGACAGTTCCTCATGGTCCGCGCCAACGAGACGGGCGAGCGCGTCCCGTTTACCCTGGCCGGCTGGAACGGTGACGAGGGCTGGGTCGAGTTCATCTTCATGGTGATCGGCAAGACCACCGAGATGCTGTCCACCTACGAGGCCGGCGAGTCGCTGCGCGACGTCGTGGGCCCGCTGGGCGTTCCCACCGAGATGGCCGAGGGCCCCTGCGCCGTCATTGGCGGCGGCGTCGGCCTGGCAATTGCCTTCCCGGTCGCCAAGCACCTGGTCGAGACCGGTCACGAGGTGCACGCCATCATGGGCGCCCGCACCAAGGACCTCCTGCTCATGGAGGACCAGTTCCGCGAGCTCCTCGACGAGGACCACATCCACATCACCACTGACGACGGTTCCTACGGCGAGCAGGGCGTTGTCACTGCTCCGCTGGAGCGCCTGCTGCAGGACAAGGCCGTAAGCCAGGTCTTCTGCGTCGGCCCCGTTCCGATGATGAAGTTCTCGACCCTCACCGCCCAGAAGTACGACACCCCCATCACCGCGTCGCTCAACCCCATCATGGTTGACGGCACCGGCATGTGCGGCTGCTGCCGCGTCGAGGTGGGCGGCGTGACCAAGTTCGCTTGCGTCGACGGCCCCGACTTCGATGCCACCCTGGTCGACTGGGATGACCTTCGTGCCCGCCAGGCCGCTTACCGTTCCGAAGAGGGCGAGTCCCTCAAGGCTTATGAGGAAAAGAGCTGCGCATGCCACTAGTTAACGGTCGTTTCGTTGCCGATATGAAGTCGCCCCGCACCCCCGATAACGAGGAGCCGGCTGCCGAGCGCGCCTGCGACTTCCGCCCCGTCGACAAGGGCTTCACCGAGGAGATGGCGCTGGCCGAGGCCGAGCGCTGCCTCAACTGCAAGAAGCCGTTCTGTGTTGAGGGCTGCCCCGTCAACATCAACATCCCCCGCTTTATCGAGCAGATCCGCGAGAAGGACTTCGGCGGCGCCCTCGATACCATCCGCGAGGACTCTATGCTTCCCGCCATCTGCGGCCGCGTCTGCCCGCAGGAGAACCAGTGCGAGGGCAAGTGCATCCGTGGCAAGAAGTCCGAGCCCGTGGCCATCGGCCAGCTCGAGCGCTTCCTGGGTGACCGCCCCGAGCTCGCCTCCACGCCCAAGATGGCCCCCAAGAACGGCAAAAAGGTCGCCGTCGTCGGCTCCGGCCCGTCCGGCATCACCTGCGCCGGCGAGCTCGCCCGCAACGGCTTTGACGTCACCGTCTTCGAGGCCTTCTTCACCGGCGGCGGCGTGCTGGTCTACGGCATCCCCGAGTTCCGTCTGCCCAAGGCAGTCGTCAAGCGCGAGATCGACGGCCTGGAGGACATGGGCGTCAAGTTTGAGTACAACTCCGTCGTGGGCAACATGGCCACGGCCGAGGAGCTGTTCGAGCAGGGCTTCGACGCCATCTACGTGGCGACCGGCGCAGGCCTGCCCAAGTTCCTCAACGTCCCCGGCGAGAACCTGCCCAACGTCTTCTTCGCCAACGAGTACCTCACCCGCGTAAACCTGATGAAGGCCAACAAGTTCCCCGAGTACGACACCCCCACCAAGCACGGCAAGAACGTCGTCGTCTTTGGTGGCGGCAACGTGGCTATGGACGCCGTCCGTACCGCCAAGCGCCTGGGCGCCGAGCACGCCATCATCGCCTACCGTCGTACCGAGGACGAAATGCCCTGCCGTCGCGCCGAGCTGCACCACGCTAAGGCCGAGGGCGTCGAGGTCCTGCCGCTCGTTTCCCCGCTCGAGTTTGTCGCTGGCGAGGACGGTTCCGTGTGCGCCGTCAAGGTCCAGAAGATGGAGCTCGGCGAGCCCGACGAGTCCGGCCGCCGTCGTCCGGTTGCCATCGAGGGCGCCATCGAGGAGATCCCCTGCGATGTCGCGATCTCGGCCATCGGCACCAACGCCAACCCCTTCGCAGCCAAGATCGGCGGCAAGATGGAGCTCAACAAGTGGGGCTACATCGTCGCCGACGAGGAGACCGGCCAGACCACCGATCCCCGCATCTGGGCCGGCGGCGACATCGTCACCGGTGCCGCTACGGTCATTCTGGCGATGGGCGCCGGCAAGAAGGCCGCTGCCTCCATCACCAAGAGCCTGCTGGGCGAGTAATCACCTACAGCACTAGCCGCCAAACGGCAAAGTCCCCGTCGAGCACACGCCCGGCGGGGACTTTTTCCATGCCGGCCGCCCCAACCACCACAAAGGTGCCTGTACCCTTTGTGATGGTTTTTGGTCGGCTAGCCTTCGAGTTGAGCCACTTTGTAGCGGTAGGCAGCGGCTATGACGTCTTTGCAGCCTTCGCGGCCCAGCTTGGCGCGGTTGACGACGATGTCCTTACCGCTCGTCATCTTCCACTTGCCGGCGCTGTAGCGCTTGTAGAACGCCTCGCGCGCCTTCTGCTGCTGCTTGACCAGCTTGGCGCCCTTCTTTTTGTTGAGACCGCGCTTTTTGCGCACAATCTCGACGCGGTCCTCAAAGGGGGCGGTCACCAGCACGGCAATATGGTTGGGATTATTGCGCAGCAGATAATCGGACAGACGACCCTCGATAATGCAGCTCTCGGTCTCGCCCAGGTCCAAGATCACCTGGCTCATCTTTTGGAATAATTTGTCCGAGTACGAACGGGCATCGTAGCGGTCGGGCAGAAACGCCATGTTCTCCACAGCCAGACGCTCGTCGTAGGCGGCCATCTTATCGAGCGACTCGCCCGCGCGCAGCGACGCACGCACCAGCAGCTCGTTGTCATACAGCGGAATCCCCAACTCGTCGGCAAGCATGCGACCAATCTCGTGGCCCTCGGCGCCAAAGTCGCGCGCGATGGTAATGACCACAGGATTCTTCTTGTTCTCCAGATCGCTCATCGCGATTCCTTTCTCTGTGTGGCAAAGGGGCTGTCCCTTTGCCACATTCTACGCTGCCACAATACGGCGTTGATATGCTCGAACCAGCAGCGAGATACCAAAGTTGAGCACAAAGTACATCGCAAACACCAGGCCGTAGAGCATAAGCACCTGCGACAGATCGATCGCATGGGCCATCACGACGTTTGCCGTGTACATGAGCTCGGCCACGTTAATGCCCGAAAGATACGAGCTGTCCTTAATGACGGTCGTGCACTGGCTAAACAGCGCCGGGATGATTGTCTTAAACGTCTGCGGCAGAATGATGTAGCGCATGGTGGCAAAAAAGCCGAAGCCTTGGCTCTGCGCTGCCTCAAACTGGCCGCGCGGAATCGAGTTGAGGCCGCCGCGCACAATCTCGGCCATAACAGCGCTGGTAAACAGCGTAAAGGCGATGGTCGAAATCACAATGTCCAAACCCTGCACCGTAAAGTAGATAAACAGAATCCACAGCAGGTTCGGCGTGCAGCGGAACAGCTCGATATAGACGCTCACCAAAATACGGAACGGGCGGGGCGCATAACTCTTAACGAGCGCCAGCACCGTGCCAAAGATGAGCGAGAAAAAGATCGACAGCGCCGAGATCTCGATGGTCTTAACAAAGCCGCCCCAGATGTAGAGCAGGTTGGTCGCGTTGAAGATTTCCATGCGCTAGGCCTCCTCTACGTTGTCGAGCCCCAGCTCGGCCAGGCTCACGCCGCGCGGACGCTCCTTGGAGCGGCGCTCGAGCCACTGCACCAGCATGGCGAGCGGAAAGCAGATGATGAAGTACATAAGGCAGCAGACGATGTATCCCTGCAGGTAACCGTACAGACTCACAAAGTTGTCGGAACGATACATAAGGTCGCCGCCGGCCACGAGCGCCAGCACCGACGTGTTCTTGACCAGGTTGAGTGCCTGGTTACACAGCGGCGGCAGAATGATCTTGAACGTCTGGGGCAGCACGATGTACCAGTACGCCTGGGCACGGGTGAAGCCCTGGCTCTGCGCCGCCTCCATCTGACCGCGCGGAACCGCCTCGATACCGGTGCGGATGACCTCCGAGATGTAGGCCGCGTGATACAGGCCCACGCCCAAGAAGCCCAGCACGAACGGCGCGATGCGCACCGGCTGGTCGGCACCGGTTATGGCCTGCAAAAACTGCGGACCAGCCATGTACATAAAGAGCACCTGCACGGGCAACGGGGTGTTCTGGTAAAACTCCACGTACACGCGGCTTATGGCGCGCAGCACGCGCGAACGGGTGGTAGAGAACACACCCAGCAGCGTGCCCAGTACCAGCGACAGCAGCAGACCGGCAACGACCACCTGTAGCGTCACGCCAAAGCCCTCCCAGAAGGGCCCCATGTTTTGAAATGTCGTCGACCAACGGTCGGCGTCAAATAATCCTTCGAGCATTTGATTCCTTCCTTGGACGATGCGCCTATACAAGACCCCAGGTCTTGACCTCTTGGTCGAGCCAGCCGTCGGCCAGACGATCGCAAATCACCTGATCGACCACGGCCGAAAGGTCGCAGCCCTTCTTGGTCGCCACGCCGTAGCCCTGCTCGCCAAACTTGACCTCGGGCTGCAACAGCTCAACGGTCTCGTTCATGTAACCGGCCAGCGTGGAGCGGTCCATGGCAAAGACGTCGATATTGCCGGCGTCGAGCGAGCTCTTGATGATGGGATAGCCGCTAAAGGCCCTAAACTCGGGCTTACAGCTAAAGCCGTTGTCCTTGATCATCTGCTCGATCAGGCCCTGCGTGGTGGCACCCTGGCTCACGCCAATGACCTTGCCGTCCAAGTCCTCAATCGAGGTAAAGCCCGAACGCTTCTTGACCATGAGTCCCACGTAGTCGGTGCGGTACGGCGTCGAGAAATCCCAGCTCTTCTTGCGCTCGTCGGTGATGGTGTAGGTCGCCGCGACCACGTCGAGTTGGCCGTTATCGATCAGCGGGCCGCGCGTCTTGGGCGTTACGTCGGTAAACTCGACAAGCTCCTGGGCGCGGGCCTCCTTGTAGCTCACGCCAAAGACGGCAGCGGCGATCTGGTAGCACAAATCGACTTCCATGCCCTCAAAGCGGCCCTTGGCGGTGTCGTAATAGCCATAGCCGGGAACGTCCTTCTTGACGCCGGCATTCAGATGTCCACGCGACTTAATGGCCGCAAGCTTGGACCCCTTGTCGGAGCCCTCGCCGCTGGTGGAGTTGCCGCAACCGGTAAGCGCGGTCCCCGTCAGCGCAAGCATGCCGGCGCCCGCCAGCTGCAAAAAGTGACGGCGCGACACGGCCGCCCTCGTCATATCCGTCATGTCCATCACCGCGCCTAGTGCAGAATCTTGGACAGGAACTCGCGGCAGCGCGGGTTCTCGGGGTTATCGAAGAAGTGCTCGGGCGTGCCCTCCTCCAGAATGCGGCCGTCCTCCATAAAGATGACGCGGTCGGCCACCTGGCGCGCAAAGCCCATCTCGTGCGTCACGCAGATCATGGTGATGTCCTCCTGCGCGAGCTCAATCATAACGTCCAGGACTTCCTGGACCATCTCGGGGTCGAGCGCCGAGGTCGGCTCATCAAACAGGATGATGGGCTGCTTGGTGCACAGGGCACGGGCGATGGCGATGCGCTGCTGCTGACCGCCCGAGAGGTTCTGCGGATACTCGCCGGCCTTATGCGCCATGCCGACGCGCTTGAGCGCGGCGATGGCGATCTCGGTCGCCTCCTCCTTGCTCTTCTTTTGTAGCTTGATGGGCGCGAGCGTCAGGTTGCCCAGCACCGTCATGTTGGGATACAGGTTGAGCTGCTGAAACACCATGGAACTATACTTGCGAGCCATCTCCAGGTGATTCTTTTTGGTAAGCGGCGTACCGTCGATGATGACCTCGCCCGACGTGGGCTCCTCCAGATAATCGACGCAACGGATGAGCGTCGACTTACCCGAGCCGGAAGGCCCGATCATTACGAGCTTCTCGCCGCGCTTGACGGTGAGGTTGATATCTTTGAGCACATGCAGGTCGCCAAAGTACTTGTTGAGATGCTTGATCTCGATCATGTCTGCCATGAATGTCCCTTCCCTGCGTTTACACGAGTTGAACTATTGTACGGAAAGAACCACGTTTCCGCAGCCCCCACTACATTCCCGTAAAGAACCCGCAATCTTCCACCCACTCATTAGGCACTCATTGGGGACAGACTTAAATGAGTACCCGGGAAGTGGGCACTCATTTAAGTCTGTCCCCAATGAGCGCCGAAAATAGTACAACCGCCCTTGTTGAGCATAAGTCAGCGAAACCCCGTACACGCGAGCAAGGTGACGTGAAATGAAAGGGCGCAGACCTTATGGTCGCGCCCTTGAAATTGAACGTCAGATTGCCGTGTGTACGGGTTTGCAGCATCGAGCCGTTACGCGGTTTGGTAAAACCGCGTAACAAATTACGCGAGTTTGGCTCCGACGATCTTGGCCGCGGCAGGCTTGTCGAAGTTGCCACCGGTGGCCTTGCCCAGAGCGCCCATGACCTGGCCCATCTGCTTCTTGGACGTGGCGCCCAGCTCGGCGATGACCTGCTCGATCAGAGCCTCGAGCTCCTCGCCCGAAACCTGCGCGGGCAGCAGGCTCTCCAGAATCTTGACCTGCTCGGTCAGGTTGTCGGTACGCTCCTGGTCGGTGCCGGCCTTGATGGACATCTCCAGCGTCTCGCTCGTCTGCTTGATCAGACGCTTGATCATGCTGTTGACGTCTTCCTCGGTCACATCGCGGCGCTCGTTGACCTCGATGTTCTTCACCTCGGCCTTAACCTGGCGAATGATGGACAGGCGAACCTTGTCCTTGGCCTTCATGGCGGCGATCATTTCCTGCTGCAGCTCTTCGTTGGTCATCTGCAAATCCTCCTCAATAGTGCGGGCGACACTCGCGCGAGCACCGCCCCATGATTACTCAGTCGTCGACGAATTGTCGGTCGAGCTCTTGGTGACACCCTTCAGGCTCACGTTGTAGGGTACGTCCTTGGGCATGGGGTTGACGGTGATGTCGGCGTCCTTCTTGTACTGCTCAAGCCACTCGCTATATGCAGTGCTGGCCGCCTGCGTCTTCACCACGTTGGAGACGTACTTCTTGATGGCCTTGGGTACCTGCTTGATATCATCGACCTGGCTATCGACATGGAAGTAGTCGGTGCACTTGATGATGTGGTAACCATAGGTCGACTCGATGACTTCGCTCACGTCGCCCTTGTTGAGCCCCTCGAGCGCCGTCTGGTAGCTGTCGACAAAGGTGGTGAGCTTATCCCAGCCCACATCGCCCTTCTTCTCCTTGGAACCGGTGTCCTCGGAGTACTGTTCAACGGCGTCCTCAAAGCTTAGCTCACCGGAGTTGATCTTGTCCAGGCACTCCTGTGCCTTGGCCTTGGCGGCGGCCTTGTCCTCGTCGGAAGCGTCGGAATCAACCTTGATCAGGATGTTCGACGAGCGACGGGCGTCGTTATAACTGGACAGGTTTGCGTTGGTGTAATCGACAATCTCACTGTCCTTGGGCTTGCTCGTGGGCGCGACGGCATCCTTAAGCTTTTGCTGTGCCAGGCTCTCCTTGAGCGAGTCCTTGTAGGTGTCCTCGGTATAGCCGTAGGTCTTGAGGGTCTTCTTAAAGGCCTTGGCACCGCCCGCGCTCTTGCACGCGTCCTTCCAAGCCTTCTCGACCTCCTCGTCCGACACCGTCACGCCGTTCTCTTTCTGTGCCTGTTGAAGCAGAATCTGCTGCGTGTAGGAGTCGATGAGTTGCTTGCGATACTTCTTGGGCGTGAGGTCGTTGTCGACCAGATACTGCGCCCAGTCCTTGTCCTTGGTGTAGCCGTAGGACGTGCGCATGCTCATGATCTGCTTGGTCACGGTGTCCTCGGTGAGATTGGTGCCGTTGATAGTAGCAGCAACACCGCCGGTCAGCTTGTAGCCCGAGGTGTCCTCGGCCTGCGACATAAGGCCAGAGCACGCCATGGCCGAGACAGAAAGCAGCATTGCTAGCACGCCAATAACCACCAGGACGATCTTGACGGTCTTGGACACGCGGGTCTTGCGCTGCTTCTTGCGAGAGCTGGAGGCGGCGCGAGCCTGCTGCTCGGGCGTCGGCTCGGGTGCGGGATTCTTTTTCTTATTTGCCATAGTTGGCCTTTCGCATAACGAATCGAACAAACGCCATTGTGTCACAACGCAGCCCCCGCGGCACGCTTGGTGCATTGGGGACAGGTTAATCTGCACCATTTTGGTGCAAAGGGGACAGCTCTGGCAGCCGTCAGTTAGGGACGTTCCTTTTCTGCCGACAGTTAGGGACAGTCCCCAAGTGCCGGCTTTAAAAGTGGCGGCGGATGGCGTCGACCATGCCTTGGGGCGTGGTCTGGCCGAGCACATCGGCTGCGACGTCCGCGTCCATAAAGATATTCATGAGCGCTTGCAGGGCCTCGACCTGGCCGCCCGGCTCGGCAATACCCAAATTGATGACGATCTGCGCCGGCACGGGGGCACCCATGCCGGCCATAGCATTGAACGTCACGGGCGCGGCGGGCTTTACCACCGCGATATAGGGCTTGGCCACAAACCCCGGGTCGGTGTGTGGGATGGCGATGTTGGCCGCCGGCATGGCAAGGCCCGTGGGATAGGCATCCTCGCGCGTGCGGACGGCGTCGAGCCAACCGGTGCAGATGTAGCCGCGTGGGGCAAGTTCGCCTTCGAGTCGCGCAAACACCTCGGCGGGCGTCGCACACTCCCAATCAAAAAACACCAGCTCAGGCGCAAACAGCGCTTCGTTATCCGCCATGCGCTCACCTCTCTCACCTAGTCATTCAAGAACGTCCCCGATGACTACCCAAAACAAAAGGTGGCCACACGCGCCTTGGCGCCAATGACCACCCTAACCACTCAACTAAATTGCACTGTGCACCGCTAGCCGCGGGGCGCATCAATTGCGACCTTGCCGTTCTCCAGCACGTGGACGCGGCCATCGGCGAGCATCTGCACGACCTCGGGATACAGCACGTGCTCAATCGCGTGGATGTGCTCCTCGAGCGTGTCGACATCCCAGCCCTCCTCAACAGCCAGTGTGCGCTGGGCGATGATGGGACCGTTGTCGTAGATCTCGTTGGCAAAATGCACGGTCACGCCAGTTACCTTGACGCCGCGCGCAAAGGCATCGTCAATCGCATGCGCACCGGTAAAGCTCGGCAGCAGCGCCGGATGCAAGTTGACCACGCGGTTGGGAAACGCCGCCAGCAGCGGCGTGTGCACCATGCGCATGTAGCCGGCCATGACCACATACTCGCAGCCGCGCTCGAGAAGCTCGTGCGCGATGATCTCGTCGGCGGCAATAGGGTCGGCGTAGACATCCTTGGACAGCGTGAGCGTCTGGATGCCCGCGCGCTCAGCGCGCTGCAGGCCCTTGGCCGAAGGACGGCTCGACACTACAAGCTCAATCGAGGCGTTGAGCTTGCCGGCGGCGATAAGGTCGATCAGCGCCTGCAGGTTGGTGCCCGAACCGCTGATAAGCACGCCGATCTTGAGCGGCTCGGCCGTATCGGTGCCGGTCGGACGGGTGTAGGGCACAAAGCCCAGGCCCTCGGCAGCAGCCATCTGCTCGCTAGCGCTCATCGGAGTACACGACCTTACCGGAACCCTCGACGCACTCGCCCACGCGGAACGGCTTCTCGCCCAGCGCGACCAGAGCCTCGGTCACGGCAGCCTCGTCCTCGGGGGCGACGATCAGGCACAGGCCGACGCCCATGTTGAAGGTCTTGCATGCCTCGTTGGGCGCGAGCTCGGCCTGACGCGACACGTAAGTAATAACGGGCGGAACGTCCCAACCCATCTCGGCGCCGTTGCGGGTGACCACGGCGTCAACGTCGTCGGCGAGCGCGCGGTTGAGGTTCTCGGTAATACCGCCGCCGGTGATGTGGGCGATAGCATGCACGTTGGCGCCGCCGCGCAGCAGCTCAAGAATCGGCTTCACATAAATGCGCGTAGGAGCCAGCAGAGCGTCGGCCAGCGAAGCACCGCCGAGCTCCTCGAGCGGACGGCTCAGTTCCTCGGCCTTAGCGGCGGCCTCGGGCGTACCCGGCTTGATGCCGTCGACACCGATGACCTTGCGCACGAGCGAGTAGCCGTTGGAGTGCACGCCAGTGGAGGGCAGGCCCAGGATCACGTCGCCGGGGCGAACGTTCGCGGGATCAAGCATCTTGGGACGGTCGACGACGCCCACGGTAAAGCCGGCGAGGTCGTAGTCGGCCGGAGCCATGACGCCCGGGTGCTCGGCCATCTCGCCGCCCACGAGCGCGCAGCCCGCGAGCTTGCAGCCGTCGGCCACGCCCTTGATGATCTTTGCCATGTGCTCGGCCTCAATGTGACCGATGGCAACGTAATCCAGGAAGAACAGCGGCTCGGCGCCCGAAGCCAAAATGTCATTGACGCACATGGCGACCAGGTCCTGGCCCACCGTCTCGTGACGGTCCATGATCTGGGCGAGCACGAGCTTGGTGCCCACGCCGTCGGTGCCGCTAATCAGGATCGGGTCTTCCATATCCTTAAGCGCGGCGGCCGAGAACAGGCCGCCAAAGCCACCGATGCCGCCGATGACCTCGGGGCGGTTGGTGTCCTTGACCATCTGCTTAATAGCGTCGACGGCGCGGCCGCCCTCGGCGGTATCGACGCCGGCGTCCTCGTACGTCACATGCTTGCTGTCGCTCATCTGAGTCTCCCTCTCCCACTACCGTCTGACGAGCAGGCGCCAAACGGTGCTCATAGTTGCCCCATTTCGGCGCGCGCCATAACAGCACGCGCCGTCATATCAACAAAACAGCAGGTAAAACCTACCAAAATAAACCTGTCCTAAATGGCAGGTTTTAGGCCTCACCGTGTTCCTCTTCCCAGCTGCGGTCGTCATATTTCTCGACCACGGCGTCGTCGTCAAAGTGTAGCGGCTTGTCCAGGTTGCGGGGCTTAAAGCCCTCCATGAATTTGTCGCGGCCAAAGCTCTCGGGAATCGCCACGGGATAGCGGCCGGTAAAGCACGCATCGCAGTAGCCGCCCTTGGGCATGACCTTCAGCAGGCCCTCGACCGAAAGGAAGGCCAGCGAATCGGCGCCAATGTACTCGCAGATCTCATCGACCGTCTTGTTGGCGCTGATGAGCTGCGACTGCACGTCGGTATCGATACCGTAGAAGCACGGCCAGATGACCTCGGGCGAGTTGATGCGGATATGAATCTCCTTGGCGCCGGCGTTGCGCAGCATCTTGACGAGCTGCACCATGGTGGTGCCGCGCACGATGGAGTCGTCGATGACGACCAGGCGCTTGCCCTCGATGTTGTCGCGCAGCGGGTTGAGCTTCATGCGCACGCCCATGGCGCGCAACTCCTGCGTAGGCTCGATAAACGTACGGCCCACGTAGCGGTTCTTGATAAGGCCCTCGCCAAAGGGAATACCGCTCTCGTGCGAATACCCCTCCGCAGGCGGCAGGCCGGAGTCGGGCACGCCGATGACCAGGTCGGCCTCGACAGGCTCCTCATGTGCCAGCTGACGACCCATGTCGTAACGGCAGGCATAGACGCTCTTGCCGTTCATGATGGAGTCGGGGCGGGCAAAGTAGACCTGCTCAAAGATGCAGTTGGCGGGCTCTTCGGCTGCAGGCACGCCCTGCTCGGATACCAGGCCCTCGGCGCTGATGCGCAAGATCTCGCCGGGACGGACGTCACGGACGTACTCGGCACCCACGATGTCGAGTGCGCAGGTCTCGGAAGCAACGACCCAGCCGCCGGCGCGCGTGACACGGACGGCGGAGTCGACCGTCGCGGCGCCGTCCTGCGACGGCAGCTGCGAAACGGCTGCGGCATCGGCCTGGTCCAGACCCTCGTCCACCAGCTTGCCCAGCACGAGCGGGCGAATGCCGTGTGGATCGCGGAATGCGTAGAGCGCCTGCTCGTTGATGAGCGTCATGGCGTAGCCGCCGCGCACGAGCTCCATGGTCTTGCGAATACCCTCGCGCAGGTGGCCCGTACGCTGGGTAAAGTAGCCGATAAGCTTGGTCGCGACCTCGGAATCCGAATTGGAGAGGAACGGCACGCCCAGCTCGATCAGCTGACGGCGCAGCTCGTCGGTGTTGACGAGGGTGCCGTTGTGCGCGAGCGCGATAATGACGCTATTGATGGTAGAGAGGTGCGGCTGAGAGGCTTCCCAGCTCTTGGCGCCGGCAGTGCCGTAGCGCACATGACCCACGGCCAGCTGGCCGGAGAGCGTCGACAGGTCGGCGTTGGAGAACACGCGGTCGAGCAGGCCCAGATCTTTGCGGACCATAACCGTGCCGCCGTCACCCACGGCGATTCCAGCCGATTCCTGGCCACGGTGCTGCAGCGCACGCAGGCCAAAGTACGTCAGTCGAGCCACGTCGCGATCGGGCGCCCATACGCCGAAAATGCCACATTCCTCATGCAGCTGGTCGGAGTCCGGATCATACGTCGACATGGTGTTCACCTGTCCCGCGGCACGCTCGGCCGCGCGGATGGTTTCTTGAGACATGGTATCCCCTCAGAGCCTCGTATTTTTGGCGTTACCCGCCTTATTATACGCACGGCGCGACGTGCTCCCCAGCGCATGAGCAGCGCTTTTTAAAAGCCCACCGAGCTAATAATCAGTTTTGTTGCCAAACATTTTATCGGTCTGTCCAGTGTAAGTGCCCGCGCCCCCAGATGGCCGCCGCGTCCGCCGTTGGGGATTACAAAGTTGCAATTGGGACGTTCGCCCTGTCTTTTGGCAGGTCGGCGGCGTATCCTTATAACCTACAACAAAGCGAGAAAGGTTCTGTATGGATCGAAACGAACTCGACCCCAGCGTCCCCAGCGCCACAGAGGTCAAGAAGATTCCCCTCATCATTAAGGTGTACGCCGTCCTGTGCATCCTTTCCGGCGTGGGCACGCTCCCGTCGGTCGCTGCCTTTATGTGGCAGGTCATCACGGCACTTGTTAACGGCAACGCCACCGAAAAGCTCGGCGACAACACGCTCGTCGCAGTCGGCCTTATCGTCGCCGGCATCATGCTCTCTGCGGCAAGTGCCGTCATCTTAATCATCTTTGGCCTGGACCTTATCAAAAACCAGCGCCGCAACGCCGCCCGCCTGTCCTACATCCTTATTGCATTCACCGTCGTCGAGCTTTTGGTCGACGTGATGCTCCAGGGCATCGGGCCCTTCCTGCTGCGTCCCGCGATCCAGCTCGGCATCCTTGTTGCACTTTCGGCAACCGTCGACCCCACGCTGCGTCAGGAGCGCGAACTGCAGCGCCGCCTGCAGGAGATGCTCGACCGCGACGCCGCCGCCGAGGGCATGCTCGGCCGCGATGAAACCGGCGAGGGCTACATCAAGCTCAACTACTTCAACCTGTTCTGGGTGTTCTTTGTCTGCTGCATACTCGGCCTGATCGCCGAGGACATCTGGCACATGACGGTCAACGACCCGGGCGTCTATCAGAACCGCGCCGGCATGCTGTTTGGCCCCTTCAGCCCCATCTACGGATTTGGCGCCGTGCTCATGACCATGGTGCTTAACCGCTTCTACAAAAAGAACCCCATCATCATTTTCCTGGTGAGCGCCCTGCTCGGCGCCAGCTTTGAGGTGTTCGTGGGCTGGTTTATGCAGACCGCGTTTGGCGTGGTCTCGTGGAGCTACTCGCACATAACGCTGTTCGGTTTGCCCGATCCGCTCGTGGTCCTCACGGGCGGACGCACCTGCACGGGCTTCGCCTGCCTGTGGGGCCTGGGCGGCCTCATCTGGATCAAGCTGCTGCTGCCGAGGCTGCTTAAGCTTATCAACAAGATCCCCTGGAAGAGCCGCTACTCGGCCACCGTCATCTTTACCGTTATCATGCTGGTCGACGGCGTCATGACGCTGCAGTCGCTCGACTACTGGTACCAGCGCGTTAACGACACGGAGCCGGACATTCCCGTCGCACAGTTCTACGGAGAGCACTTCGATAACGAGTACATGGAAAACCGCTTCCAGAGCATGACCATGAGCCCCAAGGATGCGACGCGCGTGTAGCGCCCACCGCGCCCAAAACGCAAAATGCCCGCCGGTATCACACGTACCGGTGGGCATTTTTATAAACGATCCTTCTATCGACGCAAGCCTCTACGCCTCGCGCTCGACCTCACTCACGCATTCGTTCTTAATGGTGCCAACGAGCGCCTGCAGCGCATCGACCACGTGCGGGCGAATGTCCCCGCCGATGAGCACGAGCATGATGTCGTCACCTACGGCAAGCTCGCCGCTTGCCAGCCACACACGCACATAGCCGATACCCGGCATCGCACGCGTCGCCTCGATAGCAGCCTGCACCTTCTGAGCATCGAAGCCAAACACCATGCCGCCCACCTTATGCCCAGGCGCCACGCCATCGGCCTCGACTCCGCGCACCTCAGCCTTGGGCGTCGCGCGCACCACACCGTTATGCGTCAGATACATCCCACAGCCTGCCGCCGAAGCATCGGCCTTGGCCTCGCGCAGCCAAGCATCAATCGAAGGCATCAATTTGCCACTCTCGAGCATCATTTCTCCCTTACCGTCGTCGAGTAGCCAATTTGGGACGGGGCCTTTTTAGCTACTCTCGAACAACTTATTCCTCGACCGGCGTGAGCACCATGACGGCGCGTGTGTTGCTCAGCGACAGCGAACGACAGGTCACAAGCGTTACAACCTTAGTTGCCGAAGCGGCACGATCGGTGGCATCACTCGCCACGGCAGAAGCGCCGTCGAGCATCTCGGACAGGTAGTTCTTGAGTCCGTCGTCGCCCTCAAAATTGGTCGTGCGCGCCTTGGCATACGTGTCCTCGACCACCTTGGTCGCCAGCGGACGCAACTTATACGTCGCATCGCGCGTGATGTAGTACACATATTCAATGCTATCGAACGTTGCCTGGTCAGTCGTATCCGAAATCACGTTGAACATCGACCCATCGTTCATATGGTGGCCGTAGATCGTGGTCTGCTGGTCGACCATTCCCGGCGCGGTGTCATCGCTATCCAAGAAGATGGCACCCGAGGCGTTAGACGTGCCATCGAACAGCGTGTTGAGGTATTTGGAGTTGTTGTTGGTCTGCACCACGGGATAGTTGATGTTGGTTCCCGGCACGTAAATCCAACCCACAATCTCGGGGTTCGTCTGAGCAAGCGCATCAAAGTCGATAATCGGCACGCCGCTGGCGTCCTTATCGCTTACATATTGCTTCTCGATTTTCTGATACGAATCGCTCGCCTGCTTATAGCCAATCTGGGCATTAATAAAAATAGCGGCGGCGGCGACAATCAGACCGATACCGATGATGATGAGCAGAATGGGAATAATGGAGTGGCGCTTTTTGCGCGGCGGCTCGGTGCGATCCGACGGCGCGGCATGCGATGAAGACCGGGGCGGCTTCTTAGCGGAGCTATAAGACGAAGGACGATATGCGGCCGGCGCGTCCTGTCGACGATGCGTCGCCGGTGTCACGGGGCGCGGCGCGCGCGGCTGCTGAGGAGAGGATGTCCGACCCTGCTGTGCCGCACGGGCAGCACCCGGCTTCGACGGATCGGGAATCTGAGAAGCCTTGAATCGTTTTCCCTGATAATCGGACATGGCTCTCCTTATACTGCGGTGAAACGGCGGAACGCTTAGGCGTCAGCCATCTCCTGCTTCATCTTCTCGATAACCTTGCGGTACTCGGGGTCGCAAGCACCCAGAATCTGTGTGGCATAGATGGCGGCGTTCTTGGCACCGTTGATGGCAACGCAGGCCACGGGCACGCCCGAAGGCATCTGCACCATCGACAGCAGCGAATCCATACCGCCCAGGTCACTCGTCTTCATAGGCACGCCGATAACCGGCAGCGGCGTAAAGGCAGCCACGACACCACCCAAGTGAGCGGCCTTGCCGGCGGCGGCGATAATCACTTTGATACCGCGATCGGCGGCAGTCGAAGCCCAGTCGTGGACCTTCGCCGGCGTGCGGTGCGCGCTCGCAATGACGAGCTCATAGGGCACACCCAGTGCCTCGAGCTCGGCGGTGCAGCCTTCCATAACGCCCAGATCGGACTTGGAACCCATGATGATCCCGACAACCGGCTTCTGATCTGCCATAAACATAGACCTCCTGTTGAGAGCGGTGACGCAGCGAATCCGCGACCCTTAACTGCAAATAATTCAAGTATAGCCACCGATGCCGATGTGTTCGGTGAGAGACGGAATGCTTTGCGAGATTAAGGCCGAAGGGTCGGAGCTTTCCGCCTACATTCAAAAAGCATGCCCACCGTCCTTGGGTGGGACGGCGGGCACGCTTGCTTAGCTGTTGCTGGGGCTACTTGGCCTTGCTGCGACGATGGAAGAAAGCGCCGATCGCGGCGATGATGGCGCCGAGACCACCGACGGTCACGACGGTCGCCGCCGTCTGGTCGCCGGTATTGGGGATCGCCGAACCGTTCTTCTTGCTGCCCTGGGCCTTGTCGCCTGCGGGCTTGCCCGCCTGGTTGCCGCCGTTCGAGCCATTGCCGGAACCCTGGTTGCCCGAGCCGCCCTGGTTGCCGGAGTCGGCATCCCTGAGGCTCTCAATGGCCAGCTTGAGCTGGTCATAGGCCGCCTGGAGCTGGGTGTCGGAAGCATTCTCATCACCCAAGATGTCCTCGGCGTAGGTAATGGCATCCGTCAGGGCCTTGACAGACTCGTCCGTCTTGCCCCTGGTGTCAGTCTCCTTCGCCTGCTTGACCAGGGCCTTGAGCTGCTTCTTAGTCGGATTCTCGACCGGGACCACCGGGGTCTTCTCGAGCGCGCCGCGGGCGCTCTCGAGCGCCCTGAGCGCCTGGTCGACCTCGTCCTGCGTGGCGTCCTCATCGCTCAAGATGGCGCGGGCGCTCGCCAGGGCGTTCTCGAGCGCCGTCCAGGAGGCCTCGGTGTAGTCACCGGCCTTGAGGTCGCCGGCAGCAACCTCGGCATCAACCTTTTCGATCGCGGTAGCGAGATCATCCTTCGCCACCGGATCGGGGACGGCCGTACCGTAGAACTTGAGCTCCGCCATGCTGCAGTAGGCATCAACGTCGCCACCGCCGGCGTGAATCACCTTGACGGTCACGTAGCGACCGCGCGCGGCGCCAAAGCTCATCTGCTTCCAGTCGCCACGGTCGGTGAGCACGCGGCCGTCGTTGTCGAAGGCGAACGTACCCATCGACGCGGCGGTGCCCATCTCATAACCGTCGGCAGTGTCGGAGACCAGTATCTCGGCCTCGAAGATATCGCCGTTAGTGCCGCCGTCCTGGCGCGGCAGGAATGTAACGTCGGTGAGATCGTAGTCGCGGCCCAGGTCGACACTCAGATACTGGGGCATACCGGTCCCATGGGCCCAGTCGCTGTGCCAAAGCGTCCGCTCGTCGCCGTCGAGAGCGTTGACGGCGTTGCTGCCCTCGTAGTCGGCCTCACTCGAGAAGCCGGCCACCTTGACGTTCTTGCGGTTCTCGGGCGTGTTGATGAGAATCTTCTCATCAACAGGGCGCATCTTGAGGCCGTCGATTGCCTTCTCGATCTTGGCTGTGGCGTCTGCGACATCCTTCTTGCTATAGCTGCCCTGGCCGCTGTCGAGGAGCTTCTGAGCCGCCTCGACCGCAGTGGTGAGAGCTGCATAGGAATCCTTGGTGTAGACGGACTCGCTGTAGCCCGCGGCCTTGGAAAGCGCTGCTACGAGCGCAGAGGTATCGACACCAGCCTTGACCTCGACCTCATAGGATGCGGTCTTGGAGGGGTCGAGTACCGACGCCACCGTGATCTTTGCCTTGCCGGCCTTGTTGGCACGCAGGTAGTAGCTCACGCTATCGCCAGCCTGAACAGCGGAGACGCTTACCACAGAGGGGTCGGAGCTCTCGACCGTCACATAGGGGTAGCCAGCGCTCTCAGGCGTAGCCTTGGCGTCGACGGGCGTAATGTCGCCTTCAAAGAACTCGGTCTGGTTCTTGCCTAGCTCGACACCCTCGATGGCCTCGACACCCTGCGTGTAGTTGAAGTTGACCTCACGCAGTGTGAGCATCTGGTCACCCGATGCCTCAAGCGGCGTGACCTCGACCTTGGTCGCCTTCTTGCCCTTGTTCTCGGCAGAGAGGTCAAAGGCGTAGCGAGCCAGGAAGGAATCGTACTCCCCGCCCGCGAACTCTTGGGTCGAGCCATCCTCGAACGTCACGACAGCCTTGATCTTCTGCACGGTTCCGTTGCCACCGTTGCGGTTAACGACCTCGACACTATCGAGTTTCGACGGCGTCTTAAATGCGAATGTCATCGTGGTGGGAAGCTTCACGTAACTCGGAAGCTTACCCTCGCTGTCCCAGTTGCCGCTCCAGTTCCATAGGAACTCAAAGCCGTTGTCGCCCTCGTTATTATCGAACAGCGCGTTATAGCTCTTCTGCTGGATAAGTTTCTCGACGTTGGTCCCGTCGTCGGTCGTGAGCTCATCGTTGGTCATCGTGATGTTGAAGGCGTCCTGACCGTACTCGGCGACCGTTGGCTGAGGAACATCCGGCATCGTCACCGTGCCGTCGCTCGCAAACTCAAGTGCGTCGCATGCCGGACCGATGAGCCAAGATGTCGAGGGCAGTTCGACCTTGCCGGCGGTCTTGGCCTTGAGCTTGAAACTCGCCACCGCGCCGGTACCGTTGTAGAGCTTGCCATCGCCGCGGTTGGCAAAGGCGAGATTGATAGTCTGCGTTCTGTCCGCGAACTGGACCTTCTCGCGAGACAGGTTCTCCATGCCGGCAGTCGAGCCGTCCTGCGCGATGCTCTCGGACACAAACTCGAACTGGTCGCTCTTGAAGTTGACGAGAGCGCCCAGGGCGTTGACGTTCTTGGCGTCGGCCGCATAGACATCAACGGTGATCTCATCACCGGCCTCGACCTCGGTCTTGCTCGGAATCACCGCGAGCGAACCTGCGACCTTTCCCTTTTGTTTAGTGCCGCCGTCAAGACCCGCCATGGTGAACGAGTAATCGTAGACGTCGTAAACGCCGTTATCGTTGAGGTCGGCGAAGTGGTCGCGGATCTGCGAACCGAACGTCGGGGTATCGGGCTCGCGATTCTCGAGGCCCAGATAGTTCTTCATGTTGGAGTAGTCTCCGTCGGAGATCGTGGCCTTGTTGAGGTTGGAGCCCACGGCGAAGCCATCCGTGCCGTCGGTCTTGTAGATGGCAATCTCGGACGCGGAGAAGAAATTACCGACCGAGGCGAGCGGTGTCATGCGCACGTAACGGGCGGCCACGGTGCCGTCAAACGCTACCGTCTTACAATCAGCGGAACGTGCCCAATCGACCTCCTGGCTCGTCCAGTGGACGCCATCGAGACTCGTCTCAACACGCATCTTGGTCACAGTGCCGTTGCCGGCGTCATCGCGCGGATAGTACTCGAGCTTATCGAGCTTGTAAGCGCGTCCATAGTCAACGGTAAGCGCCTTGCCCAGATCGTTGCCACCGGAGTGGAAACCGCCGTCGCCCGACTGGAACTCATGGTCGAAGGCGAGCTCGGCCTTATGGCTGCCGTAAAGTGAGCCCTCCCAGGTGATTTGCTCGGCGTCGGGGACGTTCCGCCACGGATCGAGTGCGGAGTTCGCCTCGAGCACATCGCTCCAGGCGGAGTAGCCCTCGGCGTTGCGCGAACGAATCTGGTAGGTGTGCTTGCTATTGTAGGCGAGGTCGGTGTGCGTGAACTCGGCCGCATCACCCACGGCGAACACGGTGCCGTCGACCTTAAGGTCGTAGGAGGTAGCACCATCGACCTTTCCCCAGGTGAGCTTGATGCTCGTTGGGGTCGTGACGTCCTCGGGGGCAGCAAGGTTCGTGGGTGCGGAGAGGCTCTCGTTGAGGCGATCGGCTGTGAGCGTGGCGTCGGCGTTCACGAAACCGCCCAGCTCGAGCGTCTGCGCCGCCGCAGCAACATCGGTCTTCGCGAACTTGACGTAGACCTTGGGGTTCGTGGTGATCTTGGTGTTGTTAAAGCTCTCGCCCCGCTCGGCCTCGGTGCCGTCCACATCGCTGCCGTAGTGGTTGAGGTTAGGGGTCTCGCTGTAGAAGTAGACCGCCTGGCCGGCCTCGGGGGTCGCGGTGTCAAAGGTCTCCTGCGAGTCGACCTCAACCACGTTGAGCGCGGATCCGCCGTTCTTGGCGACGACGCTCATGGGCTTGGCGGACACGTTGGCCACGAAGGTCGTGGTGCGATTGGAGTCGTAGCCGTTGTAGCCACCCTGCGAGGCTTCGGCGGTAAAGGTCGCGGTGCCGCCTGCGGCCTTGGATCTGTAGACGGTGCTCACATGCTCACCGTAGGAGATATTGTCGATCGTACCGTAGGAATCGTCCTCAGTCGTGTTGTTCTCGATGGAGGAGCCGTCGTCCTCGTACTGCGTAAAGGTGCCGTCGCCCTCGGTGGCGAAGAACTCGACGATACGCTGGCTGCGGTCGGTACCCTTGGTGTTGGTGTCGCTCACGGCCTCGGGGTTGTTGTTCTCGGCGTACATCGGCACGATAGCGTTGGCCTTCACAAACAGCGGCAGCTTCCAAAGCGGAGCCTCGTAGTTGTTGAGAACCTGGCCGCCGCGATACTGCTTACCCGAGAAGTAATCGATCCAGATGGTGGGATTCTCGTCGGTGCCGTAGTTGGGGAGGTAAATCCCATTGCGAATGTCGTTGCCGTTCTCGTCTGCCTGGGTATCCTGATACACCGGTGCCACTAGGAAGTTCTCACCGAACATATACTGGTACTGCGTCGAGGTGCTTGCGGCGTACTCGGAGTTATCGGAAAGCAGCATGGCGCGGATCATGGGCAGGCCGGCATCGCCGTTACCCGTGTCGATGTTGGCCGCCGAGGCCGCGCTCGTGTAGATATAGGGCATGAGCTGCGCCTTGAGCTTGAGGTAGAAGCGCGAGATGCCTGTGTAGGGATCGCCGTGCGTCATGGGCGATTTACGGTAGGTGCCCCAACCGTCCATGTCGAGCATAGAGGGCGTGAACGTCTTCCACTGGTAGTCACGCGCAGAGATGATGGGGTCGCCGCCAAAAATGCCATCCATGTCGGAGCCGATGTTGGGGTTGCCCGAAAGACTCTGACCGATATACGTGGGGATATGGAAGCGAATGTACTCCCAGTTACCGCCATACTGGTCGCCGGTCCAAATGCCACCAAAGCGCTGCGTGCCGGCCCAACCATCGAGCGTGATGATGTTGGGGCGCTTGTTAGCGCCGGTCGTCACCGTGTCATAAGCTGTCTTGATGCCATTAAGACCAAAGGAGTAGCCAGATCCAACCCAGGCAACGTCGGTCTTAAGGGTAGTGATGCCTCCCGTCTTGACCTCGGCGTCGAAGTCGCGAAGCAGATGCCACGGGGTCTCAGGGTTGCTGTCGGGCTCAAGGTTGGACTGGGTCCACAAGCCCGTGCTCACACCCTTTGAGTTGGCATACTCGGTGAACTTCTTAAGGTTGTCGACGTTGGCACGCACAGCGTTAAGACGGTCGGCCGAGCTCGCTCCGTCGGAGTTGACGCCGCCGGTCTTGTAGTAACCGTTCTGGCCATAGCCGGCGCCGTAGCCGTCGTTCGGCAGGAACCAGCCGAGCGGCATGTCGCTGTCCTCGTAGTCATCGATAACCTGCCGAGCAGAGAACTGGCGGTCGAAATCGGTCGCTTTCATGTTCTCGGTATCAACCGTAGGGCCCTCACCGTTGAGCGTCTCGGCCGCAAGTGTGCCGTCGAGCTTGTAGCCCGTCGACATGCCAGACTCGTACTTAACGTCGCCCTTCTCGCTCGAGGACTTGCTGCCCTTGGTCTCCCACTTCTTTTGACCCGAGGTCGTTGACCAGCCATCACGGTTATAGGCATTAAGATGACCAAGGTAGAACCCGTACTCGGGCAGCAGTACCGGGTTACCGGTCACCTTGTAGTAGTCCTGCAGCATCTCAGTTGCCACGTTCGAAGCTCCCTCGTTGGTCGCCACGAAGTAGTAGGCATCAAACTCATTCTCGCTGTGCAAAGTCGTGACCGTCGATGAGTCCGTGGAACCGAAGTCGTAGGAACCCTCTGCAAACGTGTTTCGGAGCACGCCGTAGCCGTCACTCGTCCAATAAAACGGGTTGGGCGAGGCAACGCCGCCATCGGTCCAGTTGTTCGTGTTGGAGATGGCGATGGTCTGGTTGGTGTGCAGGAAGCGTCCGTTCTGGGTGCCGCCGCCAAAGAAGTTCTCGGACTTCTCCTTGGCGAGCGTCTGGACGGTACCCTTCTTATCAAGGTCGAGGGACGCGGACTCGGAAACCACGACACGGTCGCCTGACTTGATACTCATCTTGCCAGTCGCCTTGTCCAGGATCACGGTCGCCTTTCCGCCGGTGATCTCGATAGTGTCGCCCTTGTCGGCAACCGTCGCACTCGGCTTGCTGTAGGTGTCCGAGGTATCGGGCTGAGCCTGGATCTTAGCCGTGTGGGACTTACTGCGCGGCGTGGCGTACTCGGAAAACTCACCCTTGGGGTCGACGTTATAACGGAAAATACCGTCCTCGAGGAACGTAATACGGCCCTTGATGCCGTCAGCGAAATCGATGTCGACGACATTCGAGGCAGACTGGGACACGGTCGCCGAGTCGACGCCCTTGAGTGGCGTGGCAATCGCCTGCTGGGGATTGGCAAACACGAGCGTCGCTGCAGTGGCAACGAGGACCGCGCTTCCCTTCACCCACCGTTTCGTAAAAATGGAATTCCTACACACCTGGACTCCTTTCCTCCGACATGCGGAAGCGTCGCGGACGCACGCCCTGCAGCATGGGCGAACGCATCAAACGGGGGGGTGTTCGGTACATTCCGTGCAGTGGGCCCACCCGTTACCAAGGGGTCAACTGGTAGTAACCAGATATCCACCTATTAGGTCGAATCAGCATACGGGAGCAGTTGCGCAACCAAGTTCGGAATTCTCCCAGTGGTATTAAAATGAGCGTCAATGGCAGGGTGGGCTAAATAAGCCATACCAATTGGTTCTTCAGTCAAATACCAATTAAGCAAAAATGTACTGTTTATCTGGTATTACACAGACCGTACCTCTCCCTCGGGAGCTGGGCTTCGCGAAGTTTCCCGAGAGAAAGGCTCAGCCGCCACCCTGCGACCTACCGGATATTGCCATGACGTACGTTGACTGATTTGGTTTGGATAAAAAGGTTGACGGAGAGTGATGGGCGGTTAGTTCAGATACGTATAATTTGGCCGTGGCCTTGGGCACGAAATTGCCGCTTGGAAGCCGACGCGGACCCAGTATTGGGCCGTTCCCGGCTTGGCTGAGCATCTTGATCGATTCAGATTGCCAAAAGTAGGCCGAATGAGTCCAAATCGATCTTCTCCTACTCTCTAATAAATACGAATTTGAACTAACTGTCCAGAGGCGTCCTCGACTAACAGCAAAAAGGCCTCCATACAAAGAGTGGGCCCTGCCGCTCGAACGAACGGCAGGGCCCACTCTCATTTTCTATTTAGCCTTAGTCATCGCACAAAGCCCCTTCGGCAGCACACGGTGCACCCAAGTCACCGAAGGCCGGGGCGGAGGGGGCCGAGCTTCCCACTGAGCGACTCTGCTTGCAGCCGGAGCGAAGGGGGAACTCGGCCCCCTCCGCCCCGGCCGGACAGGTCACACTACACCGTGTGCTGCGGCAGGTCCTGAAGGGCGATGACGTCCATTCCCATGTCGTTGGCGCTGCCGTGACCCTGCTGGTCCTCGCGCACCGCCTCGATGGCACTCACGTACGTGTTGGCGGCAGACATCGCGGTCACGCAGGTCACGCCGCGTCGCACGGCCTCGGTACGTAGCAGATAGCCGTCGCCGCGCGAGCCCGGACCGTACGGCGTGTTGATGATCACCGCGATCTTGCCATCGGCGATGAGGTCGCCGATGTTGGGGCGCTCGCCGTCGTGCGGGCCGCTAATCTTCTCCACGATCTCGCACGTCACGTTGCCTCCACGCAGCACGCGCGCCGTACCCTCGGTGGAGCAGATGTCAAAGCCCAGGTAACGCAGGATACGCGCGACCGAAAGGATGTGGCGCTTGTCGCGGTCGCACACGCTGATGAATACCTTGCCGGCGCTCGGGTCGGGCAGCTTGTAGTCGATCGCCAGCTGCGTCTTGGCGTATGCCTCGGGATAGCTCTTGGCGATACCCATGACCTCGCCCGTCGACTTCATCTCGGGCCCCAGGATAACGTCGGCGCCCGGGAAACGACCCCAGGGCATGACGGCTTCCTTCATGCAGAACCAATCGAGCTGACGCTCGTCGCTCGGCAGGCCCAAGCTCGCGATGGAATCGCCCGCCATGATACGTGCGGCACACTTGGCCAGCGGCACACCGGTGGCCTTGGAGATAAACGGCACGGTACGGCTTGCGCGCGGGTTGGCCTCGATCACGTAAACGGTCTCGCCCTTAATGGCGTACTGCACGTTGACCAGGCCGCGCACGCCCAGCGCCATCGCGATGCGGCGCGTGGTCTCGCGAAGCTTTGCCTGCAGGCTCTCGCTAAAGCTAAACGGCGGAATGCAGGTCGCGGAGTCGCCGGAGTGGATACCAGCTTCCTCGATATGCTCCAGGATACCGCCGATGTAGACCTCCTCGCCGTCGCACAGGGCGTCGACGTCCGACTCGATTGCACCCTCCAGGAAGCGGTCCAGATACACCGGGTAGTCGGGGCTAATGCGCGCGGCCTCGGCCATGTAATCGCGCAGATGCTCGGCATCGTAGGCGATCATCATGCCGCGGCCGCCCAGCACGTAGCTCGGACGCACCAGCAGCGGGTAGCCGATGTGCGCGGCCACGGCCTCGGCCTCCTCAAACGAGGTTGCCTGGCCCGCCGGCGGATACATAATGCCCAGCTTGTCGAGCAGGGCGGCAAAGCGCTCGCGGTCCTCGGCAAAGTCGATGGCGTCGGGCTTAGTACCCATGATGTTCACGCCGCTCTCCTCGAGCATGCGCGCCAGCTTAAGCGGGGTCTGGCCACCGAGCGTCACCACGACGCCGTCGGGACGCTCAACGTCAATGACGTCCATGACGTCCTCGTAGGTGAGCGGCTCAAAATACAGGCGGTCGGACGTGTCGTAGTCGGTCGAAACGGTCTCGGGATTGCAGTTGACCATGATGGTCTCAAAGCCGCGGGCCGCCAGCGCGTAGCTCGCGTGCACGCAGCAGTAATCGAACTCGATACCCTGGCCAATGCGGTTGGGGCCGGCGCCCAGGATCATCGCCTTGGGCTTGCCCGCCGGCGTGGTCTCGTCGGGAGCCACGCACTTCTTGGCATCCGGGCTTGTGCGGTAGATGTTCTCGTACGTCTTGTAGTGGTACTCCGTGGCGCTCGAGAACTCCGCAGCGCAGGTATCGACCGTCTTCATGCTGGGGACCACGCCCAAGCCCTTGCGGTAGGCGCGCACAAAGCGCTCGTCCGAGCCGGTCAGCGCGGCGATCTCGGCGTCGCTCGTGCCATACTGCTTGAGCAGGCGCATCGCGTCGGCGTCGATATCCTCCACACGCAGGCCGCGGATGCTTTCCTGGACCTGCACCATGTCGTTGATGCGGTTGAGGTACCACGGATCGATACCGCAGATGGCATGGATGCGGGCGATGTCCCAGCCACGACGTAGGGCCTCGACCACAAAGAAGATGCGGTGCTCAGTCGGGGTGCCCACGGCCTGGGCGAGTTCATCATCGCTCAGTTTGTCAGCGCCCTCCTTGCCACCGGCGCAGATGCCCTGATGCCCGTCCTCCAGCGAACGCATGGCCTTGCCGAAGGCCTCCTCAAAGGTGCGGCCGATCGCCATAATCTCGCCCACGGCCTTCATGCGCGTGGTGAGCGTGGGGTCGGTACCCTTGAACTTCTCGAAGGCAAAGCGCGGCACCTTGACCACGCAGTAGTCAATCGTGGGCTCAAAGCAGGCGGGCGTTGCCTTGGTGATGTCGTTGACGATTTCGTCGAGCGTATAGCCAACGGCCAGGCGCGCGGCGGCCTTGGCGATGGGGAAACCCGTGGCCTTGGAGGCCAGTGCGGACGAGCGGCTCACGCGCGGGTTCATCTCGATGACGATCAGGCGGCCGGTGTTGGGGTTCACGGCAAACTGCACGTTGGAGCCACCGGTCTCGACGCCGATCTTCTCAAGAATGGCGAGCGAGGCCACGCGCATGCGCTGATACTCAAGGTCGGAGAGCGTCTGCGCCGGCGCCACGGTGATGGAGTCGCCGGTATGCACGCCCATGGGGTCGAGGTTCTCGATGGAGCACACGATGATGCCGTTGCCGGCGTGGTCACGCATGACCTCCATCTCGTACTCTTTCCAGCCCTCGATGGACTCCTCGACCAGCACCTCGTGGGCAGGCGAGAGCTCCAGGCCCTGGCTCACGATGGAGACGAGCTCCTCGTGAGTGTGAGCGATGCCGCCGCCGGCGCCGCCGAGGGTAAAGCTCGGGCGCAGTACGCAGGGATAGCCCACGCGCTCGGCGATAGCCTCGGCGTCGGCCACGCTGTAGGCATAGCCCGAGCGCGCGACCTCCAGACCAATCTCGGCCATGGCCTCGTTAAAGAGCTTGCGGTCCTCGCCGCGCTCGATAGCGGCAAGGTCGCAGCCGATCATCTCGACGCCATACTTGTCGAGCGTGCCGTCCTTTGCCAGCTCGACGGCGGCGTTCAGACCGGTCTGGCCGCCCAGCGTGGGCAGCAGCGCGTCCGGGTGCTCTTTCTTGATTACGCGCTCGATAAATTCGGCGGTGATGGGCTCGACATAGGTGCGGTCGGCAAGACCCGGGTCGGTCATGATGGTCGCCGGGTTGGAGTTGACCAGGATGACCTCAAAGCCATCCTCCTTGAGCACCTTGCAGGCCTGGGCGCCGGAGTAGTCGAACTCGCAGGCCTGGCCAATAACGATGGGGCCCGAACCAATAACGAGGATGCGCTTGATGTCGGTACGTTTCGGCATGTTAGTTCTCCTCGGTCGCAGCGTTCTCGGACTCGGCGAAATTCCAGCCGGCGAGGCGGTCCTTCGCGGTGTCGATGTCCAGGTAGTTCTCCTCGCCGTCCATGAGTCGCGTAAAGGCGGTAAAGAGATAGTGGGCATCGGTGGGGCCAGGCGAAGCCTCGGGGTGGTACTGGACCGAGAAACACGGGGCGTCGAGCAGCTGGATGCCCTCGGCGGTGCCGTCGTTGAGGTTCACATGTGTCAGGCGAATGCGACCAAAGCGCTCGTTCATCACGACCGGCGCGATGCCGCGACGCACCCAGGCGCGCAGGTCACCGTCGGCCGCATGCTCGGTTTCGCCGCCGGAAAGCTCCGGAATCAGTTTGCCCAGACTGGGGAACAGCAGGCCAAAGCCGTGGTTTTGCGCGGTGATCTCCACGCGACGGCTCACCAGATTCATAACCGGCTGGTTACCGCCACGGTGACCGAATTTAAGCTTTTCCATTTGGGCGCCGCAGGCCAGGCTGATCATCTGGTGACCGAGGCAAATGCCAAAGACCGGCACCTTGCCGATCAGCTGCTGTACCTGCTCATAGGTCTCCACCACGGCATCGGGGTCGCCGGGGCCGTTGGACAAAAAGACGCCATCGGGATTCATGTCGAGCACCTGCTGGGCGGGCGTATCCCACGGCACGACGGTGAGATCGCAGCCGGCACGGACCAGGCCCTCCAGAATACCGCGCTTCACACCGCAGTCGTAGGCGACCACTTTGTGACGGGCAGGAGCGGCAGCCGCAAGCGCAAAGTCATGCGTGGCAGGCAGGTCGGCGGCCACAAACTCGTGAGGCGCGGGGCAACTTACGGTCTTGACCAGGTTCTCGCCTACCAGCGTGGGCGCAGCGGACAAGCGCTCGGCAAGCTCGTCGACGTCGAAGATCTCGGTCGAGATAATGCCCATCTTGGAACCATTGTCGCGCAGATGGCGCACCAGAGCGCGGGTGTCGATACCCTCGATAGCGACGATGCCGTGAGCGCGCAGGTACTCCGGCACACTGACGGCCGAGCGCCAGTTAGAAGGCGTGGCGCACATATCGCGAACGATCATGCCGCGCATAGCCGGAGCGCTCGCAGGGCGCACGGCGTCGCCGGGGAAGGCCGACTGGACATCGGTCTCGTCGATACCGTAATTGCCGATCTGCGGATAGGTCATGGTTACAATTTGGCCGGCATAACTCGGGTCGGTCATGACCTCAAAGTAGCCCTCGAGCGAGGTGTTGAAGCAGACTTCGCCGGTCGCGGTGCCCTCGGCGCCGCATGCACGTCCATAAAAAATGGTCCCATCCTCAAGATACAGGATACAGGGACCGCAGGTGCCCTTGCTGGTTTTGGCCAGCATACGCTGGCAAAGCTCGCTGGGCGCGAAGGTGCGGGCGGCAGCGCCCGCGGTATGGTTGTTCGCCATAATTCTCCTTCCCGGTCTCACAGGACCGGCTTAAAGGTGTGTAGTTAGGCCTCGCGGTATTGTAACCGCAAGCATGCCTCATGGCGTTAATTTCATCGAAATGTTTACGAAATGATAATTATGACTTTCTATGCATAATGATTATTTAATCCCCGTCCCAGAAAAATTATCCCGCGTGGGCTTGTGGCTCACGCGGGATAATGGCCTCTTACTTTTGCTTGTCCTGTTCCAGCAGATCGGACGGTGAGCGATCGGGCTTGCCGCCGCGGAAAATCTCGCGGCCATGCAGACGATGCTCCAGGTCACGTTCGGCCTTTTCCTCGTCAATCTTGGTCTGGCTCACCACCGGGTCCTCGATCAGCGACGAAACCGAGTTCACCTGTTTTTGAATGCGCTCGGCAATGGTGTCGTCCATGCTTACGATGCGCATCTTCCAGTCGATACTCGTGGCGTTGGATGAGCTCTTGGTCCACACAAACGTCAAAATGGCGCTCTGATGACCCCGCGCGGGAAACATGCCAAAGAAGGAATCGTGCTGAATGTTGCTATCCTCGTCGATATAGGCGTGAACGTTATACACCACGCGGTCGATCTTATCGTTGAGCAGCGCGTTGGTCGCAAGCGCAGCGGCCTGAATCTGCCCGTTGGACAGCAGCTCGAGCTCGTTGGCAGACGATGTGTCCAACACCGTCACCTCGACCGTGCCCGTACGCTCATCAGCTTCATCGACGGTAAAGTCGAGCGGGAACTGCGTAAAGCCGTTGCCCCACTCAAGGCCGCCCTTCAGCGCCGTCGAAACGGTATCCACCGAAACGCTCTCGGACAGGTTGGCGGTGTTCAGGCGTCGCATCACGCCGTAGCCAATCTGCATGCCCACAATCAGCACCAAGATGCCAATGACCACGGCCATGGCAGTCTTCGTAATGGTATGGCTCACCTGCGAGCCCGAAGGATCGTCCTCGGACAGCGGGTCGATATGTTTTGCCTGGCTCGCGCGGTCCTCGCTGCGCAGCTGCGCTAGCGCCGCTTTGTCACCGCGCTTGGCCGCAGCCTCCTTCTCACGCATGCGCTCGGTTCGCTTTTTGGCAAGCGTGGGATCCAAGACACCGGATGCATCGATTTCGGAGAATAACTCCGTCACTTCTTCCGGAGTCAAAGGGTTCTTGTCAGCCATAAACTTCCTGTCATATCAATCAGTCGAGCTCGTGCGCACGCGCACCTTCGAACTGCATTCGATAGTAACGGGCATAGGTGCCGCCACGGGCGAGAAGCTCCTCGTGCGTGCCACGCTCCACAACGCGACCATGCTCAACGGTCGCAATCTCATCGGCATGCTTAATAGTCGAAAGACGATGGGCGATGATAATCGTGGTGCGGCCGCGTGCCAGCTCTTCGAGTGACTCCTGCACCGCCTCCTCGCTCTCGTTATCCAAAGCACTCGTCGCCTCGTCCAAAATCAGGATCTTGGGGTTCTTGAGAAACACACGCGCAATGGCAACGCGCTGCTTTTGGCCGCCCGAAAGACGGCTGCCGCGCTCGCCCACGACCGTGTCATAGCCCTGTGGAAGCGACTCGATAAAGGCATCGATGTTGGCGCGACGGGCGGCCTCGGCGATCTCTCCTGCCGTAGCGCCCGGCTTGCCGTAGGCGATGTTCTCGCCAATCGTGCCGTCAAACAGATAGACATCCTGCTGCACCAGGCCGATGGCGCGACGCAGGCTCTGCTGCGTCACATCGCGCACGTCCTGGCCGTCGATGCTAATGGATCCGGCAGCCACGTCATAAAAGCGCGGCAGCAGCGAACAGGTCGTGGACTTGCCGCCGCCCGAAGGGCCAACCAAAGCGATGGTCTGCCCAGGCTTGATGGACAGATTCATATGGTCGATAACGGGACGCTCTTCGGCATCGCCCTCGCCCAGCTCAACGTCCTCGTAGTTAAAGCACACGTCGTGATACTCCACGGCGCCGGCAGTCACCTGCAGATCCGTAGCGCCCGGCTTGTCCTGGATATCCGGCGCGGTCGAGAGCACCTCGTCCATGCGCTTAAAGCCGGCGATGGCCTTCTGATACGTTTCGGCCGAATTGACGAGTGTCTCGAGCGGCGTGCAGAACAGCGAAATATAGAGTGCAAAGGTCGCCATATCGACCGCCTGCAGCTGTCCCTGGGCGACCAGCCAGCCGCCCAGCAGCACCACGATCACATAGAGCACACCCGAGAGCAGGCCATACGTCGCGGTATAGACGCCCATGGCGTGATACATGTTCTCCTTGGACGAAAGATAGCGATTGTTGGAGGCGCGGAACTTGAAGCGTTCGGTCTCCTCATTGGCAAAACTCTTGACCACGCGCATGCCCGCCAGCGAATCCTGCAGCTGCGCATTGATGCCGCTGATCTTTTTGCGGTTGTCGCTAAAGACCTCGCGCATGCGCATGTTCTGCCAAAACATGATGACCGCAAACGCCGCCGTCACCACGGCCATGGCGAGCGCCAGCACCGGGGCGATGGTAAAGAGGATCACAAACGAGCCGATAATCTCGATGCCGCAGATGATGATCCACTCGGGCACGTGGTGCGCCGCCTCGCAGATATCGAACAGGTCGTTGACCACGCGGCTCATCATGTCGCCCGAGCTGTTGCGGTCAAAGTACGCAAAGCTAAAGCGCTCATACTGGTCAAACAGGTCCTCGCGCATCTTGGACTCCATACGCGCGCCCATCACGTGACCCCAATAGCTCACAAAATAGCGGCAGGCGCAGCGGGCGGCATACATCAGCACCAAGCCCACCGCAATCATGCCGAGCGCCTGCATAATGACAGCCTGACCCTGAGTAAAGAGCCCACCGGTCAAATTGCGCAGGATAATGGGGAACGCCAGGTCAATGGCGGCAAGCACCAGAGCACAAACAGTATCGGCAACAAAAAGCCCCATCTGGGGCTCGTAATACGAGAGAAACCTTTTAAACATGCAATCCTCGAAGAGAAATAAATAGCGTGAGAAATCCGGTTGAACCGGTCAGGCTGAAAACAAAGCGTCCCAACAAGCATAACGCCGATGTTCTGGCAGCGTCAGCGAAAACGTCCCTAAGCGAGCAAGGTGCCTTGAAAGAGGAGCGACGCGTACTTCGGTACGCGAGCGACGATTGAAAGGCAGATTGCCGCTTAGGGGCGTTTGCAGCGTCGACTCGTTACGCGGTTTGGTAAAACCGCGTAACCTAGAGCTCCGCACCCCCAAGGCGATGCGCGATGCTATCGCAGGCCAAGGCGCCCACGACGGTCTTGGCGTCTTCGATCTTGCCGTCGAGCACGGCGTCGATCAGCTCGTGCAGCGGCACCAGGTCAACGTTGACAAACTCGTCATCGTCGGGGCTGGGCGCATCAAACTCCAGCTTGGTAGCCAAGTAGATGTGAATGATCTCGTCGCAAAAACCGCAGGACGTGACAATCGACGTCAAAAAGCGAATGCGACCGGCCCTAAAGCCCGTCTCCTCGTGTAGCTCGCGCTTAGCGCAATCGAGTGGGTCCTCGCCCGGGTCGAGCTTGCCGGCGGGAATCTCGACCGTCACGCGGTCGATGGCGGTGCGGTACTGACGCACCAGTACGATCTTGCCGCTCTCGGTCAGCGCCACAACGGCCGCCGCACCCGGATGGCGAACGATATCGCGGGCACTGCGGCGACCGTTGGGCAGCTCAACCTCAAGACGGTGGACGTCGAGGATCTTGCCCTTCCAGGCGCACTCCTCCGAAAGAATCTTCTCGTGCAGCTCGGCATCGTGCGGGTCGTCGTCGCCCAGCACCAGCGCCGGCTCGTCAGCGACCTCGCCACCAGGTTCGCCCTCGGCGTGCCCATACATGCGGCTGTCCTCCTCGACGATCTGTGCGTCCACGAGCTCTTCGTTCTTCTCGTCCATCCGTCTCATTCCTCTCGGATTTTAGGCATCCCAGGCGTCGCGGCCGCGCAGCGCACGCAGGCCGATGTCGTGGCGCAGGGTCTTACCCTCAAAATCAATCTTCTCGCAGGCCTCGTAGGCAAGGTTGCGAGCGTTCTCGAACGTGTCGCCCAGAGCGGTCACGGCAAGCACGCGGCCACCATTGGTCACGAGCTGGCCGTCCACCACGGCAGTGCCCGCGTGGTACACGGTCACGTTCTCCATGGCCTCGGCATCGGCAATACCGGTGATGACTTTGCCCTTCTCGTAGCTGCCGGGATAGCCCGCGCTCGTCAGGACAACGGCCACGGCCCACTCGTCGCGCCAGTCGAGCTCAATCTGATCAAGCTCGCAGTTGGCGCAGGCGAGCATAACCTCGACCAGGTCGTTCTTGAGGCGCGGCAGCACGACCTGCGTTTCGGGGTCGCCAAAGCGGGCATTGAACTCCAGCACCTTGGGGCCGGCGGGGGTAAGCATAAAGCCGCCGTACAGGCAGCCGCGGTAGTCGATGCCCTCGGCAGCAAGCTCGGCCACGGTCTGCTCCATGACCGCCACCATGGTGGCGTGCTCCTCGTCGGTCACGATGGGCACCGGGCTGTAAACGCCCATGCCGCCGGTGTTGGGGCCAAGGTCGCCCTCGAGCGCACGCTTGTGGTCCTGCGAGGTGGCCATGGGGCGCACGGTCTTACCGTCGGTAAAGGCCAGCAGCGAGCACTCGGGGCCAACCAGCATCTCCTCAATGACAACGGTGTTGCCGGCATCACCAAAGGTACCGCCAAAGCACTCGCGCACGGCCTCTTCGGCCTGCTCGAGCTCAGTCGCCACGATAACGCCCTTGCCTGCGGCCAGGCCGTCAGCCTTCACGACCAGCGGGGCACCCTGCTCGCGCACATAGGCAAGAGCCGAAGCCTCGTCAGTAAACGAGCCGTAGGCGGCCGTCGGAATGCCGGCACGCTCCATGAGCTGCTTGGAGAATAGCTTGGAGCCCTCCATCTGGGCACCCTCGGCACCCGGACCAAAGCAGGGAATACCCGCCGCGCGCACGGCGTCGGCCACGCCCGCCACGAGCGGAGCCTCGGGGCCAATCACCACGAGTCCGCATCCATGGCTCTGGGCAAACGCCGCCACGGCCGCAGGATCGCAATCGTCGAGAACCACGTTCTCGCCGCAGCCCGCGGTGCCGCCGTTACCCGGCGCAATGTAGAGCTTGCCGGCGCGCGGTGATGCTGCGAGCTTAGCTGCCAAAGCGTGCTCGCGGCCGCCGCTGCCCAACAACAGGATGTCGATGGTTTGAGTGTCCGCCTTCAAGGGTGCCTCCTCTATGGATGAATGGCTCGCTCCGCGCGAGCCTTTTGCAAGCAAATATACCCCTCGGCCGCCCGCTTGGGCTGCAAAGGGGTATATCGCAATAACCGAATAGTGCCGATTACTTCCAGAATCGGTTGATGATCTGCTCGCGATCGGCGCCGACGCCAATGAACGTCACGCGGGTGTGTGCCAGATCCTCGATAAACGCCACGTAGTCCTGAGCCTCCTGCGGCAGCTCGTCAAAGCTGCGGCAACCGGTGATATCGCACTTCCAGCCCGGGAGCTCCTCGTAGATGGGCTTGGCATGCTCAAAGCGCGCCTGATGCTCGGGCACGCTGGTGTAGCGCTCGCCATCGACGTCGTAGGCAACGCACACCTTGATGGTGTCGAAGGCCGAAAGCACGTCGAGCTTGGTCAGGGCGATATCGGTGAGGCCGTTGACACGCGAGGCGTAGTTGGCGATGGGGCCATCGAACCAACCGCAGCGACGGCGACGGCCGGTGGTCACGCCGTACTCATAGCCTTCCTCGGTCAGCGTGTGGCCGGCCTCGGACTCATAGGAAAGCTCGGTGGGCATGGGGCCCGAACCGACGCGGGTGATATAGGCCTTCATGACGCCCAGCACGCGGTCGACATTCTTCATACCGACGCCGGAGCCGGTGATGGCGCCGCCAGCGGTGCAGTTAGAAGACGTCACGTACGGATAGGTGCCGTGGTCGATGTCGAGCAGCGTCGCCTGGGCGCCCTCGAACAGCAGGTCCTTGCCCTCGTCGATCATGTTGTTGAGCAGCAGGCTCGTCTCGGTGATGTAGGGGCGCAGGCGCTCGGCCATGGGCAGGTACTCGTCGCAGATCTGGTCCACGGTGTAGGTGGGCAGATGGTAGATGAGCTCGAGCTCGGGATTCACGCGGGCAAGAGCGGTCTCCAGCTTGTCGCGGAACAGCGCCTCGTCCAGCATGTCCTGCATGCGCAGGCCGATGCGGGCCATCTTGTCCTGGTAGCACGGACCGATGCCGCGCTTGGTAGTACCGATATTCTTCTTGCCGAGCTTCTGCTCAAAAGCGCCATCCAGATCGATGTGGTACGGCATGATGATGTGCGCATTGCCACTGATCTTGAGGTTCTTGGTGGTGATGCCGTCGGCCTCGAACATGTCAATCTCCTCAAGGACAACCTTGGGGTTGACGACGCAGCCGTTACCGATCACCGACACATGGTCGGAATACATGATGCCGGAGGGCACCTGGTGCAGGCCGTACTTCTTGCCGTTGACGACGATGGTGTGGCCGGCGTTATTACCGCCCGAATAGCGCACGACGGCATCAAAGTCGCCGGCGACCAGGTCGCAGATCTTACCCTTGCCCTCATCGCCCCACTGGGCACCGACCAAAACGGTTGACGGCATGTTTACTCCTTACATTCATGGACTGTCTACGCGCCACGCCGGCACGCAGAAGCACAAAACATTCCCAGTATACCCGTGCAACGGGTGCCTGTCCTACTCCTCGGTATGCGCCCCATCAAGCTCATAGAACTTGGTGGATGCCGGCAGGAACATCAGGTCGACGTCACCGATCGGGCCCGAACGGTTCTTGGCCACGACGATACGCGTAACGCCCTCGTCGGGTCGATCGTCACGCGAAGCCTCGGCCTCATCGGCGGATCGGTCCAAGAACATGACGATATCGGCGTCCTGCTCGATGGAACCCGATTCACGCAGGTCGGACAGCTGCGGGCGCTTGCCGGTACGGGATTCAACCTGACGCGACAGCTGTGACAGCGCGATCAGTGGAATCTTGAGCTCCTTGGCCATAATCTTCAGACCACGCGACATCTCCGAGACCTCGACGGTACGGCTCTCGGAGCGACGTCCCGGCGGAGGACTCACCAGCTGCAGGTAGTCCAGGATGATGATAGCCTTCTCCTTGTTGTGGAGCATGCGGCGGCTCTTGGCGCGGATCTCGGTCACCGTGGTGCCGGGCGTATCGTCAATCAAAATATCGAGCTTGGACAAGGTCTGCGTGGCCTCGTTGATATTGGCCCACTGCTCGGGGCTAATGCGGCCCGTACGGAAGTCGCTGATCGAGATCATGGCGTAGGCGCAAATCAGGCGCTGGGCAATTTCCTTGCCCGACATCTCTAGCGAAAAGAAGCCGACGGTATAGCCCGCAGCGGCGGCATTCAGCGCCAGGTTCAGAGCGAATGACGTCTTACCCACGGCAGGGCGGGCGCCGATAATGATGAGCTGACCCTCGCGGAAACCCATAAGCATGCGGTCGAGTGACGGGAAGCCGGTGGGCACGCCCGCGGCCTGTCCACCGGCCTTACACACTTCCTCGGCCTCGTTATAGGCCTCGACCATAAACTCGGTCAGTGTCTTATAGCTCGACTTAACCTCGCGCGCCGTGACCTTGAGCAGCTTGCTCTCGGCCAGCTCCACGACCTCCTTGGTGTCGGTAGGGGCGTTATAGGCCAGCGCGTTGATCTCGTTGGTGGCACCGATCAGCTCGCGCAGCATCGAGTCACGACGGACGATGGCGGCATGGTGCTGCCAGTTGACGAGCGACAGGGTCTGACCCATCAGCTCCAAAATGTAGGCCTCGCCGCCCACGGCATCAAGCTTGTTGATGCTGCGCAGGTAATCGATCAGCGAGATGGAGTCGATGGGAATGCGGCTGTTGTACATATCGACCATCGCGGTGTAGATGGTCTTATGAATGGGCCGGTAGAAGTCATCGGGCTGCAGCTCGACCTGGGCCTCCTCGACCACCTCGGGCGATAGCAGCATAGCGGCCAGTACGTTGGCCTCTGCATCTTGGTTTTGAGGGAGACCCAACTTGGAGCCGCGGTCCTCAACCGTCAGCCCCGTCTCCCTATCGTCGTATGCCATGAGCATCCTCATTCATATCGCTTGCGAGCATCCATAGTATCAGCCACGGTCCCAAAACGGGCCACGCGCCGCCAATCATCACCGAACGAAACGGATGAACGGTCCCGTATATAGGACTTCGACGCAACGTTCACCATGACACTCACTCAGCGCAAAAAACAAAAGGGCGCCCTGGTTTCCCAGAGCGCCCTTCTTAGAACAAGATTGTTGCGTTGCAGCAAATGCTACTCGGCAGCAGCCTCAGTCTCGACCTCGGCGGTCTCGGCCTCGGCGACCTCAGCGGCCTCCTCGACCTCAGCCTCGGCAGCGAGCTCCTCGGCGGTAACGCCGACGAGAACGACAACCTCGGCCTTGATCTCGCGGTACAGCGAGATGGCAACGGTGTGGGCACCGGCAACCTTGATGGGCTTACCGAGCTCGACGCGCTTGCGGTCGATGTCCATACCGAGCTGAGCCTTGATGGCGTCAGCGATCATAGCGGCGGTAACGGAGCCAAAGAGGATGCCCTCGTCGCCGACCTTGACGTCAACGGTGACCGTCTTGCCCTCAAAGGCAGCCTTGGTCTCGTTGGCGGTAGCCAGACGGACGGCCTCGCGCTTGGCGATGTTGTTGCGACGCTCGTCAAGCTGCTTGAGGTTGCCCTTGGTGGCGGCAACAGCGAGCTTCTTGGGGAACAGGAAGTTCTCAGCGTAACCCTGAGCGACCTCTACGACGTCACCCTCGCCGCCCTTGCCCTTGATCTCATCGAGAAGAATAACCTTCATGATGCGTCTCCCTTCTTAGCCGCGGTCGCGGTTGCCACGAGAGGAAACCACGGGGACGGTGTACGGCAGGAGAGCCATCTCGCGGGCGCGCTTGATGGCGTTGGCGATGTCATGCTGATGCTGCGTGCAAGCGCCAGTGACGCGACGGGGCTTAATCTTGCCACGGTCGGTCATGTACTTACGGAGAAGCTGAGTGTCCTTATAGTCGATGAACTCAGTGTTCTCCTTGCAGAACTGGCAGTACTTACGACGCGGCTGACGTGCAGAAAAATCATTAGCCATGTCAAAATACCTTTCGTTTGGCAACTTCGGCGAACCGAAGCCGCCTCTCACTCAAAAATAGGTGAACAACCCTTAGAACGGGATGTCCTCATCGTAGACGTCGACCGCGGGCGGCGTAGCCACCGGTGCGGCAGGACGTGCTGCGGGCGCGGGAGCTGCGGGGGCGTAACCGCCCTGGTCGTAGCCACCCTGGCCACCACGGGAGCTCATAAACTCGATCTCATCGACGATGACCTCAAGCTTGCTCCGGCGCTGGCCGTCGCGCTCCCAAGAGCTGTAGCGCAGCTTGCCCTCGATCGCGACCTTGTTTCCCTTTGCCAGGAAACGGCTCACGGCCTCGGCGCGGGTGCCGAACATGGTGCAGTCGACAAAGTTGGGATAGTCCTCCCACTCGCCAGTCTGCGCGTTGCGGCGACGATCGTTCACGGCGACGCCAAAGGACAGAACCTGGGTTCCGCCGGCGGTGGCGCGCAGCTCGGGATCGCGGGTGAGGTTACCGGTGATGTTCACTCGATTGATGCTCATAACTCACTACTTCCTCTTGGGGCACAAGCCCAGTCCAAAACGACAGTCTTACTCCTGGTCGTCGCGACGGACGATCATGTGGCGGACCACAGCGTCGGTGATGCGCAGGACGCGATCAAGCTCGGCGATCTGGGTAGGATCTGCGTGGAAGTTGATGAGGGTGTAGTCACCATCGGTGAGGTCGTTGATCTCGTAGGCGAGCTTGCGCTTGCCCCACTCGTCAACGGAGTCGACCTTGCCAGCGCCCTCAGCGATCGTGGTATCGATACGCTTCATAACAGCGAGACGAGTCTCGGGGTCGAGCGACGGGTCAACAAAGAACAGCAGTTCATAAGCCTTCATATTGTCACCTCCTCTGGGCAAATGTGGCTTCAGGTCGTGAAGGTGCGCCTGAAGCAGGAAAAGACTTGGTAATAATATCTTTCAACCTCCTAGGCTGCAAGAATATGCAGCTACAACCTCATGACCTCCACATATGTCCATGCTCACACGGCACTTCATGCGCATTCCAACCAAATGCTGACCAAATGCTTGACGGATCTGTGTTCAAGATACGGTGCCGTGGGGACAAGCTGAGCCAAGCCGCAGGTCAGCGGGCACAAGGCTGTGGTCGCAAAATGCATACCAGTGGCCCACAGCACCACCCAAAGATTTTTAAATTCATTGCCAAGTCGCTTATGAATACCCTTTTTTGAACAATTGAGTTGATCAACCACGCTGGTCGGAAGCCGTTTTTTGGGACCTCAAGCCCCACTGCAGCGCCAAGCACGGCCAAGCGTTTTAAAAAATGCCAACTTTTCTGTTTGCACTTTGCGATTCCTCGTGTATACTGACTTTCGCATTTAACGGAGAGTTGTCCGAGTGGCCGAAGGAGCACGATTGGAAATCGTGTAGGCGTCAAAAGCGTCTCCAGGGTTCAAATCCCTGACTCTCCGCCAGTTAATTCCAAAGCAGGCCTTCGAGCCTGCTTTGTTTTTACCCCACGCGGAGGGGTGGCAGAGTGGTTGAATGCGGCGGTCTCGAAAACCGTTTGGCCTGTATAAGGTCACGAGGGTTCGAATCCCTCCTCCTCCGCCATTTTGGTTAAGAAAGCTCCCGAAAACGGGGGCTTTTTTGTTTAGAGTCCCTTACAAGCAAATACGGCGGAGGAGGAGGGATTCGAACCCGTCAGGACGCGGAGCGTAAAGAAAACGCGCCAGTGGCGCGTTTTTAGCGCAGCGCGGTCGGCGCAAGCCGACCGAATAAATTTTGAGCTCCGCTCAAAATTTGGACATCCCTCCTATTCAGCCACGTCCCCCATTGCTTTCGATTTCACCTTGAATCTCAAACATGTACATCACCCTCCAAAAACGACATTTTTCGGCATCTTTGGAGGCTGATGTACATGTTTGGTACCCATGACCGTTCCCAGTCCCTACCGTTTGCCGAGCAATAGGGTCTCAATCGCCGCCAACCATGTACTATGTACGGGCATTGTTCAAACCCGAGAATCAAAGGACCTCATCTTGCCCGTCGTCGCCGCTATGACTGTTACTTCACACGCCTCGGATGCCATGGTCGCTATCCCATTTTGGCTCGAGATGTTCGCCGTTGTCGCGGCATCGATCTCGGGCGTGCTGGTCGCTCGCGAGCACAAGCTCGACCTGGTGGGCGCGGTCGCGCTCGCGGTGGTCTGCGGTCTGGGCGGCGGTCTTTTGCGCGATATGACGCTCCAGGTCGGCAACGTCTACATCCTCAACCAGCCCATGGCACTACCGCTCTCCATCGCCACAGCCGCCATCATCTATATCTTCCCGGCAATCGTCGATAAGCCCGAAAAACTCATTCCCCTGCTCGACATCATCTCGGTCGGCATCTATGCAGCAACCGGCGCGGACAAGGCGTTGGTGTACGGATTTGCGCCCGCCGTATGTATCATGATGGGCTTCTTTACCGCCGTGGGCGGCGGCATGCTGCGCGACGGCTTTATGGGCGTGGTCCCGGGCATTTTCCAACGCACCAACTTCTATGCCATCGCGGCCATCGCCGGATCGGCAAGCTATGTAGCCCTCGTCATGAGCGGCCTCATGAGCAATGTTGCCGCGCTGGTCGTATGCGTTGTGGTGACCATGGGGCTGCGTTGGCTATCACTGCGCTTTGACATTAAAAGCCCTACCGAGGAAGACATCGCGCGCTTTTTGCACCGTAAAAAGTAGGTAGCACAGCACAACCCCTCGAAATGCAACCGAGAGATTCTTTTAGAGCGCCCGCGCGTTGGGTACCCTGTTAGATACCTGTCGAGTATCTAACGAAGGATTCACTATGCCTTGCAACCAAGTACCGTCGATCCGGCGCCACAAAGCGCAGGCCCGCATCACCATCCTATTCGCGCTGATTGCGCTCGCGCTCACCGCACTTCCCACGGTGTCGTTCGCCGGCACCGACACCGCGGGAAACGTGCTCGCAACCGAAGTTGACTCAACTCCGTCCGGTATCGAAGGCGACCTGTACTGGGCCGGCCAAAGTCTCAACCTAGACGACGCCTCCATCGGCCGCGATATTATCGCGGCGGGTGAGAACCTGTCGATTCGCGATTGCACCGTAGGCGGCGCCGTTCGTCTGGCGGCACGCACCATCGATATCGCCAAAACCGCAATCGATGGCAGCGTCACGGTGGCCGGCCAGCACGTCGTGCTCAACACCGGCAGCACCGCCAACTGTTTTTACGCGGCAGGCGAAACGGTCGCCCTGCGCGGCTCCGCCAAATCGGCGGCGCTTGCCGGCGACACCGTAACCATCGACGGCACCGTCGATGGCGATGTTGAGGTCTGGGCCGACAAGCTCATCCTGGGTAAAAACGCCCGCATCACCGGCACGGTGAACGCCCACGTCTCACAGGACCCCGAGCGGGCCGAGGGCGCCCAGGTCGGAGCTCTCAAGATCGACCGGACCGAGAACGAGAACACCTCTACGGCCAACGACATTATCGGCGGCATCGTTGCCGCGGCGCTTTCCACCTGCTTTGTCGCCATCCTGCTTGAGCTTGTCTTTCCACGCGCAACCGCCAGCGCTGCCGGCATGCTCCATCAGCGTCCCATGCCGCTGTGGGTAAGTGGTCTTCTGGGCACGGTCGCCGTCGCTCCCGCCGTGCTGCTGCTCATCATCTCGATTGCAGGCCTGTCGCTCGCCGCCGCCCTCATGTGCGGCGTCATCGGCATCGCTTTGGTCTCGGCGGCATTTACGGGCACCGCGGTCGCGCGCATGGTCGGACACAACCAAAACCGCTACGCCATGGCCGCCATGGGCGGTATCGTCGCGGGCGCACTCACGGCACTTCCTCTTATGGGCAACTTTGTCAGCGGTGTAGCCTTCGTCTTCACGCTCGGCTACGCCATCCAGATCATCTGGCGCAACGCCCACCTCAAGCCGCAGCAGCCGGCTAACACGCCAGGACTCCCCACCGCCTAGCCGCCAACCACCACAAAAGGGCCAGGCACCTTTGTGGTGGCGCAAAGCAACCTGATCCCATTGCACCAAAAAGGGCGCCGACCATTGCGGTCGACGCCCTTTCTTATTGGCAGTTATAAGCCCCAGCGCTTATTTGTTGACCTGGCCGGCGCGGACGGCTGCCTTCTTACGGTCGGTGGCGTTGAGCAGACGCTTGCGCAGGCGGATGTTCTTGGGAGTAATCTCCACCAGCTCGTCGTCGGCGATGTACTCCAGCGCCTCCTCCAGAGAGAAGGTGCGAGGCGGCACCAGCTGCACGGAGATGTCGGAGGTCGAGGAACGCTGGTTGCCCAGGTTCTTGGTACGGGCGATATTGACGACCATGTCGCCGGCCTTGCTGCGCTCGCCCACGATCATGCCCTCGTAGCACTCGGTGCCCGGCTCAACAAACAGCTGGCCGCGCTCCTGCAGCGTGCCCAGGGCATAGGCAACGGCCTTCTCGGTGGTCATGGAGATCATGGCACCGTTCTGACGGTTGCCGATCTCGCCGGCGTAGGGACCGTACTCCAGGAAGGTGTGGTAGAACACGCCCTCGCCGTGGGTGACGTTCATGATGCGGTTCTTAAGGCCCATGATGCCACGCGTCGGGATCTTAAACTCAAGGTGCGTCACGATGCCCGAGGTATCCATGCTCGTCATGATACCGCCGGAGGTACCGAAGACCTCAACGACCTTGCCCGAGTACTCGTCCGGGCACTCGACGACGGCCTGCTCGACGGGCTCCATCTTGTTGCCGTTCTCGTCCTTCTTAAACAGAACGCGGGGACGGCCGACCTGGAACTCAAAGCCCTCGCGGCGCATGGACTCCATCAGGACGGACAGGTGCAGGATGCCGCGGCCCGAGACCTCGACGCCGCTCTTGTCCTCGAGCTCCTCGATCTTCATGGTCACGTTGTTCTCGGCCTCGTTGAACAGGCGCTCCTTGAGCTGACGGGCGCCCACGATGTCGCCGTCGCGACCGACGAGCGGGGAGGTCGAAGCCTCAAAGACGATGGACAGAGTCGGCGGGTCGATCTCGATGGGCTCGAGCTCAACGGGGTTCTCGGGGTCGGTGTAGACATCGCCGATATCGGTGCGGTCAATACCGACAACGGCGGCAATGTCGCCGGCGCCGACTTCCTGGCACTCGGTGCGGCCCAGGTAGTCGAAGGTAAAGAGCTGCTTGACGGTAGCAGTTGCGCTGGAGCCGTCGTTCTTGACAACCAGGATCTGATCGCCCTGGTGAATGGCGCCGGAATACACGCGACCGATGCCGATGCGGCCGACAAAGTTGGAGTGGTCGATGGTCACGCACTGCATGGCCAGCGGGGCGTTCTCGTCAACCTCGGGGGCGGGCATGTCGTCGATGATCATATCAAGCAGCGGATACATGTCCATGTTGCCGTCGTTGGGGTCAAGACGGGCAAAGCCGTTCATGGCGCTGGCGTAGACCACGTGCTCCATGGCGAACTCGAGCTGGTCGTCGGTGGCACCCAGGTCGGCCATAAGGTCCAGGCAGTCGTTGTAGGCCTTCTCGGGGTTGGCGCCCGGACGATCGATCTTGTTGATAACGATCATGATCTTGAGGCCGGTGTCGATAGCGTGACGCAGCACGAAGCGGGTCTGGGGCATGGGGCCCTCAAAAGCGTCAACCAGCAGCAGGGCGCCGTCGGCCATACGCAGCACGCGCTCAACCTCGCCGCCAAAGTCGGCGTGGCCCGGGGTGTCGATGACGTTGATCTTGACGTCCTTGTACTCGATAGAGATGTTCTTGGCGAGAATCGTAATGCCGCGCTCGCGCTCCTGGTCGTTAGAGTCCAGGACGCGGTCCTCGACCTGCTGGTTGGCACGGAAGGCGTCCGTGGCACGCAGGAGCTTGTCGACCATCGTCGTCTTGCCGTGGTCGACGTGGGCGATGATGGCGATGTTCCTCAGATTGTCTACGCGCATGTAGTTCCCCTATCTTCTATCCATATACAAACGGCACGCGTATGCGACCCGCCCAGCGATACAACGCTCAGCGGGAATATTGAGCCTTTTACCGAAAACTCGTTTATTTTAGCGATTTTAGATAAGAGGGGTTTCCTCACCTGCAGGTTCAGGGTCGCTCCACATAAAACCATCGCCGGCACCCATGCCCTCATACAGCACGTATGCCGAAAAACCGCTCTCGAGCGTGGTTTCGAAGAAGCTCACGAGCAGAGCATCGTGATAGCCGCCGTCAATCTCGACGCAGCCGGTGTAGCCGATGGCATAGCGGGCGATACGGCCCAGGCCCTCGTCCTTAAGACCCATCTTGTGCTCGGAGATAAAGTTGGTGGCAGCCTCCAGGCATGCCTCCTCGCCATCTTCGTCGAGTGCGGCCAGATAACGGTTGGAAGCGGCGTCCTCAATTGCCACAACCACGCCCGGGTTCTCGCCCGCGGCCAGGTCGTCCAAGAAGGCGCCAATCAGATCGCACACCATGGCGTCGAGCTCAGCGGAGACGTTACCGGCGTCCTGCATATCCTGTGCCATCTTTAGACCTTCCCATCGAATCCGGCGTCGTTACAGTTCTTGTGCCTCAGCAGCGATCTTGGCGGCAGCGTCGCGGGCGTGCATCATATCCACCGCACGCTTGTCGAGCACCTTGATCTGACTGGTCAGCATTACCGCGTCGACCACGCCCCAGATCACCAGGCCCGTAGAGATCGAAAACCCAAGCGCACCAACTGTACCACGAAGGCGCGAGCAGATTGCCGCGACAAGGGCGGAGATGACAACCATCTTGATAAACGAGCCGCGGCGCTCGCGAAGCGTACGGGCCTGTGTCACATAGGCGAGGCGGGCCGCCTCGGATGCTTCCGAGCGCATCTGGGCTTCACGCGCGATGGCGGCCGCCTCAGCCGACATGCCGCCGGCCATCAGCGAACGCTCCGCAACCTGGACGCCCCGCATTTAGAAGTCATCGGGGGAGAGCGTATGGACGAACTCGTCGAACTTCTCGAACTCCTGCTCGTCGTCGACTTCCTCGGCATGGGCAGAAACGGTGCCCAGGCGATTCATGATGTCGTCCTCCACAAACATGGGAGCATTGCTGCGCACGGCAAGGGCGATGGCATCGCTGGGGCGGGCATCGATCTTGCGCTCGTCACCATCGGCCAGTACGACAATCGTCGCGTAAAACACCGGCGGCTCGGCGCGAACTATCTCGATGCGCTCGAGTTTGGCGCCCAAGGCGTCAACGGTATCGAGCAACAGGTCATGGGTAATCGGGCGCTCGGCGCGACCGCTATCGATGCCGCGGCTGATGGCAGCAGCTTCAAACGAACCAGTCTGAATGGAAAGGGAACGCAGCGGCGCGGGCGAGTCCGATTTGCTGCAGCGCTCGCGAAGCACGATAAGCGATGGCACGGGACCGGCGGCCATGACGATGGTCTCTATGTCGACACGAACCATGGAACACCTCCGGTACGTAGCGGTTAACACGCGGCAGCCCGCCGCATTGAATAGCTATACTACCCAAACTTTCGCACAGCACACAAAATCAAAGTAGTCTTTTTGGGACGGGGCTCTTTTGCCTTGATTATCGACTTTATCCGAACACCTCCCACATTCATCCGCACATGTGCGGATGAATGTGGGAACCCGATACCCTGAGGGCCGGACCGGCCGGCCCCGGGAGATCGGAGGACGGCATGTCCGGAAAGAGGAAGAGTGGCTCCGCGAGGGCGGTCCCGAGGGCCTACGGAAGGCTCACGAGGCACGAGCGGGACACGGTCCAGAGGATGCTGGAGCGCAGGGCGTCGTGCAGGGAGATCGCGAGGGAGCTGGGCAGGTCGCCCTCGACGGTGAGCGCCGAGGTGGCGTCGCACAGATTCGTGACGGCGCCGAAGGCCAGGCGCGGCGAGCGCGTGGACGCCTCCGCCGACCTGTCGGCGGCCTGCCCGCGCCTGGCGGCGTGGCCGCGATGCTGCAACGGCTGCGGGCGGTACCGCGCGATCGGCTGCAAGCGCCGCCCCCACGTCTTCTACGAGGCCCGGGCCGCGCAGCTGTGCGCCGACTCGGTCCTCGTCTCGTCCAGGCGCGGGATAGACGCCGACGAGCCCGCCGCGGCGGCCAGGCTGGAGGCGATAAGGGACTGCCTGCGCCGGGGGCTGTCGCCCGAGCAGATGGCGGCGCGCAACGGCGGCCCGGTGGACCTGTCGCCGTCGACCATCTACCGCTGGGTCTCGGCGGGCTACGACGGCATGACCGACATGGAGCTCAGGCGCAAGGTCGGCTACAGGCCGAGGAAGCGCGCCGCGGGCCGGGCGGCGACCCGCCACTCCGCCCGCAGGTCGCATGCCGCGTTCCTCGCCCTCGGGGAGGACGCGTGCGCCGCGGCCTGGGAGATGGACACCGTCGAGGGCGCCCGGGAGGACTCCGCCTGCCTGCTCACGCTGCTGCATCGCCCCAGCAGGCTCCAGCTCGCGCTGCCGCTGGCGGAGAAGACCGCCGGGCGCGTCGCGTGTTCCGCGCCGTGCTCACCGACAACGGCGCCGAGTTCTCCGACGAGGGCGCCATCGCGGCGCTCATCGGCGAGGGGCCGGGCGAGACGAGGCTGTTCTACTGCGACCCGAGGCGCAGCGACCAGAAGGGCGCCTGCGAGCGAAACCACGTCGAGATAAGGAAGCTGCTGCCCAAGGGCTCCGGACTCAGGTTCGACCGGCTCGCCCCGGCGGACCTGGCGCTGGCCATGTCGCACGTGAACTCCGAGCCCCGCGGCGCGCTCGGCTTCTCGACGCCCGCCCGCGCCTTCAGGGCGATGCTCGGGGAGGACGCGGCGGCGCTGCTGGACGCCTACGGCGTGGAGGACGTGGCGCTCGTCGATCTCGACCTGACGCCGGGGCTCATCGAGAGGGCGCGCGCCGAGAGGGGCGATGCCCCGCTGGCCTAGCCTAGAGGAAAAACGGAATAGACGGACCGACCGTCCGGCTGAGTCTGGGAAGAGGTGCCGGGCGGCGGGCGGAGCATGGCCACCGGACCCATCGAAACACATCTCCACCGTTCCTTCAACTGGGAAAACGGCGCCCCCGGACCCCAGGAGGGGCCGCGGGGGCGTTCGGCTAACTGCGGGAATGGCCTATCCGCTCAATGTGTTCGGCTGAGATCGGAAATCAACCCGGGGCTCTTTTGACTACTCCAGCAGGTAAGAAAAAAGCCCCGAGGAAACCCTCGAGGCTCTTCACAGTTTTGATGGTGGACCTGACAAGATTCGAACTTGTGACCTCCCGGTTATCAGCCGGACGCTCTAACCAACTGAGCTACAGGTCCATCATGGTGGAGGTTAGGGGGATCGAACCCCTGACCTCAGGCTTGCAAAGCCCGCGCTCTCCCAGCTGAGCTAAACCCCCACGGAGACAGTAATAAACACCCCAGCGGCGACTCGGCTCTCGCTGGGGTGTTTATTGCGAAAGAAAGTGGTGGACCTGACAAGATTCGAACTTGTGACCTCCCGGTTATCAGCCGGACGCTCTAACCAACTGAGCTACAGGTCCATCGCGCAAGGGATATATTAGACGAGTCGTTACGCGCACGTCAACAACTTTTTTGAAAATCTTTGAGAGGGGTGGTCGCCGGGCTGACGAGATGGTTTTGGTTTGCTGCTCGGACAGTCCTGCGCAAGACGAAGGCCACATTAAGTGGCCTTCTTTGCGTGCGGAACTCGCGACAAACCAAAACCATCTCGTCAGCCCGGCGACCATGGG
>CAJMOF010000004.1 GCA_905215065.1 uncultured bacterium | reverse complement strand
AGCCCTCGTCCCTCCCAGGTTGACCTACTCGAGGTCGTCGCCCTTGTGGCGTTAGTGTCGGAAAAATAAGACGTTGCTTTTTGCCCCCTGCGGAAAGATTGGGGAACTAAGCCCTCGTCCCTCCCAGGTTGACCTACTCGAGGTCGTCGCCCTTGTGGCGTTAGGGCTGAAAGGGTGGGACGCGTGGGTTATTTGGTTGTTAGGGTTAGTAGGTCGTTGGGGGTTTTGAGGTTGTAGGTGGCGTTTGGGATATCTTGGTGTGATCCCCATGCTGCTCGGGCAAAACTGACCCCTGCTGAAGTTGCGCATTGTTCGTCGTAGACGGTGTCGCCAACGTAGACGACGTTGCCAGGATTCGCGCCCGCACGTCGGAGATATTCGAGCATGGGTGCGGGTGCGGGTTTATGTTCGGTTGTGTCTTCGACAAGGATGATGTGCTCAAAATACTTATCGAAACCAAGGGGTGCAATTTCTTTTGCGTATTCGTCACGCGCACGTGAGGAGACGATGCCAAGTTTGCAGCCGCTATCGGCGAGCGTTGCGATGACTTCAAGCAAACCTGGAAACACGCTGATGGTGCTTTTAAAGCTGGCGGCAACTTGGCACCAGCGATCCAACGTTGCCTGCGAGTAGATCCCAAGTTTCTCAAGGGCATCCTTGCCGGGTATGCCGAGGGCAAAGTCAAGCTCGTGTCGGGGAAGCGTTTTGCTGGTCTCTTCTTGGACAATCTGGACAAGCGATGACAGAACGCTTTCTTCTGTATCTGCCAATGTCCCATCAACGTCAAATACGATATGGTCAAAGTGCTTCATATGATTGCTCCTCTCTGTTGTTTGCCTGCAAGTTTGATGCAGTGACAGAAGAAGGGCTAGCGGGATTTCTGCCTGGTGCTATCGAGATTCTGCCTCGCTGCTCGATAGCTCGAAGGAGTGCACCCCATTTGTTCTTTAAATACCTGGCCAAGATGGCTTGCTGTTATAAATCCGCATTGGCGCGCGACTGTCTGTACCGTTCGCGTGGTGTGTGCCAAAAGTTCGCAAGCACGGTTTATGCGGTATGCGCGTAGATATGCCGCCGGGGTCGTTCCTGCACAAGTTTCGATAATGCGGTAACACTCTCTTTCGCTTACGCCGGCTGCAGATGCCATCTGGGGCACATCTATAGCGGCTGCATAGTTTGCGCGGATAAAGTCCAGGATTGCCTTGAACTGTACGTCGCGGCTGGTCATCCAAGAGGCGCCGTCGGAAGAAAAGAGCGGTTCGGTCTTGGCGTTAATCTGAATCCAGAGCTCTGACAAACTATTTCGAAGCGCCATCTCGTTCTGCGGCCGTTGAAGGTCGTGGCTAAAGGAGCTCTTTAGCAAATCGATAAAGGGCATATCGTCGGGATTGGTGGGCGACCATTTGAGCACATCGACGCCTCGACATTGAAGCAATGGGTTGATGTAGCGCTTTTGGAGACGCCCCGCGGGATCGCCGAGCATCGACGGCTGAAAGATATGCAGCATTTGAATGGCTGGCGCCGAATTGGGTGATTGCAGCGTGCTGTGCAAAACGCCGCCGTTGATAAAGCCGGCGGACCCTTCCTCAAAGCGTACGTGCTCATGAGCCGCGTGCGTTCGATAGTCGATCGCTCCCTGCTCCATGTAGAAAAGCTCAACTTCGGAATGCCAGTGCCAGGGGACGGAATTGCCCGGATAGCGAGCGAATTCTGCGCGTTCGGCAATATAGGGCCAGTCTTCGGCGGTCTCGGGAAACGCTTCCTCGCGTCCTCCGCGGTGCAATTCTATGTGATCCATGTTTCGCATGGCATCAGTATAAAGCGCGATGGGCTTAGATTGCTCTTGCCTGTTCGGGGAACGCCTTGTCTAGGGATGCTTGGAGCTTATCGAAGGATGCTCGCAAGTTGTGGCTCTGGTCGGTTGAGCGTTTGGCTTTTGTGGTGGGGGAGTCGGGGAGGCCGTTTCTCTGTGTCGGGGGGAAGGAGAAAAGGTTTGCATGTTTTAGGGATGGCTGCTGTGCTGCGTCATTGGAAGAATGCATGCTTATGCGGCCTCCTCGATGTCCACCAAAAGATTGCGCGCGAGGTTTGCTGCTAGGTCCCGTGCGTTGGCAGTATTATGCCGCGGCTGCCGCAAAGAAGCGCTAAAGAAAGGCTTAACCTGGTTTAGTGTTACGATGAAACTGCAGGTCAGAGGTATCGAGTAACACTCTTGAAAGGCTTTGAGCTTAAGGGCTTTCTAAGGTTTGTGACGTGGATGTGGCGCGGACGTGCGGAGCGTGTGAATGCTCGCTGTTAGCGCTGCGGCTCTGTGGCGCGCACCTGCTCGATGACCTTTTCCATCGTGGCGTCGATGCGGTCTTTTTTGAGTTCGCATTCCCAGATGGTTATGGGCGTCCAGCCCATTTGAGTGAGCGCTGCCACAGCAGCACGGTCGCGCTCGACGTTGCGACGGAACTTTGCCTCCCAAAACTCAACGTTGCGCTTGGGCTGGCTTGGGTTGCACTTGGGGCAGCGGTGCCAAAAGCAACCGTTGACGAAGATGGCGATCTTGCGGCCGGGGAAGGCGATGTCGGGCTTGCCGGGTACCTTCCATTCCAAACGATAGCCCGTAAGGCCCGCGGCCCGTAGGCGCTGACGTACGAGCAGCTCGGGCTTGGTGTTGGCGCGCTTGTTGCCCTTCATGGACTTTTTGATGGCGGCGCGACGGCGGACCAGTTCGCGCTCGTCAGCGGAGAGGTCCGAGGTATCGATGCCGTCGAGCAGACCGGGCTTGGGACGCTTTTTGCTGCGGCGTTTAGGTGCGCGCTTGGGTTTGGTGGCGGGTTTGTCGGTTGTGTTGGGCGCGGCGTCATCGGCGGAGCTTGCCTCAAGCCGATCTTCCTTTAACTCAATCAGAGCATCAATGAGCCCCTTGTCGGCGGGCATCCATTCCACCGTGGCAAGCGAGGTGCGTGGAATCCAGCGGATATCAAGCTGGCGGTCGTGTTTCTGGGGCTCATCGGATTCATCGGCGAGCGAGCAGTAGTAACACTCCATGGAGAGATGAAAATCGGGGTAGTCATACTCAACGGTGTAGAAATCACGCAGGTTGGTGACTTTTACCTGTAGCTCTTCCATAAGCTCGCGGCGCACGGCGTCTTCGGGTGTCTCGCCGCGCAGAAGTTTGCCGCCCGGGAACTCCCATAGTCCCTGCATGTTGCCGTAGCCGCGCTGCACGGCAAGCAGCTCGTCAGATCCTTCCTTGCGAATGATCCCAGCGGCAACATGAACAGTCTTCAACAGGAGCCCTTCCTCAACATCAAAACGTTCCCTGCACTACCTTACACAACGGTAAGGCAAGCGTAAGCCATATCGATGGTAGCCGACTCGGCTCCTTGCGACTATAGATGCCGTAGACTAATCGCAAGAAAGGACTCGGTATGCAAACCACGCAAACGGCGACCCCGGTACTGGAGGTCGCGCATCTCGAAAAGGTATATGGAGCACTGGGCAACGTGACCCGCGCGCTCAACGATGTCAGCTTTACCGTCAACCGCGGCGAATTCGTCGGCATCATGGGCGCCTCGGGCTCGGGCAAGTCGACGCTGCTCAACTGCGTGTCGACCATCGATAGCGCCACGAGCGGCACCATTCGCATCAACGGCCAGGATGTGACGCGCATGAAGCAGGCCAAGCTTTCGCAGTTCCGCCGCGAGGAGCTGGGCTTTATCTTCCAGGACTCCAACTTGCTCGATACGCTCACGGCGCGCGAGAACATCGCCCTGCCGCTCACCATCGCCCGCACAAACTCGGCAGAGATCTCGACCCGCGTGCAGGATGTAGCCGCGCGTCTGTCTATCAGTCAGGTGCTCGACAAGTATCCCTACCAGATGTCCGGCGGTCAGCAACAGCGCGTTGCCGCGGCTCGCGCACTCGTCACCGACCCAACTATGATCATGGCCGACGAGCCCACCGGCGCCCTCGATTCCAAGAGCGCCCGCCTGCTGCTCGAGAGCCTGGAGGCGCTCAATCGCCGTCTGCGCGCCACCGTGCTCATGGTCACGCACGACAGCTTTGCCGCCAGCTACACGAGCCGTGTGCTGTTTATCCGCGACGGCAAGATTTTCACCGAGCTGCGCCGCGGCGACACCGACCGCCGAGAGTTCTTCGACCGCATTATGGAGGTCGTTGCCATGATGGGCGGTGAGGGCTCCGATGCTCTGTAAACTCGCTTGGGGCAACGTCCGCCGCGCCGGCCGCGATTACCTTGTCTACTTGCTGACGCTCACCCTGGGTGTCACGGTCTTCTATGCCTTCAATACCGTCTCGATGCAGGTCGACATTGCCGGCATCAAGGAGGAGGGACTGTCCGAGCTCATGGGCAGCATGCTCGGCTACCTGACGTACTTTTTGGCCGGCGTCATGGCCTTTTTGATGGTGTATGCCAACAACTTCATCATGAAGCGCCGCAAAAAGGAGTTCGGCCTGTACCAGGTGCTCGGCATGCGCCGCGGGCGCGTCGCCACGATCATGGCGCTCGAGACCGTATTTGTTTCGGTCGGCGCTTTTGTCGCCGGCATTGTGCTGGGCGTGGGGCTCTCCCAGCTCATGACATTCTTTACGGCCTCGCTCTTTAAGACGCAGATCGCTAATTTCCACTTCTTTTTCTCGGTGCATGCGTTCAACCTGACCCTTGCCTGCATGCTCGTGATGTTTGTGCTCACGCTGCTGCTGAACCTTCGCGCCGTGCGCCGCACCAGGCTCATCGAGCTTATGGGTGCCGAGCGTCGCAACGAGAGCATCAAGACGCGCAACCCCTGGATCGCGATTGCCATCTTTGTCGTGGGCGTGGTGCTGGTGGGCGTGGCCTATTACCGTCTGCTGCGCGACGGGTTCCCGCTCACCGCGACGGAGGGTAAGCTGCAGGAGGCCATGAACCAGTTCGGTATCACCACGGCCATGGTTACGGTGGGTACCTTTGCCCTATTTTGGGGACTTTCGGGCATGCTCATCAAGCTGCTGCAGAGCCTGCGCAGCGTGTATTGGCGCGGCCTCAACATGTTTACCGTGCGCCAGCTTGCGGCCAAGGTCAACACGGTGTGCTTTTCGATGGGCGTTATCGCGATGATCCTGTTTCTGGCCATTACCTCGGTGACCTGCGGCATGTCGATCGCCAACGTGATGAACGAGAACCTGGAGCGCTATACGCCGGCGGATATGTCGCAGACGTATATCTATTACGCGTCCGATAGGCTCGACTACTACAAGAAGTATGTCAATCCTTCCGAGGCCGATCGCATGGTGCTGGCAGACGCAACGGTCGATTTGTACTCTGCATGGCACGGTGACCGTATCGATCCCGATAACGTTGCGGAAAGTATCAAGGGCAAGTCGGCAGATAATGGCAACGAGGCCGGAAAGAAGGTCAATATCGCCGATGTTGCCGGCGAGCATGTGCAGATTGATTCGTATCTGAGCTATACGCTTGGCGGCTCGGATCCTTCGGTGACGGCGGGCGAGATGTGCAAGGCCATGGGCGAAAAGCTCCCCAAGGCGCTCGAGGGTAGCAATGCCGATGATATGGGCCTGTTTGTGACGCCGGCGAGCCAGTACAACAAACTGCGCCAGATGATGGGCGAGGAGCCGGTGAACATTGGCCGCGACCAGTACTTGCTTACGTGCGATATGGGCGGCGAGTTGGGCGACCTGTACACCAAGTACATGGCTGGGGGCCATACCCTCACCTTGGGCGGACATGAGCTCAAGCCCGCAGCCGATAAGTCGGACGAGGACACGGCTGCCATCGCCAACTCGGCACTCGGCAGCAATCCCGGTACCGTGGTCGTAGCCGACGAGCTGCTGTCCCAGCTTAACCTGCAGCCGTATTCCAGTAATCTGCTCGTTAACTACAAGCAGGGGATGGATGTGACCAAGGCAGACGAGAGCATTAAATACACCATGCTCGACAATCTGCTCGTTGACGGCAAGGAGCCGGGGTCGTGGGGAATCTTCATGACACGCTCCGAGATCTATACGCAGGCGGCGCAGATGAACGGCATGATTAGCTATCTAGCCATCTATATTGGCTTTGTACTGGTCGTTGCATGTGCGGCAATTCTGTCGATCCAGCAGCTCTCCAATGTGGCCGACGGAAGCCGCAGCTATCGCGTGCTGGCGCAGATCGGCTGTGACGACCGCCAGATTCGCCATTCGGTGATGGCGCAGCAAGCGGTGTTCTTCCTGTTCCCGCTGACAGTGGGTCTGGCGCACTCCTTTGTGGCGCTCAAGGTGATCATCGAGCTGGTGAGCACGTTTGGCAACATGAGCATCGGCGGCACGGTGGGCCTCACATGTGCGATTTTCCTGGCAGCCTATGGCGGCTATTTCCTGGTGACCTACCTCATGAGCACCGGCATGGTGCGAGCCGCCATCGCCACCCGCTACAGCGAGTAGCAAGCGGGCAAAACCGTCGCAAAACCAACGCAAACAACCGCCGCGGAGAGAGTCGGCCCCCTTCCGCGGCGGTTTTTTTGTCTATCGGATGCCTCTCAGATGCAAGTGAGTAGACTTTTTTGGACTTGTCGAGCACACCGCGCCAAACGCTCAATAAAACCGCAGGTCAGCGCTGTGGCGATTCGGGGTGTGCTCGGCCTCCTGCAAAAAGTCTACTCACTTGGTTTTGACTGCTAGAAGACCGCCGTGAGGGAAGGCAACTTCCTCGCGGCGGTCGGCGTTTGCCCAGATAAAACCTGCCAAAATAAACCTGTCCCTTTTTGGCATGTCCCTTTTGGCGTGGCTGATTGGTTTGGGCTGTTTTGGAGAAAGCCCATGAGGTGGCACTCAGGCTAATCCTGCGTGTCGCCTCCGTACATGTAGACGATAAAGCCGTCGCCGGTGTCTTGGCTGTGATCCTCCAGGATGCGTTTCATGTTGAGGTGCTCGTAGAACTGCCAGTCAGAGTTGCAGTCGCTCATCAGGAAGAACTTGGTGCACCCGGCTTTGGCGAGTTCGGCGCGCGCAAGGTCGATGAGCTCGCGGCCGAGTCCCTTGCCCTGCCACTCGGGCACAATGATGATCAGGTTGAGCTGGCCCTGGGCATACTCGTTGCCCGTGGCGGCAAAGCGATCGGCCGTGGCCTTTTCGCGACTGTCGCCAAAGAGCGAGCCCTCGAGTTTGGCATCGGCGGTCTTTGCCATCTCGGTTGCCTGGGCGAACATCTCGTCGTAGCAGGGTACCCACGTGGGGTTGGTACGCGGCTTGCCGTCCTCGAAGATGCCGATGCAGCAGGCGGCGATAATGCGGCCCTCTGCCTCGGCAACGAGCGCGATAGGGGAGCGCTGCAGCTGCATGGCAATGTTGAAGCGCGCGCAGAAATCGGCAGCTTCGACGTCGCCGCGGTTGCGTAGCGTGTTGCACCACAGCCGGTTGTAGATGGCGGCGATACCATCCAGGTCGTCGAGCGTGGCGGCGCGCAGGGTTACGTTGTCAAGGCTCATGGAGGCTCCTTCCAAGTTGGGTCAGGCTATCTATGAGTGTGGCATGGCCGCAGGGCCGCCGCATCAACCATTCGGTAGACGACCCCCGATTCCACGGGGGCGGAGAGATAGTCATTGGGGACGTTCTTAAACGACTAGTCAAACAAGAACGTCCCCAACGACTACTCATTTAAGTACGTCCCCAATGAGTGCCCCCAATGAGTGTGCAGCCAAGGTGATGCCGTTGTTTTGGCAACGACAGCGAAAACCCGCCAGAGCGAGCAAGGTGCCTTAAAACAAGGCGGCATTGACCTTCTGGTCATGCCGCCGCAGTTGAAAGGCAGATTGCCGCTCTGGCGGGTTTGCAGCGTCGAGCCGTTACGCGGGTTGGTAAACCCACGTAACTAAACCCGCTCTGCGATCTCGTGGATGAGGTAGTCGGTCTTTTCCCAGCCTAGGCACGGGTCGGTGATCGACTTACCAAAGACGCCGCCGTCGACCGGCTGGTTGCCATCCTCCAGGTAGGACTCGATCATAAAGCCCTTGACCAGCTTGGAGATGGACTCGTTGCGGCGGCAGCTGTCGAGCACCTCTTTGCAAATGCGATACTGCTCCAGCGGACGCTTGCCCGAGTTGTCGTGGCTGCAGTCGATGACCGCTGCGGGATTGGCATAGCCGGCGTGCTCGGTATAGCGCTCGGCCAGGCGCTCCAGGTGCTCGTAGTGGTAATTGGGGTAGGTGCGCCCATCGAGACCGATGTAGCCACGCATAACGGCGTGCGCGAGCGGGTTGCCATCGCACTCGACCTCCCAGTTGCGGAAGATAAAGCTCTGGTGCGCCTGCGCGGCGTAAATGGAGTTGAGCATAACGGTGGTAGAGCCAGCAGTGGGGTTCTTCATGCCGACGGGTACCGCAATACCGCTCGACACCAGGCGATGCTCCTGGTTCTCGACCGAGCGTGCGCCCACGGCAACATAGCTCAGCAGGTCAACGAGGTACTGGTAGTTGGAGGGGTAGAGCATCTCGTCGGCGGTGAAGAAGCCCGTTTCCTCAATAACGCGCAGGTGCATATGGCGGATGGCTTTGACGCCCTCGAGCAGGTCGTCGGGGGCCTCGGGGTCGGGGTTGTGCAGAAGACCCTTGTAACCGGTGCCTTTGGTACGCGGCTTATTGGTGTAGACGCGCGGGATGATGATGAGCTTGTCCTTGACCTCCTCGGCGGTTTTGGCCAGGCGGTTCATGTACTCGAGCACCGAGTCCTCGCGATCGGCAGAGCACGGGCCAATGATGAGCACCTTGCGTGCGTCCTCGCCGGTAAAGACCTTGGCGACCTCGGCATCGAATGCCTGCTTCTTGGCAGTAAGCTCGGCGGAAAGCGGCATTTCCTCGCGGATCTCCATGGGGATTGGCAGCCTGCGTTTGAATTCCATGGCCATGCGGGGCCTCCTCAATCTATAGAAAGAGCAATAAGCGTATTGTCGAGTGTTCGGCATTATCCGCTGTCGCACGCTAAAGTGCAAGCGAAACCTGCCGAAAAAGGACAGGTTTGTTTTGTTCGGTTTTATCTGGGAAAATGTCGGCACTTGCCGGAAGGGGAAGGCCGGCGTACGGCACGCTGGAGCAAGTTGGATCTTCTGCGGCATACCCTGTGGGCAAAAAATGGCAAATATGAGTACTGTTGCTATCTCAGTGCCATATCGTCATCACAAGATAATAGACATAATAGTAAATATGTTCATTAACGTAAGCACATATAAGTCCGCTATTGGGCTGTTTGATCAATTTAGGAGCGCGTGCAAGCCGTGTGAGCAGCATTTGGTGCTGTTTTGGCTGTTACTAAAAAGGTGACAGTACTCATATTTGCCATTTTTTGCCCACGGGGCTTGGAGTGGGCTGTCAATCAGGTCCTAGGGGAGGCAGTTCGAGGCCCAAAGGACACAAAACGGGGGCGCAGTTCATTCTGCGCCCCCGTTTTGTGTATTGCGGTTGTTTGCCGCCGGTTTTACGCCGCTTCGTCGAACTGCGAGTTGTACAGGTCGGCGTAGAAGCCGCCCTGGGCGAGCAGTTCGTCGTGTGTGCCCTTCTCGACGATGTCGCCGTCGCGGATCACCAAGATCACGTCGGCGTTACGGATCGTGGACAGGCGGTGCGCGATGACAAAGCTTGTACGGCCCTGCATCAGCGCATCCATGGCGCGCTGAATGAGCTCCTCGGTGCGGGTGTCCACGTTGGAAGTCGCCTCGTCTAGAATCAGCGCCGGGCGGTCGGCCAAAATGGCACGGGCGATGGTCACGAGCTGGCGCTGACCCTGCGACAGGTTAGTGCCCTCCTCGTTGATCATAAAGTCGTAGCCACCGGCGAGCGTATGGATAAAGTGGTCGCAGCGTGCGGCGCGTGCGGCGGCTTCGACTTCGGCATCGCTCGCATCGGGGCGTCCGTAGCGAATGTTCTCGCGAATGGTGCCGTTAAACAGCCAGGTATCCTGCAGCACCATGGCAAACTCGCCGCGCAGTGCCGCGCGGTCCCAGTCGCGCACGTCGATGCCCTCGACGCGCAGTGAACCGCCGTCCACGTCGTAGAAGCGCTGCAGCAGCTTGATGAGCGTGGTCTTGCCAGCGCCGGTGGGACCGACGATGGCGATGGTCTGACCGGGCTCGGCCTCGCAGCTAAAGTCGTGGATGATGGTCTTGTCCGGCGTGTAGCCAAACTTGACGTGGTCGAACTCCACGTGACCGGGGCGCTTCTCGGGAATCTGCGCGTCGGCCTTCTGCTCCTCCTCGGCCGCGGCCAGGAACTCAAAGACGCGCTCGGTGGCGGCGGCCATCGACTGCATCGTGTTGCTCACGTTGCCCAGCTGCTGCACGGGTTGCGTAAAGTTGCGAACGTACTGGATAAAGCTCTGGATGTCGCCGGGTGTGGCATTGCCGGTCAGCGCGAGCTGCGCGCCCACCACGACGACGCCCACGTAGCCCATGTTGCCCACCAGACTCATAAGCGGCATCATCAGGCCCGACAGGAACTGAGAGCGCCAACCGCTCATAAAGAGGCGGTCGTTCTCTTTGTCGAACTCCTCGATCGAGGCCTCGGCGCGGTCGAACACCTGAATGACGTTCTGGCCGGCAAAGTCCTCCTCGATGATGCCGTTGACGGCGCCCAGGACCTGCTGCTGCTCGCGGAAGTACGGCTGCGAGAAGTGAATCATCACGGTCAGGATAATCGCGGCTGCCGGCAGCGTGAGCACGGTGACGCCGGTGAGCGGCAGACTGATCGACAGCATCATGACGAGCACGCCGATAATCTGCGTCACCGATGTGATGAGTTGCGTCACGCTCTGGTTGAGTGACTGACCCAGCGTGTCGACATCGTTGGTGATGCGGCTGAGCACGTCGCCCTTGCTGTGGCCGTTGAAGTAGCTCATCGGCACGACAGCGATCTTGGCGGCGATCTCCTTGCGCATGCGATAACAAATCTTTTGCGTGACGCCGGTCATGAGCCAGCCTTGGATCAGGCTGCAGGCAGAGCTCGCCAGATACAGACAGAGCAAAAAGCCGAGCGTCTTGGCGATCCAGGCAAAGTCGACATCGCCGGTGCCGTTGACCTTGGCAACCAGGCCCTCGAACAGCTTGGTCGTAACCTGGCCAAGTACCTTTGGCCCCACAATGTTAAAGATGACCGAGCACACGGCAAAGGCGACGGCGGCAAACACGGCAATCTTGTGCTGGCCGATATAGCCGAGCAGCTGCCTCATGGTGCCCTTAAAGTCCTTGGCCTTTTCGCCACGGCGCATGCCACCCATGCGGCCCATGGGACCACGCTGGCGGGTGGGCTTGGGAATCTGAGTCTTGGTCTCGTCTGCCATTAGCGCTCGCCTCCTTCCATGACGGCTGCAATTTCTTCTTGGGTAAGCCCCAGCTCCTCGGCGGAAAGCTGCGACTGTGCAATCTCCAGGTACGCCGGGCAGCCGTGCAGCAGCTCCTCGTGCGTGCCGGTGCCCACTACGTGACCGTCGTCGAGCACGATGATCTGGTCGGCGTGCATGATGGTCGCGATGCGCTGGGCCACGACCACGAGTGCGGCGTCGGTGACGTTTTTGGCCAGCTCCTCGCGCAGGCGCGCGTCGGTCTTGTAGTCGAGGGCGCTAAACGAGTCATCGAACACCACGACCTCGGGCTTTTTGGCCAACGCGCGGGCGATGGCCAGACGCTGGCGCTGGCCGCCCGAAACATTGGAGCCGCCCTGGCTGATGGGGGAGTCGTAGCCGCCCTCGCGCTCGGCGATAAAGTCCTCGGCCTGGGCGATGCGTGCCGCCTGGCGCATGTCATCATCGCTCACCATGTCGCCGGCAAACTTGAGGTTGCTCTCGACGGTGCCCGAGAACAGGCGACCCTGCTGCGGGATGTAACCAATGCGGTGGCGCAGCTCGGAAAGGGTCATGTCGCGCACGTCGATGCCGTCGAGCGAAATGCTGCCGCCCGTGACGTCGTACAGGCGCGGAATCAGCTGCACGAGCGTGGACTTGCCCGAACCCGTTGAGCCAATGATGCCGAGCATCTGGCCGGCATGTGTGGTGAAGTTCACGCCGCTGATGACATCGGCGCGGGCATCGGGGTACTGGAAGCTCACGTCGCGGAAGGTGAGCTCACCGCGCGGCGCGCTGGCTGCGGGCAGTTTGGGCGAGGCAGGGTCGTTGATGCTCGTGGGGCAGGTGATGACCTCTTCCACGCGCTCTGCTGCGACCTCGGCGCGGGGCAGGATAACCGAAACCATGGTGAGGATCATAAACGCCATGACGATCTGCATGGTGTAGGAGATGAACGCCATCATGTTGCCGACCTGCATCACGCCGTCGGACACGCCCTGCGCGCCAAACCAGACGATAAGCACGGTGATGCAGTTCATGACGAGCATCATGAGCGGCATCATAAAGCTCATGGCGCGGTTGGTGTAGAGCTGCGTGGTCATCAGGTCGAGGGACGCCTGGTCAAAGCGCTCGAGCTCATGCTCCTCGCGGTTAAACGAGCGGATGGGCATAAGGCCGTCGAGCAGCTCGCGGGCGGTAAGGTTCACGCGGTCCACAAAGCTCTGCATCTTTTTGAACTTGGGCATGGTGAGGCCCATAAGCACGCCGACGACGGCCGAGACCGCGATGATGGCCACGGCGATGGTCCACTCCAGGCCGGTGTGGTTGGCCAGGACGCGCATGACGGCGACGATGCCCATGACGGGCGCCATGAGGCACATGCGGATAAACAGGGTTGCGGCCATCTGAATCTGCTGAATGTCGTTGGTGCAGCGAGTGATGAGCGAGGCCTGGCTAAACTTGCCCACCTCGGCCGGCGAGAAGTGCATGACCTTGTTGAAGGTCTCGCGGCGCAGGTCGCGTGCGATGGAACAGGCGGTGCGCGAGGCCACGGCGCCGGTTAGGATGGTGGCGACCAGTGAGATCAGGCACAGACCAAACATCGTGGTCGCCATGCGGCCCAGGTAGGCGTTCTGCACGTCGGCGGGGTCGATACCCTGCGCCTTGTACTCGTCTTGCACATAGCTCACGGCGCGTTGGGTCACGATGGAGCCCGACATGGAGCCCATTTTGTCCGCCATTTCATTGGCGCCCTCGACGAGCTTGCTTTGGTCTACCAGACCGCCCTCGACACCTAGGCGCAGACTCTTCATGGTGATCTTGCCGCCGTCGGCATCAATCTGCTTTTGCATGTTTTGCGCCGCTGTGGCCTTCTGCTGCATCTCGGCGAGCTGCTCGGGCGTCATTGCCGCCATCTGCTCGGGGGTGGGCATGGCCTGGGCGCCGCCGCCATTGCTTGCCTCGGTGGATGCGCCGGTCATGTCGCCCATGGAGCTGGCGTCGATGCCCTGGTTGAGAGAAAGGACGACGGTCTCGGGCAGGCTCATAATGTCGGCAATCTTGCCGCCATCGGCACGCTCTTCCTCGGTGCCCTTGTACGTTCGAATGCCTTTTTTGTCAGCCTTGCTAAACACGGCCTCCACAGCTTTGGCGTCCTTGGTGCTCATAAAGAGCTCAAGGTCATCGAGTGATTCGGCACGAATGGTGTCGGGCACGGGCGAGGCGATGCCGCCTTGCTGTACGCCCACGTCGACGATGTCGCTCATGTAGGTAGGCAGTGCCAGATCGGCGTTGCAGCTGATTACGATAAGTACGATAGCTGTGAACAGTGCCAGGACATGCTTTTTAAAGAGCTTGAGAATCCTCACTCGGCATCTCTCCTTTCTTGATTGCGGTCGATAATTTCGTTGAAACGCCTTAGAAGGCGCACCATCTCTTGGGTATCTGTTTCGCCGAGCTGCTCGAGGAAGGCCGCGGTGCGCTCCTCGAATTCCCGACGTTTGATTTCGAGATTCTGGAATCCCTTATCGGTCATCGTGACGTGTACACGACGACGGTCGGTCTTTGAGTGCTCGCGCTCGACCCAGCCCTTGGCTTCGAGAGTGCGTAAGATATTGGCGATGCGGGCACTCGAGACCCAGGCGCGATTTGCGAGTTCGCTCGGCGTGAGCGAACCGCCAGCGAGCATGAGGGCGCGCATGACAGCCATCTCGCCGCCGAGAGCTTTGTCCGCAGAGCGTGAAATGCGATGATGCATGCTGCCAAACTCAGTTAAGAGCTGACGCCCAAGCTCATGGAAATCGGTATCTTCCACCGAAAACCCCTAACACTAGAAACTATTTTCGGTGAAAGATGATACCCGCATATTCGGGCCTCATTCAGTGGGCAATATAAAGAGCGCATAAAGAGTTAAAAAATTCAATTGCTGAAGCGTTTCAAAGAACTATTATGCCCGCGGTTAGGCGAGGGGTTGTCACCACCATGACGACTGGGACTCATTTATCGCCACGTGCGATGCTCCAACTTCCCGCAAGGAGACACCTTATATAAAGGGGGATGGAGTCATGGCATTTGACTCCACGGGCAAGACCGCGATTGTCACGGGTGGCACTCAGGGCATTGGCCTCGAGATCGCCAAGGGCATCGTCGCGGGCGGCGGACACGTCGCGCTCATCGCAAGGAACGCTGCCAAGGGCGAGGCCGCTGTGACCGAGCTTGGCGAGGGCAACAAGTTCTATCAGCTCGATGTTGCCGATGCGCCTAAGGCGCGTGAGACCGTCGAGCAGATTTTTACGGACCTGCCGCAAACCAACATCCTGATCAACTGCGCTGGCGTCATCAGCACCAAGAAGTTCGACGAGATCGATGACACCGAGTGGCGTCGCACCATCGACATCAACCTCAACGGCACCTTTACCATGATGAACGCCGTGTACCCGCACTTTAAGGCGGCCCATGCCGGCACTATCGTCAACGTGAGCTCTGTTGCTGGCAAGATCGGCGGCGGCCTGCTCGGCACCGCTGCCTACGCCAGCTCCAAAGCCGGTGTTAACGGTCTAACCAAGGCAGTCGCCAAGGAAGGCGGCAAGTTTGGCGTCCGCTGCAACGCCGTGTGCCCGTCGCTCACCCTTACCGATATGACCTCGATTCTCTCTGACGAGAACTCTCAGCGCATCATCAACGGTATTCCTCTGGGCCGCGCCGCCCAGGCCAGCGAGCCTGCGCAGATGGTGCTCTTCTTCGCTTCCGACCTCGCTAGCTTCGTGAACGGCGAGATCGGTGACTGCGACGGTGGCATCGTTCTGGACGGGTAATACCCCGCGACGTTAATTCGGCGACGGCTCCTGCGACTCGGGACCGTCGCCTTCTTTCTGACAAAGGCGCGTGCGGCTACGATTCGCATGCATCCAAAGGAGATATATATGAGTGAATCGACTGCGGTGGAGGCGCCGGCGGCAAAGGAGCCGTTCTTTAAGATGTCCTCCATCCCGGGTGCCAATATTTTGGTGCCGCTTTTGTTGGGCTGCCTGCTCAACACGCTGTTCCCCGATCTGTTCAAAACGCTCGGCAGCTTTACGCTCGGCATGACCCAGCAGGGCGCAGGCCCGCTTGTTGGCGCTTTTTTGCTCATCGTCGGTACGACGATTTCGTTTAAGAGCGCTCCTGCCGCCGCTGCCCGCGGCGCCATCATCATCGCCGTCAAGCAGATCGTGGTCGTTGCCGTGTCGCTGCTCATCCTTTATGTATTCAACGACAACCTGTTTGGCATCTCTGCCATGGTGATGCTGGCCGCTTGCACCGGCGCCAACAACGCTATGTACGCTGGTCTGATGGGCACCATGGGCAATGAGGCCGAGCGTGGCGCCGTCGCCATCACCACGCTGGTTGTCGGCCCTCCGGTCACGATGATCGTGCTCGGCGCTGCCGGTCAGGCTCCGATCGGCTGGTCGCTCGTGGGCGCCATCCTGCCGATCGTCGTCGGCATTATCCTGGGTAACCTCTTCCCCAGCTTTAAGAAGATGATGGCACCGGCACTTTCCGCCATCATCGTGCTCGTCTTCTTTGCCATGGGATCGACCATGACCTTTGGCCAGCTTATCAACGGTGGTCTTCCCGGCATCCTGCTCGGCGTGATCTGCTCGGTGGTCTTTGCAATTCCCGTCATCGCGGTCGATAAGCTCACGGGCGGTACGGGTGTCGCAGGTGCGGCCATTTCGAGCTGCGCCGGAGCCAATGTGGCCACGCCTGCTGCCATGGCAAGCGTCAACGAGGCCATGTACGGCGGCGCGGTGCTCGCGACGGCTACGGCGCAGGTCGCGGCATGTGCTATCGTGACGGCCATTTTGACCCCGCTGGTCACCAGCTGGTGCTACAAGCATTTTGAGGGCCAGCAGAGCAATAGCAAGGCAACGACCGACAAGGCCGCCTCAGCCGCCTAATGCCAAGCGGCAATCAAAGCTAAAAACTAGTCACGCCACAGGGCGGCCACGGGGGATCCCGTGGCCGCCCTGCAGTTTCTGTAGGGTCTCTGGAACACTTTACCCTGCTAAAGCTGGCATAACAGCTAGAGTGAACGTCGTACAAAGGCAAGGAAAAATACCAAACAAATCGGTGAACGGTAGTTGTTCGCGCTCGCATTTCCTGCGGGTTTGTAAAAAACGCCTTTATGATATAAAAAAAGAAACATATAACAGCCCAGATGGAGAGGGTCGCTATGTTATCCTTCTCAAACGGGTGAAATCTTGGGTTTTGGGTTGTAGTTCCAAGGTGGACAAACGTTTTCCCTGCACCAACGTGTGGTGAAGAACGGAAGAAGCCGGTAGTGCAAGCCGAACATTCAAGAATTCAATAAGCAGCGGTGTGAGAGAGCGCCGCATTACACGTAACTAGGAGCGTGGTTACACAATGCAGGAGGCATGGGAAGGCTTCAAGGAAGGCATCTGGACGGGAGAAGTTGACGTCCGAGACTTCATCCAGAAGAACTACACCCCCTACGAGGGCGACGAGTCGTTCCTCGCCGGCCCAACCGAGCGTACCAAGGAGCTGTGGGGCGAGGTTCTCGACCTGCTGCTTAAGGAGCGCGAGCAGGGCGGTGTCCTCGATATGGACACCAAGACCGTTACGGGTATCGTGAGCCACCCCGCTGGCTACATCGATAACGCCCACCGCGAGAAGGAGACCATCGTCGGTCTCCAGACTGACAAGCCGCTCAAGCGCGCGCTGCACGTCAACGGTGGCATCCGCATCGCTTGCCAGGCTGCCAGCCAGCACGGCTATAAGGTCGACGAGAACGTTGTCGAGCGCTACACCTTCGAGCGCAAGACCCACAACGCTGGCGTCTTCGATGTTTACACCCCCGAGATGCGCGCCTGCCGCTCGGCCCACATCATCACCGGTCTGCCCGATGGCTATGGCCGCGGCCGCATCATCGGCGACTACCGTCGTGTTGCCCTGTACGGCGTCGACTACCTGATCAAGGACAAGGAGGCCCAGAAGGCTTCCACCCCGACGGTCATGACCGCCGACAACATCCGCGATCGTGAGGAGCTGCAGGAGCAGATCCGCGCCCTCGGCGAGCTCAAGATGATGGCCGAGACCTATGGTTTCGACATTTCCAACCCTGCTACCAACACGCAGGAGGCCATCCAGTGGATGTACTTCGCCTACCTCGCTTCCGTCAAGGAGCAGAACGGCGCCGCTATGTCCATCGGCCGTACCTCCACGTTCATCGACATCTACGCTGAGCGCGACCTTGCCAACGGTACCTTCACCGAGGAGCAGATCCAGGAGTTCGTGGATCACTTCATCATGAAGCTCCGCATGGTCAAGTTTGCCCGTACCCCCGAGTACCAGGCCCTGTTTACCGGCGATCCGCAGTGGGTCACCGAGTCCATCGGCGGCATGGGTGTTGACGGCCGTACGCTCGTTACCAAGATGAGCTACCGCTACCTGCACACGCTCGAGAACATGGGCACCAGCCCCGAGCCCAACATGACCGTTCTGTGGTCGACCCGTCTGCCCGAGAACTTCAAGAAGTTCTGCGCCAAGACTTCTGTCGCCAGCTCCTCGATTCAGTACGAGAACGACGACCTCATGCGCGTCTACCACGGCGACGACTACGGCATTGCCTGCTGCGTGTCCTCCATGCGCATCGGCAAGGAGATGCAGTTCTTCGGCGCCCGCGCCAACCTGGCCAAGTGCCTGCTGTACGCACTCAACGGCGGTGTTGACGAGGTCTCCAAGAAGCAGGTCGGCCCCAAGTACCGCGCCGTCGAGGGCGATACGCTCGATTACGACGACGTTGTGGCAAAGTACAACGACATGATGAAGTGGCTCGCTGGCGTGTACGTCAACTCGCTGAACATCATTCACTACATGCACGACAAGTATTGCTACGAGCGCATCCAGATGGCTCTGCACGACAAGCACGTGCATCGCTGGTTCGCTACGGGCATCGCTGGCCTTTCCGTCGTGGCTGACTCCCTGTCCGCCATCAAGTACGCCAAGGTCCACCCCGTCCGTGACGAGAACGGCATCATCGTCGACTTCGAGACCGAGGGCGAGTTCCCCAAGTACGGTAACGACGACGACCGCGTCGACCAGATCGCTCACGACGTTGTGCACCAGTTCATGGAGTACATCCGCATGAACGACACCTACCGCAACTCCGTGCCCACGACCTCGGTTCTGACCATCACCTCCAACGTCGTGTACGGCAAGAAGACCGGTTCTACGCCTGATGGCCGCAAGGCTGGCCAGCCCTTCGCCCCGGGTGCTAACCCCATGCACAAGCGCGATAGCCACGGCGCCATCGCTTCGCTGTCTTCGGTTTCCAAGCTCCCGTTCCGCGATGCTCAGGACGGCATCTCCAACACCTTCTCCATCATCCCGGGCGCGCTCGGCAAGGAGGACCAGGTGTTCTTTGGCGATATCGACCTTGATCAGCTGGGCGAGTAACTATTGTTAGTGCTATACTAACAATAACGATTACTGATTAGCGCGCCGGTTTCGGCCGGCGCCTATCGATCGAAGGAGACACATTATGAAGGTTTCTGAAGTTTCCGAGACTCAGGCCGATAACCTGGTCCACATGCTCGACGCTTACGCCGAGAAGGGTGGCCACCACCTGAACATCAACGTCTTCAACCGTGAGACGCTGCTTGACGCTCAGGCTCACCCCGAGAAGTACCCGCAGCTGACCATCCGCGTTTCCGGCTATGCCGTGAACTTCCACACGCTCACCAAGGAGCAGCAGGACGAGGTCATTTCGCGTACCTTCCATGACAAGTTCTAAAGGGGTTTAACTCCCGCAGGATCGCCGGGCCGCTTTGGGTTACTTTCCAAAACGTCCTCGGACATGCAAAGGGCTCCGCTGCGCGCTTCGCGCGGCGGAGCCCTTTGCGTCCTGCGGAAATGTTTTGGAAAGTAACCCAAAGCGGCCCGGCGGGGGTCCTGTGTAGTCACCCTTTAGGCGGAACTCTCCTAATTATTTGGATGAGTCGTTTACTTACTTGTGCTGTTACCGTCTTCCCGCTGTTGTTGGGGTATGCTTTGTTCGTATGTAAACGTTTGACATGTTGATGGGGGAGGGTGCTATGGCTCGCGAGGGCGCTCGTTCTAAGGATTCTGCTAAGCCTGGCATCAAGGAAGTTGCAGCGGTGGCGGGGGTTTCGCCTACTACGGTATCTCGCGTGCTTAATAATCGCGGCTATATTAGCCAAGAGACCCGCGATAAGGTCCATGCCGCGATGGAGCGCATCAACTATACGCCCAACGATATCGCCCGTGCCATGCTCAACGGTCGCCTGAATCTTATCGGTATGATCGTTCCCTTTGTGAGCAGCCCGTTCCATGCTCAGGTTGTGCAGGCGGTCGAGCGCACGTTAGCGGAAAACGGCTTTAAGATGTTGCTGTGCAACAGCGCCAATCGACCCGATCTTGAGCGTTCCTATATTGACATGCTCCGCCGCAATATGGTCGACGGCGTCATCGTCAACTCCCTCAATATCGGTGCCGAGGCATATGCCGAGATGGGCTTGAGCCTGGTTGGCATCGACTGCGATCTTGGCGAGGGCTCTGTCCAGATTGCAAGTGACAGCTATGGCATTGGCGAGCTCGCCACGCGCCGTCTGATTGATGACGGCTGCAGGCGTATCCTGTGCCTGCGCAGCAATAGCCGCATGCGCATGCCTGCCAATAAGCGTACCGATGCCTACCTCGATGTTGTTGAGCAGGCCGGTTTGTCCGCGCTTGTCCGTGAGGTTGAGTTCGTTAAGCCCGACGACGAAAAGGGCGCGGTCGTTGCGAAGATCCTCGATGAGAACCCCGATATTGACGGCATCTTTGCGGGAGACGATACGATGGCGGCCATCTGTCTCAACGTGATGAAGCAGCGCGGCTTGAGCGCTCCAGACGATATTAAGGTCGTGGGCGCGGATGGTGCCCGCCGAACTATGACGTTTATGCCTGACTTAACAACCGTACGTCAAGATATCGATCGCATCGGAGAGCTCGCGGCGCAATCCATCATCGCTCTTATTAACGGCGATAATCCCGAATCGAATATCAAGCTCCCCGTTGAACTCATTGAGGGCAAAACCGCGTAGTTCATCCCGTGCCAAAAGAATTCCTCAAACGCCTCTGATGACCGTTCGCCGGCATATGTCAACCGTTTACCGACGACTGGAACTGCGAAAAGACGTATTGGTATGAAAACGTTTGACATATGAAAACGATTGACATATCTTGCCATTGTACCGAGTTAGTATGTCGTGGAAAGGAAGTCTCGGATGCACAAGGTGTATTACCAGCCTGAGGGAATTTGGGTAGGCGACATCATGCCGTACGGCGAGGACGGCACGTTCTATCTCTATCATCAGCGTGACACGCGTAACCCCGAACCTTTCGGAGAGCCGTTTGGCTGGGCACTCGCTACGACCAAGGATTTCGTCAACTACAAGGACTTTGGCGAGAGCCTTGAGCGCGGCGGCGACGAGGAAGTCGACCAGTACATTTATGCCGGCACGGTGTTTAAGGTGTGCGACAAGTACCATGCGCTCTACACTGGTTGCAATCGCGATAAGGTCCGCGCACGTTTGATGAAGCAGGTTCTTCTTCACGCAACGAGCGACGACGCCGTCAAGTGGGAGAAGAACATCGCCGAGACGCTGCTTCCGCCCCAGGAGGGTTACGATGACCGCAACTGGCGCGATCCCTTTGTGCTTTGGGATGAGGAGAACGAAGAGTACATGCTCATCCTCGGCACGCGTGTGGGCGAGGACAAGCGTCTGATGACCGGCCGCCTGGTCAAGTTCACCTCCAAGGATCTGACCAACTGGGAGTTCCAGGGCGACTGGTGGAACCCGGGCCTGTACACCATGTTTGAGATGCCTGATCTCTTTAAGATGGGCGACTGGTGGTACCTCGTCTTTTCCGAGTACAGCGACGGCAACAAGACCCGTTACCGCATGTCCAAGTCCATCAACGGTCCTTGGATTACCCCCGCTGACGACTCCTTCGACGGCCGCGCGTACTACGCCGCTCGCACCGCATTCGATGGCGAGCGTCGCGTTCTCTTTGGTTGGGTTCCTACGCGTGACGAGGGCGGCGACCCCAGCTCTTACCTATGGGGTGGCACCTTTATGCCCCTCGAGATCGTTCAGCGTGCCGACGGAACGCTCGGCACCAAGCTCCCCGACAGCATGCTTGGCGCCTTTGGCGAGGCTAAGGCAGTCGAGACCTTTGAGCTTTCCTGCGAGTCGGGCAAGGTCGAGCAGGTGCTCGCCGCAGATGCCGGCTCCACCTACTCGCTCGATGCCGACATTGAGCTCGGCGGTAACGCTGCCGGCTTCTCGGTCAAGTTCGCCGAGGACGCCGAGACCGGTCTTGCCTATGAGTTCCGCGCCAACCTGCGCGAGGGCAAGCTCGAGTTCACGCCGGCTCCCCAGTACCCGTGGTTCCAGGTCAACAACATGGGCCTCGAGCGTCCGTTGTTCTTTAAGGGCGAGGGCACTCACCATGTGCGTCTGGTCGTCGACGACGACATCGCGACCATCTTTGTCGATGACGTTGCGCTCAACGCTCGCTTCTGCAACAAGCAGGGCCAGGGTGTGGCGCTTACCGTCACCGACGGTGCGCTCAAGTGCGCAAACGCAACGATCGCGTCTCTGTAGCGGCAACGAACCGTTTTATGATTTAGAAAAGGAATGGAGAGGAACATGGACTACAAGGCAGTGTCCCAGCAAGTCGTCGACAACGTCGGCGGACTGGAGAACATCGAGGGCGCCACGCATTGCGTGACCCGTCTGCGTCTGGTGCTCAAGGATACGAGCAAATACAACAAGGCCGAGCTCGAGAACATCGATGGCGTCAAGGGCGTGCTGTACAACAGCGGCCAGCTCATGATCATCTTCGGCACCGGTACCGTCAACAAGGTTTACGATGAGTTTATGGCTCTGACGGGCGTTAAGGAGATCAGCGCTTCCGAGGTCAAGGGCGCCGAGGCGGACAAGAAGGGCAAGTTCTTCTCGGTCCTCAAGGTATTCTCGGACATCTTTATCCCCATCATTCCCGCCTTCGTCGGCGCTGCAATCATCATCGGCCTTAAGTCGCTGATCGTTGCCAACGGCCTCTTTGGCATGGAGGGCAGCCTCGCCGATCACAGCGAGTTCCTCAAGAACCTCGCAAGCTTCTTTGCCATTATCGCCACCACGTTCGACTACCTGCCTGTCCTGGTTATGTACAGCGCAGTCAAGCGTTTTGGCGGTAACCCGATCCTGGGCATCCTCGTCGGTATCGTCATGGTTCACCCGAGCCTTATGAACCGCAACACGTTCGTTATGGACCCGACGGGTGCTGAGTACTGGAACTTTGGTCCGCTCTCCATTCCCATGGTTGCTTTCCAGGGCGGCGTGTTCCCTGCAATTCTGACCGCCTGGTTTATGGCCAAGGTCGAAAAGATTGCCCAGAAGTACATCCCCGAGGTCGTTTCGTTCGTCTTTGTCCCGACCGTTACCCTGATTCTTGCTAACGTCGCCCTGTTCACCGTGTTCGGCCCGCTCGGTAACCTGATCGGTGACGTCCTCGCCGGCGTAATCGATATCCTGTACAACAGGATGGGCGTCTTTGGTGCCTTTGTCTTCGCCGCGTTCCTGCAGCCGCTCGTCGTTACCGGTACGCATCAGTTCATCCAGGGTATCGAGGCAAACCTTGTTGCCACGACTGGCTTCAACTACATCCAGGCCATCTGGTCGGTTTCCATCATCGCCCAGGGCGGCGGCGCCATCGGTATGTACCTCATTCACAAGAAGCACTCCAAAGAGCGCAACATCTGCATGTCGTCCTTTATCCCGACGCTGGTCGGAATCTCCGAGCCCGCTATCTTTGCTGCAAACATGCGCTATTCGATCATTCCGTTCATCTGCGCATGCATCGGTGCAGGCTGCGGCGGTGCCTTCGTCAAGCTCTTTGAGGTGCGCGCTATCGGTCAGGGTCTGACCGGCGTGCTTGGCCTGCTCATCGTCACGCCCGAGACCCTCGTGTGGTATGTGGCTGGCAATCTCATCGCCTTTATCGTGCCAATCGTCTTGATCTTTGCCTACAACAAGGCAAAGGGCGTGCCGACCACCGATGAAGAGGGCGCTGGCGCTGGCTTCGACGTTAGCTTCTAGTTGAGCCGTTCAGTGTAATCTGAGGATAAGTCCATTTGAGGAAGGGCGTTCGACTCGTGTGAGTCGAGCGTCCTTCCCCATAGACGAGAAAGTCAACGGCGATGTTTAATCAAAAAAATAAGGTGACACGCGCGGACTATGAGCAGTGGCGTGCCGGACAGGATGAGACGGCGGGTCGCATCGCGTCCGACCCCGATAGGCTCCTGTTCCATGTGGAGCCTGAGCTTGGCTGGCTCAACGACCCCAACGGTTTGGTTCAGATTGGTGATACGTATCACATCTATCATCAATACGATCCGTTCGATGCTGCGCATGGCGGTCCAGTGCTTTGGAACCATCTGACGACAAAGGATTTTGTGACGTACGAGAATCGCGGCCCCGCGCTGTTCCCCGATTCCGATTTGGATTCGAACGGAGCGTATTCTGGTTCTGCCTTTGTACGTGATGGCAAGATTCACTACTTCTATACCGGCAACGTCAAGCATTTTGATCGCGATGATTACGACTACGTGTTGACGGGTCGTGAGCAAAACCAGATTCATATGGTTGCGGAGAACCCCGACGAATTGGGCGAGAAGCGCATAGCTGTTGGACCGGTCGATTACCCCGACGATATCGGTACGCACGTGCGCGACCCCAAGATCCTTGAGCACGATGGTATCTACTACATGGTTCTGGGCGCTCGTACGAAAGACGACCGTGGCTGCGTGCTTGTCTATACCTCGCGCAATCTTGAGGACTGGAGCTATGCGACGCGCATTGAGTTGGGCGAGAAGTTTGGCTTTATGTGGGAGTGCCCCGATCTGTTTGAGCTCGATGGCGAGCTTATTCTCGTTTGCTGTCCGCAGGGTGTGCCTGCCGATGGTTGGCGTTACCGCAATCCGCATCAGTGCGTGTGGTTTCCCATCGAGGCCGATTGGGAGGCGCCGAGCTTTAAAATCGTCGGGCAGGGCATGCCCCCGATGGTCGATGCCGGTTTTGATTTCTATGCTCCGCAGTCCTTTGAGGATGCTGCAGGCCGGCGATTGATGATCGGATGGTCGGGTTGCCCCGATGCGACGACGGAAAACCCGACGGTGGCGCGCGGGTGGCAGTGCGCGTTGACGGTGCCGCGAGAGCTGAGCATGCGCGATGGTAAGCTCTGCCAGCAGCCGGCGCACGAGATTGAGAGGATGCGCGGCGGCTGCGTTCGTGCTGTAGGCGGAGAGACAGTCGAGGAGCCGGGCCGCCTGTTTGATCTTGTGGTTTCCTGTGAGGGCGCCAAGATGGTCGAGCTCGAAATCCGCAAGGGTGTCTTTGTGCGTTATGCGGAGGGGATGCTTACCCTCGATATGGGTAATGAAGGCTATGGGCGAGACCGGAGGTCGATTGAGCTCAGCGAGCTTCGCGACCTGCGCGTGCTTTCGGACACTACGATGGTCGAGATTTTTGCCAACGGCGGCGAGGCAGCACTTACGAGCCGTACCTATTCGCCGGCGGTTTCGGCGATGGGGTTGCATGCCGAGGGTGCGGCGTCGATGGATTTCTACCGCCTCGCGCATTAACCGTGCGTGGAGCACGATTGGACTTGCCGGGCGGAATGTGTCGCAGTTGCCGCAGCGAACTACCGTTTATCGTGTATAGCTACCGTTTGCGGAGTAAGTAACACATTGTTGCAAACCGTGTAGAATCCTAAATAAGCACGGAGTTTTCCAGGGAGACGCTGTCCTTTGTTGTGTGCAAGGGGCGGCGTCTCTTTGGCGCTCTGCCGCCGTTGTGCAACAGTGCGGCGGCGCGTGCCATGTATTGAAAAGCCAATGTCGAGATGGGTCGTGATAATAATGGGCAAGTACGTAATCGTGGTTGAGTCTGGGTCGGATGTGACGCCGGAGCTCTGCGAGCGCTACGGCATCGTGCGCGTGCCCATGCACGTCACAGTTGGTGACGAGACCGTTGAAGATGGTTCAATCGATCCGCTCGAGATTTACTCGCGCTGCAACGAGCTCGGTGTTATGCCTAAGACGAGTGGCTGCGCGCCTGCGGATTTTGCTCACGTGTATGACCGTATCCATGCCGAGCAGCCCGACGCGACTATTCTGCATCTCGCGTATTCCGAGGCCACGACCTGCTCACATCAGTCCTCCAAGATTGCGGCTAAGGGCCGCGACTACGTATTCTCCATGGATACGCGTTTTGTCTCGGTGGGCCAGTCGCTCGTTGCCGTCGAGACCGCCAAATATATCGAGGCTCACCCCGATGCCACCGTCGACGAGATCTTTGCATTTACGAACTCCGTCATGGACCGCGTGCTGCTGGGCTTTGTTCCCACCGATCTGGCCTTTCTTAAGGCGGGCGGTCGTCTGTCCAACGTGGCATTCCTTGGCGCCCACCTGCTCAAGATTAAGCCCTGCATTGAGGTAACGGGCGGTAAGTTCGTGGCAACCAAGAAGTTCCGCGGCTCTATGCTCAAGTGCGCCCGCGCCTTTATCGACCACATGGTTGCGAAGGGCGAGATTGACTACTCGCACATTGGCCTGGCGTATTCGGTAGGCCTTTCCGAGGAGCTGCGCGACGACATGGAAGTCTATGCGCACGACCTGGGCTTTAAGGACGTTACCTGGACTCAGGTCGGCGGCGTCATCTCGAGCCATTGCGGCCCGACCGCCTTTGGCGCGGTGCTCACGCTCAAGGCGTAACGCCTGGCGTCTATCGATTTCTATTGCCTCGGCGGCGGGCGGGTTGCGACAACCTTCCTGCCGCTTTTGCATGGGGCCAAATAGGACAATCCAATTGACCGCTAAACCGTTTCGCCATCAAGCATATAGGCTAGAATGACTCTGGCATTTATGTAGCTAAAACCAATGAGAGGCAAGGTAGCGGGAATGGCTGAGATGACGCTCGAGGGTGTGGACGCTCGTCCTGAGGACTCCGCGTTTGCCCTGGGCCGCGTGCATTCGATTGAGACGATGGGAACGGTCGATGGACCCGGCATCCGCTTTGTGGTGTTTGTTCAGGGCTGCCCCATGCGCTGTGCGTATTGCCACAACCCCGATACCTGGTCGGTTAACGGCGGCACCATGGTGACCGTCGAGCACCTGATGGACGAGTTCCAGAGCAACCATGAGTTTTACCGCAGCGGTGGTATTACAGTGTCCGGCGGTGAGCCGCTCCTGCAGCCCGAGTTTTTGGCCGACCTATTCCGCGCCATGCACAACAACCCCGATGGTCGCGTGCATACCTGCCTTGACAGCTGCGGATATGCGTTTGACCCCAACCACCCCGAGAAGTTCGATGCTGTGCTCAACGAGACCGATATGGTGCTGCTCGACATTAAGCACGCCGATCCCGTCGAGCATAAGAAGCTGACCGGTTGCGATCCCGCACGCATTCTGGCGTTTGGTGATGAGCTCGCGCGTCGCAAGATCAAGGTCGTTATCCGTCACGTGGTGGTGCCGGGCATTACCGACACGGTGGAGGAGTGCGAGGCGCTCGGTCGTCTGATCGCCCCGTGGCATAACGTGGTCGGCCTGGAGATGCTGCCGTATCACACGATGGGCATCGTCAAGTATGAGCAGCTGGGGATTCCCTATAAGCTTGAGGGCGTGCCTCAGATGGATACCGCGCGCATGCCCGAGCTGCGCAACGCAGTCATGACGGGCATGAAAAAGCGCCGTGCGGAACTCAAAAACGCCATCGGCTAGCAGCACTCATTGGGGACAGACTTAAATGAGTGCCCCCGGGCACCTAGTTGATTGCTAAAGAGCCCCGTCAAGTTGCGGTGGAATAGTTCCTGTTTATCGGCTAATACCGCCCAAACAGGAACTATTTCACCGCAACTGCGTTTTGGGCGGAGATGCGCAACAGAATCGGTGTTTTTGCATAGATACGCCTGTATTTTGTTTAGAGACACCTTAAACGCGACTGAATGTCTTCGGTAAGAAATGCCTGCTCGGTATTATGCTGCTCGTATATGAATGGTAGCAGTCAGGAGACCACGTGCGAAAGGGCGCATCGCGGGACGAGTATGTGCCGCAACATGGCAGCAGATATGAGACGAAGGGCACGTCTTCGCGTGGCCTTGCAGACGCTCGCATCCGCGGGGTGAAGATTGCCGCCATTGGGATGCTAACGTTGGCGGTTATTATCCTCGGAATTACCGCCAAAACCTACGCGTCGGAGCGAATGGCGCACCCAGATGCGTCAACGGTACAGATGCAAAACAAAAAGGTCTCTGAATCTAAAGCCACCGCAAGTCAAACCCTGTCGACAGCGAGCCTCAAGATGAGGCTTTCGAAGGCGGACTTTAACGATATTCCCTCAGGCGATACCGTGCAGACCTTCTCACTGGCTGAAGACCAGATCCCCGCCCTGGAGGATGAGAGCCTCGCCGCGCTCCAAGATGCCCTTGATCAGGCCCAGGAATTGGGCGATGTGGGCGTGGTGTTTTACGATCTGTCGAGCGGCAAGGGCGTGACGTATAACGCGGACGCCGAGGTGTACGGTGCGAGCAGTTATAAGGCGCTCTATGTACTCTACATCTGCGAGTCGCTGGTCGAGACGGGCCAGGTCTCACTCGATGATTCTCTTGGCACCTATGGTGGCTACAACATGGGCTGGCAGACGGTGCGCGACCTGATCGAGGCCGCGGTCGTTAATTCGGACAACGATTCGTTTATTGCGTTACGCGCGGCGTTTGACCGTGTCGGTTACGAGAATTGGATTGTCAGTCTTGGCATCGATTGCGATACCGCGCTCGATCCGATGAGTGATTTTCCCACCTATTGCCCGCGCACCTCAGCCAAGCTGTGGCACGAGATGAGCGAGTATTTGAGCTGCGATACCGAAACATCGCAATGGCTGTCGGGCCTTCTGGCCTCCACGACCCGATCGTTTATCCGTGACGGCATTGCGGACGAGCAGGTTCTGGTGCTCAACAAGGCTGGTTGGATCAGCGAGGCAGGTTGCAACGCGACGTGCGATGCGGGTCTCATCGATGTCAACGGCGACACTTACGTTATGAGCATCATGACATCGATGCCATGGAGTGACCATTCGAGTGAGGTTGTAGCCGCCATTGCCAGAGCCCTCTACGATACGCGTGCCGCGCTGGTCTAACGGCTTCGTATTGCGCGGATGAGCCAAAATGCTGGTACCATACCGTGGATAAGCAGTTTCACAGGTTTGGGGGATGGTGTGCCTACCATCGCAATCATCGGTGCGCTCGAAAAAGAGGTTGCGCAGATTAAAGAAGAACTGAACGGCGCTCACATGTCGCAAGAGGCGGGCTTGACCGTTGTAAGCGGTGAGCTTGACGGTTTGACCGTGGTCGCAACGACGGCAGGTATGGGTACCGTTAATGCCGCTGCCGCAACGCAGCATCTCATCAGCAAATATGCTCCGCAGGCCGTTGTGTTCTCGGGCATTGCGGGCGGCCTGAACCCCAAGCTCCACATCAACGACGTGGTTATAGGCGGGTGTCTGCGCTACCTGGATACCGATACGGCGCTCATCGCCGAGTCGGCGCCGGAGCTTGAGGAATTTGCCTCGACACCGGCTCTGGTTGATATTGCAACCGCCGTGCTTGTCGAGCATGGGTTTGTGGACGCATTGTTGGATGCGGAAGTTGCGGAGAAAGACCCCAAACAGTTCCTGAACGGCACCATCGCTACGGGCGACCGCTTTGTGACGGGTGATGCCATGCGCACTGCCGCCATCGAGGCGACGCATGCCGATTGTGTCGAGATGGAAGGTGCGGCAATCGCGCATATTGCAGCCAAGAACGGTGTCGATTGTCTGGTGCTGCGTGCTATCAGCGATAATTGTGATGAAGCGTATGACGCGTTTTGCGAGCGCGAGTTCGATCTGGACGAGTATGCCCGCACGGCGAGTGACATTACGCTCGATATCGTCCGCCGCATTGCCGCTGCGTAATCGTGCATCCATATTGTAAGAACCTACGACCAAGGAGTATCCATGGCCGATTCCATTAACTATCAGCTTGCCAAGTTCGTCGCCAGCTATGGCAAGGTTTCGCAGATTCCCGAGTCCACCTGTCCCGAGGTGAGCTTTGTGGGCCGCTCCAACGTGGGCAAGTCGTCGATTATGAACAAGCTCTTTGGCCGCAAGAACCTGGTCAAGGTTTCGAGTACGCCGGGCAAGACGAGCAACATCAACTTCTTCGAAGCCGATGACGTGCACTTTGTCGACCTGCCGGGCTACGGTTTTGCCCGTCGCTCCAAGGCCGAGCGCGACCGCTGGGCCGAGCTTATCGGCGACTTTTTCGACTCCGAGCGCAGCTTTAACTTGGTCGTCTCGCTGGTGGACATTCGTCACGACCCCAGCAAGCTCGACCACGACATGATTGACTACCTACAGGGCAACGAGTTCAACTTTATCGTCTGCCTCACCAAGGCCGACAAGCTCAGCCGCACCCAGCAGGCCCGTCAGGCAGCGGCCATCAAGAAGCAGCTCAACGTCCCGGCCGAGAACGTGATCATCACAAGCTCCCAGACCGGCACCGGCATCGACGAACTCAAGCGCCGCATCGCCGAGGCCTGCCTCTAATCAGGCTTTAGCTCACCAAAAGCTCCTATCTATATCACCTCAGTGATAGTTATTGGTAAACTATCACTGAGGTGATGTCAATTGGTTCCGAGTATTATCCCAGGCGTTTTGAGCGAGAGCAGAACGCGCGGCGTAAGTACTTGGACACCATAAACGGGTTCGACCCTGAGGGTGTCTACATTAAGGATTTAATGGCGGGGAAGGTTGATTAAATGATCCCAGAGTTAATGGATTGTGGGCCGAGTAGGACATATCCCGTCTGTTATCTCGAGGACGCAATGAACAGCCTTGGCGACTGCTTTGACTACGCCGTAAACGACTATGGAGCAGAAGGATCCGAAGTCGCTGAACTCTTTTGTTTGAGCGGCGTGGCTCGTGAGTTTGAACGTGGAAACGCATGGGTCGTATCGGGGAAATTGGGCGTTGAGCTATTCGCGCTTATTGCCGAAAGGTCTGGCTACCAGGCGGGGTCGATGCCAGATCGGACCTATCGATTTGAGAAGACACCGGAATACTGGACGGGCTGGATATTGGCGTATCTGCAGTGGCGTCTAGGGGTTTCTTTTGAAGACCTGTTGCATGTCGTTCCGTTTGATGTGCTGCGCAGCCTGTACTACCCCTGGCACGAAGCCTCGGAAGAACGCGTAGCGCGTCTTGTTTGCGATATGGCGAAGAAAACACCTCGTCAAACCAAACTGGCGCTAGCAAGAAAGAGGCTCAAGAAAACCCAGCAAGACTTGGCATACGAATCGGGCGTATCGCTCCGCTCGATCCAAATGTACGAACAACGCCAGAGAAGCATCAACGAAGCATCGGTAACAACCGTAAGGGATATGGCGAAAGCCCTACACTGCAACATCGAAGACCTCCTAGAGCCAGTCTTCGAATACAAAGAAACCAGCGCAGCCTAACCCAATATATTGCCAAGGTTTGTATCTAGTAAGCGCTCCTTACCAGCAAGAGTCCCTACCAATAGAAAGCGGTTTAAAGGGCCGAAATCGTATGAATGGCATTGCGACTTCCAAATGGGCTGACTGCTGCTTGAAAAGCTATAGAAATAGGGGCCGACTTAACGGCCCCAAGCATCGCATAAATGATGTATACGTTTTATCAACTATTTCTTGTTTTTAAACCATTTGCAGATACGCCAAATAACCACTCCGATGAGAATCAAAACGAGAGCGATTGTAATGTCTGAGTGTGCAGGAATAGGGGTCATCGAACTTCCTCAATTGATGTGAGTCTAGTTTGCATAGGTGTGGAGCGTGCTGCCTTCCATGGTTGCTTGCAACACGGCGATACCGGACGCCATCCCCATCGATTCATAGTTGAGTCGATATGTCGCCTGTTTCGAGTTCCATATAAAGGACTCGTTTGTTACCGTACAGCCGATAGTCGTATAGTTTTGTCCCCAAGCGCTGGTAATGAGCGAGTTCGCAATCTTGATCTTGAATTCGCGATAAATAAAAGGACTGTTGTAATAGATAGTCCAAGTTCCAGAAGCATTGTTGTAGTAACTGTCCCATATCAGGCTGGGCTCATTGGTTTTTTTAATTCCTATTACTGCAACGGTCCCATCCTTAAGCTTGATTTGATGAGACTGCTCGGGACCTTTCGTTAAATCAAAATCTTGGGTTGCGCCAGAAATTGCGACAGCATCGCTTTCTGCAGCATAAGCAGTCGAAGGGCTAAACGAGAAACATATCGGTAATATCAAAAGTATCGAGAGGAAAAACGAAGCTTTGAGTGTGCGTAACACTTTGACCACCTCCATACTGCGATGCCTAGTTAAATAGTAGCATAGATAAACAGTTTATTATGTAACCTAAAAAGCCCCTATCTGCCCAGCGCCCCTTCAAAGCGTGGGTTCCTGTAGACATTCTCAGCAAGGTAAACGCAGGGATGGTCGGGGTGTTCCCCTCAAAATCATTCCGCAGCGCGAAGGCCCCTCGTCCGTAGCTCCGTAGGAGCACAAGATTAAATCAGCGAATGCGATTATCCTGACGAGGCCGCGCAGGTCCCCTTGGGGCTTCCCCTGAAAACAATCCGCAGATCGAATTGCCCCGTCGCGCGAAGCGCACGACGGGGCAATTCATGATCGAGGACGTTTTCAGGGGAAGCCCCAAGGGGACCGGTGAGAGCAATGAAGCAGGGCGCTACAGGTACTCGATTTGAGCGCCCTCGGTGTCGCACGTCAGAATGTGCGTGTCGCATTTGGGGAACTGCTCGCGCAGCTTAACCTGCAGGAACTTTGCCACGATGGTGTCGTCGGTTACGGCCATGAGGGTCGAGCCCGAACCACTGATCCAGATGGTCTTGGCGCCGCCGTTAAGGCAGGTGTCGCGCACGGCGTTGTAGTCGGGGATGAGACGGCGACGATAGGGTTCTTGGATGCGGTCGTCATTGGCGGCGGCAATCAGGTCAAGGTCGCCGGTCTCCAGACCGCGCGTCATGCCAGCAATGCGGCCCATCTGCCACACGGCGGTGGAGAGCGGAATCTCCTGCGGCACGACCTTGCGCGCCTCGCTCGTATGTACCTCGTAGGGCGGAATCACGGTAATAAAACGTAAGCGATCGCTCACCTCGTAGCGCAGGCATTGGGGGAGCGAATCGGTCGGCGTAAAGGAGCAGACGGCGCCGCCAAGGATGGCGGGAGCGACGTTATCGGGATGGCCCTCGACCTCGGTGGCGATGCGGACGAGCTCGGCGCGGTCGACGGTATGGCCCGTCAACGCGGCGGCAGCCATGATGCCGGCGACGACGCAGGTAGAGCTGGAACCCAGGCCGCGGGCGACGGGCACGTCGGTCTGAATGTCGATGGCAACGGGGAAAGCCGGCTCGCCCCACGCGGCCAGTGCATCGACAAAGCTCACGTAGACCAGGTTGTTCTCGTTTTGGAACTCTTCGGGGCATCCGGTGATGGTGAGTTTGTCAGCGCGCTCGAAGGTGAAGTGCGAGTAGAGGCTGACGGCCATGCCGAGGGTGTCGTAGCCAATGCCCAAGTTGGCGCTCGTTGCTGGGACGGTGATTTTGATCATGTGGGTCCTCCTGGCGTGCCTGGCTGTTTAGTTCGCTGCTCGGACAGTCCTGCGCAAGACGGAAAGCACATTAAGTGCTTTCCTTTGCGTGCGGAACTCGCGACGAACTAAACAGCCAGGCACGCTGTGCGCGTTCGTCATCATCCCGAGGGTTATCTGATGAAAGAAGGTGCGCCGGCTTTCGCCGGCGCTTAATAAGGGGTTTAGTTAGTAGCCATCTTTTTTGCTGCAGACTCTACGTAGCTTGCCATCTCATCGACGTCGCAGACGTCTTCGAAGCGGACGGGTTTGGATTCGAGTTCGGCGAGCTGGGTCGGGGCGACCGTGTTGGTGGCCTGCTCGAGCACACGCATAGCCTCAAAATCATCCTCGGGAACGCCGAGCCCCAGGGCGTCGCAGCAGGCGCGCGGGAACTTGTAGGGGCTGGCGGTCGAAAGCAGCACGCGGGCCTTGGCGCCCTCGGCGGAAGCGACCTGCTCAAAGACGTGATAGCCGCAAGCGGTGTGCGGGTCGATCACGTAGCCGTTTGCGTCCCAGCAGCTCTTGATGGCAGCGCGGACCTCGTCCTCGCTGGCCCAGCCGCAGCCAAACACGCTCTGGATCTTGGCCAGCAGCTCGGCGGGCACCTCGTAGCGGCCGGTCTGGGCAAGCTGATCCATAAGGCCGGCAACAAGCTCGCAGTCGCCGTCGGACAGGAAGTAGAGCATGCGCTCCAGGTTGGAGCTGATGAGGATGTCCATCGACGGCGAGATGGTCGTGAAGAACGGACGGTTGCGGTCGTAGACGCCGGTGGTCAGGAAGTCGGCAAGCACGTTGTTCTTGTCGCTCGCGACGATGAGCTTGGCGACGGGCAGGCCCATGCGCTTGGCGTAGTAGCCGGCAAGGATATCGCCAAAGTTGCCGGTCGGCACGCAGAACTCCACGGCATCGCCGGCCTCCAGGCGTCCGGCGCGCAGCAGCTGTGCATAGGCGGCAAAGTAGTAGACGACCTGCGGCACCAGGCGCCCGACGTTGATGGAGTTGGCGCTCGAAAGCACGGTACCGGCGGCCTCCAGGCGCTCGGCCAGCTCCTTATCGGCAAAGATGCGCTTGACGGCGCTCTGGGCGTCGTCGAAGTTGCCGCGGATGCCGCAGACGGCGACGTTGCCGCCCTCCTGCGTGGACATCTGCAGGTTCTGGACGCGGCTGACCTTGCCCTCGGGATAGAAGACGGTGATGCCCGTCCCCGGGGCGTCGGCAAAGCCGGCGAGTGCTGCCTTGCCCGTGTCGCCCGACGTGGCGGTGACGATCATGATGCGCACGGCGCCGCCGTCCTTGGCAGAGGTGCGGGCCATGAGGCGGGGGAGCATCTGCAGGGCGACGTCCTTAAAGGCGCTCGTGGGGCCGCCAAAGAGCTCCATCACATAGGTCTGAGGGGCGTCGGCGCCCGGTGCGGCATCGAGTTTGACGAGCGGCGTAACCTCTTCGCTCGCGAACGTGCCGCGGTATGCTTCGTCGACACACGCCGAAATTTCTTCGGTCGTGTAATCATTCAGTAACATTCCCAACACATCTTGAGCGATTTCAAAGTACGATTTATATGCAAGCGAGCTGATATCGATCTGCTGGGTGCCGAGCTCGTCCGAGACAAACAAACCCCCGTCGGGAGCGATGCCGGTACGGATTGCCACCTTACTTGAGCACGATAAAGTGCGTCCTCGTGTACTATGATAAGTTCCCATATAACACTGCTCCTCGGATGCCTTGGTCCCAATCGGTGAAACCATGGTATCAGAGCGCGCAAAATAGGTTCGCAGAGGCTTTTTAGAAAGGTAACCTCCAGCCCATGATTAAGATTGCCAAGTTTGGCGGCTCGTCGGTCGCCGACGCCGAACACTTCAAGAAGATCAAGGCCATTGTCGATGCCGACCCGGCCCGCCGTTTTGTGGTGGTTTCCGCCTGCGGTCGCCGCTTTAAGGGCGACACCAAGGTGACCGACCTGCTCTACCTGGTTAACGCGCACGTTAAGTATCACGTGTCATGTGAGGAGCTGCTCGAGGACATCGGCCAGCGCTATTTTGATATCGCTGACGAGCTGGAGCTCACCTATCCCATCCGCGAGGAGTTCGCAGCCTTTGCCGAGCGCGCCCGCTCGGGCGGCTACTCCACCGAGGAGCTCGTGAGCCGTGGCGAGTATTTCACCGCTCGCCTGATGTCCGAGTACCTGGGCCTGCCGTTCCTGGACGCCGCGACGGTTGTGGCGTTCCATCACGATGGTACGCTCAGCATGAACCGCACCTCCGAGCTGGTGCAGGAGTACGGCCAGCAGGGTGGCTTTGTTATGCCCGGTTTCTACGGCGCGACGCGTGAGGGCCAGATCAAGCTGCTCGATCGTGGCGGCGGCGATATCTCGGGCTCGATTCTGGCCAAGTGCCTGGGCGCCGACCTGTACGAGAACTGGACCGACGTCTCGGGCTTCTACTCTGCCGATCCGCGTATTGTGCCCGAGGCTCAGCCCATCGCCCGCGTTACCTACGAGGAGCTGCGCGAGCTTTCGTACATGGGTGCAAGCGTCCTGCACGAGGAGGCCGTGTTCCCCGTGCGCGAGGCGGGTATTCCGCTGGTCATCAAGAACACCAATGCGCCGCAGGACCCCGGCACCATCATTAGCGAGACGGCTGACGAGGGCGAGGCAGAGCCCATCATTACCGGCGTGACCGGCAAACGCGGCTTTGTCGCCATCAACGTCGCCCGCGACCGCACCAAGCCCCGTGTCGGCTTTATGCGCCGTGCACTTTCGGTGTTCGAACGCTATGACGTTTCCGTCGAGCACATGCCCACTGGTGTCGACCGCTTTGGCGCCGTGGTGCAGGAGCAGGATGTGCACGATTCGCTGTACTCGCTTGTGGGCGACATTCAGCAGGAGGTCGAGCCGCTCGAGATCGAGGTTGTCGAGGGCCTGGCGCTCATCGCGACCGTCGGTCGTAACCTGCGCGGTCGTGCAGGTATCTCGGGCCATCTGTTTGGCATGCTCGGCCAGGCCGGCGTGAGCGTGCGCATGATTTCGCAGAGCTGTGACGAGATCAACATCATTATCGGTGTCGAGGAGAAGGACTTCGACCTGGCGATTCGGACCATTTACCGCGCCTTCTCCGACGAGAACGGCATTGTGAAGGTCTCCGACCTGGAGGCTCCCGCGCCGGTCGATCCCGTCCCGGCCGCGCTCCACAAGTAGCTGCTATCCCAGTAGATTTTTGGGACTTGCCTCAAAAATCTACGGCGGGGCGTTTCGTTTCGGTTTCGTTTCGACGGGGCGGGTTTCGTGCCCGCCCCGTTCTTGTATACACTGGCAACAATAATCGGCCTGCTCGGCGTGCGGGCAAAAGCCACAGCCTTTAAAGGGGGAAGCATGAAACAGTACACGGTTGCTATTTTGGGCGCGACGGGAGCCGTGGGCACCCAGATGCTCGAGTGCCTCAACGAGCAGGAGTTTCCGGTCGGCAAGCTCAAGCTGCTAGCGAGCGCGCGCTCTGCGGGCAAGACCGTCGAGTTCCGCGGCGAGCAGGTTGTGATTGAGGAGGCTTGCCCCGAGGCCTTTGAGGGCTGCGACATCGTGCTCGGCGCCGCCGGCGACGATATTGCGAAGGAGCTGCTGCCCGAGGCCGTCAAGCGCGGCGCCGTCGTGGTCGACAACAGCCACGCCTTCCGCATGGATCCCGAGGTGCCGCTGGTTGTGCCTGAAATCAATGCCGACGACATCAAGTGGCATCACGGCCTTATCGCCAATCCCAACTGCGCGACCATCATCGGCCTGGTTCCCACGTGGCCGCTGCATCAGCTCGCCGGCGTGAAGCGCATGATCGTCTCGACGTACCAGGCGGCTTCGGGTGCCGGCGCTCCCGGCATGGCCGAGCTTGAGGCTCAGCTGGCCGCCCTGGGCCGTGGCGAGGAGATTCCCGAGCCGCGCGCATTTGCCGCCCAGCTCGCGAGCAACCTGATTCCGCAGATTGGCGGCGTCAAGGAGGAGGGCTTTACCTCCGAGGAGATGAAACTGCAGAACGAGGGCCGCAAAATCATGCATCTGCCCGAGCTGCGCGTGAATTGCACCTGCGTGCGCGTGCCGGTGCTGCGCTCGCACTCCGAGAGCATTACGCTCGAGTTTGAGCGCGATATTACGGTCGAGGAGGCCCGTGCTGCGCTGGCTGCCGCTCCCGGCGTCAAGCTGGTTGACGACATGAGTGCCGAGGATGCGCACGACCGCTTCCCCATGCCGATGGATACGTCCGACCAGGACCTGATCTGGGTCGGTCGCGTGCGCCGCGACATCTCGAACCCTGAGGCCGCGCGCGGCATCACCTTCTGGTGCTGCGGCGACCAAATCCGTAAGGGCGCGGCAACCAACGCCGTCCAGATCGCTAAGCTGCTCTGCGAGTAGTGTGACCTATCCGGCGGGGGCCGGGCTTGGTTTTCAGAACGTCCTCGACCATGTGTGGCGCCTTGTCCTGCTCCTTCGGAGCCGCGGACAAGGCGCCACACTGGTCTGCGGAGTGTTCTGAAAGTTAAGCCCGGCCCCCGCCTGCGGTGACTCGGCTGCGAGCGGCCTGCGATGGGGTCGTTGTTGGTTGGGGCCGCTGGGCTGATGTGGGGGCACGTGGCCGTTGCAGGCCCTGGTCCCGGCGGCGGCCCCGGCGCTTCGCGCCTGCCGCCTTGGGGGACTTTGGGGCGCGGCCGGCAGCTGTGGCGCGTTGCGCCTGCTGCCTGCGGGGACTTTGGGGTCGTGCGGCAGCTGCGGCGCTGTCGCGCTTGCTGCCTTGGGTGACTTTGGGGTCGATTGGGGTTGTCTGCACAATTCGCGGTATTATGTTGCGGAGTTTTGAAAGGAGCCGCTGGTGGTCACGACGACATTTGCCTCGCCTTTGGGCGAAATCTTGCTTGCCGCTGATGGCCGCGGTCTGACGGGGCTTTGGTTTGAGGGGCAGGAGCACTTTGGTTCCACGCTTCTCCGGGAAGACTCCGAACATGTTGAAGGCGCCGACGCGGTTTCCGGTACCGGTGGAATATCTTTGGTGAATCCCGCAAATGGTGCGGCCTCCTCGATGCTCGAGCGTTCTTGGGCTTGGTTGAATGCTTATTTTGCAGGGCAGGAGCCTCGGTATACGCCGCCGTTGCATTTGATTGGCACGGCGTTTCAGCGTGAAGTCTGGTACGAGCTGCTTTCTATCCCGCGTGGCGAGGTCGCTACGTATGGCGAGATCGCCCAGCGTGTTGCCGCCCGCCATCGGGTGCCGGGGAACGAGGCACCCGTTGTATCTCCCCGTGCTGTGGGGGCTGCGGTCGCGCGTAATCCCATTTCGATTATCGTGCCGTGCCATCGCGTAGTTGCCGCCGATGGTTCGCTCAACGGATATGCCGGCGGGCTTGACCGCAAGGAGTGGCTGCTTCGGCTTGAGGGCGCGTACGAGGAGTAACGCTCGAGCACTTTGCATAACTAGGACGCCGTGAAAGGACGAGTCACTGTCCCTTCGCGCCCGGCATGCGTCAAAGCGCTCGACACGTGCGCCTTAAGTTTGGCTAAGCCACATCCTGCGTATTTAAAAACGCGCAGGTTGAGCAGCTAAGGCTGCGCTAAGGCGGTTGACGGTACGCTATCATCGGCAGTATCGAAACCTGTAGAGCCATGCGCCAAAGGAGCAACTATGAAGCTGATGCTTGCCGAGGACGAACCTGGTCTCTCCCGCGCCCTCACCGCGATTCTTCAACATAGCGACTACGAGGTTGACACCGCCCTCGACGGCTTGACGGCGCTCGAGAATCTACTCACCAACGATTACGACGCCGCAATCCTGGACATCATGATGCCCGGCATGGACGGCATCGAGGTGCTCAAGCGTACACGCGCCGCCGGAAAGCGACTGCCCATCATCATGCTCACGGCAAAAAGCGAGGTGTCCGATAAGGTCGAGGGCCTGGATGCCGGTGCCAACGATTACCTGACCAAGCCGTTTGCCGCCAAGGAACTGCTTGCGCGTATTCGTGCCATGACGCGTGCCGCGACGGCAATTGACGCCACGACGCTCAGCGTGGGTAACGTGCGCCTCGACACGGCGGCTTGCACGCTTGTGGGACCCTTGGGCGAGGAGCACCTGGCCAATCGCGAGTTTCAGCTTATGGAACTCTTTATGCGCAACGCCGGCACGCGCATGCCCACTGAACGTCTGATGCTCGAGGTTTGGGGTGAGGACGCGCCCGAAGGCGCCAACGTGGTGTGGGTCTATATCTCGTACCTGCGCAAAAAGCTGACGGCGCTTGGTGCCAACGTTGCCATTCGCGCGTCGCGTAACCAGGGCTATTCGCTCGAGGTTGTCGAGGAAGGCGAATAAGCGTGAGCGCGAGCGCGTGGTGCAAGCGCATGACGGAGTGGTTTCACGCCGCCTCGAGTAGTAAGGGGCGGGCTAATTCTGTTGACGTATTGGGCCGCCGTCTGCGTCGCAAGTTTATCCTCGTTGCCATGGGCGCCGTGACCGTGGTGCTCACGCTCATCATCGCCGGCATCAACATCGTCAATTATTCGCATGTCTGCAAGATGGCCGACGCTCGCCTGGACTATATTCTGGCGGGCAAGGACGGTATCGATTGGGGGGACGAGCCTAAAGCCGAGCCCGCTAATGGCAAGGATGCCGGCGATAGCCAAGCGGGCGTTCGCATCAGACACTTCGAAGGCATGACGGCGGAGTCTCCCTTCGACACGCGCTACTTTACGGTGACGATTGACGCCGGACAGGTTGCCGATGTCAATACGGCCCGCATTGCCGCGGTTGGTGCCAAGCGCGCCGCCAGTATTGCCGCAAGGCTGCATGCCAAGGGCTGGACCTCGGGCTTCTCTGGCAATTATCGTTATACGACCGACGTCCAGGACGACGAGATCACCTATGTGTTCGTGGACTGCTCGCGCGAGCTTGCAAGCTTTCATTCGTTTTTGAGCGCGAGCGTGGCGATCAGTTACATTGGCTGGCTGGCGGTGCTGGCAATTGTGGCGGGTGCCTCGGGCGCGGTGATTCGACCGATGGTCGAGAGCTACAGCAAGCAAAAGCGCTTTATTACCGATGCGAGCCACGAGATCAAGACGCCGCTGGCTGTAATTGACGCCGCCAATGAGGTACAAGAGATCGAGAGCGGCGAAAGTGAGTGGACGCAGAGCATTCACGAGCAGGTTGCGCGGCTGACGGCGCTCACGGAACGTCTAGTGTTTTTGGCACGTATGGACGAGGGCTCGGCGGGCTTTACCATGACATCGATCGATCTTTCGGAGGCCGTGGACAAGGCTGCGGCGCCGTTTGAATCGGTGGCGGTTTCGCGCGGCAAGCGTCTGTCGACGTCGATTGCGTGCGGCGTGCGGGCCCATGCCGATGCTGCGGCGGTGGCGCAGGTGGTTGAGCTGCTTCTGGACAACGCCACGCGCTATGCGAGCGAGGGCAGCGTGATTGAGCTGAGCCTGCGTGCCGTTTCGCGCGTTCAGGGTAAGGGCGCCACCGAGCTTGTCGTATCGAACGCCGTGGACGAGCTGCCCGAAGGCGACCTAGATCGATTGTTCGACCGCTTCTATCGTGCGGACGTGTCGCGCAGCTCCAAGACGGGCGGCTCGGGCGTGGGCCTATCCGTGGTGCGTGCCATCGCCGAAGCCCATGGCGGGAGCGCTTCTGTCTGCGGCCACGGTAACCAGATCACCTTCACCGTCCGCCTCTAAGACCTGCCAAAAAGGGACAGGTTTATTTTGGCAGGTTTTATCTGTGCAGACGGCAGCGGAGGCTGGCGGTGATCGGCGCCATGAACGCCACCGACCCAAATAAACGCACCTCTAACTGCTAAAATATGGACATCGTTGTTCGGCTCCCGAAGGAAAGGAGACGGTCATGCAGTACGAGATCGGCGGAGGGGCTTTCCCGGTTGTTACGTGCAACCTTAGCGACGGCGAATCCATGATCACCGAAAGCGGTGCCATGGTCTGGATGACCCCCAACATGGAGATGTCCACCTCGGGCGGTGGTATAGGCAAGATGTTCTCTAAGGCTTTTTCGGGTGAGGCGTTGTTCCAAAACATTTGGACCGCGCACGGCGATGGCATGATTGCGTTTGGCTCTTGCTTCCCCGGCCGCATTATACCGATCGAGATTGGCCCTGGTAAGAGCTGGATTTTGCAGAAGCGTTCGTTCCTTGCCGCGGAAAGTGGTGTTGAGCTGAGCATCCACTTTAACAAGAAGGCAAAGACCGGCGTCTTTGGCGGCGAGGGTTTTATCATGCAAAAGCTCACGGGCTCGGGTATTGCCTTTGCCGAGATCGACGGCGACCTAGTTGAGTACGAGCTTGCTGCTGGCCAGCAAATGATTGTAGATACCGGCAACGTGGCCGGCTTTGAGGAGACGGTGAGCATCGACGCGCAGATGGTCAAGGGCGTCAAAAACATCATGTTTGGCGGTGAAGGCGTGTTCAACACTGTGCTCACCGGTCCGGGGCGCATCTGGCTGCAGACAATGCCCATTTCCAATCTTGCGGCAGCAGTGGCTTCGATGACCAACAACAATAACTAATCGTGTATAGGATGACGCGCGCGGCGGGCCCGGCCTGTCGTGCGCGTTTTTTGGTGGCAAACGCCCTGTTTATCGGGTGCGGCTGTGCTCCTGCAGCGCATAGATCGACTTATCCATGTTGAACAGGTAGGCCACGACGCAGACAATAAAGAACGTCGGCAGACTGCTAAAGCCAAAGACCTCGCAGCCAATAAAGATGGGCGCGAGCAGCGTATTGGTGGCGCTGCCAAAGACGGCGGCGTATCCCAGCGCGGCGCAGAGCTCGACGGGCATGCCGAGAATCCCGGCGAGTACGACACCCAGGCTGGCTCCGATGGAGAACAGCGGCGTCACCTCGCCACCCTGATATCCTGCGGCAAGCGTGGCGATGGTGAGTACGAATTTGAGCGCCCAGTCCCAAGGCATGATCGACGCCTCACCGTTGTCACCCAGTGCCGCGGATATCAGGTTGGTGCCAAGGCCGCAGTATCGCCCCTGCCACAGCGCGAACAGAATCGCCGACAGCGCAAGGCCCATAACGGCAACGCGTATGTAAGGGCTGGGGAGCAGCCGCGCTGCAAGGGTCTTGGCATGGGCAAGGCACCAGGCAAAAGCTCCACCTACCATACCAAACGCGATACCCAACAACGCCAGTCGTCCAAGACCGGGGAGGTCGAGCGCATACGAGGCGGTAACGGCGACCTCAAACTTCTCGAGCCCCAGAGCGCCGGAGGTCATGCTTGCGGCGAGCGAGGCTGTAAGCGCGGGAAACAGCGCGCGGTATTCCATGCGTCCTGCGACCAGTACTTCGATCGCAAAGACCGTGGCGGCGAGGGGCGTTCGGAAGAGTCCGGCAAAGCCGGCGGCCATGCCGATAAGCAAAAACGTGTTGCCGGGTTCTCGGAAAGGTAGACGTCGGCCGATCCAATGCGAGACGGTTGCGCCGATCTGCACGGCTACGCCTTCGCGTCCCGCGCTGCCGCCAAAGAGATGCGTGGCCCACGTGCTCAGCATAATGAGCGGCACCAGACGCGGGGAGATGGCGTCCTCGCGTCCGTGACCTACGTCGAATACTAAGCTCATGCCCCGATCGGTGCCTTTGCCCCAGGTGAGGTAGGCAAATACGATGGCCAAGCCCATGAGGGCGAGGAAGGGAAGGAGCAGTACGATGTGCTTGTCACGGAAGGCGCCGATTGCCAGGAGCACACGACCAAAAAGGGCACAGATGGCGCCAACGATAACGCCGATAGGGATTCCGACGGCGCCCATGAGCACGAGACCGCTATAGGTGTTGACCAGGCGTTTGATTCTGCTCGAAGCGCTGCTTTCTGACATTTTGCTTTTCGACACTTGCTCTCTTGATAGAAAAAGAGCTGGAGTTGCGCATCGTTGAGAGGCTTTCCAGCTTTAGCAAAACAAACTTATAAGATGCGACGGGCCGCGTCAAGATAATTACCGGACGGCCTAGGAGGCGGCTGGTTGGCCGGCTTAAAACCTAGCGCGTGAAATGACGCCCCACGCTATTCAGCGCGCTTGATAGGATGACGAACCACGGTCTTAAGTTTCTCCGGTGCGCATTTGCGTGGATCGGAGAGATAGATTTCGTGATGTAAACGGGTGTCTGAGAAGTCGGGAACATAGCCCAGCTCGGTCGTGTATTCATGCATAGCGTCTACGGTCGCCGGTTCGTTGTCGTAGGGCCCGGTGTGCATGCATTGAACGCAGAGACCCTCGTCAACTTTAAGCAGTTCGACGGCGGAAAAGTCCAGTTTCTTTTTGGTCGTGGCTTCCGCGACTGCCCAGCCAAAGTCATCTCGGGTGACGAAATCGGGCAGGCGGATGCACGAGATAAAGTTGAAATTGTCCTTGCGTACATAATCGATGTCGCCGCTCGGGGACTCTTGCCACCAGAAACCCTCGAGCGGCGGTACCACAAAGTCGAAATAGCCCTCGATACTCCTTGAGCCTTTCTTCGACATCTTGACGGTATAGGCGATGCCGTAAAGTAGCGGCAGGGCGTTTTGATACTCGCCACCTTCGGTATTTGGGTCACCCTTTCCGCGAACGGCAACGTAGCTCATAGGCGGGACAGTTACGATACTCGGCTTGCTTGCAGGTTTGTAGAGCTCCTTGCATTCCTTCTTAAAGTCGAACGCCATGTTGGCCGCCTTTCTGCGTATTGGCCTGCTTAGATAGTTGAATCATATCATAGAAACGAACAACTGTTCGAATGATTTGGCTGACAGATTGAGATGCGTGCGTTGTGTTTGGCGGTCGGCCTGACCCCGTTGATGATTTCTCGGCCTCCCCGGCGCCCTATCTATAGCTGCCGTTTCCCCATATAAAACCTGCCAAAATAAACCTGTCCCTTTTTGGTAGGTGGGAAATGGGTAATACTAAAGAGTTATCCGACCAGATGGGAATTAATCGATGGCCTATATCGAATTCAAAGACGTCATCAAGGCATACGGCGAGGGCGATGCCCGCATCCACGCGCTCGACGGCGCGAGCTTTACGGTCGAGCGCGGCGAGCTCGCCATCATTTTGGGTGCTTCGGGTGCCGGCAAGACCACGGCCCTCAACATTCTGGGCGGCATGGACACGGCAACTTCTGGCACCGTGACGGTGGACGGGCGTGACGTGAGCTCTGCCAACGAGGCTCAGCTTGTGGAATACCGTCGCGCTGACGTCGGCTTTGTCTTTCAGTTCTACAATCTGGTCCCCAACCTGACGGCGCTTGAGAACGTCGAACTCGCGGCGCAGATCTGCCCCGATTCGCTCGATGCCGAGCAAACGCTTCGCCAGGTTGGCCTGGGCGACCGCCTCGCTAACTTTCCGGCGCAGCTTTCGGGCGGCGAGCAGCAGCGCGTATCCATCGCCCGCGCGCTGGCTAAGAACCCCAAGCTGCTTTTGTGCGACGAGCCTACGGGTGCACTCGACTACAAAACCGGCAAGCAGATCTTGCAGCTGCTACAGGACACTTGCCGCAAGCAAGGCATTACGGTCATCATCATCACCCACAACTCTGCGCTGGCGCCCATGGCCGATCGCCTGATCCGCTTTAAGAGCGGCCGCGTGGAGAGCGAGACGGTCCAGCAAAATCCCGTGCCTATCGAGACGATCGAGTGGTAGCGCCCATGGACCAGGACCGCCAAAACAGCCAGCGCCGCGACGCGCAGAACACGGAGCGCGAGCAGGCTTTTACGACCTACCGCACCGCCCAAAGCTCAAACGATATGGTGCCGACGGTTTTTCGCCGTGGCATCTACCGCACGATTCGCGGCAGCCTCAAACGCTTCTTGTCTATCGTTGTGATCACCGCGCTTGGCGTGAGCGTGATGTGCGGCCTTAAGGCGGGCTGCGAGGACCTGTGTGATTCGGTCGACGCCTATTTTGACCAGCAGAATGTCTATGACATCAACGTGCAGTCGACCTATGGTCTGACCGATGACGATCTTGCTGCCATTCAAGAGGTCGATGGCGTCGAGACGGCCGAGGGCATCTACACCGAGACCGCCTACACCGCCGTGGGTACAACGCGCGAGCGCGTGGTCGTGCAGAGCCTTTCCAAAGAGAATATTGACCAACCGGTGCTAGTACGCGGCGAGCTGCCCGAGACTTCGGGCGAAGTGGCAGTGACCTCACGTTTTTTGAAGGCTTCGGGCAAGAAAATCGGCGATACGGTGAGCTTTGCCGCCAACGATGCGAGCTCGTCGAACCAAAGCGCCAAGGACCAGTTTGCCGATGGGGACTACACCATCACGGCCGAGGTTCTCGATCCTACCGACGTGAGCTCCGACTCGACCGTCAACGCCTTTCGCGCTGCTTCGACTGCGGACTACAAGTTCTACGTGAGCGAGGATGCCGCGACATCTTCTTCCTACTCCGCTGTCCACGTGGTCGTCGAGGGAGCCAAGAGCCTCAACTCCTATTCGGATGCCTACTCGGCAAAGATCAATGAGGTCAAGGGCAATATCGAGAAGATCCGCGAGGAGCGTGAGAAGGCGCGCGCCCAGGAGCTGACGGTCGACACACCGGCGAGCTTGGACGCGGCTGAGCGTCAGGCGAATATGGTCTTTGGGATCGAGCAGGACAACATTAATCGCATGGCCGAGGGCAGTGAGGAACGCGTCCAAGCTCAGGCCGAGTTGGACCAGCGCCGCGCCGCCGCCGATCAGCAATTCGCCGATGCCCGCGCCGAGCTTTCCAATCTGGGCGAATGCACTTGGTACATCCAGGACCGCGGTAACATCGCAAGCTACTCGAGCGTCGAGAGCGACAGTTCTTCGATCGAGGCCATCGCCACCGTGTTCCCGTTTATCTTCTTTATCGTCGCCGTGCTCATCAGCCTCACCACCGCCACGCGCATGGTCGAAGAGGAGCGCACGCTTATTGGCCTGTACAAAGCACTCGGCTATTCGCGCGGACGCATCCTGTCCAAATACGTGGACTACTCGCTGTGGGCGTGTCTGATCGGTGGCGTGCTTGGCAATATCATCGGATTTGTGGGTCTGCCGCTGTTCTTGTTTACGGTGTTCGACGACATGTACTCGCTGCCCCAGATGCTGCTTTCGTACGACATCGTGTCCTCGATCGTTTCGGTGGCGCTGTTTGCCGTGGGCGTGGTGGGAGCCACGATTATCGCCTGCCGTCACGAGATGGCCGAGACCCCTGCCTCGCTCATGCGCCCCAAGGCTCCGCGCGCCGGCTCGCGCATTCTGCTCGAGCGCATTGGCTTTATCTGGCACCGCATGGGCTTTTTGAACAAGGTCGCTGCACGCAACCTGTTCCGCTACAAAAAGCGCGCCTTTATGACCATCTTCGGTATCGCTGGCTGCACGGCGCTCGTGATCTGCGGTATGGGCATCCGCGATACGTCGGTGGCGCTTTCGCCCAAGCAGTACGGGCATATCACGCGCTACGACCTGCTGGCGGTCGCCAATCCCGACGATTTTTCGCAGACGTGCGCGGCGCTCGACGAGCGAAGCGCAGCCAAGGATTCCGACGTGACCGTGACTTCGACGCTGCCGATTATGACCGACAACGTCACCTTTACATTTGGCGGCAAGAGCGAGACCGTGCAACTGATCGTGGTGCCCGATGACCGCGCGAACGACCTGGACGACTACGTGTGTCTCGAGGACGAGTCCAAAGAACTGCTCGCCCTGCGTGGCGGAGATGTGTATTTGAGCAAGAGCTCTCAGCTGGTGCTGGGGATCAAGCCGGGCGATACGGCACACGTCCAGGATTCGTCGCTCAATGTTGCCAAGGTCAAGGTCAGCGACATTTCGCTCAACTATCTGGGCAACACGCTTTACATGACGCAGAGCACCTATGAGCGCGCATTCGGTCGAAGCGCGCGCCTCAACGGCATCCTTGCGCTGCTTAAGGGTTCGTCGGCCGATCAGATTGCGTTTACCAACCGTCTTAAGAGCGATGGTTGGATTACGCTGTCGAGTACCGCCGAGCATTGGGAAAACTATGAGGCAAACTTTACGATTATCAATTCGGTCGTGGTGCTTGTGACCTTTATGGCGGCGTGCCTGTCGTTTGTGGTGGTATTCACGTTGTCTAACACCAACATCTCGGAGCGCGAACGCGAGCTGGCGACTATCAAGGTGCTGGGCTTCCGTCGTGGTGAGGTACACCACTACGTTAACAAGGAGACGCTGATCCTCACGGCGATTGGCGCCGCGCTGGGCGTGCCGCTGGGTGGCCTGCTTGCCGAGAGCTTTACGTACATCCTGCAGATGCCGTCGCTGTACTTTGACGTCGAAGTCGAGCCGCTGAGCTACGCGCTTGCCGTGGTGCTTTCCTTTGGCTTTACGATCATCGTCAACCTCGCCACCAACCGAACGCTCAACAAGATCGACATGGTCGGCGCCCTCAAGAGCGCCGAGTAACCTGCCAAAAAGGGACAGGTTTATTTTGGCAGGTTTTATCTGGGCGAACGCCGGACAACCATTAGGTGGCCCGGCGTTCGCCCCGTTTTGCTGGGGATGTCTGTCGTTCAGTGCTCTTACTGGCCAATCCAGTGTTGCGCATAGCTCTTAATGTCCTCGGTAAAACCGTCAAGGTCGTCAAGGGTGATCACGCTGTCGATAAGCAAATTGGCTATCTCGCGGTGCATTGTGCTGCGGCGAATGTCGTTTGCAATTACGCCTGAGGACAGCTTGTCTCTATTGAGGCGCTCTTCTAGTGTCCAAAATCTACTGGACGCTTCGCTGTCGCCGTTCAGCATCTCAACGTACTGGGCGATGAGCTTTTCCATATAACGTTCTTGCCATTGAGGAAGCATTTTCTTAAATAGCTTCCAGTCGCTTTCGGCTACGTCGCGCATATGTCCTCCACTCGTCAAACGGGCTTTCCATTTGCCTTTCATTCTATTTGGTTTTCGCTCACAGGCGTGGATGAGAGGCTCTCTTTAGCCTTCGAGATTGGGCTTGAATGGGTCGTATGCCACAAAACGGGCCTATCTACTACGTTTAATTGGATACCCTCAACCATGCCGGGAAAACGAAAAATAAAACCGCAGGTAGAAGGCCTGTCGATTTTCGAAAAAGGCGGTCATGGTTGGCCCCATCGAGTTAAACGTAGTAGATGGCCCCTTTTCGTGGCGCGCGGTCAGCTCAATGCTAATCTCCGTGCCGGAACTGACCCAGTTGTTTGTAAGTTGCGGTGATATACGGACTGTTTGGCGCTTTGGAGCTTCAAAACAGTCCCTATCTCACCGCAACTTAGGAGAAGGGCGGGGGTGGTTGGGTGCTGGTGGGTCGGAGCGTGTTAGGCCTGTTTGCGGTGCTTCCATTGTTTGCGGCACCAGCGCATGAGCGCCTTTATGACGGGAATCGTGATGAGGATGATCCATGCAGGATGGGGCTGTCCCAAACAGAGCCACATGTAGAGGAACCAAGCGATGGCGGCTGCCGGGTAGATGGCCTCGATCAGCTTAGACAGGTGGCGCCGATCGATGAAGTCACCAATCGCGTAGTAGACGGGAACCAGAAAGACGAGGAAAAGCCCCATGCCCCATGCGCCGTAGACAATGCCGAGCACCAGATAGGCGAGAGTGACAAGTGCGGGGAAGGGGAATTTGTTCCATGCACGTCCGACCTTGGTGTGGAAATGCTTGCCATGATGGTCGAGCTTGTCGTGTGCTTCCTTCCAGCTGGAAAACGTCTCGCCGTCGATGGTGACGGTGCCGTCGTCATTGGTGCGTACGCTATGTCCATCGTCCTCAAGCGTATCGATATGCACGCCGTCCGGCCCCACATGCACCTCTTCGCCCCTGCGCTCGTTGGTCACATGGATGCCGCTCCAACCAACATGGACTTCCTCGCCTTTATTGGGATCAATGACGTGGATACCGCGCGCGAGGGAAATATCGACAAGTGGTTTGTCGCCGCAATCGGCGTGCTCGGCAGAATCCTCGGCCTCGTCAGCCACATCCGCCGTCTCGGTGTCGGCGCTACCGTCCTCCAGGTCGTCGGCATCGTTGGCCGCCTCCCCATATAACAGCTCGTCCAACGACACGTCATACAGCGCGGCGAGCGCAATGAGGTTATCGGTATCGGGTGAGGACTCGCTGCGCTCCCATTTACTGACAGCCTGACGACTCACACCCAGCTGGGCGGCAAGCGCCTCCTGAGAAAGCCCGGCAGCCTTGCGGCGATCGACGAGGCGCTGTGCCATCGCAAGATCCATGGTGGTTCCTTTCGTTTGATGGTCGAATCGAATGAGCCGAGTATGCCGAGAACAACCGGTAGCGACCACCATTTCTAGTTAGAATCTGCCCCAACCCTACCGCAACTACCGGTAGCAACCCCTAACGACCAGCCATTTCAGGACAAATGTCAGTGCTACTCTCAGCTAAGAGCCTGCAACATCCCAAAATCTCAGCCCACGCACTTGCAGCAAGAAGACGAATAGCCTCGGCCTCCCTAGTTACCGCAGGAGGCCCCAGGGCTTACCTCCCAAATCTTTCCGCAGGACGGAAGGACCCCGCCGCGCGAAGCGCACGGCGGGGTCTTGACATGTCCGAGGACGATTTGGGAGGTAAGCCCTGGGGCCTCCGATGGGGGGTGGTTCCAACCGAGGCTATTCGTCGCCGAAGCTGATGCCCAACGCCTTGGCCTCGCGCACCAGATCGCTCTGGGGGTCGACATATTTGAGCTTGCCGGCGACCTCCTCGAGCGGCATGTGGCACATCTTGCCGTCGCGCAGGGCAATCATGTAGCCAAACTCGCCGCGTAGGCAGCCGAGCGCTGCCTCGACGCCGCACTGGGTCGCAAAGATGCGGTCCTGGGCGTCGGGCTGGCCGCCGCGCTGCGTGTGGCCGGGGATGGCGACGCGGGTCTCGCGACCGGTCTTGGCCTCGATCTCCTTGGCGATGTCGTAGACAATCGACGGGCTCGTGCGCTCAGCGAGCTTTTTCTTGTACTCCTTTTTGGACAGCGCCGCGTCCTCCTTGGAGATAGCGCCCTCGGCGACGGCCACGATGGTAAAGCGGCTGCCGGTCTCCATGCGATGCTCGATGGTCTTGATGACGTTATCCATGTCGTAAGGGATCTCGGGAATCAGGATGACGTCCGCGCCGCCCGCGACGCCGGCATACAGCGGAATCCAACCGACCTTGTGGCCCATGATCTCGATGACAAACACGCGGCCGTGACTCGAGGCAGTGGTGTGGATGTCGTCGATGCACTTGGTGGCGACGTCGATGGCGCTCGTAAAGCCAAACGTCAACTCGGTGCCCCAGGTGTCGTTGTCGATGGTCTTGGGCAGGGCGATAACGTTGAGGCCCTCTTCGCGCAGGCGGTTGGCGGTCTTGGTGGATCCGTTGCCGCCCAGCATAAACAGGCAGTCGAGCTGCAGCTTGTGATAGGTGTGGACCATCGCGGGCACCTTCTCGACACCATCGGCCTCGGGGGTATCCAGACGCTTGAACGGCGTGCGGCTCGTGCCCAGGATGGTGCCGCCGCGGGTGAGGATACCGCTAAAATCGGCGGGCGTCATGACGCGGAACCTGCTGTAGATAAGGCCCTGGTAGCCGTCCTCAAAACCGTAGATCTCGATAGGTTCTTCGCTATTGGTCATAAGCGTTTTGACGATGCCGCGCATGGTGGCGTTGAGCGCTTGGCAGTCGCCGCCACTGGTAAGAAGACCGATCCTAAGCATGATGAATCCTTCCGGGCAAGTTATAACATGCGCATAAGTTTACCCCCGCACACTGTTGATACGGGGGTAAAACGTGTTAGCTCAAGCGTATGGAAATGCAAGCAACGCCAGGGAACGTAAGGTCGACGGGCCTGGCTCCTTACAGTGCGAAGGCATCGACGTTGCCCCAGTGGCGGCGCAGCGTGATGGCGGCAGCGGGCTCGGTATTGTCAAAGACGACCGACCATTGCGTATTGCTGGTGATGTCTTCCGGATTGGGCTCTTGCGCCGCAGCGCGAAGGGCCTTCCAAGCGACTGCCTCGTCTTGGGCGCCGGCATGGGCGTCGAGGACATCGGCGATTGCGACGGCGCGCTCTTTACCATGGCCCAGCTCGCCATTCTTTTGGTTGGGCAGCACTTCGTCGCCATAGCAGGCGTAGAAGTTTGTAACCTGGCGTACAGGAGTCGCTTTGAAAGCGCGGTCCGGATCGCGCGGATCCCACTCTACTACGCGCGCGTCACCGGCGGCGTCGTTGATAAAGAAGTGGTAATCGCGTCCTGCCATGGCGTGCATGTCGTAGGCGGAAAGCAGGTCGACGGCCTCTTGCGTGGTGGTGGCACGGTCGAGCGCCAGACGGATGGCGAGCGAGGTATTGATGACGGGGCGTTGCGTGTCCTGGTCACAGGGCTTGGAATCCAGGGTGAGTACGGCAATGGACACGCCGCACTCGTTAACACCGTCGAGCTGGCCAAACGGGCCCATGAGTGCGGCGGCGCGTCCGGCGACGGAGTCGAGCGGAGTGTTATCGCCCAGGTTGTTAAGGGCGGTAAACCCGATGGAGGCATAACCGCCGCGTGGGTGATTGCGCACCAGCAGCGCCGAGGTGTCGTCCTTAAAGTCGTAATTGCGACCGGTGCGCACGCGGCCTTCGGCATCTACGGCGACAAAAGCGCTGCAGGCAAACTGGGGCGCCTGGACATGTGCCGGCACACCGGGCAGCACCTGCGCCACCACGGCATCGATGTAGGCCTGGTCGTCGCGCACGCCAGCGGCAATGATGCGATCAAGATCGTAGTCGTAGGCAATGTCGATTGCGTACAGGTCATAGCCATCCGTGTAGCCGGTCAAGCGTTTGAGTGACGCGGCGGACTTGATTTGTTTGTGATAAACGGTGCCGGTGGCAGCGGCAAGGCCGACGGCGACTCCCGCGACACCGCAGGCGATGGCAATGTTACGTGGCTTCATGACGGCTCCTTTCGTCCTGTTAGCGTAATTGTCGCAAAAGGAGTGCGGGCATGATGGCTCAACTTGGCGAGCGGCGCGGGATTAAACATGGAATGAAAGGCACGGCACTGGCGCGGCGGGGTATGCTGGAGGGGACCATCAACCCAGCGAAAGGGGAGAGCATGACGGATCAGGAAACGCCCGAGCGCGCGCATGTGACGGCCGATGATATCGAGGCCGCCAACGACCTTATCGACTTTATCGAGGCATGCCCCAGCATGTTCCATACGGCGGCGACCATTATGGCCGAGCTCGACGAGGCGGGCTTTACCTACCTGCCCGAGAATGCGGCGTGGGACATCGAACCAGGCGGGCGTTATTACACGCAGCGCAATACCTCGAGCGTTGTTGCCTTTAAGGTGGGCGAGGACCTGGCTGCTACGTGGGGCGAGGACGGCGTTGCCGGCGACTATCATTTTCAGCTCACGGCGTCGCACAGCGATTCGCCGACGTTTAAGGTCAAGGCCGTGCCTGAGCTTGACGGCGCGGGCGAGACGCTGCGCCTGAACACCGAGGCCTACGGCGGCATGATCGACTACACCTGGTTCGATCGTCCGCTGGCACTCGCGGGCCGCGTGTTGGTACGCGAGGGCGACCGTATCGAGAGTCGTCTGCTTGCCACCGAGCGCGAGGTCGCTATTATCCCGAGCCTTGCTATCCATATGAACCGCGGCGTTAACGAGGGCTTTGCTCCCAATCGCGCCGTCGACCTGTGCCCGCTCATCAGCGCCGGTGACCTTAAGCAGGGAGATTTTGACGCCCTGATCGCCGACGAACTGGACGTTGAGCCCGAGCAAATTTTGGGCCGCGATCTGTTCCTGGTCAATCGTCAGGATGCGCGCATTTGGGGCTGGGCCGACGAGTTTATCTCGACGCCCAAGCTCGACGACCTGGCCTGCGCCTACACCTCGCTGCAGGCATTTTTGGGTGCCGAGAACGCGCACGACGTTTCGGTCTTCTGCTGCTTTGATAATGAGGAGGTTGGCTCCGAGACCAAGCAGGGCGCCATGTCGACGTTCTTGGCCGATGCACTGCGCCGCATTAACGGCTCGCTGGGCTTTGACGACGAGTCGTACCACCGTGCGCTTGCCGCTTCGATGCTCGTGAGCTGCGACAACGCGCATGCCGTGCACCCCAACCACGCCGAGAAGTGCGACGCCCGCAACCAGGTTGTGCTCAACGGCGGCATCGTCATCAAGGAGGCCGCCAACCAGCACTACTGCACCGATGCCTTTAGTCGCGCGGTGTTCCAGGCCATCTGCGATGACACTGACGTACCCACGCAGGCCTTCGCAAACAAGAGCGATATGGCGGGTGGCTCCACGCTCGGCAACCTGTCGAACATGCAGGCGAGCATGCATGCCGTGGACGTGGGCCTGCCGCAGCTTGCCATGCACTCGAGCTACGAGACCGGCGGCGTGCGCGACGTGATGTACGCCATCCGCGCCCTCACCGCCTTCTACGAGCGCAACCTCCATATCAACGGAGCCGAAAGCGTGGAGCTCTAAACCTGCCAAAAAGGGATGTTAATTTTGGCAGGTTTTATCCGGGCAAATGCAAAGGGTGAAACCGAACTGGATTGGTGATGCGTAGCCGCCGAGGTGCAGTGTGCCTCGGCGGCCTTTTGTGTACAGAGTACGGCTAATGCTTATAAATGCTATACATGCTTTACGCATCTACCATAGAGTTTTATGATAGTTTTGAAGTATTAAGGAGAGCTCATGACCACAACAGCCGCTCAGATCAACGTACGTCTCGATGCCGATCTTAAAAGGAGTGGGGACGCTGCTCTCTCCAAGGCCGGTATGACGCCGAGCCAAGCGGTGCGAGCGCTCTGGCAGCTTGCAGCGTCGCTGGCCGATCGCCCCGGTGCACTCGAGGATATCCTGCTGCCCAGTCGTGCCCGGGCGGAACAGCGCGAGCGCGAAAAGGCCGCCAAACGTAAGCTCGAGCTCATGGATCAGGGGTCGAAGCTGTTCGCTGCCGCTTGCCGTGAGTCGGGAATCGATATGGTCAAGGCTCAGCCATCGGACGACGAAGAGCTCAAACGGAATGCCTATGCTGATCGCTACGGCGAGGAGATGAGCTGGCTCTATGAGTGAGGCTCCAAAGCGCATCTTGGTTGACACCAACGTGTGGCTCGATTACTTCATTCCCTCACGACGTGGTCGTTCGGTGGCGATTGAGTTTTTACGCGATGCATGCACGGCGCAGGTGGATTTGCTGTATGCGGCGACATCGTCCAAAGACCTGTTCTATTTGATTTCGAGCGAACATAAGGCATGGTATCGGCGCGAGCATGGTTCGCTTTCCCAAGATGCCGCCGTGGCGGCGACATCACTTGCATGGGATTGCCTTGACGTGCTGTCGCAGCTTGCCACGCCAGTGCCCTGTGACCTGAGCGACATATGGATGGCGAGCAGGCAGCGTGAACTCCATAGCGATTACGAAGACGATTTAATCATTGCGGCAGCGATACGCGCTCAGGCGGATCTACTGGTCACCAACGATGTCAAACTCTGTTCACGCGCACCCGTCGCAGCAATGAACGTCGAAAACGCAAGAAACTATCTAACAACGCTTAAATAGCTCTAAACCTCACTGGCCGAACAAAAGTCAGCGAGTGCCCACAGACAGAGCCGCGTCAGCCAGTCCCTACAGGTTGAACAAAAGTCAGCGAGAGCCCGCCGTTTGCGCCAAGGTGCCGTGAAATGAAAAGGCGCTGACCTTCTGGTCGCGCCTTTGAAATTGAACGGCAGATTGGCCAAACGGCGGGCTCGCAGCGTCGAGGGGTTCCGGCGTTTGGTAAAACGCCGGAACAATCTAGTGCTCGATCCAACAACGTAAAGTTTCACCGGCCTGCAGGTGACGCAGATTCTCCGCGGCGATGTCGACGACGTTGTTGAGCGTGGCTGCCAGGTGGAACCAGCCGGAGACGTGCGGCGTGATGAGCATGTTGGGCGCATCCCACAGGGGGCTTGTCGCGGACAGCGGTTCGGGGTCGGTGACGTCGACCGCGGCGCCGGCGAGATGTCCCGACTCCAGAGCGGCAACCAAGTCATCGGTGACCACAAGGTCGCCGCGGCCGCCGTTGGCAAAGAAGGCACCTGGTTTCATCGCGGCAAAGAACTCGGCGTTCGCCAGACCGCGGGTCTCGGGCGTGCTCGGCATAAAGGATGCGACGATGTCGGCCTCTGCCAGGCGCTCAGGTAGGGCGTCCATGCCGTCCATGTCCTCAAACACAACGGGGTAGACGAGTGGATGGCGCTTGATGCCGCGGACGTGCGCGCCCATGCCGCGGCAGAGCGTGGCAAAGTGACCGCCGATATCGCCCGCGCCCAGCACCAGCACGTTGGCGTTTTTGAGCGAGGTAACTGGCCCCAAATCCTCCCAGCGATGTTCGCGCTGCAAGTCGTGATAGCCGGGCAGGCGCTTCATCATGGAAAGGACCATGGCAAACATGTGCTCGCTCACGGCCTGGCCGTAGGCGCCCACCGAGCAAGACAGTTTAGCGTCGGCTGGCACGGTGCCGGCGGCCAAGTAATCGTCATAGCCCGCGGTCTGTAGTTGCAGCAGCTGGAGGTGCTCGCATGCGGTAAGTAGGGCAGGGTCTATGTTGCCCAAGATCACGTCGGCGTTGGCGACTTGTTCGCGCGTGATAGCGTCGGCGCTCGTGTAGATAAAGTCCTCGCCCGGAGCGCTCGACTCAAGAATTGCGCGATGGTGGTCGTTGACGGGCAGCAAAACCAAGATGTTCACAAGCAGTCCTTTCCGCTTGACCCGCCAAAAAGGGACAGGTTTATTTTGGCGGGTTTTATCAGGCAAAACGTTCAAACAAAAACGCCGGATGCTAGACGAGCGTGCCCGTCAGCATCCGGCGCATCCACGGCTACCAGCTCAGCAGCTCGTAGCCGTCCTCGGTCACCACGAGCTGTACCTCGCACTGGGCCGAATCGCTGCCGTCCTTGGTGCGCACGCACCAACCGTCACCCTTGCTAATCTTGATGTCGGGCGCTCCGGCATTGACCATAGGCTCGATGGTAAAGACCATGCCCGGGGCCATGATGGTGTCTACATCGGGCGCCTCGGTGGTAAAGCCCACAAACGGGTCCTCGTGGAACTCCTTACCGATGCCGTGTCCGCCGTACTCGCGCACCACGCTAAAGCCGGCGTCCTCGACCGTCTTTTGCACGGCCTCGGCCATCACGGATAGCGGCAGCCACGGCTTGACGGCCGCCAGACCCGCCTCCACGCTGGCGCGGGTGACGTCGACCAGGCGCTGGCGCTCGGCCGAGACTTCGCCGATGCAGAACATACGGCTCGAGTCGCTAAAGTAGCCGTCCAAGATCGTGGAGCAGTCCACGTTGATGATGTCGCCCTCGTGCAGCACGTCCGTATCGCAGGGGATACCGTGGCAGACCACGTCGTTGATCGAGGTGCACACGCTCTTGGGATAGCCCTCGTAGTTGAGGTCGGCCGGCGTGCCACCGTGCTCGACGGTGTAGTCGTAGATCATCTGGTTGATCTGGTTGGTGGTCATGCCCGCGGCGATGTGCTCGCCCACGTAGTCGAGCACGCCTACGTTGATGGCGGCCGAACGCTTGATGCCCTCGATATCGGCGGGCGTCTTGTAGAGCGTGCGGGGCAGAACCTCCCAGCCCTCTTCCCACAGGCGCTCGAGGCGCTCGTCGAAGGCGCTGTGGCATTTCTTATATTTTTTGCCGCTGCCGCACCAGCAAGCGTCGTTGCGGCCGGGCACGGGTCCATTGTCAAACATGGCTAACTTCCTTTCATTCGCAGCTAGTATAGCCCACCCCATCAGCCAAGTACCGGGTAGTCTGTGCGGTTCTGCTAGTAGCTCACCTGGCAGGGGATGCCGAGCGCGCGCACGCGTGCGGCGATTGTGTCGAGCACCACGGGCGCTGCTTTGGCAAGGCCGGCGACCGGTGTCTCGCGCGCCACCGTGTAGATGGTCGCCTCCTGCGGGCGAATGCGCTCGAGTGCCGCGAGCCAAGGGCCGACGTACGCTTCACCAGTGTTATCGAGGGACTTGCCCTGGTACTCGCCGTTCAAAAAGATCGTCTGGATAATAACGTGGCCGTTAAAGCTCGCGAACGTCTCGATCTGGTGCTCGACGTCGTAGGGGCCAACGGGCTGGTCGAGCAGCTGGATAAACGCCGGGTCGACGGTATCGAGCTTAAGAATGTTGTCGTCGACCATCATGAGCGCGTCGTGCACCTCGGGGCGGTCGGCGCGTGTGCCGTTGGAGAGCACGGCGATCTTGGTGTTCGGGGCCAGCTGGTCGCGAAGTGCGACGGCGCCGGCGATAGCCTGCGGAAACTCCGGTGCGGCGGTGGGCTCGCCATTGCCGGCGAAGGTGATTACATCGGGTAGCTCGCCCTCGGCTGCCATCTCGCGCAGCTTGGCCTCGAGTGCGTCGAGCACCCCGGCGGCCGTGTTATACGGCTCATGGCAGGGGCGCTCGGCGTTAAGGCCGTTCTCGCAGTAGATGCAGTCGAACGTGCAGATCTTGCCCGACGCCGGCATCATGTTGACACCGAGCGAAAGGCCCAGGCGGCGACTGCGCACCGGTCCAAAGATGGGGCTGGCATTTAAAAACGTAGACATAGGCATATGCTCCTTGGGACAGTTGTGCCTAAGCATAGCATCGGTGCCAAAGTCTGATTCGGGCTTGTGCTTTTCAGATTTCGTTTTTTCACGCTGCCCTCGATGTCCGCGCTATGAGAGGTTTCCGGTTGGGTACAGTTAATGCGTTAACAAGGTGCAAGACGATGGGGCACAACATGGATTTTACGGTCGAGAATGCGGGCACCACGATTGCCTGTCGCGAGTTTGCCGAGCCGGGCGTGCCGTCGGATGCGCCTGCCTTGGTGTGCGTGCACGGCGCTTGCGTCGACGGCACATTTTTTGACGGGATCGCCCGCGAGCTCGCCTGCGGCTATCGCGTAATTGCCTACGACCGCCGCGGTTGCGGCGAGAGCGGCGATGCCGCGGACGGGCGCTACGACCTCGCCGCCCAGGCCGCCGACCTGCAGGCCGTTATCGAGCATGTCGGCGCCCCGGCAAATGTCCTCGCGCACAGCGCCGGTACGCTGGTGACCCTGGAGCTTCTCCGTACAAACCCGGCCATTGTCTCGCGCGCGATGCTGCACGAACCCGCCGTGACAAACGAGGGCGCTGGCCTGGGCACGGCCCCGGTTTTGCTCGAGATGATTGCTGCGGGAAAGGTCTCGAGGGCATTAAGAGCCTTCCTGAGTGCCATCGGTGATTCGGATCCTCAAGCTCCCAAGACAACCGAGGCGGAAGCCAAGCATGCCCTGCGCAACGGCCGCAGCTTTATGGCAAACGAATACGGGATCATTATGACCTGCGTTCCCGATTGGGATCGCGTCCGCGCATCGAAAACGGTGGCCGCCGTGTTTTTGGGCGAGCTCTCGATTGGCACGCCCCGCGAGGCGGGCACGAGGACAGCAGCTGAGCTCTTGGACTGTCCGCTCGCAGTAGTTCCCGGCGCGCATAACGGGCTGCGCGATCGTCCGGCAGCGGCTGCCCAGGCCGTCCGTGGCGTCCTAGGGCTCTAGCGGCCGAATCATCAAACGGGCTTCTTTCGTAGACGTTTCGGCTGTGTTAACAAAGGTGCTCAAAATCCAACGTCTGCGGCTTCAACCCTACCGTCCGCCAACTCATGAAAAAGAAACGGTATTCACGTGTGTACCTGCATCGACAAGGTGCTACCCTTGTAACATTTGGCACCCACTGCTACCAAGCAAAACTACTGAAAGGGCCCCCTATGCTCAATAATCACGAGGCCAATCTAACCGACGAGGAGGCTGCCGCCGAGGTCGCCCGTGTCGCGAAGACCTACCCCGTGGTGCGTTTGCTGTCTTTCGATCAGATTAAGGGCGATCCTAACTGCTTGCTCGCCGGCGAACGGTGTCCCTGTCTGCGCCAGTCAAGTCTTGAAGCCTTGGCGGCGGGTTCCGATGAGGTGTCGGAACGGCTGCTCAACGATGGCGTTGAGTACCGCGCTCGCCTGCGCTCTTTGATGGTTGAGGGCGAGCCTCACGTTCTGCTGATGGTGCGTCCGATTGATGAGCGGGAGGCCGCAGAAGAGGACCTTGTCTACACCGACGTGCTGACGAGCGTGCGCAATCGCCGATATTACGAGGAAAAGCTTCGTAGCGCCCGTATGCAGGCCGGCGTGGCCATGATCGACCTTGATGATTTTAGGGCCTTCAACGATACGTATGGCCGCCATGCCGGCGACCTTGCGCTTGGTGCCGTGGCGACGGCCATACGCAGCGGTGTTCGTTCGACTGACGAGCTTGTGCGTTTTGGCTGCGATAAGTTTGTGGCCGTCATGCCCAATATTCCCTCTGATGACTTTGCCCGTCGCCTGCGTCAAGTATCCGATGCCGTTCATTCCACGATTATTCCGGGGCATGAGCGCGTTAGCTTGACGGCATGCGTTGGTGGCGTTCGCATTAATGGCGAAACGGTCGATGAGGGTGTTAGCCAGGCTGTCCAATTATTGAGCCGCGCTAAGGCAAAAGCCGGTACAGTCGTGACCGATGCCGAATCCATCGAGGCCTTCCAAAGCGAAAAGCCTACGGTGCTTATTGTCGATGACTCCGAGATGAACCGAGCCATTCTCAACGAGATGCTCAAGGACGAGTATTGCATCCTCGAGGCCGATAACGGTCGCGCGGCGCTCGACATGGTCGACCGCTATGGCGATGAGTTGTCGCTCGTGCTGCTGGACATTGTCATGCCGGGCATGAACGGCTTTGAGGTGCTAGGCGATCTGTCGCGTCGATCGAATATTGACAATTTGCCCGTCATCATGATCTCGAGCGAAGATTCCGACGAAGTGGTGCTGCGCGCGTATGAGCTGGGTGCCTCGGACTATGTCAACCGCCCGTTTGACTCCCGTGTCGTGCGCCGCCGTGTAAGCAACACCATCCGCCTGTACGCCAAACAGCGTCGTCTAACGAGCCTGCTGTCCCAACAGTACAACGAGCGCGTCAAGAACAGCCGCATGCTCATTGACATCATGGCCGGTGTCATGGAGCTCCGCAATGGCGAGAGCGGCAGGCACGTTACGAACATCGAGAAGCTGACCGAGCTGTTGCTTGGTTGCCTGGTCCAGCGTAGCGATATCATCTCTCTCGACAACGAGGAGCGCTCGACGATTGCCCTCGCTTCGGCGCTGCACGATATCGGCAAGATGTCGATTGACGATGCGATTCTCAACAAGCCCGGGCGCCTCACGTCCGAGGAATTCGAGATTATGAAGACGCATACCACGATCGGTGCCGACATGCTGCTCGAACTGGGCCGCCATCACGCCGGCAATGCGCTTATGGAATATGCGTACCAGATTGCGCGCTGGCACCACGAGCGTTGGGACGGCAAGGGTTATCCCGACGGCCTTAAGGGCGACGATATCCCCATCGCCGCGCAGGTGGTTTCGGTGGCCGACGTGTACGATGCGCTGACGAGCGTGCGCGTGTACAAGGATGCCATCCCGCACGAGGAAGCGATCCAGATGATCTTGGACGGTAAGTGCGGTACCTTTAACCCGCTGCTGCTCGACTGCCTGCTCGAGGTGCAAGACCGTATTGCCGAAACATTGGTGCGCCCTGCTGAGGTCGTTGCGCTTCCTACGATTTAGTTTGACCAAAGGAGTTTTTAACCCATGATTTCCATGCGTGAGGCGTATGAGAAGATTGGCGCCAATTATGATGACGCGTGCGCTCGGCTGATGGGCGAGGAGATGCTTGCCCGCTTTGCCCTCAAGTTTTTGGATGACGAGAGCATGGACAAGCTGGAGGCCGCCATGGCGGCAGGAGACGCCAAGGAAGCGTTTATGGCAGCTCACACGCTCAAGGGCGTGAGCCAGAACCTGGGATTCGATAATCTGTACGAGCCGGCGGTCGTGGTGACCGAGGCGCTGCGCGGCGCCGATGCCGTTGACGGCGCTCGCGAGGGAATGCACGCGCTGCAGCAGCAATATGCGGCTACGATGTCGGCCCTGCGCGAGGCGGCCGAGTAAGAGGCTGTGAGCCTTGATGACTATGAGCGTGGATAATCTCCCGTTTTAGGCCCGGTGGCGGCCTCAAAGTGGGAGATTATCCACTCTCGTTCGATACGTGTCCAAAAATCCACTCTCACCCCTTCTGATTAGTGAATGGCCTATGTGCACTGGCGGGGCTTTCCGCATGCAATCCATATCGTTGTTCGATAAACTGTTCGAATAACGATAGAGTCGATGAGGGTGAGTGTATGTCCAACAGCGTTCAGCGTTTGGCCAAGGCGGGCGAAAATATCAGGAAGCTTGGTTTTTGCATGACAGCCGTTTTTGCAGGGATGCTCGTCGCTTTTGCCGCGTTGGTTGTTTACGTGATCTGGTGTGCGGTTACAAACGTTGCTTCTGTCGATTCTTTCGGTGTCGTGACGCTTCTCAATGGCGGGTGCATCGTTATCCCAAGCGGACTGTGCCTGGCACTCGTCGTGGGTATTTCGCTTGTCGTTTTGTGCGGGATCAGCCGTAATATCTCTCGGGGCGTCTCGCCCTTTACCAAGACGCATGTGTGGCTTATCCGTGTTCTCGCGCTTGCCTTTGCTGTTAACGCCGCGGTTTCGCTTGTTGGTGCCTATGGATCGGTCAATCTCACCATTGGCGGACTGGAGCTTTACATCGTGCCTCATTCCTTCGTTATTGAGATTTGCCAAGGCGCTACCTTTGATGCGGGGTCGTTTATCGGCGCAGTTGTCTGTTTGTTTATCTCGGCGATCTGGAGTTATGCCTCGCTGCTCCAAGAGCAGTCTGACGAGCTTGTGTAGGAGGAAACATGAGCTATCTCATCATTGAGCTTGAGACGCAGCTGCTTAAGACCGGAAAGACCAGCGCTGATCTGATTCGGGCGACGGGGCATACTCCGGCTAATATTTCAAAGCTTAGAAACGGAAAGATAAAAGCTATTCGCCTAAAGACGCTTCTCGATATCTGTGATGAGCTTGATTGTCAACCGGGAGATATTATTCAGCGCGTGAGCGAGAAAGAGCTTGAGGAGCTTATTGTCGAGCGCGCGAAAAATGTCGTGAGACAGATGCAGGATGGCGGAGGCAACGAGGCGTCGCTTCCGACATCAGTCTTTGCTGTCGATTTGAGTGACGAGTAGCTTAAGGCGAACAACTAAAACGAAATATCAGCGTGAAGGGACCCGTGTCTAACACGGGTTCCTTCTTTTAGATTATCTTGACAAATATGAGTTATCGAAAAACAATAACAACTATGGAAAACGATAAAGGAAAGAAGGAACGATATGAGCGGTTTTGCTATCAAGCGGAACGGGAGGCCAATGAACGCATCGGCGATAAAGCTATCAAAAGTTTCAAAACGCTACGGGAAACGGCACGTTTTGCATGACGTTTCCTTCGAGGTGCATCAGTCTGAGCTCTGTGCCCTTGTCGGTGCAAACGGGGCGGGTAAAAGCACGCTTATTAAAATAGTGCTGGGCCTCTGTGAGCCATCGTCGGGGAGCGTGGAGCTCTTTGGAGGCAAATCAAAAAAAGAGCTTGGTCTGATGCGGACGCGTGTCGGCTATGTGCCAGATTCCAGCGGAGCATACCAATCTCTCAGCGCGGTTGAGAATCTTCAAATCCGATGTGCGGAATGGGGGCTTGATGAGAAACGTGAGATTCCTCGCGTTTTGAGCCTAGTCGGGCTGGACATCGATGAGAAAAAGAGCGTAGGCAGTTTTTCTCTGGGAATGAAACGGCGACTGGATATAGCTACGGCTTTATTGGGCGACACCGACGTACTAATTTTCGATGAGCCGGCAAATGGATTGGATCCGCTGGGCATCGAGAGTATATGGGCCCTTATCGGTCGATTGAATCGAGAGCAGGGTAAGACCATGCTCATCTCTAGTCATGATTTGGATGAGTTGGCATCGGTTGCAACAAGCTGCCTGTTTATTCATGACGGCGAACTGCTAAAAAAGGAATCGATGGACGTCATAAGGGATGAGGCGTCGTCCCTAAAAGAGTATTACAGGCGCTTGATGAAGGCGGTCTCGCTATGAAGCGGGCGATCCATCCCATAAAGGCGGATATGATGCGTTTGCACAGGATATTTCCGGCGCAGTTTGGTCTTGCGCTTATGCTGACGTTCGGCCTTCTCTTCGGCATCTTTCTAAAAAACGGAACAACGTTGCTCGCCTTTGGCTATGGCGTTTGTGGGGAGGATATTGGTTTCCTCTGGAATGCAATCGATCCTTCTGCGCCTGATGAGTCCCTTGCGCGCAGCGCTTTTGCCGGTACATCCCTGTTCGTTCCACTCATCGTTTGTTTGGTGCTTTTACAGGAGCATGGCTATAAAGAGGGGCACCGAATTTCTTCGGCAAGAGGTCTCAACCGCTTTTATGGGGCTCTAGCCCATGCATTTTCGTCTGCTTTAATAATTGGCGCAGCGTATAGCGCGCTTTGCCTTCTTCTTTTTGCAATAGCCATAATACGTGGAGGGCATAACTACTCGCACAACATACTAACTGTATTTTTGCCTGCAATGATAGTCAACGCCGTATTGGTGATATCGGTTGCGCTGGAGACGGTGACCATCTATCGGATAACGGGCAGCGCTGTATTGAGCGGGGCCGTGGTGATAGTTGGATTTGTCATGAGCTTGACGCTCTACGGAGCCTTCCTTCAGACACCCATACCATCCTTGCGATGGATTTTCCTTCTTCCGGGGCCGTATCTTGGAGTCGGATGTGCCCTTGGGTATAGCGATATGGGCCAGCTGACGCTTCTGGGATATGGCGTGGCAGCCAGCTGTCTATCGGTATTGATTTACGCTCTCGTGAGCTTTCGTGCCGGGGGTGTGTTCAATGGCTCGTCAGATTAAAAGATTCCTCCATTCAGAATGGAAGCATGTGAGCAAATGGGCGTACGCCTTAATCCTGGTAATTTATGCGTGCATGGTGGTATTGCAGCTTAATTCTTTCCCGATGTGGCTCTGTGGCCTCCGTGAGAACAGTTTCTTGGGCTTTTTCCCAGACCCGACGCTTCGGCTATCGGCGGAGGATGCCCTTCTATTTGGTAATGCAGAGGTTTTTCGCGGTCTGCTGTTCAACGTAGCCCCGTTGGCTCATGCATTGTTCTTTCCGTTCATTGCTGCTTGTATTGTGCCGCGCTTTGTCAGTTCGGGCTTTGTCGAGGAACCGTGGGGGCTGTCGGAGGCCCGGGGAGGGAAGCGTGTGTGCGCTATCGTTGCGCGAGCGATGCTGTCTTCTTTTGCCCTTTTGGGCGCGTTTATCCTGACGAGTGTCGTTTTGTACTGTCTTAACTGCGCGATCGTTTTGGATGCTCAGCAGTATTTCAACTTGCATGTATTTTGCTATCGACTTGTTCTTGCTGCCGCTGCCTGCCTTGCATACGTGGTTTCTTGCGTAATCGTTGTTTCCTATTTTGGGTCCGGCTTCGGTCCGATTGGCATGCTGTTGCTTGTCAACGTCGTAGCGATCTACATACAGATCGGGGCCAATTCCATGCTTCCGCTTCCAGCCTCGATGCTCATGTGGATTTGCGGCGTGACCCCGTTGGGGAATGGTCAATGCATTTCGATTTTAATTGACTGTCTCATAAACGTAGCAAGCGTTGTTGCCATTTGCTTTACTGTCGACCGATTGCGGTCGAGATTTCTCTGATTGTTTGCGAGGGATAATCATACCGAGCATATCAAATACAGGGGGCGGGCACCGTAGCTGGTGTCCGCCCCCCCTGGCTTAGGAGGCTTTAACCTGAGTGGTTCGCGAGCTAGCGGGCCTGCTTTACCTTGGCCGCTGCTTCGACAAACGACTTCCACAGGTTAAAGTCGGTTTCGAGCGTCTTCCACGTGTACTCAGGGTGCCATTGCACGCCCAAGCAGAATGGCTGGCCTTCGACCTCGATGCACTCGGGAACGCCGTCGGTTGCCTTGGCGACCAAACGCGTGCTCTTACCCAGATGATCGACGCAGCAGTGGTGTGCGGAGTTGGTCTGGATCAGCCTGTGCCCGCCAAGCGCGCGCTCCAACAGCGAGCCCGGCACGACCTCGACGGGATGCACGGGGTCGTTGAGCACGTGGGTATGGCGCCACTGCGTGCGGCCCTCGCGAGCGCCCAGGCTCGGCACGTCCATGCACACGGTGCCGCCAGTGGCGACATTGAGCAACTGCGTGCCGCGGCAGGTGGTAAAGAGCGGCTTTTTGGCGCGGAGTACCTCGCCGACCAGCTTAAACTCAAAGCTATCGCGGATCTCGCAGCAGAGGGTGGGGTCGTAGGGTCGATCATCGCCCCAACGTTTGGGGTTGACATCGGGGCCGCCGGGAATGGCGATGCCGTCGGCGATATCGACGTAATGACGGATGACCTCAATGTCCTCGGTGATGGACATCTGCAGCGGCAGGCCGCCGGCGGCAAGGATGGCATCGACAAAGACACTTGCGATTTCCTCGTTGGGGGAGAGCGTTTCGCTTAAAAACGGCTTCGCCTCTTCCCAGCGCGGCGCCACCAGGATGAGCGGACGGTCGGCGGGGTCGACGTTGACGTGCGGGGTGTATGACGATGAAGTGCGAGTTCCGATCATAGGTGTTGCTTTCGAGTTTGGATGGTCATGGCGAGCGGATATGGCAATTGGGCTAGTGGCCCTTGATGGAGTTGAGGAAGTCTTGGGCGCGCTTGGTCTGGGGATGGTCGAAGAACTCGTCGGGCGTGCCGGTTTCCACGATCTGGCCGTCGGCCATAAACACGACGCGGTCGGCAACGCGGCGGGCGAAGTTCATCTCGTGCGTAATGACGATCATCGTCATGCCCTGCTGGGCCAGGCGGACCATGACCTCGAGCACCTCGTTGATCATCTCGGGGTCAAGGGCACTCGTGGGCTCGTCGAAGAGCATGGCCTTGGGCTGCATGGCGAGCGAGCGGGCAATGGCCACGCGCTGCTGCTGGCCGCCCGAGAGCTGAGCGGGCACCTTGTCGGCCTGTTCGGCAACGCCCACGCGGCTCAGCAGGTCCATGGCGCGCTCACGAGCTTCCTCCTTGGACACGCCCAGCACGTCGACCGGCCCCAGCATGACGTTCTGCAGCACCGTCATATGCGCGAACAGGTTGAACTGCTGAAACACCATGCCCAGCTCGGCGCGCATGCGGGCAAGATCCTTGCCTTCCTGCGGCAGAGGCTCGCCCTCGATGAGGATCTCGCCCGAGTCGATGGTTTCCAGGCGGTTGATGGTTCGGCACATGGTCGACTTGCCCGAGCCCGAGGGGCCGATCACGACGACGACTTCGCCGCGGTCGACCGAGAGATTGATGTCGTTGAGGACGTGCAGATCGCCATAGTGCTTATCGACGTGCTTGAGCTCGATCAGCGGCTGATTACCGGTAGAAGAAGTGCTCTGTGCCATGGTGCTCGGCTCCTTATGACTCGAAATGGTAAATCGTTAGCGAATGATGGTCGCGCCGGTCTTGCGCGAAACGTAGACAGCGGCCTTGTTGATTGCGACGTTGATGAGGATATAGATGACCGCGATCACTAGGTAGACCGACACGAGGGCGTCGTAGTTGGTAATGAGCACGCGGGCGTTTTGCATAAGGTCGGGGTAGCTCACCACGTAGGCGACGGTGGTGTCTTTGACGACGACCACAAGCTGCGAAATCAACGACGGAATGATAAACCGAATGGCCTGCGGCAGCACGATTTTAAAGGTGATTTTAGCCTTGGAGAGACCGAGCGCCTGGGCGGCCTCGACCTGGCCGCGCGGCACGGCATTGACGCCGGCACGGAAGATCTCGGCCAGTACGCCGGCCGCAGCGAGCGCGACGGGAAGCGTGAGCATCCAAAACGACGGCAGTGCGATCTTGTACTGGGGCAGCACCAAAAAGAAGAAGTAGATGAACAGAAGGCTCGGCACGCCACGGAAGAAATCGGTGAGCACGCGGCAGACCAGCTGCAGCGGCTTAATGTCGCTGGTGCGGCCGAGCATAAGGGCTAAGCCCAGTACCAGCGCAATGACGCCGGCGGTGAGTGCGACTTTAACGGTGCCCTCAAAACCGGCAAGCAGGAACTTCCAGGTGGTGAGGTGCGTAAAGAAGTACCAGTAATGGACCGAAAGCTGGCCGGTCACGTAAAAGCGCTGCAGTACCAGAGCGATGAGCGCGGCCACGGCAACAAGTGAGATGGCGGTGCCGACGCGAATCTTGGCGCGCATCTTGGGGCCGGGAGCCTCGTAGAGCGCATCGCGCATGGTAAGTGCAGGGGAGGAATGTTTACTCATCGGAGGATCCTCACCTTCTTATCGATGTAGTTGCCAATGTGGCTCACCACAAAGGCCGTGCCCAGGTAGCCAAGCGCCGAGATAAAGAACGCGGCGACGCCGCCGAGCGAGCGCGTGTTGATGTAGCTCACCACGCCGGTGAGCTCCTGCGGTTTAAGCGGTACCTGACTGCCGAGCGCGGTGGTGAGCATGACGGCGATAAAGAGGTTGGTCATGGGCAGCACGCTCGAGCGCAGCGCCTGCGGAATCACGATCTTGGCGAGGATACGGTTGAAGCTCATGCCGAGCGAACGGGCGGCTTCTACCTGACCGACGCCGACGGTGTTGATGCCGCTCATAAAGTTCTCGGAGCCAAAGGCCGAGCCCAGCAACACCGTGGCGACGATGACGCAGGTGCGGTAGGGCAGGACGACCTTGAGCGGGGGCAGCGCATAGACGACGATAATGAGCAGCGCGATGCCGGGGATGTTACGGAAGACCTGGACATACAGGTCGCCAAAGACGCGCAGCGGCTTGAGCGGCGACACGCGCATCACGGTGACGGCGACGGCCAGCACCATGGCGATGGCAAACGACTCAAGCGTCATGCCCCAGGTTGCTAGCAGCGCGTCGATATAGTTCTGGCCATAGAGCGACCAGAGCTCGGAGAGACTCATGCGGACCTCCCGCCGGTAAGGAAAGGGGCTCCCGTGTGTACGGAAGCCCCGACAACTCAGTGAGGAAACAGTTTAGCGCAATAAAGCGCATCGTGCGTTTCCGTATGGTTTCGTAGCGGCCGTTACTAGGCTCGCTGCCTAGGCGCCGATCTCGGGCAGCTCGGGAACATTGGTGTCGCCCGTACGGTCGCCAATGCAGATCTGCCACAGCTCGGTCCAGGTGCCGTCATCCTCGATCTTCTTAAGGAAGTCGTTGACAAAGGCGACACCGTCGGAATCGAGTGGCAGGCCAATGCCATAGGGCTCCTTGCTGCCGAAGGGCTTGCCGGCAATCTTGTACTTACCGGGCTCGCGGACCAGGGCGCTCTGCTGCATGTTGTTGTCGATGACGTAGGCGTCAACGCGGCCCTGCTGAAGTGCCTGGCGGGCCTCCTCGTCGGTCTTGAACTCCTGTTGGCTGGCCTTGGGGGCGAACTCCTCCAGGATGGCGGGGCCGTTGGAGCCGGACTGGACGGCGACGTTCTTGTCGGCCAGGTCGTCGACGCTCTTGATGTCGTCGTTGTCGGCGAGCACCAGGATGGCCTGCTGGGTGTAGTAGTAGGGACCGGCGAAGGAGACGAGCTTCTTGCGCTCGTCAGTGATGGTGTAGGTGGCAAAGACAGCGTCGACCTGGCCGTTCTGCAGGACGGACTCGCGCGTGTCCGAGGTCACCTGGGTGATCTCGACCTTGTTCTCGCCCAGAATGTAGTTGGACAGGAGCTGTGCGATACCGGCGTCGAAGCCGCGGGTCTGACCGTCCTTCTCGTTGAGGAGGGAGAAGAGCGTGGAGGTCTGGACGCCACCGATCGTAAAGACGCCGGCAGCCTTGACGGCCGTAGCCCAGGTGCTGGCGGCGATGGCGTCATCATCGGCCTTGGGGCCGTCGTTGACGAGCTTGTCGAATGCCTTGGCGTCGAGCGTGGCGGAAACCTCGGTATCCTCGGAGCTCTTGGAGGAACCGGCGGAACCCTTGTCGGCCTCGGCACTGGTGTCGGAGCAGCCGGCAAGACCAAGGCCGGCGACGGTTGCGAAGGTGGCGGCAACGAAGCCGCGGCGGTCGAGAACGACCTGCTGGGAGAGGTTCTTGCTCATGGTAGAACACCTTTCTCAATAAAATCCCTAGCGGTTGAGTAGAGTTATACCCTATCGCGCTCAAATGGGTCAACACGAAATAACTCAGAAACATACTTACCTTATGGGTAATTCTTCCTACCAAAAAGGGACAGGCACCTTTGTGGTGGTTCTTGCAGATGTGGTGGCCTGTCTCGCTGCTTTGTCTCAATCTGTAACATCTGCAGCCATTTTTGCCGAGTAACTGTTACAGATTGAGATTTTCTCTTCAGGGGAATTCGAATGTCTCGATCTGTAACAGTTAGACGGACAAAAGCTCCCTTTCTGTTACAGATCGAGACAAAGGTCAGGGGCAAAGATGGTTTGTCTAGATCTGTAACAGTTAGACGGGAATTCGGGCCCTAGATGTTACAGATTGAGATAATCGCGCCGCGAAAATAAAAACCTCCGCAGGGGTGCTTCCCTTGCGGAGGTTTTTTACTCGTTAAGTAGCCTAACGGCTTCGGCGGCCATGTTCTCGGCCGTCATGCCGTTCTGAGCGAGCAACTCGTTGGGGTCGTAGCGGTCGGGGAAGCCCTTGGCGATGCCAAAGGTGCGCGTGCGCACGGGCGTGCAGGCCAAGTAGCACGCGACGCGCTCGCCCCAGCCGCCGTCCAAGATGCCGTCTTCGAGGGTGACGACAACGCGATGCTTGGCGGCAAGGCTGTCGAGGAACTCGCGGTCGAGCTCGGTTGCATAGCGCGGGTTGACGAGCGTGGCCTCGATGCCGTACTCGGCAGTCAGACGGTTTGCCACGCGCTCGCCCAGCTCAAAGAAATCGCCAAGCGCGAGCACGGCCACGTCGCGACCCTGGCACACCACGTTGTAACGAACGGCGCCGTAATCGGCGTCCTCGGCAGGCGCAAGATCGGGGCGGCTTACCAAGCCAATGCCCGGCACGCGAATCGCCACGGGATGCTCGCGGTGGTCGAGCGACCAGCTCAGCATGGATAGGTATTCCTCCATGCAGGAAGGCGCCAGGTAACGCATATTGGGGAGAGCGCCCAGCATAGAAATATCAAAGAACGAAAGATGCGTCTCGGATGTGGTGCCAAAGATCGATGCGCCAAACACCAGGATGGTTGCGGGGACATCGTTGAGGCACAGGTCGTGCCACAGCTCGTCGTAGGCGCGCTGCAAAAACGTGCCGTACACACCAAAGACTGGCTTGGCACCCGAGCGCGCAAGCGCGGTGGCAAAGGTCACGGCGTGCTCCTCGGCAATGCCCACATCGACGAACTGTTTGCCGGCGGCGGCGCGAAGCTCGGGTGTAAAGCCCATGATGTAGGGCGTGGCGGCCGTGATGCCCACGACCTTCGGATCGTGCTCGATGGCGGCGCTGAGCGCCTCGCCCGTAATGTCGGCATAGGTGCGCGGCGCAGGCTCGCTCGGATGGCCCGGGCAGAGCTTGCGCCCAGTCGCCATGTCAAACGGACCCACATGATGCCAGCGCTCGGGGTCGCTCTGGGCTGGCTCAAAGCCCTTGCCCTTTGCGGTGGAGACGTGCAGCACGATGGGATGATCGATATCGCGCAGCTCCTGCAGCGTGTCGACCAGGGCCAACACATCGTTGCCGGTGTCCAGATAGCAGTAGTCGAGCCCCATCGCGCGGAAAACGTTGCGCTCACAGGTGCCGTTGCTGGCGCGTAGCTCGGCCAGATTGCGATACAGGCCACCGTGGTTTTCGGCGATGGACTGGTCGTTATCGTTGACGATGATGATCAGGTTGCTGTCGAGCTCGGCGGCATTGTTAAAGCCCTCAAACGCCAGACCGCCCGAAAGCGAACCGTCGCCAATGATGGTGATGACGTTGTACGCATCGCCCGCCAGGTCACGAGCGTGCGCCAAGCCGCAGCCCAGGCTCACCGACGTGGAGGTGTGGCCCATGGCGAACAGGTCGTGCTCGGACTCGTCAGGATTGGCAAAACCAGAGGCCTCGCCGTAGCGTGCCGGGTCGATATAAGTGTACGCGCGCCCAGTCAGCGCCTTGTGGGCGTAGGTCTGGTGTGACACGTCAAAGACAATTTTGTCGGTGGGGGAGTTAAACACGCGATGGAGCGCGACCGTAAGCTCAACGACGCCCAGGTTGGGGGCAACGTGCCCGCCGACGGCGGCGGAGCTTTCGAGGATGGCGTGGCGGATCTCGCCGCAGAGCAGCGGAAGCTCGGCGCGATCGAGAGCCTTGACGTCCTCGGGCGTTGTCGTTTGCGTAAGCAGCATCGTTGTGGGTTACTCCATGCGAATCGTGCGCCGGCACTCCCTCGGCCGGCACAATTGCACAAGACAGTCTCGCACATTTTGGCGTTTGATATGTGACGGCGGCGCGGTAATTCGCCAACTGGTGGGGCAAAACGTTTTGTCCGATGCCATACTGATAAGTTCCATGATGATTTTATTCATTGCGTGCAGGCTGTGGCTTGCCGCCGAGCGCCGCCGGAAGGAGGCCGCATGTCCGATACCGTTCGTGCCGAGAAAATCGCGTGCGAAGTAGACCATGCTGCCCGTCAACTGGCACAGGCGGGCCGTCTGGACCTGACGCGCGAGTTTATCCAGCATGGCGATGTGACGGTGTATACGCATGTGACCTCGGTGGCGCGGGCAAGTCTGTCCTTTGCCGAGCGCCTGGGCCGCGTCGGTGTTTCGGTCGACCGCGCCTCGTTGCTGCGCGGAGCCTTGTTACACGATTACTTTCTCTACGATTGGCACGACCCCGACCCAAGCCATCGACTGCACGGATTCCGGCATCCATTTTTTGCTCTGGCGCGTGCCGAGGAAGATTTTGAGCTGACGCCGCGCGAGCGGAATATTATCGTGCGGCATATGTTTCCGCTGGTACCGGTGCCGCCGACATGTCGTGAGGCATGGATTGTGTGCCTGGCCGATAAATGGTGCGCGCTGCGTGAGACGGTCGCCGGCCGTCTGCGGCGCAAGGACGAGGCTGACGATGGCGTGAACAGCGAATCGAGCGAAAAGAGGAGAGGGTAGACGGTGGGGACCGCGATCGACATGGCATTTGACGGCGCGACGCTTGCCGCCTGTCCGCTCTCGGCGCTGGTGCTCTCGTTTGCCTTCTACGGTTTTTGCGGCTGGGTGTGGGAGTCGACAGTCTGCGCCATGCTCAACCACGGACGATTTGCCAACAGTGGCTTTTTGCTGGGGCCGTGCTGCCCCATCTATGGTGCGGGCGGCATAGCCTGCTGGCTTTTGCTGCGCGGGATTCCGGATGCCTCGAGCCAGTTTGTCGCCGCGGCGCTTGTATGCAGCGTGATCGAATATAGCGTGGGCGTGCTGTTGGAAAAAACGACGGGTGCCCGGTTTTGGGATTACTCGCATCTGCCGTTTAACCTGCACGGACGCATCTGCCTGTACTGGGCCTGCGCGTTTGGCTTGGGTGCGTTGTGTATTTGCCGTTTAGTGGAGCCGGCATTGCTGGGGCTGCTTGGCCATCTGCCGGTGCTAATCGTGCGCTTGGCCGCCTTTATCGTTGCGGTCGCGATGATGGTCGACGCGGCGTGCTCGTTGGCGAGCTGGCGGCGTCTGTCCGATCAGCTGGAGCGTGTGCGTGCCGACCTTGCCGACCGCATCAATGAGTCGCTTGCCGATGCCTCCGACTCTATGCTCGAACGTATTCCCGATTCGGCGATCGACTCGGTGGCGCAGACGCATATCCGCGGTCGCGCCGTTAACGCTTGGCTGGCCGAGCTGGGCGACGCGGCGCTCGATGCCCTGCGCGAGAAGACTTCGATGCCGACGTTTATCTCGGATGGTGCTCGCGGCCTGGCGCTCGCTGCCCGCCGCGTGGCCGATGCCGCGCCGAGTATGCCGCGTCCGTCGCTCGGTCGTCGCCTTGCCGGCAAGCGCATGAGCCGCCCGGTGCCGAGCGTGTCACTCAGCCGCCGCGACCTACGCTTCTTTAACGCCTTCCCGCGTCTGCGCATCAATCGTTACGAGGGTGTCATTCGAGCTACCGACCTCCGCGACCGAGCCCGCGAGCTGTTCCGGCGCTAGCTGGGACGGGCGCGCTCACGGCTCCCTTGCTTGCGTATTTCCCGTTGGTTTCGCGTCCGTTGCCGCTCCGTTTCCAAGATTACGGCACCGTTGGAGATGGCACGATCTGGGTCGAGCCGGTCGAAGAAGTCATCCGCATCCGCACCGGCGAGCACGGCCCCGCCGCGGTGTAGGACAATCTTTCGCCTGACGGGCGTGCCTCTCTTGGGGCACGCCCGTTCTCGTCTACAATATCGTGCAGACGAAGGAGAGGCACGCTCATGATCAAGATGTTCGCGAGTGATTTAGACGGAACGCTGCTGAACGCACTGCATGAGGCGGATGGGACCATCCGCCGTGCCATCCGCGAGCTGACCGGGGCTGGCTTGCATGTGGTTCCCGCGACTGGACGCTCGACGTTGCCGATCGGCGAGCATGGCTTTACGGGCCTGGCGCTTGACGCCTGCTGCTCCAATGGGTCCATCGTGCGCGACAGCCATGGTGAGGTGCTCAAGACCTGGACCATCGATCCGCAAGTCACTGAGGAACTGCTCAAGGCGTTTCCGGACATTTGCTTTGATTGCTCCACGCCCGATGGCATGTACTCGAGCGGTTCGTTCGAGATGCATCAGGCGGGCTTTAAAAAAGACAGTCCTATCAAGCGCATCGTGATGCGTGGCATGCGTGCGCGTGGCGGGTATCACGAGGAACAGTATTTCGACCAGTCGATTGGTGACATCCTGCGCCACGATGTGTGCAAGATCAACTGCCGTGTGACCTCGCCCGAGTTGGAGCGTGACCTTAAGGCATATCTTGCCGAGCGCTCGGACCATGTGGTCAACGCGCCGTTCGATCCGGTGATGTTCGAGATCACGGACGTGGCATGCAACAAGGGCGAGAGCGTGGCCTGGCTGGCGGGCTACTACGGTATTGCCGAGGACGAGGTCGCGGTCTATGGAGACGGCGGCAACGACATCGCCATGCTCAAGCGTTTCCGCCACAGCTACGCGACCAAAAACGGCAGCGATGCAGCCAAGGTCGCCGCGAGCGCAACTATCGGCAGCTGCATGGTCCACGCCGTCCCCAAACACATGCTCGCCACCATGCGCACGCAGAACTCCCGCACCATCATCGAATAATGTGACAAAGGGACTGTCCCTTTGTCACATGGGAGATACCGGCTTTTGGCGTATAGGACTATTACGCTTTCGCCACCAACAAATTTCGAGTTATTCGGCCTGTCGGAGGACGTTAAATGGCTAAAGATGCCCTCTCGGGAACATTCATGCCTCTAATGGTGTTTGATTCGGTGACGTAAGTGCGCAAATGGGCATGTATACGCTCAAATAAGGACAAAAACCCTCAGATAATCCCGGCGGTGCATTTATACAGAACCAGTAGCGTGGCCGAATAACTCGAAAAATGTAGGTGGCAGTTCGGCGACAAGCTCGGGTATGGCAAAGGAACTGTTCCTTCGCCATACCCGAGCTCCGATCTTCTGAAATACGAACAAACATTCGCATATCTAACTGCGCTTTGATAGAATCGGTATCGTTGACGGCAGTTCCATGTGCCGGGCAGCGCCCTCCATCTGATGGGAGGTGATGCCCATGACCGATTTGATTGATTTCGTGAAGCTCCTGACCGCTTTGGTCTCGCTCCTCACGACGCTTATCGGACTTTCCGAGGCACTCAAGCAACGTTCGAAGCAACGTAAGAGGGGTCGCCGCCGTTAAGACGTTGACCCCCTAAAACAAGCAACGGCGCTGCCCAGCTTTCCAGAACTTGGGCTGCCGTCGACACTATTCTACCCACGAATGACATTTTGGACAATCGACAATGCCGCTTCTAAAAGCTGAGCGCAACCTAATGTGACAAAGGGACTGTCCCTTTGTCACAACCCAAATATTGCCTTTACGTGTTGATGCACACGGTGTGCAATAATACTCGCACTGTGCAATAGCGCACAGGCTGAGTAACAAGGAGGACGCTTGTCCCAGCTCGAGAAATGCGACCGCCGATCCCTTCGCTCGCAGCGTGCCCTTCGCCAGGCACTTGCCAGCGAGCTTGCCGAAAGCGGCGACCTTTCGCGCATTAATGTCGCGTCGCTCACCGAGCGCGCTGGCCTTACGCGTCGCACGTTCTATTCGCACTACCGCGATATCCCCGACTTTATCAATCAAATCGAGGACGGCTTGCTGGCCGAGATCCGTGAGCGCATTGAGTTCATTACCGCAGCTCAGCTGCCTGATCTCTATCACAATATCGATGAGCTCGAGCCGGCGCCCGGTTCGGTTGAGCTGCTGCGTTATCTTGCGGCCAACCGCGACTTAATCGGTGCGCTGCTGGGGCCGGGCGGCGACCAGGCCTTCATTAAAAGGATTATCGACACTGCGCGTGAGGCTGTGGTGCCGCGTGCGCAGACGGGCATTTTGGGCCTGGCGCTGGGCACGTTCTTTGACTACTACGTCACCTACGTCGTGAGTGCCGAGGTCGGCCTGATTCAGCGCTGGTTTGAGCGTGACCTTTCCGAATCGCCCGAGGCCATGGCGCGCATCATGACGGTTATCGCCTTTGTGCGCCCCGGTGACCTGTATGGCCAACCCATCGATATCAACGTGCCGGAATACGGCATGAAGCTATTGAACTTGCAGCTCGAGGACGCGGCCGACACCGCCGCAACCGTCGAGTCCAACAACTAAGAGGAGAGACAATGAGCAAACTCGCCGAAGGCATTAAGGACCGTATAGTTGCTGCCGCGCGCGAGGCCGCGCCCGCCGTGGCGGACGCCGCGCAGAAGGCCGCGACCGCTGCTGCCGAGAAAGTTGTCGAGGCTGTTGCCGAGGCCAAGAACGCGGCAGGGGAGACGTCCGTCGCTAGCGAGCCCGTAGCCGCCGCCCACGCCCCCGAAGGCGCGATCTTCAACCCCGAGGCCGCCCGCGGCAACCTGCACCTGGGCATCGACGTGGGCTCCACCACCGTTAAGCTCGCCGTGCTCAACGACGACAACCAGATCGTCTACGCCAAGTACCAGCGTCATCACACCGATGTCCGCGCTTGCGCCCGCGACCTGTTCGCGGGCGCTGCGACCGTGCTGCCGACGGCCCAGATGACCTGCGCCATTACCGGCTCGGGCGGCCTGCTGCTGTCCCAGTGGCTTGACCTGGAGTTTGTCCAGGAGGTCATCGCCAGCAAACGCGCCGTCGAGACCCTCATCCCTGCCACCGACGTCGCCATCGAGCTGGGCGGCGAGGACGCCAAGATCATCTACTTCGATAACGGCATCGAGCAGCGCATGAACGGCACCTGCGCCGGCGGCACGGGCGCCTTCATCGATCAGATGGCCACCCTGCTGCACACCGATGCCAGCGGCCTCAACGAGCTCGCGGCCAACGCCACCACCATCTATCCCATCGCCAGTCGCTGCGGCGTATTTGCCAAGACCGACGTGCAGCCGCTGCTCAACGAGGGCGCCCGTCCCGAGGACGTGGCCGCCTCCATCTTCCAGGCCGTCGTGACCCAGACCATCTCGGGCCTGGCGTGCGGTCGTCCCATCCGCGGCAACGTCGCCTTCCTGGGCGGCCCGCTGCAGTACCTCTCCGAGCTGCGCCACCGCTTCTACCTCACGCTCAACCTGGACGAGGAACACCGTATCGTGCCCCAAAACGCTCACCTGTTTGTGGCGAGCGGCGCCGCCATGGCGCACGAGTCCAACAAGCTCAGCACGTTCCCGCAGCTCATCGAGGCCATCGATGCCCTGGGTGACACGCAGGGTGCCGAGGTCGAGCGTCTGGATCCGCTCTTTGCCACCGACGAGGACTTTGCCGAGTTCAAGGGTCGCCACGACCAGGAAGTCGTCCCCAAGGGCAAGCTCGACGGCTACACCGGCCGCGTGTTCATCGGTATCGACGCCGGCTCCACCACCATGAAGGCCGCGCTCGTGGGCGAGGACGGCCAGCTGTTGCACACCTGGTACGGCAACAACAACGGCGACATCCTGGGCACGGCCAAGGTCATCATGGCCGATTTCTACAACCACATCCCCGCCGGCTGTACCATCGGCCACGTGACCACCACGGGCTACGGCGAGGCGCTGCTCATCGAGGCCCTCAAGGCCGACTCCGGCGAGATCGAGACCGTTGCGCACCTGCGTGGCGCCAAGGCATTCCTGCCCGGCGTCGAGTTCATCCTGGACATCGGCGGCCAGGACATGAAGTGTCTGCGCGTTAAGGACGGCGTGATTGAGCACATCATGCTCAACGAGGCCTGCTCATCGGGCTGCGGCAGCTTTATCGAGAGCTTCGCCGTGTCTATGAACATGGACGTGCGCGCGTTTGCCGATGCCGCCATCCATGCCAAGGCCCCCGTCGACCTGGGCAGTCGCTGCACGGTCTTTATGAACTCGCGCGTCAAGCAGGCGCAAAAGGAAGGTGCCACGGTGGGCGACATCGCGGCCGGCCTGTCCTATTCCGTCATCAAGAATGCCCTGTTCAAGGTCATTAAGCTGCGCGACCCCAAGGAGATCGGCAGCCAGGTGATCGTTCAGGGCGGCACCTTTATGTCCGACGCCACGTTGCGCGCGTTTGAGCAGCTCACCGGCGTTCATGCCGTGCGTCCCGACATCGCCGGCTGCATGGGCGCCTATGGTGCGGCCCTGCTCGCCCGCGATCGCGCCGGCGCCGACGGCACCTCGACCATCCTTTCGGCCGAGGACATCGCGCACCTCACCGTGACGCAAAAGCATGTCCGCTGCGGCCGCTGCTCCAACAACTGCCAGCTCACCGTCAACGACTTTGGCGGCGGCAGGCGCTTCATTACCGGTAACCGCTGCGAGAAGGGTGCCGGCCACAAAAAGCAAAAGACCGAGGCGCCCAACCTCTTCAAAAAGAAGAACGATCTGCTCTTTAACCGCGAGGTGCTGAGCCCCGACGAGGCCCCGCGCGGCACCGTCGGCATCCCGCGCGCGCTCAACATGTACGAGAACTACCCCTTCTGGCACGCGTTCTTTACGCGCTTGGGCTTTAGCGTGCAGCTGTCCGACCAGTCGAGCAAGAAGACCTACCAGGCGGGCATCGAGTCCATGCCGTCCGAGAGCGTGTGCTATCCGGCCAAGATGAGCCACGGCCACGTGATGAACCTTATCGACCGCGATGTCGACTTCATCTGGATGCCGTGCGTGCGTTGGGAGCGCAAGGAGGACCCGACCGCCGGCAACTGTTACAACTGCCCCATCGTCATGAGCTACCCCACGGCGTTGGCACTCAACATCGACGAGATCCGCGAGCAGAACATCGAGTTCCTGTACCCGTTTGTGCCGTATCACGATAAGACCGAGCTCAAGCGCCGTCTGTACCAGGTGCTCGCCGTCGACCGTGTGGCCGATGCTGAGGCCGGTCGCGGTCGCGTGCGTGGACCCAAGATCACGCGCTCCGAGGTCGATGCCGCCGTCAACGCTGCCTTTGAGGCCGATGCACGTTTCCACGAGGACATCCAGACCATGGGCGAGGAGGCTCTTAAGTGGGTCGAGGACCACGGTGGCCACGGCATTGTGCTCGCCGGCCGCCCCTACCACAACGACCCCGAGATCAACCATGCCCTGCCCGAGCTTATCTCGAGCTTTGGCTTTGCGGTCTTTACCGAGGATTCGCTTGCGCACCTGGTGAAGCCCGAGCGTCCGATTCGCGTCGTCGACCAGTGGATGTACCACAGCCGCCTGTACGCCGTCGCCCGTTTTGTGACGATGCGCAACGACCTGGACCTGATCCAGCTCAACTCCTTCGGCTGCGGTCTGGATGCTCTGACCACCGACCAGGTGCAGGAGATTCTGGAGGCCAGCGGCAAGATCTACACCGTGCTCAAGATCGACGAGGTGTCCAACCTGGGTGCCGCGCGCATCCGCATCCGCTCGCTCATGGCCGCGCTCAAGGACCAGGAGGCCGAGCGCTTGGCCGAGGCCACGGCCGCGGGCGAGGCCTACGAGCAGGGCGATGCCGCGCCGGTGGCGCCCTCCACGGATGCCCCCGCGTTCGCGAGCCGCAAGTACACGTTCGAGGCGCAGCGCGAGAGTGCTTCGACCGCGTGGCCCAAGGTGCCCTTTACCGAGCAGATGCGCGAGGAGGGCTACACCATCCTGTGCCCGCAGATGGCGCCGATTCACTTTGACCTGGTCAAAGAGGTGTTCCGCGGTGCCGGCTACAACTTGGAGCTGCTGCCCTCGACCGACCACGATGCCGTCGAAGCCGGCCTGCGCTATGTGAACAATGACATTTGCTATCCGTCCATTTTGGTGACCGGCCAGATCATGGAGGCCATCGAGAGCGGTCGGTACGACCTGTCCAAGACGGCCGTGGTTATCAGCCAGACCGGCGGCGGCTGCCGTGCCACCAACTACATCGCGCTCATCCGCAAGGCCCTGCGCGAGAGCGGTCACCCCGAGATCCCGGTGATCTCGCTTTCGGCCGTGGCGCTGGGCGAGGACAACCCCGGCTTTAAGATTACGCCGGCGCTGCTTAAGCAGGCAGTCTACGCGGTGCTCTTTGGTGACGTGATGATGCAGATGCTCTATCGTTGCCGCCCGTACGAGGCCACGCACGGTGCCGCCAACGCGCTCTACGAGCAGTACATGGCGCGTGCCCGCAAGCTGGCGCCCAAGTTTAACCGTCACAACTACACCAAGCTGTGCCGCGAGGCCATCCGCGCGTTCGACACCATGCCGCTCGTGGGCGAGGGCACCAAGCCACGTGTGGGCGTGGTCGGCGAGATCTTGGTCAAGTTCCATCCCACGGCCAACAACCACGTGGTCGACGTTATCGAGCGCGAGGGCTGCGAGGCCGTGGTGCCGGGCCTGCTCGACTTCTTCCTGTACTCCATGAGCAACGCCGAGCTGCAGAAAGACGAGCTGGGAAGTTCTGCCACTACGCGCGCGGGCATGCAAGCGCTTATTAAGCTCGTGGACTGGATGCGTACGCCGGTGGAGGAGCTGATCGAAAAGTCCGAGCGCTTTGAGGTACCCGAGCGCATCGGCACCATGGCGGACAAGGCCCGCACGGTGCTTTCGGTGTGCAACAACATGGGCGAGGGCTGGTTGCTCACGGCCGAGATGCTCGACCTGATTGATCACGGCGCGCCCAACATCATCTGCACGCAGCCCTTCGCGTGCCTGCCCAACCACGTGGTGGGCAAGGCCGTGATCAAGGAGCTGCGCCGCCAGCACCCCGAAAGCAACATCGTCGCGGTGGACTACGACCCCGGCGCGTCCGAGGTCAACCAGCTCAACCGCATTAAGCTCATGATCAGCGTGGCCAAGGAAAACATGCGCGCCGGCAAGGGCTTTAAGCTCGAGAAGGTGGCGCCGCTCGCGATGGACGAGGTCACCGGCCAGATGCGTGCCCACGATGGCTGCGTGAGCTGCGGCTCGGTCGACGAGAGTGCCGTGGCGTCGGTCGCTGAGCGCCTGGGACGCGGCATTAAGAAGTAACTGGCCTGCTTCGAGCTGGATATAAGACAAACGGGTGGTAGCCGTACCGGCTAGCACCCGTTTTTGCTGGACATATGTTGCGCAAACTCCCCAGCTATCACCCCTTGCGAACTTAGATTTCGGAAGTATGCGGCAAAATCTGAATAGGCCGAGCACACCGGATATGTCTGAGCTCTGTACCTGCGGTTTTATTTACGGAAAACGGGGGTGTGCTCGAGAGTTTCAAAATTTGCCGCATACTTCCGAAAACGACATCTCGGTGGCACAAAAAATCGCCCTCGGAGCTCTGAGATAATGAACAGGTGTAGCCGTTCGCGGCAAAATACCGTCCGTTTATAGAACCCACCCCCAGCGTGCAGTCCCCTTACGGTTGAATAAATACACATCTATGGAATTACGTAAGAGAGGACTGTTCCTATGAGCTACAAGACCGTTTGTGTTGCCGGCGGCGGCGTGTTGGGAAGTCAGATTGCCTTTCAGGCTGCCTACTGCGGCTTTGATGTAACGATTTGGCTGCGCAGCGAGGGCAGCATCGGCCGTACCCAGCCCAAGATCGATCATGTGCGCGAGGAGTACATCGCTGCTATCGAGGGCATGGCGGATGGCACGGTCGAGTGGTGCGCCGGTATCGCCGATAGCGACCAGCCTTTCGACAAGGAGACGGCGCTCGCCGCCGTCGAGCGTGCCTACTCTACGCTCAAGCTGGAGTTAGATCTTGCCAAGGCCGTGGCCGACGCCGACCTGGTCATCGAGTCTATGGCTGAGGACACCCAGGCAAAGATCGACTTCTACAAGAAGCTCGCCCCGGTTCTCCCGCAAAAGACCGTCATCGTCACCAACTCTTCCACGTTGCTGCCGAGCACCTTTGCCAAGTACACTGGTCGCCCCGAGAAGTACCTGTCGCTGCACTTTGCCAACTCTATCTGGAAGAACAACATGACCGAGGTCATGGCCCAGAGCCAAACCGACAAGCGCTACTTCGACGAGCTCGTCGACTTCGCCAACGACATTCGCATGCTGGCGCTTCCCGTCAACAAGGAAAAGAATGGCTACCTGCTCAACTCCATGTTGGTACCGTGGCTGCTTTCGGGCCTCGACCTGTATGTCTCGGGCGTCAGCGACCCCAAGAGCATCGATCTCGCGTGGACGCGCGGCACCGGCGCTCCCAAGGGTCCGTTTCGCGTATTCGACACGGTGGGCATCCAGACGGCCTACAACATCGTTATGCAGTATCAGAAGGTCCCGGGCCTGGTGAGCCCGCTGCTCAAGAAGATGATGATGCCCTACAACTTTAAGGCCATGGCATCCGTCCTCAAGAAAATGCTTGACGAAGGCAAGTTGGGCGAAAGCTCGGGCGAGGGCTTCTTCAAGTACTAACAATGATCCCTCGGGGACGGAGGAAAACGGATCATTTTTTGTCGCCAGCAGTGAGAAGATGGACCCAGAAATAGAAAGGAGTGGCAATGGGCCGGCTCGGGCTTTGAGGACAAGTTGCTGCAGGCCCAGGGCGATTTTTCGCTCAACGCGGGCCAGCACAGCGTGACGTATCTGCCGAGTTCTGACACGGCAACGACCGGTCGCTATCAGGTGCTGCTGTACGACAACAACTTTGGTGCGGCCGAAAGCTATCCCAAGTTCGACTGGGGCCAGCTGGGCGCCGCGGTGGTGACCGACTACAACAAGGGCACGCATTCGTTTGGGCGCATCTTTACAGTGGACGAGACGGCGCGCACCTACGAACTTGAGGACCAGATTACCGTGCCGTTTTCGGCCTATGTGAGCAGTGCGCAGCGCGTCGGCGATTCGAATAGTATGCTCGTGGCATCGGGCCAGGCCAAGACCTTTACCGAGTACGACCGCTATGGACTGCCCATCGCCACCTACGAGATGGAGGCCGAGAAGTACATCTACCGCGTGTACAAGTACGATCTGTAGGGCCGCGCTTAGGTTTGACCAATGGAGTATGAAAACACGCCGTTCGCCGATGCCCCCTCCGCGAGTGGCAGCCATATGGTTTGATATCAGAAACATATAGTTGTCGCCAGCCTGCTGGCTACGTTCCCCCTGATATCGGAGGTTCCAGGTATGTTTCGCGCTCCGTTAAACAACTATCGGTTGGTCTAACATGGGTCGCCGTGCTATTTCGATAACCCTTGCAGTGGTCTGCCTGGCTGTGCTCCTGGGCGCTACAGGGCTGTTTGCTATAAGCCGGGAAACGTCCTATATGCAGGAATGCGCTTCCGAAGGGTTTGCCATTGACGGTTACTATCGGGACGACGAGACGAGACTGGAAACCCTGGCCTTTCTTGAAGAGGATAACCATCGGTGGCAACTGGTCGACAAAGACGGCAGCTGCGTTGACGGGCAGTTTAAGCGTACGGATGACCCCAACATCCTGATATTAAAGAAGGAAAACGGCGAAGAATTCGGTACGGTCCACGTGGCGTATATTTCGCGCCGACGCGATCAGGGCTTGCTCTACCTATTTAGAGATACCAGGGTGACCCGTTTTTATCTGGTGAGTACCGGCCCGGCGTTTACAGTGGAGTCTGGCGATGTCGATGCGGACAGCTGATTCACGGCAATAAAACAGCGAGCGGGGCGCAGTCGTGATCTGCGCCCTACATCACGTTACTTCACATCGAACTCCACGCGATCGAGTTCGGGCACATTGAGGTCGATGAGCTTGCGGGCTACACGGCGGTCGTGTGCCCCAAGCGCCTCGCTTGTCGTCACATGGGCGACAACCTCGCGCTCGACAAGGCCCTCCTCCTCGTCTTCGGTGGCCGAGGTCTCGACGGCAACGGTGTAATCCTTAAAGCCCGGCAGCACCGCGGCAAGCTCGCGCGTGGTTTCGGTGACGCCGTAACCGTCCTGCACGCCGGCCTGCGCCGAGCCAATAGACCCCGCCGTCATAACGATGCAGGGGATGGCAAAGATCACCGTGCCCACGATGATGCGGCGGCGCACCTTGTGTGACAGCTCATCGACCTCGGCGTTTTCCTCGGCGGTCACAATGCCGTCGCCGTTGAGGTCGCGCTTGAGCGGCACGCGCAAAAGAAGCAGCACGGCTTCGGCAGCCAGTGCGATAAAGACCACGTTGATGCCAAACTCGTAGAGGGCTGAAAGAAACAGCGACCCGCTTGCGATGGCGATGCCATAGCCCGCCGCGCACAGGGGCGGCATGAGCGCGGTCGCCACGGCCACGCCGGCGATGAGCGTGGCGGGTTCCTGGTCGCGCGAGTTGCCCAGGCCACCCGCAAAGCCGCCCGCGAGCGCGACGGCAAGGTCCCATACGGTGGGTGTCGAGTTATCGATGATGGCGGCCGTGGTGGTGCCAAGGGGCGAGAGCTTAAAGTACAGCGTGGACGTGATTAGACAAAAGACCATCTGCAGCGCGAGGCCGGCAATTGCCTCGACGGCAATCTCGCGGTCGAGCGTGGCAATGCCGTATGCCATGGCAAGGACCGAGCCCATGAGCGGGCAGATGAGCATGGCACCTACAATGGCGATATCCGAGTTGATATCGAGGCCGATGCTCGCGATCAACATGGCAATGATCAGGATGCATAAGTGCGAGCCAGTCAGGCGCGCCCCGTTTACAAAGCGCTTGCGAATCACGTGATAGGGCGCGCGTCCCTCGCGTATGTTGAACGCCTGCTTAAGGAAACGGGTGGCATTCTCCATGGCCTCGCTGTGTGCAGGGCGTATACCGTGACGACGATGATGACGCTCGCGCAGCCGCTTGATCTGTTGTTTGTCGAGTTCCATGCTTACCTCGTTTAGCTTCTGAGCCGCTTCTTGCGTCTGTCGTCTTTACTCTACACCGCGTTAGGCGAGGTGTCAGACAAGGTTTGTTGACCTGGAAGTCAGGCCAATCGACATGGCTAAAACGCCGCGAGGATCATAAGAGTCAAATAGACAAAAAAGCGCGGGGCCGGTTTGATTCCGACTCCGCGCTCTGCGCTGGTGCGTTGTTGTTCGGCCTACCCCAGCAGGCTCAGACCAACAGAGACAAACGCCAGGATAACGCCGACGATGGACTCGCCGCCGAGCAGGCCGCTGGCGACGACCAGGCCCTGCTCCTGGAAGGCGGCATCCTTGGAGGCCTTCTCCTCGTCCGAAAGACCGGCAGCGGCGTCGCGGCGTTCGGCCCACTTGTCGTAGGCGAGCTTGACGCAGGAGCCCAAGAAGGCCGTGAGCGACATGTAGAACGGCAGGTACACGCCCAGGCCGATCATCATGGCCGGAATGCCGAGCCAGTACATGACGATGCCGGCGATAAAGCCGCCTACGAACCACGACACGCTCGGGATGCCCGAGACCATGGTGGCGACGACGCTTGCCTGCGCGGCCACAAAGCTCTTGTCGGGGCCGAAAGCATCCGGACCATAGGCGGTGACGAGCGCGACCATGACGGCAGCGGCGACCAGGGCGCCCACGATGCCGCCGATGGCCTGGCCGATCCACTGCGCACGCGGGTTGGTGCCCAGCACGGCGCCGGCCTTAAAGTCGTTCATGACGTCGCCCGCAAGGCCGCATGCCACGGCCACGATGCCGGCGATAAAGAACAGCTTGACCTGGGCGATCTGTGCGAAGGCAGCCACGATGAGCATGACGATGAGGCCGAAGATCTCCATGGGGTCGATGCCCGTCTGGCCGCAGCTCTGCGCGCTCATGATGGTGGTGACAAAGGTGAACAGCGTGACGATGACGGCCGGGACGGGGCCAAGGTCGAGCGCGATGGCGACGATCACGGCTATGGCGGCAGTACCCAGGCCGATGATGCCGGCGTCGAGCTTAAGCGAGCCCGAGATGAGCGACTGCTCGTCGGTGTCGCTGGAGCTGTCGGCGGCGAGGCCGCGGGCGATGCCGGCGACCTGCGGCAGGATGTCCTTGAGGACGACGGCGACGCCAAAGCCCATCATGAGGCCCATGCCGAGCGATTTGACGATGCCCTGCGCAGTCACAACGTCGAATAGACCCGCAGCGGTGCCGCCCACGATGATGCCAAAGTTACCTAGCAGCGCGCCGGCAAACCAGAAGGCAACCGGGGCGAAGCCAACCAAAAAGCCGATGGAGAGCAGCATGGGCGAGTTATAGATGGCAAAGGTCACGCCGGGGATATTGAGCGTGCACAGCATGCTGGGCACCACGCCCAGAGCGTCGCGAAGCACGCTGTAGATGCCTGCGATGGCCATGGAGCCAAAGAGCTGCTTGCCGGTCTTGCCGCCGGCCTCGGTAGCACGCAGGGTCTGAGCTGCGGCGTTGCCGGTAGGGAACTCCAGCGCGGCGTCCACGATAAAGTGACGGTGGATGAGCGCTGTCGCCAGAAGGCCCAGGATAGTGCCGGCGAGTGCCACGATAAACATGTCGAGCCAGCTGATCTGGTCGGCATAGCCCAGCATCCAGGCGCCCGGGATGGTAAACGCCAGGCCGCCGGCGACCATGGCGCCCGCGGACATGATGGTGTGGGTGACGTTGGCCTCGTTGAGGCTGGCGTTGCCCTCGTTGAGGCTGGCGTTGCCCATGAGCTTCAGGAAGAACAGCGAGATGACGGCAGCGAAAATAATCGGCCAGGGGAGTGCACCCATCTTGAGGGCCGTGTAGGCCGAGCTTGCCGTGATGATCACGCAGCCAAGGACGCCGATGACGACGCCGCGCAGCGTGAGTTGCCCGCGCATCGAAGCGCGGTTCGAGGGATTGCTCATATAAAACTCCTTTGCGTATATCCGCTTCCCCCGGGAGCGCCGTTACGGATACGGCGCGGGAAGTCGGGTTACCAAGGGCCGCCGCGTGAGCTCGCAAACGACCGCGCACCAGTATAGCGGCACGGCAGTTAATTTGGGACTGGGCTTTTTTAGCTATCCCAAACGAAGCCGAAGGATGATTATTCTGGGACGGGGATTTAAAAATCATCAGGTACGCAATGATTTTTAAATCCCCGTCCCAGAATAATCATCGGGATATACTGCTGGGCAGACGAAAGGAGCGCCGGCGATGCTTAATGGGTGCGCATATATATTGACGGTCGACGTGGGCAACACGTTCATTCGCTTTGGCCTGTTTGCCGAGGATTCGGCCGCGGCGCAGGAATGTCCGCTTGCGACGTGCGAGATCACGACGCCGTCGAGCATCACGGCCGACGAGGCACGCATGCGACTTGTGCAGGTCATGGGCGCGCTCGCCGCCGATGCAGGTGTGCCCGGGGTGCTTGCACCCGCCGCGGCCGTGCTGAGCTGTGTAGTCCCGGCGCTCGAGCGCCCGTGGAAGGTGGCACTTTCCCGCACCTGCACGGGGCGCGTGCTCACCGTGGGGCCGGGACTTAAGACCGGCACACCCGTGCACTACGACGATCCGGCCGAGATCGGTCCCGACCGCATCGCCGATGCCGTGGCGGCCCGCGCCGTCTACGGCTCGCCGTGCATCGTGATTGACCTGGGCACGACGACCAATATCGAGGTCATCGACGCGCACGGTACCTTTGTGGGCGGCGTTATCGCGCCAGGCCTGGCCCTCGGCGCCCGTTCGCTTTCGGCGGCAGCAGCGCGCCTACCCCAGGTTGAGCCCTCGGCGCCAACGCACGTCATCGGACGCAACACGCGCGAGGCCATGCGCTCGGGTGTGGTTTTGGGCGAGGTAGCCCGCATCGACGGAATGCTCGACATGGTGCTTGCCGAGATGCGCGCGACCAAGGCCGCGGGGGAGGGCGATGTGCCCATCGTCATTACCGGCGACGATGCCGAGGCACTTGCGGCGCTGGTCGGCCATAGCCTGACGGTAGACGACGCGCTGACGTTGCGGGGTCTCGCCGAGCTCTACCGCATCAACCAAAAGCCCCGCCGCGCGTAGGGCGAGGGGCTGGTGGGATAAGCGCCCCCACCTTTCACCTGCTACAATGGGCCAAACTATTGCGATTGCGGAGGTGTCTGCCATGTCGGACGATCTTCATCAAACCGCGTCGGGCAAGCGCCGCGACGTTATTAGCTGGGACGAGTTCTTTATGAGCGTGGCCATCGCCGCGCAGCGCCGCAGCAAGGACCCCAACACGCAGGTGGGAGCGTGCATCGCCAGCACCAACCACCGCATCCTTTCGGTGGGTTACAACGGCACGCCCTCGGCGCTCAACGACGACTTTTTCCCGTGGGGTACGAGCGATGACCCGCTGCAGGACAAGCACAACTACGTGGTCCATGCCGAGGCCAACGCCGTGCTCAACTACCGTGGCTCGCTCAAGGACCTCGAGGGTTCCACGGTTTACGTCACGCTGTTCCCGTGCCACGACTGCGCCAAGATCCTGGCGCAGGTGGGCGTGGGCGAGGTCGTCTACCTGGACAATAAATATGCCGACACCGATGACGGCCGTATCAGCCGCCGCATTCTCGACTCCTGCGGCATCAGCTACCGCCAGGTCATCGTCGATGTCCAGATTGGTACCGGGGGACAGGCTCGGCAGTAGCGCGTGCCGACGCCAGCTGGCGGCAAAACAGCCAAAAGAGCCCCGTCCCAAATTGACTGCTCGTGAAAGTCATGTCCGCACGCATGGCTGGCGCCTAAGCGGGTACATGGCTGTAGTAACATAGCCCCTGTCCGCGGGCGTGCCCGCGTTATTGTGAGAAAGGAGCCCCTGTGGCTGTTAACGAAGAGCTGCTTAAGAAGGTTCTTGAAGAGATTCGCCCCAACCTGCAGGCCGATGGCGGCGATATGGAGTATGTGGGCGTCGACGACGAGGGTGTTGTCAAGTTGGAGCTGCAGGGCGCCTGCGCCGGCTGCCCCATGAGCTCGCTAACCCTTTCCATGGGTATCGAGCGCATCCTGAAGGAGCATGTGCCCGGCGTTACCCGCGTTGAGCAGGTCAATGCTTCCGGCGAGGCCGAGGACCTGTACGACGAGTACGCGCCGTTCTAAGATGCGAAAGCTGCGGACGGTACGCTTCGCATAGACGTTACGCCCAAATATGCGGCTGCGAGCGTAAGGCCCGCGGCCGCATTTGTATGTAGGGAGCAGGGGGATCGATATGCTCAACGACCTCTACCATATGCTTGATCCCGTCGCGATCTCGGCGGGCCCCATCACCATCTACTGGTACGGCCTGGCCTACGTGGTCGGTGCTCTGCTCACGGCGGTCGTTATGTACCGCACGCAGCGTCGTTGGGGCTTCGACATTACGATCGATGACCTGACGAGCGTCGTGGTCGGCGCGGTCTTTGGCCTCATCATCGGCGCGCGCCTGTTTTACGTCGTCTTTTACGGCGATGGCTACTATTGGACCCACCCGCTCGAGATCTTTGCCACCAACGAGGGCGGCATGAGCTTCCACGGCGGCCTGGTGGGCGGCATCTTGGGCGGCATCATCGTGTGCCGCATGTATAAGCTCGACGCCTGGACCGTCGCCGACCTTGCCGTGATCGGCGCCCCGCTGGCCCTATGCCTGGGCCGTTGTGCCAATTTCGTCAACGGCGAGCTGTGGGGTAAGCCGACCGATCTGCCTTGGGGTGTGGTCTTTGGCGGCACCGCGGGCGATATGCCGCGCCATCCTTCCCAGCTCTATGAGGCATTCCTAGAGGGCATCGTGCTCTTCTGTATTTTGCAGGTGCTCAGCCGCAAAAAGCCGCTGCTGCCCCAGGGCACGTTTATGGGCGTGTTCGTGATGGGGTACGGCATCGTCCGCTTTCTCGTTGAGTTCGTGCGCGTGCCCGATGCGCAGCTGGGCTATCTGCTGGGAGGCGTTATCACTATGGGCCAGCTGCTGAGTTTGCCGCTCGTAATCGCCGGCCTGGCGCTCATCATCTTCGCCCGACACCGCAACCGTCCCCAGCGCATCTACCTGGACGCCTAATCACCAAAACCACCACAAAGGGGACAGGCACCTTTGTGGTGGTTTGCTGGGCAACGATGACAGAACCGTAACGTTTTCCCAGATAAAACCTGCCAAAATAAACCTGTCCCTTTTTGGCAGGTTTCTAGAAAGGCTCTTTGGACTGTGAAGGATTCCGACCTCTCCACAACGGCTGCGCGCGACGCTGCCCGCATCGTCTGGTTTAAGCGCTACCCCGCCAAGCAGACGCTCATCGCATTTCTGCTCGCGCTGTTGGCGACCACGGCGTTTTCCATCGATCCCGCGCCGGTCTCGAGCAACGCAGTCTTGGCGATTGACCCCAAAGCCTCGGGCATGCTGTACGTGTGCTACGAGGTGCTCCTCTCGTTTGCCGGCCATACCGACGCGGTCATGCTGCTTGCGCTTGCCTGCCTGCTCACGCTGCCGTTTCGCTACGTATTCTTTGGCCGTGGCGACACCTGGCGCCCGTCGATCATTCTGCCGTCGCTGTTTTTCGCCATCTGCATGGTGTTCGGCCGCAGCTACGACCTCACCGACTCGGCCGAGATTGTTCTTGGCGACAAGGCCCGCATCATCTGTGCCTGGATTGGCGGCGCGGGCTGGATGCTCTTGGCGATCGTTGCCTTCTACCTGGCTTTTGAGTGTCTAGATTGGCTGAGCTCTCGGCGCATTCCGTTTTCCGAAGCGCACTTTGGCCGCGTATGGCGTGTGGCTCACGCCGTGCTCTCGGCCCATCCCTTTGCCGGGCCCTTCCTGGTGCTTATGATCGCCTGGGCGCCCACGCTCATCGCTTCGCTGCCCGGCCTTTTTATGGGAGATACGGGTGCGCAGATTCGCCAGTGGTTCAACTATCCCAACGGCACGAGCGACTACCTGCGCCTACTCAACCCCAATGTCCTGCTCAACGGGCATCACCCGGTCGTGCACACGGCCATTATCGGCTCGTGCGTTCAACTGGGGCTTTCGGTCTTTAACAGCGCCAATGCGGGGCTTGCCATCTACACCTGCGCTCAGTTCGTCATTACGGCCGCCTGCATGGCCTATTCCGTCTCGTCGCTGCGCAAACTGGGCGTGAGCCTGCCGGTCCGCGGCGTGATCTTGCTGTTCTTTGTGTTTATGCCCATGTTCTCTAACTACGCGGCCCTGCTCACCAAAGACGTGCTCTTTGCCGACGCGTTTTTGGTGCTGTTGGTGCAGACCGTGAAGCTCGTGGCCTGCGGCCTGCCCCGTCGCGATGCCAATGCCGAGCGTGCGGGCGAGAAGGCCCCCGTGCTCTTTGCGCGCCATGACTGGCTGTTGTTTGCGCTTGCTGCCATGGGTTCCACGTTTTTGCGCAATGGAGGCCTGGTGTTTCCGCTGGCGGCGTGTATGATCGCGGCGGCGTTTTGCGCATGGGATGTACATGTCGCTCGTCGTGCGGCTAAGCAGACGGGCACCGCGGTCTCATGCGTCACGCCGCGATTCCGCTGGGTTGGCGTCCTCGCGGTGCTCGCGCTCTGCCTTGCCTCTAATATGTACTTCACCAAGGTCTTTATGCCGGCGCACGACATCACGCCCGGCTCCAAGCGCGAAATTCTCTCGATTCCGTTCCAGCAGACGGCTCGTTTCGTTCAAAAGCACGATGGCCTCAACTCGGGTGTCAACCCCACGGTAAAGGAGGACGGCACCATCGTGGAGGCGCCCTGCGACGGTTTGGTGACCGACGAGGAGCGCGTCGTGATCGATCGCGTGCTCAAGTACGAGAACCTGGGCCGCCGCTACAACCCTGACAAGTCCGATGCCGTCAAGAACTGCTTTAACGAGTACGCCTCGCAGGAGGACATCAAGGCCTATTTTGAGGTCTGGGCGCAGATGTTCAAAAAGGATCCCGAGTGCTATATCTCGGCGCTCATCAATAACTATTACGGCTACTTTTATCCGAGTGCCCGCGATGCCTGGGTCTACAGCACGGCGCGTAGTGCCGAGATCATGGCGCGTCCCGACAACCTCAAGTACTTCGACTTCCATCCGGTTGACAGCAACGTGGTGCGCTGGTGTGACCACCTGATCAATCTGTACCGTGTGGCGGTGCAGCGCATCCCGTTTATTTCGCTCACCATGAGCTCGGCCACCTATGTGTGGATCATGATTGCCGTGGTGGTCTACCTGCTGCGACGTCATTCATGGCGTGCGCTGGCGATCTGGGTGCCGCTGTTGGGCGTGCTCGCCGTGTGCCTGATTGGTCCGTGCAACGGCTCGACCTACATGCGCTACCTGTATCCGGTCATCGCCTGCATGCCCTTCGCCATCGGCGCCACCGTCACCCGCAGCGACTTCCTCTGGTCCTAACTTGGTGCATTGGGGTCAGGTTTCTTTGCACCAAAGGGGACATCATCACGACGCCTTCATTTTGGGGTTTATCTCGCAGGCTAGTAGGTATATCATAACGACGTTTGTTTATATTGCCCGAGCATCTGCGCTGGGCTTTAGGTCGAAACCGATAGGAGACACGTATGTCCGGACACTCTAAGTGGGCCACAACCAAGCATCGTAAGGGCGCGCAGGACGCCAAGCGTTCCGCCCTCTTCTCCAAGCTCAGCCGCAACATCACTGTTGCTGCCCGTCTCGGCGGTGACCCGCTGCCCGAGAACAACGCCAGCCTCGCCGCTGCCGTTGCCAAGGCCAAGGCTCAGTCCATGCCTAAGGACAAGATCAAGTCCGCTATCGACAAGGCTTTTGGTTCGGGTGCTGACGCCGCCGTCTACGAGAACATCGTGTACGAGGGCTACGGTCCCGCCGGTGTCGCCGTCTACGTCGACTGCCTGACCGACAACCGCAACCGTACCGCCGCTGATGTCCGTTCCGCCTTCTCCCACGCTGGTGGCAACCTGGGCACCTCCGGCTCCGTCGCCTTCCAGTTTGAGCGCAAGGGCCAGATCGTCGTCGCCAAGGAGATCCTGGATGAGAACGCCAAGAAGGAGACCATGATCGCCAATGGTGCTGCCGGTGACGAGGATGAGTTCATGATGGCTATCGCCGAGGCCGGTGGCGAGGACTACGAGGATGCCGGCGAGGAGTGGATCGTCTGGACTGCTGCCAACGAGGTCATGGCTGTCTCCAAGGCGCTCGAGGAGCAGGGTGTCCAGGTCAAGGGCTCCGAGACCACCATGGTCCCGACCACCCCGACCGAGGTTTCCGGCGCCGACGCCAAGAAGGTCCAGCGCCTCATCGACCGTCTTGAGGAGCTCGACGACGTCCAGGACGTCTACAGCACCATGGACATGACCGACGAGGTCATCGCTGCCCTCGAGGAGGAGTAGCGCCAGCACGGATTGAGCCGTGCATATCTGGGCATAATGAAGCGAGCATGCAAGCCTCGTGGAATAGATGAGCCGGATCCGCGTGCGTAGAGCACCGGACCCGGCTCTTTTATAATGATGCGAACCGTTTTGCATTTCGAGAGCCGAGATTTGAAGGGAGCGCCGCGTGCGCGTACTCAAACGAGCCCTAGCGATCGTGTATCTTGCCGCCACCATCGTGGCGCTGGGTACGCTTGTCTGCCAGTTTTGGGGGCCGTATACGTATCGCTTTATGCTGCTGATGCGCGACCCCATGCCGCGCATCGTCGTGACGGCGTGCGCCGGCGTCGTGGCGATCGGCGTACTGCTGAGCTTTTTCCGCCTGATGTTCGCCCGTCGCGAGCCGTCCTGCGTGCATCCGGCGGGGGAGCGCAATATCGAGGTTACCCTTGCGGCGCTTTCTTCGTGCGCCAGGGTTGCTGCCGGGCGCGACGACCGCGTGATGGTCGAGCATGTCGAGGCTCGCGTCCAAGGCCCCGACGATTCGCACGTCCGTTTTAAGGTCGAGGCTATCGCGCTTGACGATAAGGACGTGGCATCTCTGGCTACCGCGATGCAGCAGCGCATCGAAGAAGCCTGCGATACCATGCTCGGCGCGCCGGGTACGACCGCGCGCGTCCGTTTTTTGCCGTCCAAGACTACCGTCCAGACCGTGGAGGTTTCCGGTGAGTGATACCAATCAAGATAAGACCGCTCGTACGCCGCGCCTGACGATTGACCAGAGCGCCACGTCGGCGAGCGAACCTGTTGATTCCAAAGCAGAGGCAACCGAGTTACAAGACGCGGCAGCCGCGGATTTTGACGAGGCTATGGGTCTCATCAAGGGTACGGGCGCTGCCGTCTGGAGCTATGCTGTGCGTCATCCCAACACCACGCTCGGCGCCGTCGCCGGCTTTATCCTCGCCGTGTTGGTGCTCACGTTGGGCCTGTGGGACACGCTCGTCATTGCATTCTTCGTGCTGATCGGCGCTGTGATCGGCCAAATTCGCGACGGCGAGAACGGGATCGTCAACTTCTTCGGCCGTCTGTTTAGCGGCCGCTAATATGTATTCGACTGTCGCATCCGCGGCAGGCATAAGGAGGAACCATGGCTTTTAATACGAAGGTCGATGTAGCCGATACCGAGCTCGAGGAGAACGAGGCGGTCGTCGCCGAAGCTGAGGATGTGACGCTCGAGGATGAGGCTCTCGTCGAGGCCGAGTCCGATACGGATGAGGACGACGAGGAAGCGGATGAGTCCGAGGACTCGCTGACCTATTCCAACGGCGTGATCGAGAAGATCGTTGCCATGGCCACCCGCGAGGTTCCGCACGTTCTGGGCATGAAGGGTAACCTCATGCACTTTGTGCAGGAGCAGTTTGGTGCCGAGAATCTGACCAAGGGCGTGACGGTCGAGGTCACCGACGATAATCGCGTGGTCGTCAACATCTCCGTCATCATCGAGTACGGCGCCTATGCGCCCGCGATCTTCGACGATGTTAAGGCACGTGTCACCGAGCGCCTTGCCGCGATGACTGGCCTTGAGGTGGCGGGCGTCAACCTGCGCATCGAGGATGTCATCACCCCCGAGGAGTACGAGCACCGCACCAGCCAGCACGAATAACCTTCCAAAAAGGGACAGGTTTGTTTTGGCAGGTTTTATCTGCGAAAACATTAAACGGCCGACCGCGCAAGCAAAAGCGTGGCCGGCCGTTTTTGTACGCTCCCGATATAGTCATACCGCTCGTCTAACTAAGGGTTGCAATCCCCACGTTCCGCGTTACTCTAATGGGCGCATTGTTTCCAAATTGTTAACGAGGGGTTGCCGTAATGGCCGACGAGCACGAAACAGAAAGCAAGGCATGGGCGATTGAGGCCGCTGCGGCAGAGGCGGCGTCGCGTGCTGCCGAGGAGGTGCATCGTCCTCCCGTAGTGCCGATGGAGCGCGTGGTCGATCGCGATGTTATCGAGCGGGGCGAGCGCGCTGGTCGCAAGCGCAGTCAGGAGCCGGGCTTTCCGCGCTTTTTTGCCGAGCTCAATTTGGGTCTGATCCTCACGGCCTTTGCCATCGTTGCGTTTAAAACCCCTAATCACTTTGCTTTTGGCGGCACCTCGGGCGTGTCGGTCATTCTGTCCACGCTGTTCCCGACCCTGCCCGTCGGCGTTTTTATGTGGATTATCAATGCGGTCCTGGTCGTTCTGGGCTTTATCTTTTTGGAGCGCAAGGCAATCCTGTGGAGCGTCTTCGCCTCGTTTGCGCTGTCCGCCTATGTTTCGCTGTTTGAGCTCTTTATTCCGACCGATGTCTCGATGACGGGCGATATGTGGCTCGACCTGTGCTTTGCCGTGATTCTGCCGGCGCTCGGCAGCGCCATCGTCTTTGATATTGGCGCCTCGACGGGCGGCACGGACATCCTCGCCATGATTCTCAAACGCCGCACCACGCTTGAGATCGGCCGTGCGCTGCTGTTGGTCGATATCGGCATCGTGACCATCGCGGCCTTCTTGTACGGTCCGCGCGTCGGTCTGTACTGCGTGCTCGGCCTGTTTGCCAAGACGCTTGTGGTCGACAAGGCCATCGAGAGCATTCACCTGCGCAAAGTCTGCACGGTCATTTGTTCCGAGCCCCTTAAGGTCGAGGAGTTTATCGTCAAGCATCTCAACCGTACGGCGACTATCAGCCGCGGCTACGGTGCTTTCTCGGGCAAGTGCGTGACGGTGATCATGAGCGTGCTAAGCCGTCGCGAGGCCGTGCAACTGCGCCGCTATGCGCGCGAAGTCGATCCGGGTGCCTTTATCACGATTGTCGACAGCTCCGAGATCGTCGGCAAGGGTTTCCGCGGAACGAACTAACGCGGTCGAGCTCATCAAACAATCGAATAGCGCCCTGCGCATTGCAAATGCGTCATGTTGGAGTATTTGTCCCCACATTGGGTGATAATGATGCTAAAGACATCGTTTGCGATCCAGATGATTCGCTCAAGATACGAAGGGATGATCTCGATGTTCTGTTCGCAGTGTGGTGCCCCCATGGGCGACAACGATAAGTTCTGTGGTGCGTGTGGTGCCCCCAATGCCGGTGCCGCAGCCTCTGCCCCTCAGGGTCAGCCCCAGCAGTTTGTTCCGCAACCGCCCGTGGCGAATGCGTCCAAGGGCTGTGTGGCTCAGGCGTTTGAGGATATGACCAAGACTCCGGGCGTGCTGCAGCGCGTGTGCCAGATTGCCTTTTTACCGGCGCTGATTTGTGTTGTGTCGGTACTCGTGCTGTTTATTCCCGTTATTGGCGGCATTGCAGCTGCCATCGGCTTTTTGGCAGCTTGCATTGCGAGCGTGTGTGGTTCCGGCTTTGGTATTGAGTGGGGTCGCGATCTGTCGCTCAAGGTTGATGGCGGTATGGATCGTCCACTCATGCGTTCCACGTCGTTTGGCCTCGGAGTCTTTTCGAGCGTTATCTCGGTCGTGCTCGAGGTTATCGCTGCCATTCCCGTTATCGGTGTAGTGCTTTCGCTGGTGGAGAGCGTGGTAATTGGCGCCGCGGGCTCGTATTCGTATTACGGCTCCTATGCACTCGAGGCAGCGCTGTTTGGCTCGCTTGGCCTGCTTGTCCTGGCTATGATTGCCACGGCGGTCTTGGGGGTCTTCTTTAAGATGTTCGCCGACATTGCCGTGATGCACTTTGCGGTGACCGGTCGTGTCGAGAGCGCGTTTTCGCTCGACAAGGTCTGGGCGGCGTTTAAGCACAACAAGACCAAGCTGTTCTGCGCTTCGTTCCTTCCCGAGTTTTTGACGGGTCTGGTCGCCAACGTTGTCACATGGATCCTGACGCTCGTCTTCGGCGCCATTGCCTCTGTCGGTATGTATAACTACTACTACCGTCCTTCGGCTATTGAGGCGCTTGTTACCGGCGGTGGCATCACGCTCGTATTGTTCTTGGTGCTGACGGCGTTTGTCACGGTATTCCTTACGGTCTTTGGCAAGATGCTCAAGCATCGTGCCGTTGGCTATTGGGTAGCGCGTTATGCAGCTGAATGGGCTGATGAGGATAAGGATGACGTCCTGACCTTTGTGCTGCCGTTTGAGAAGAAGTCTGCTCCGGCTGGTTTTAGCACCGACGCAGCGCCCGTATCCGATTCCGCTGCGGCGCCTGCGCCCGAGCCCGAGCCCGAGCCCGCGCCCGAGCCCGAGCCCGTGCCTGAGCCTGAACCTGAGCCCGAGCCCGAGCCCGAGCCTGAGCCTGAGCCTGAGCCCGCGCCCGTGCCTGAGCCCGAGCCTGCGCCAAGCTCCGACGAGGACCCGCAGGACGAGTAACCCTGCCACCTGCCATTTGGGGACGGGGTAGAAACGGTAGAAATAGCGCTTGACAAATGAGCGGGGGCGGACGTGTCGAAACGTCCGCCCCCGCTTTGTTATCGCGATGTGGCTATGACTGCGAGACGGTCGCGAATCGGCTACTCGTCGTGCTTCTCCTCGCGGCGCGCGGCGGCGCGTGCATCGTGGATGCCCTTGATCGCGGCGTGGCGAGCCGTGCGGGCGTCGTGCATGGCGTCGCGTGCTTCGGCGGCTGTGGCCTTAGCAGAACGCAACTTGGCGGCGAGGTCGGGGTTGGTCTCGGCGACCGCGGCGATAGCGGGTCCGTCGAGCTCCTCTTGCGTGGGCTCGGCCAAAAAGTCGATGGCATACTGGGCGGCCACCATGGAGCCTTTTGCCAGCACAGTCTCGTCGATCTTGTAAAAGCAGGAATGCTGAGCGTACGTGGCGCCAATCTTGGGGTTGCGCGCACCTACAAAGGCGAGCACGCCCGGCACGCGGCGCAGGTACTCCGAAAAGTCCTCGCCCGAAAGCGTGCCGCGGTAATGTCCCTCGCCGGCGGGGCCCAGGCATTTGAGTACGGCCTGGCGGCAGCGCTCGCTCGATGCGGCTTCGTTTTCGACTTTGTAGTTGGCGATGGTGTAGTCGGTGAGCTTGGCTTCGGCGCCCAGGGCTGCCGCGGTATGCTCCACGATGCGGCGCATGAGCTCCGGCATTTCCTCGTGGGTCGAGTCGCCGTAGGTGCGCACCGTGCCGGCGAGGTAAGCCGTGCCGGCGATAACATTGCGCGCGGTGCCGCCATGCAGCTCACCGACGGTGATAACGGCCGGCTCGTAGGGGCTAATCTCGCGCGAGACGATAGTCTGCAGTGCGTTGACGATCTCAGCGGCAACCATAACGGCGTCGTGGCCGCGCTGGGGCATAGCGCCGTGGCACGAGGTGCCGCGGACGTCGATGCGGAACCAGTCGGTATTGGCCATGCGCGGACCGGGCTCGCAGCTTACGGTGCCGGCGTCAACCTCGCTCCAGATATGCGCGGCGTAGGCACCATCGACGCCGTCGAGCACGCCCGTGCCGATCATGAGCTTGGCGCCCTGGCCGTTTTCCTCGCTGGGCTGGAAGACGATGCGGACTTCGCCGTGGATGTCGTCGGTCATATGGCGCAGGATTTGCAGCGTGCCGAGCATCATGGCGATATGGCAGTCGTGGCCGCAGGCGTGCATGCAGCCCTCGTTGACGCTGGCGAACTCTTCGCCGGTCTGCTCGGTGACGGGCAGGGCGTCGATGTCGGCGCGCAGCAGGATGCGGCGGCGTGGTGTGCCGTCCTCGCGATAGGCGTCGGGCGCGGTGCCGCGAAGGGTCGCCACAAGGCCCGTCTTAAGGGGACGCTCGTAGGGGATATTCATGGCGTCCAGCTGGTTGGCGATGTCAGATGTCGTGCGTTCCTCGGCGAGGCTCAGCTCCGGGTGCTTATGGAAGTGGCGGCGCTGCTTAATGATGTAGGGTTCAAACTCGGCAGCGATATCTTGGATGGCTGCGGTGACGTCGTCTGCCGCGCGAACCTCGGTTGCCGCCATAATCTGCTGTGCCTTGGTCTTCGTCATAGTCGATTTGCTCCTTGCTGGTTTATCGCAAAATCGTACAAGCTCATTCCAGTATGCCACCTGCCGCTAGGGCTGGTAAAGTTGCCGTTTGCCGCTTGGGGTTTTGTTACAAGGGCGGGGGAGTACACTCGGGGGTGTTGAATTTCCTGCCAGAGATGGGGATGCCCATGCAACATATCGATCGGATTATCCGCTCCAAGAACGTCTTTACCGCGCAAGACGGCATCGATACCGCCCGCGAGCTGGCGATTGCCATCGCAGGCGACCGTATCGTCGCAGTCGGTGCGCCCGATGACGTGATTGCCGCCGCGCCTGCCGCCACGCCGGTTATCGACTACGGCGAGCAGTTTGTCTGCCCAGGTTTCCATGACGCTCATCTGCACTTCTTCCATACCTCGGTCGGCTCCTCGCCGTACATGCTCATGGATATGGGCACGTCCGAGGCGGCGCTGGTGCAACACGCGCTCGAGTTTTCCCAGGACCTGCCCGACGACGCTTGGGTTGTGACTCAGGGCTGGCGCGACTACCGTTGGGACCCGCCCGAGCATCCTACCAAGGCGTCGCTCGATGCGGCATTCCCCGATCGCCCCTGCGTTATGTATTCGGGCGACGGCCATACGCTGTGGCTCAACAGCCGCGCACTCGAGGCGCTCGGCGTCACGCGCGACAGCGAGCCGCCAGCGGGCGGTGGCTACGACAAGGACGCAAGCGGCGAGCTCACGGGCATTGCTCACGAGGCGGCTGCCATGCAGCTGCTACCGCGCTGCCTTGAGTGGCTGGGGGAGGATCGCATTGCAAGCGCTTACGCCGATCAAATGAGGCGTATGGCCGAGCAGGGCATCACCTCGATATGCGATATGTCGCTCATGCCCATGCCGGGCTGCGATTTTATCCGCGACGATGTCTACGGCAAGCTACAGGCAGCCGGCAAGCTGGGCATCCGAGCCCATCTGTTCCCCACGTTGCTGGATGACCAATCGCGCTTAGAAGAACTGCAGACCCGCTACGCGAACAACGCGCTGCTCTCGGCGCCTGGTTTTAAGCAGTTCTTCGACGGCGTCTCGAGCGAGCACACGGCATATCTCACCGAGCCCTATACCAATCCGCGCTTCCCGGGCGATCAAGGTCGCCTGACGGTTCCTGCCGAGCGCATGCGTAAGCTGGTTCTGGCGGCTGCGGAGCGCGGCCACACTGTGCGTATCCACGTCATCGGCGACGGTGCGATTCATGCCGCGCTGGATATCTTCGAGGAGGCCGCCGACCTGTACGGCCTGCCCCAGCACGGCCATAACACACTCGAGCATCTGGAGAACCTCCTGCCCGAGGACATCGACCGCCTGCGCAAGCTCAACGTGGTCGCCTCGAGCCAGCCCTGCCACATCACGCTCGATCCGGGTGGCCCAGAGCGCGACCTTGGCCTGGAGCGAAGCCGAATCATGTGGCCGTTCGCAACCTATAAGCAGCGCGGCATCCGCCAAGCCTTCGGTACTGACAGCCCTATCACGTCCGTTACCAGCATGAACGTGCTCTACACGGCTATTACGCGCCAAGACCCCAAAAGCCACTGGCCCGAGGGCGGCTGGCTGCCGAGCGAGCGCATCGATGCGGCAACGGCCCTGCGCAACTACACCCTGGGCAGCGCCTACGCGGCAGGCGACGAGCAAAACCTCGGCAGCCTGGAACCCGGCAAATACGCCGACCTGGTAGTCCTGGACCAAAACCCACTCACCATCGACCCCCAAGAGCTGCAAGCCACCAAGGTTCAGGCCACCTACCTGGCGGGCAACTTAATCTACGAGCGCTAACCTCATACCCCACTCATAAGGGGCACGTTTCAGCAACGTGTCCCTTTCTTATTCGCACCATCCGCATCGCCATTTTGCTGCACTGACTTTTCTGAATGCCGGGTCCGAATTAGTTAACCTGGCTCCCGTGTGGCTCCGGAGGGGCGGGGCATAAGGTTTATCGCGAGTTCCGCACGAGCCGAAGGCCACTTAATGTGGCCTTCGTGCGAGCAGGACTGCCCGAGCAGGAAACCTTATGCCCCGCCCCTCCGGAGCCACACGGGAGCCACTGCTAAGTTATCCCCCGGCATTCAGAAAATCTAAGTGCCAAAAAATAAGATTTTTTGACTCCGTGTTGTATAACCCGCCATTCGTGGGTACCATTCAACGCGTACGCAAACAAAAAGGGTTAATTCGCGTGGCATAACCACGCGGCCCAAAAAGGAGGAGACAAGCATGTCGTCTTTGAAGCCGCTTGCAGATCGTGTTCTGGTCAAGCCCGACGAGGCCGAGCAGAAGACCGCTTCTGGTCTGTATATCGCCAGCAACGCCCAGGAGAAGCCGCAGCGCGGCACCATCGTTGCCGTTGGTGCCGGCAAGGTCAACGACAAGGGTGAGCGCATCCCCATGGACGTCAAGGTCGGTGACGTTGTCATCTACGGTAAGTTCGGTGGCAACGAGGTCAAGGTCGACGGCGAGAAGTATCTGCTGATGCGCGCCGACGATATCTACGCTGTTGTCGAGGCCTAGTCTCGTCAGAATCTCTGATTCGTCTTTGAACGCGCCCGCCGCATAGGACTCGGAAGCGGCGACGCGAGTCACGTTTCTTTTGGAGGATTACCTACCATGGCAAAGAACATTACGTTCAACACCGATGCCCGCGCTAAGCTCGCCAAGGGTGTCAACACTCTGGCCGACGCCGTTACCGTCACCATGGGCCCCAAGGGTCGCTACGTTGCTCTGCAGCGCACGTTTGGTGCCCCGACCATCACCAACGACGGCGTTTCCGTCGCCAAGGAGATTGAGCTCGAGGACAACATCGAGAACATGGGTGCCCAGCTGGTGAAGGAGGTCGCCACCAAGACCAACGACACCGTGGGTGACGGCACCACCACCGCAACCCTGCTCGCTCAAGCCATCGTCAACGACGGTCTGCGCAACGTCGCCGCTGGCGCCAACCCGCTGGCCATCCGTCGCGGCATCGACAAGGCCGTCAACGCCGCCGTCGCCGAGATGAAGAAGCAGGCCAAGCCGGTCGAGACCAAGGAGCAGATTGCTTCCGTCGGTACCATCTCCGCCGGTGACCCCGAGGTCGGCGAGAAGATCGCCGAGGCCATGGAGGTCGTGGGCAAGGACGGCGTCATCACCGTCGAGGATTCCCAGACGTTTGACATCACCATCGACACCGTCGAGGGCATGCAGTTCGACAAGGGCTATGTCTCCGCTTACTTCGTCACGGATAACGACCGCATGGAGGCCGTGATGAAGGATCCGTACATCCTCATCACCGACCAGAAGATCTCCAGCGTCCAGGACATCATGCCTGTTCTCGAGGCTGTCCAGCGCGCTGGCCGTGGCCTGCTCATCATCGCTGAGGACATCGATGGCGAGGCTCTGCCTACCCTGGTCCTCAACAAGATCCGTGGCGCCCTCAACGTCTGCGCCGTCAAGGCCCCGGGCTACGGCGATCGCCGCAAGCGCATCCTCGAGGACATCGCCGTCCTCACCGGCGGCCAGGCTGCCCTGGACGAGCTGGGCGTGAAGGTCGCTGACATCACCGCCGATATGCTCGGTACCGCTAAGTCCGTCACCATCTCCAAGGACAACACCGTCGTCGTCGGCGGCGCTGGCTCCAAGGAGGCCATCGACGCTCGTATCGCTCAGATCAAGGGTGAGATGGAGAACACCACCTCTGACTTCGACCGTGAGAAGCTCCAGGAGCGCCTGGCCAAGCTCTCCGGTGGCGTTGCCGTCATCAAGGTCGGCGCTGCTACCGAGTCCGAGCTCAAGGAGATCAAGCACCGCGTCGAGGACGCCCTGCAGGCAACCCGCGCTGCTGTCGAGGAGGGCATTGTCGCCGGTGGCGGCGTCGCCTTCATGGACGCTGCTCCTGCGCTCGACGCCGTTGAGCTCGACGACCCCGAGGAGAAGATCGGTGTCGACATCGTCAAGAAGGCTCTGACTGCTCCGGTCGCTACCATCGCCAAGAACGCTGGTTTTGAGGGCGCTGTCGTGGTCGACAAGGTTGCCGAGCTGCCCGCCGGCCAGGGTCTCAACTCTGCCAACGGCGAGTGGGGCGACATGATCGAGATGGGCGTCCTCGACCCCGTCAAGGTCAGCCGCGTCACCCTGCAGAACGCTGCTTCTGTCGCCAGCCTGATTCTCATCACCGAGGCTACCGTCTCCGATGTGCCCAAGAACACTCAGCTTGAGGACGCTATCGCTGCTGCTACCGCTGGTCAGCAGGGCGGCGGTATGTACTAAGGCCGACAAGGTCTAGAACTCCCACCGGGAATCCGGGGGCGTGACGGGGGCTTCTCTCCGGAACGTCCTCGGACATGCAAAGAGGCTCCGCATCGCGCTTCGCGCTGCGGAGCCTCTTTGCGTCCTGCGGAATGTTCCGGAGAGAAGCCCCCGTCACGCCCCCGGATTCCCTGCGTTTACGGCCTTGAGGTCGGCGGGCGGAGAAGGACGTGGTCGATAGGGATACGTGTCCCCTTCGCTGTTTCGCGCTTTGCGCGAAAGGCGCGCTACTTTGGGATGGATGGGGAACGTGGTTGTTGCGGTGGCTTTTCCCTTTTGCTGTTTCGCGGCTTTGCCGCGAAAAGCGCAGCACTTTGGGATGGGCGGGTACGTTATTGTCGCGCTGCTCTGTCCCGGCCGCATTTCTAGAGCGTTTCCCCCGCCATAAATTACCCTTGGCATACTTGCGCGAAAGCCTACTGGTGCTACACTTGCAATTGCTGTTTCAGGGCGGGGTGAAATTCCCCACTGGCGGTAAATCGGGCGGTGCTAAAGGGGTGCCGTGGCGCAGTCGAGGTGCCTGCGGCCGAGCCGATGAGTCCGCGACCCGTGTGTGCGTTGGTTCGTATGCCGGCTGAACTGGTGAGATCCCAGTACCAACGGTTAGAGTCCGGATGAAAGAGGCAGGTGATCTTATGTCTGAACAGTCGCAGCATATCCATTTTGAGAACACGAATAGGTGGAGCACCAAACAGCTCGTTACCATGGCGCTGATGTGTGCCTTGGGCGCGTTGTTTATGTATGTGCAGCTACCCATCCTTCCTTCGGCGCCGTTTTTGACGTATGACCCGTCGCTGGTGCCGGCGATGGTGTGCGGTTTTGCGTATGGTCCTGGCGCCGGTACTGCTGTTGCCGCTATGGCGATTGTTATCCATGCGCTTACCACGGGCGATTGGGTCGGCGCACTTATGAACTTGGTGGCTACGCTGGGTTATATTCTGCCCGCGGCTATCGTGTACCAGAAGATGCATACCTATAAGGGTGCCGTGATTGGCCTAGTGTTCGGTGTCATTGCCGCTACGGCGTTGTCTATGGTCGCAAACCTTACCATTGGCGTATGGTTCTGGTATGGCTCGGTCGATGTGATCGCCCCGCTTATGATTCCTGCCGTGCTGCCGTTCAACCTTATCAAGACCGTGCTTAACTCGGTGTTGACGCTAGCGGTGTATAAAGCAGTCTCCAACCTCATCACGCCTAAAAAGGACCAGGTCAAAGGCCGCGCATGATTGAGTGTCGGGGCGTTTCCTTTAGCTATGACGGTGCCGTGTCGGCACTCGACGGTGTCGATCTGAACATCGAGGACGGGGAGTTTTTCTGCATCCTCGGTGGCAATGGGTCGGGCAAGTCGACGTTTGCCAAGCATCTGAATGCGCTGCTGCAGCCCGATACGGGCACGGTACGTATCAACGGTATGGATGCGTCCGATCCCGAGCTGGTCTACGACATTCGTTCGACCGCAGGCATGGTGTTCCAGAATCCCGACGACCAGCTGGTGGCAACGCTTGTCGAAGATGACGTTGCGTTCGGTCCCGAAAACCTTGGCGTGCCATCGGCGCAAATTGCGCAGCGCGTACGCGAGGCGCTGAAGGGCGTGGGCCTGGTGGGCTTTGAGCGCCACGAGACCCATGCGCTTTCGGGCGGTCAAAAGCAGCGTGTGGCGCTTGCCGGTGTGCTCGCCATGGAGCCGCGCGTGCTCATTTTGGACGAGGCGTCCTCGATGCTCGATCCGCGTGGACGCAAGGGCCTCATGAAGGCTTGCCACGCGTTGCACGATCGCGGCATGACCATCGTGATGATTACGCACTTTATGGAAGAGGCCGCCGAGGCCGATCGTGTTGCGGTATTTCGGGCGGGGCGCGTTGTCATGCTCGGTACGCCCGAGGAAATCTTGACACGGGCGGACGAACTTGCGCAGTTCAACTTGGATATGCCGGCGTCGTGCTGCTTGGGCGCGGCGCTTCGTGCGAAGGGCGTGCCCGTTCATGCGCAGGTGCGCGAGGCGGATATGGTCGCCGAGATTGCGCAGACATATGCCGACCGGAGTGGGGAAGACACCGCAGGGCGGCCTTCTGCATCCGATTCTCGTGTGCTCGACAACGCCTCCTCTGCAACCGACGGGACAGCCGCGTCGGAGCCCGTCATCGAGATTTCGCACCTCTCGCATAGTTACTCGCTGAGCGCCCGCGAGCGTCGCCGCTGGCATAAGCGCTCGGCCGTTGCGGGCAAATCGAGCAAACAGGCTCTCTGGGGAAACGACCCCAGCAGCCCGTGGGCGCTGCGCGATGTATCGCTGACGGTGCGTCGCGGCGAGTTCCTGGGCTTAGCAGGTCATACCGGTTCGGGTAAGTCGACGCTGGTCCAGCATCTCAACGGGCTGATTCGTCCGCAGGAGGGAAGCGTTTGCGCGCTGGGGCTCGACTTATCAAGCAAGAAAGATGCCGCCGCGGTTAAGGCCAAGGTCGGCGTGGTGTTTCAATATCCCGAGCGTCAGCTGTTTGCCGAAACCGTGACGCAGGACGTGGCGTTTGGCCCGCACAACCTTGGCTTGCCGCAAGACGAGGTTGCGCGCCGTGTCGCATCATCGCTTGCGCGCGTGGGCCTCGACCTTGCCACGATAGGCGACAAGAGCCCCTTTGAGCTTTCGGGCGGTCAGCAGCGTCGCGTGGCCTTTGCCGGCGTGCTTGCCATGGAGCCCGAGGTCCTAGTACTCGATGAGCCCATGGCGGGGCTCGATCCGGCGGCGCGCAGGGATTTCCTTGAGCTTATCGATCGACTTCACCGCGATGGCCTGACCGTTGTCATGGTTTCGCATAGTATGGATGACCTGGCCAACTGCTGCGACCGCATCGTCGTGATGAACGAAGGTGCGGTGTTTGCCGAGGGAACCCCCGCGCAGGTGTTTGCACATGCCGATGAGCTCAAGTCGATCGGCTTGGGCGTACCTGCTGCTCAGCGCATGGCGTTGGCGCTCGCGGAGGCGGGCGTGCCGCTGCGTTGCGGCGGGCTCTATACGGTTGAGTCGCTGGCCGACGAGCTGGCAGATTTGCTGATCGGTCGCTCAGACGGTCCTTCTAACGTCGCGGACATTGCTAAATCCAAGACGGTCGCGCGAGAGGAGGGCTGCTAATGGAGGCGTTTTCGTTTGGCAGCTACTATCCCGGCGATAGTGCGATCCACCGCCTGGACCCGCGAACTAAGTTGCTCTTGGGCTTTGTGTTTCTGATCACGACGCTCACGGTCAGCAGCTTCCGCGGACTGGCCCCGGTCGCAATCTTCGTTGTCCTGATCTATACCGTGTCCCGGGTGCCGTTGCGCCGGGTCCTATCATCGATGGCACCATTGCTGGCGATTGTCGTGGTGGTCGCAGTGCTCAACCTGTTTTCCGACCAGAGCGGGCGCATTCTGTGGCAGCTTGGCTTTTTGCAGATAAGCGAGGGCTCGCTGCATTCCGCCGCCTTTATGGCGTGCCGCCTGAGCTTGATGATGGCCGGCATGAGCGCCATTACGCTCACCACGCCTACGCTCGACCTCACCGCGGGCTTTGAGCGTCTGCTCGCACCGTTTGCGCGCGTGGGGCTCCCTGCGCATGAGCTCGGCATGATCATGGGCATCGCGTTGCGCTTTATGCCGCAGTTTGCCACCGAGATGAAGCAGACGGCGGACGCGCAGGCAAGCCGCGGTGCACGCGTAACGGGTGGCCCGCTCGGCGGCGTGCGTATGCTCGGCAGTGTGGCGATTCCACTGTTCACGGGCGTGTTCCGTCATGCCGAGACGTTGTCTGCCGCCATGGATGCACGCTGCTATCACGGCGAGCAGGGCCGCACGTGTCTGCATGCACTTGCATTTCGCCGCGGGGATGCGCTGGCTGCGGTTGTGACGATGCTGCTGTTTGCGTGTGTCATCGTCGTCAACCTTCAACTTGTTTAGGCGCGATTCGAGCGCAAGAAAGGGGTCCCTATGACCGACAACGACCGCACGGCTCAGCTTGAGCGCGCCTGTTCGTATCTCAGGCGCATTCCGGCGTGGTATCTGGCCACGACCGATGTGACCGACGGGCATCAGCCTCGCGTGAGGCCGTTTTCGTTTGCCATGGTCGATGACGGTAAGCTGTGGTTTTGCACGTCGCGCGACAAGGATGTGTGGGCGGAGCTGAGTGCGAATCCCAAGTTTGAGCTCTCGGGCTGGAAGCCGGGGGAATGTTGGATCGTGTTGACCGGCGAGGCCGCACTTGAGGACGACGCGGTTGCGAGCGACAAGGTGCGTCAAGCGGGTTTTAAGCACATGGTGGGCATCGGCGAGGAACACGAGAGTGCCAACGACGGCCGCCTTGCTTTCTTTTCGGTCCGCAACATTGCCGCGCGCTTCTGTGATATCGACGGCAGCGAGGAGCGCCTGGAGCTCTAGAGCGTCTCAAATTAACTACCCGTTCCGAATTAGCTAGCGCCAGGAGGACACATGGACGGATTGAATACGGTGTTGGAGTATCTGACGTCGGTGCCGGCATGGTATTTGGCGACGAGCGTTGACGGACAGCCTCATGTGCGTCCGTTTTCGTTTGCGCAGATCCAGGACGGCAAGCTGTGGTTTGTAACAGCGCGCACCAAAGATGTGTGGCAAGAGCTGCTGCAAAACCAGCGCTTTGAGGCCACGAGTTGGTGGCCGGGCCATGGCTGGCTCATCTTGCGCGGGCGTGCCGGCTTGGATGACCGGGCTTTAGGCGAAATGCGCGAAGCTGGGTGGAAGCATCTAGAGCGCCTGGGCGAGCACTATGAGGGGCCTAACGACCCCACGCTCGTCTTCTTTAGCGTCGAGGATCCCGAGGCTTTTATCTGCAATCACGACGAATGGGTGCCGGTCGAGCTCTAGCCAGCTGGCTCATCCTAACAACTTGGTTTTCGCATGGGCGGGCCCCGTATTGCCCGGCGCCGTTAGGAGCGCCGGTCAATACGGGGCCCGCTCCATTTGTCAATTCCTTCAAGCGAATGTGTCGGGAATGTTTCAATGCATGAATATGCAAGCCATTTACGTATTAATGCATCTTTTGGTGCTAAAGTTTCAACCCACTTCATAACGACCGCTGCGAAATGCGCATCGGTGCATAAATCGCAGACAAGGAGTCTGATATGTCTTTGAAGGTTGGAATCGTCGGCGCGGCTGGATATGCCGGAGCCGAGCTCATTCGCCTCGTCCTCGGTCATCCCGAGTTTGAACTTGCTGCCATTACGTCCAACGCCGATGCCGGCCAGCTGTTGTCTGCGGTGCACCCGAGCTTCACCGGCGTAAGCGATCTTGTCTTTACGACGCATGATGCCCCTGAGCTCAAGAACTGCGACGCGGTCTTTTTGGCCGTGCCGCACACGGCTGCCATGGCACAGGTGCCCGCGCTGCTTGCATCGGGCGTCTCCTGCTTTGATCTTTCGGCCGACTACCGTCTGAACGACGCGTCCGTTTTTGAGGCTTGGTATGCCGCCGAGCATACGAGCCCCGAGCTGCTCAAGACCCGTGCCTTCGGTCTGCCCGAGCTGTTCTGCCAGGACTTGGAGACCGCCGCATCCGACCATGCCGACGGCAAATCCGTGCTGGTCGCCTGCGCCGGTTGCTATCCCACCGCAACGAGCCTTGCCGCCGCGCCCGCCGTGCGCGCGGGCTGGGTGGCCGAGAACGGCCCCGTGATTGTCGATGCCATTAGCGGCGTGACGGGCGCCGGTAAGTCCTGCAACGCCCGCACCCATTTTTGCAGCGCCGACGAGAACTTGGAGGCCTACGGCGTGGGCAAGCATCGCCACACGCCCGAGATTGAGCAAATCCTTGGCCTGACCGATCGCGTCGTCTTTACCCCGCACCTGGCACCGCTCAAGCGCGGTCTGCTCTCCACGGTGACGCTGCCGCTCACGCCGCAGGCTCTCGATACCTTGACCCTTGAGGACGTTGTCGACCATTACAAGCAGTTCTACGCCGGTCGCACCTTTGTGCGCGTGCTCGATGCCGGCCAGCAGCCCAAGACGGCTTCGGTCGTCGGCACCAACGCTGCCCAGATTGGCCTCGCGCTCAACAAGCGCGCGGGCGTGCTGGTGGCGACGGGTGCTATCGACAATTTGTGCAAGGGCGCTGCGGGCCAAGCAGTCCAGTGCGCCAATATCGTCTTTGGCTTTGACGAGCGACGAGGCTTGCCCACAGTGGCGTGCCCGGTGTAGCACATTCGATTGTTAACGATTTGGTAGTCGGGCATCGAATGGGGCGCCACTCTTAAGCTGGTCTCATGATCACGACTGGCATGGCGCACCAACCGATGTCCGTTTTTTGTTTGACATAAGGAGTCATAAAGACGATGAATACCGAGCTGTTTGATATCAAGATTCGCGCCGTCGAGGGTGGCGTTACGGCTGCGGCTGGTTTTAAGGCTGCAGGCATCCACGCTGGGTTCCGCAAGAACCCCGAGCGTCTGGATTACGCGCTCGTCGTGCCCGATAAACCCTGTCCCGGTGCTGGCGTGTTTACCACCAATCGCTTTTGCGCGGCGCCCGTGCAGGTGAGCCGTGCCAACCTGGGCGGTACCGACAAGGGGTACGGTATCATCGCCGGCATTTCGGTCAACTCTGGCAATGCCAACGCCGCCACGGGTGAGACCGGCCTTGCATGCGCGCGCGAGACGTGCAGCATCGCATCGCAGGTCATCGGCTGCGAGCCTCAGCAGATTCTGATTGCCTCCACGGGTGTGATTGGCCAGATTCTGCCGATCGACACGTTTGAGACCGCCATTCCTGCTGCCTACGAGGCGCTCTCCGCCCACGGTGGCGCCGATGCCGCTCGCGCCATCATGACGACCGACACGCACTCCAAGGAGTACGCCGTGTCCTACGTCAGTGAGGCTGCGGGTCATGCGAGCAATGTCTATACGGTAGGCGGAATGTGCAAGGGCTCGGGTATGATCATGCCCAACATGGCCACCATGATCGCAGCTATCACCACCGATGCCCCCGTCGAGCCGGCGGCACTTCATGCCCTGCTGCTCTCGACCGTCAAGCAGACCTTTAACAAGGTAACGGTCGATTCCGACACCTCGACCAACGACACCTGCATCATGCTTGCCTCCGGTGCCGCTGCCGCAGATGCCGAGCCTATCGTCGAGGGCTCCGATGCTTTTGACGAGTTGGCATTTGCCGTGCACGAGGTGTGCGAGAGCCTGGCGCGCAATATTGCCGCCGATGGTGAGGGCGCATCCAAGCTTGTTACAGTCAACGTTACCGGCGCCGTGAACGACGAGGAGGCCGATATCGCCGCCCGTGCCGTTGCCAACTCGCCGCTCGTTAAGACCTGCATCGCCGGCCACGACTGCAACTGGGGCCGCGTTGCTATGGCGCTTGGCAAGTGCGGCGTGAAGTTTAATCAGGAAGACGTTTCCATCGACATGATGGGCATGCCTGTCTGTCGCGACGGTCTGACTGTTCCCTTTGACGAGGACGAGGCTCTACGACGTTTCGAGGCGCCCGAGATCGTGATCTCGGCCGACCTGGGCGCAGGCGACGCGGCAACGACCGTGTGGACCTGCGACCTCACGCATGAGTACATCTCCATCAACGGCGACTACCGTTCCTAGATTCCGGGCACGCTGCGCATCTTGCCGCGATTGCGGACAGCGGAGCACGGCGCGATAACGATATGAAAGACGAGGCAGATTATGAAATTCGCACGCGATTGTCGTTCGAGCGAATCCAACGAAGCAACCGCGCAGCTGCTGTTCGAAGCGCTGCCGTGGATTAAGAACCTGACCGGCAAGACGGTTGTTATCAAATATGGCGGAGCCGCCATGGTTGATGAGCAGCTGCGCCGCGACGTGATGAGCGACATCGTTTTGCTCAAGATCATCGGTATGCGCCCCGTCATCGTGCACGGCGGCGGCAAGGCTATCAACGAGGCGCTCAGCCACTACGACATCCCCGTCGAGTTTAAGAACGGCCAGCGCGTGACTACGCCTGCCACCATGGACATCGTGCGCGAGGTACTGGGCGGCAAGGTCAATCAGGAGCTGGTTGCGGCGCTCAACCACCACGGCAACCTGGCCGTGGGCGTGTCCGGCAGCGACGCCGGCACCCTTATCGCCGAGCCACTCGACCCAGAGCTCGGCCGCGTGGGCAAGGTCACGCACGTCAACACCGACTATATCGAGCGCCTGCTCGATAGCGAGTACATCCCCGTCATCGCTACCGTCGCGGCGGGGGAGGACGGCGGTTTCTTCAACATCAACGCCGACACCGCCGCCGGTGCCGTTGCCGCGGCGCTCCACGCGCATAAGGCGATCTTTTTGACCGATGTCGATGGCCTGTACAAGGACTTTAGCGACAAGGACTCGCTTATCTCCAACCTAACGCTCGACGAGGTTAACGAAATGCTCTACGGCGGCGAGGTCGATAAGGGCATGATTCCCAAACTGCGCGCGGCCGTCGATGCGCTTGCCGGCGGCGTATTTCGTGCTCACATCATCAACGGCACCACGCCGCATTCGCTGCTGCTGGAGCTGCTGACCGATGCCGGCGTCGGTACCGTGATCCATTCCACCGAGACGGCTTACGAGTTCGATACGCATCCGCATCCGCTTTCGACGTTTGCTGCGCGTCTGACCGAGAACCTCGACGAGGTCGAGAAGCTTCAAACGGTCTAGCCGGCTCGAAATTGCTACGCCATTACGCCCACAGTCCGCGCTACCTGGCGCTTAACGAAAGGTATCTCATGTCATTTGCAGCACAACAATCGCTCGAATCCCACTACGTCATGCACACCTTTGGTCGCTCGCCGGTCGAGTTCGTCGAAGGCCACGGCATGAAGCTCACCGGCGACGATGGTCGCGAATACCTCGATTTTCTTGCCGGTATTGGCGTGTGCAGCCTGGGCCACGGCAATCCGGCAGTGCTGTCGGCGCTCGAGGATCAGACCAAGAGGCTCCTGCATGTCTCCAACTATTTCTACATCGAGCAGCGCGGCCAGGTCGCGGCGCTGCTGTCCAAGCTCGCTAACGATGATGCGGACGGTGCACGCGTGCTTGCCGACGCGATTGCCGCTGGCGACGAGACCACGGCGGCGGCACTTGGCGCTCCGGCTGCGGGCGAGCAGGTGTGGGAGACGTTCTTTGGCAATTCCGGTGCCGAGGCCAACGAGGGCTCGATGAAGCTCGCGCGTCTGTACGCCAAGCGTGCCGGCAACGGTGGCAACACCATCGTGTGCATGCGCGGCGGCTTTCACGGTCGTACGCTCGAGACCATTGCCGCGACCATGCAGGATTGGCTGCAGGACAGTTTCCGCCCGCTGCCGGGTGGCTTTGTGGCCTGCGCACCCAACGATGTAGATGAACTGCGTGCAATTTTTAAGCAGTTGGGCAGTGAAATTTGCGCCGTGATGCTCGAGCCGATTCAGGGCGAGAGCGGTGTGCACCCCATGACCGAGGAGTTTATGGCTACGGCGCGCGACTTGGCGCACGAGGTGGGTGCCGTGCTTATCGCCGATGAGGTCCAGTGCGGAATTTTTCGCACGGGTAAGCCGTTTGCGTTCCAGACCTATGGTGTGGAGCCCGACATCATGAGCCTTGCCAAGGGCATTGCCGACGGTGTGCCTATGGGTGCCGTGGTGGCAAAGAAGGAAATCGCCGACGTCTTTAAGCCCGGCGATCATGGTTCGACCTTCGGTGGTAGCTGCTTGGCCATCGCGGCATGTGCCGCGACGCTCTCCGCGCTTGTGCACGGCGATTATGCCGAGCATGCTGCCAAGGTTGGCGCCTATATGGAGCAGGCGCTGGCTAAGCTTCCGCATGTGGTAGAGGTGCGCGGTCGCGGCCTGATGCTCGGCTGCGATTTGGATGATGCCGCGGGTGATGCACACGACGTTGTAGCCCGTGCACTGGGGGCTGGTGCCGTGATCAACGCTACAGGCGCACATACGCTGCGCTTCCTTCCGCCGCTCGTGTGCGAAGAGGCCGACGTGGACAACCTGATCGAGATTCTGTCGGACGTTTTGGCTTAGCGCCATCAGACATAGCAATTTGGAGCGGGTTTCAGGCTGTCACGTGCCGTTTGGCGCACGATTGGGCGAACTGGAGCCCGTTTTGCTATCGATTTACCATGGCTGGGATAGGCCGTGTGCAAAAAGTGGCAAATATGAGTACGGGCACTAACTTCGTAACATATAAATTAGGCACTTTTAGATGAGTTGGGCCACATATGTCCAGTTTTGTAGTTGGCAAATTGGCTTAACTGGACTATCGATCGTCGTTCTAATGCCGGATTTGCCTTTTATGACTTCGAAAACGCTGCTACTAAAAAGGTAGCAGTACTCATATTTGGCATTTTTTGCACACGGGTATTCGCCAAGGGTCCATTTCGCCGCCCGAGCCCCGCTTCGTCGCTTCGCTCCTCGCGTGCTGCGCTGGAAAACGCTTCGCGTTTCCTCAGCTCCGCACCCTTGCGGGTTCGAATCCCATGCACCGGGCCCAAAAAAGAAAGGCCTCCATCGCTGGAGGCCTAACAATTCAGTGGTGGGCGATGAGGGATGTCCGCGTGCGGCTGGCGCCGTCCGCGCCCCGCTTCGTCGCTTCGCTCCTCGCGTGCTGCGCTGGAAAACGCTTCGCGTTTCCTCAGCTCCGCACCCTTGCGGGTTCGAATCCCATGCACCGGGCCCAAAAAAGAAAGGCCTCCATCGCTGGAGGCCTAACAATTCAATGGTGGGCGATGAGGGATTCGAACCCCCAGCCTTGTGCGTGTAAAGCACCTGCGCTAACCGTTGCGCCAATCGCCCGCAGGGACTGAGTATAGCGGAAACCCCGTGCTGTTCACCGCTAATTCATAACGAAATCTAAGCGGCGACTTCGGTGCCCTTGTTCTCGTCGATAAAGAAACGCTTGTACCAGATGAGGAACGTCAGCGTGGTATAGATCTTGCGCTGGTTGAGCGCGCGACCCTCAAAGTGATCGTCGAGCAGTTTCATGAGCGCATCGGTGTCAAAGAAATCAGCAGCCCACGGTGCGGTGAAGTATTCCTTTACGTAGTCGTAGTACTTTTGCTCGCGCAGCCAGAACTTGACCGGTACGGGGAAGCCCACCTTCTTGCGCGTTGCCCACTCGTCGGGCAGCGTGCGGTTGGCAGCGTGACGCAGAACGAGCTTGCAGCCTTCTTCGTTAACACGGTAGTTGGCGGGAATGTGCTCGGCAAACTCCATGACCTTCTTGTCCAGAAACGGGACGCGAAGCTCCAGAGAATGCGCCATGCACATCTTGTCGGCCTTGAGCAGAATGTCGCCCGGTAGCCACATGTTCATATCCAGATACTGTTTCTTGGAAAGCTCGCAGCAGTTGGGAACCTGCTTGTAGTACTCGGCGCACATCTCGGCGGCGTTCTTGCCGGTGTCATAAGCGGGCTTGAGCACCTCGTCGACTTCGGAGGGATCGAACACCTTTGCCTGACCCACATACCAGCGCTCGGGAACCTCGGCGCATTTCGTCAGGAAGTTGTGACCCTTAAAGTAGGGGAGATGCTGAACGAGTGAGCCCAGGGCGCGACGTATGCCGAGCGGCACGCGCTTCTTAAAAGTGCGCATCTCGGGGGTGTCCTCGTACCACTCATAGCCGGCAAACAGCTCGTCGGCACCCTCGCCCGAAAGGACGACGGTGACCTCCTTGGAAGCCATCTGCGCCAGATAGTACAGCGGCACGCTGGACAGGTTCGATTGCGGCTCGTCCATGTGGTACTGGATATCGGGCAGTGCATCAAAGAACTCGTCGGCGGTAATCATCTTGCGCACGTTCTTGATGCCCAGCTTGTCGGAAAGCTCGGCGGCGTAGTTGGTCTCGTTGAAGTTCTTGTAATCGAAGCCGACAGAATACGTGGTGTCGGGCATGAGACAGGCAGCGATGTAGCTGGAATCGACACCGCCAGAAAGGAACGAGCCCACCTTAACATCGGCGATTCGGTGCGCAGCGACGCTTTCGTGCACGACCTTGTCGCACTCGTCCACGTACTCCTCGAAGGTCTTGGAGTTGTCGTCGGTGAAGTCACAGCTCCAGTAACGCTTGATGTCCATGGTGTTGGTCGTTAGGTCATACGTAAAGCAATGCGCCGGGGCAAGCTTGAACACGCCCTTAAAGAAGGTCTCCTCCGTGGCAGGGAATTGCAGCGTCAGGTAGGGGCGCAGCGCGTCGTGGTTGACAGCCTTCTCAAACTTGGGATGGTCCAGGAAGCTCTTGATCTCGGAGCCAAACAGCAGCGAGCCATCGGATGCCTGGTAGTAATAGAACGGCTTGATACCAAAGATGTCACGAGCACCAAAGAGTTTGTTCTTGTTCTGGTCGTGAATCACGAACGCGTACATGCCGCGCAGACGGTTGACCAGGTCCTCGCCCCACTCCTCGTAACCGTGTACCAGGACTTCGGTATCAGCGTTGCAGTGGAAGGCGTAGCCGGCCGCCTCCAGCTCGGCACGAAGCTCCTGGAAGTTGTAGATCTCTCCGTTGAAGACAATCGTGACCTTGCCGTCGTCGCTCGACATGGGCTGGGCTCCAGCTTCGGAAAGATCGAGAATCGAAAGACGACGAAAACCAAGGGCAACGTTGTCGACGATATGCTGGCCGCCCATATCGGGACCACGGTGGATGATGCGATTCATCATGGCCGTGAGAACCAGCTCACTCTGTTCATCTGTACCGGTAAAACCGACAAAACCGCACATGCAAGATCCTTTCTGCTGACGGCTCAGGTGTACTGCCGCAAGGATTGCGGCAGCTGATGTCAAATAATCTTTACTATCATGCCAATCTTTTGTTTCGTGATAGGGCATAAGCGCCGAGCGAACCGAAAAAACCACGTCCCGATCTTCAGGCGAAGCGGCGGGACGTGGTTGCGAACGCTATGTTAAAGAACAGCACCCAGATTTCCTTGGTTTTACACGGGGTGAACACTGTTGCCATTTATTAGACCACGGCACAGTCCATGCAATTTTTTAGAAGGCTGTGATGCGCGCAAGGTCAGGTGGCATATTAGGATGGTTGATAATACAGAATGTTTCATCGTTTCTGCCGCGGGACGCCTTCTGCCCTTTAAGGCTGAATTTAGCGAGAGAGGTCTTTGTATGTCGAGTCCGACACAAGAGAAGCTAACTCTGATGCGCTATATAGAGTTGCTCGAGGAAGATGACCTTGTTGTTTCCAGACCGAGCGCTTCGTGCGACCAGCGCATTGAGTTTGCGACTGATGACTCGCGCCAGGTGCGTCCGGGCACGTTGTTTGTCTGCAAAGGCCGTGCGTTTAAGCGCGAGTACCTGCTTTCGGCAATCGCCGATGGCGCCGTGGCCTACGTTTCCGAGGTCGATTACGATGTTGATCTTCCCGCGGTGATTGTGAGCGATATTCGTCGCACGCTCGCCGTGGTGGCAGATGCCTTTTATGGGCACCCGTCGGGTAAGGTGAAGGTCTGCGCCTTTACAGGCACCAAGGGCAAGTCGACCTGCAGCTTTTATCTGCGCGGCATCCTCGCCAACGAGGCCAAGCTTACGGGCTGTCATCGACCCGCTCTTAATACGGGCATTGAGTTCGACGACGGCATCGAGACGGGCCCTTCCAAGCTGACGACCCCCGAATCCTTCCTGCTGCAGTCTCGCATCGCGCATGCTGCGGAGGCGGGTGCCCCGTGGCTGGTTATGGAGGCATCGAGTCAGGGCCTCAAATACGAGCGTACGGGCAAGATTGACTTTGAAGTCGGCGCCTTTACCAATATCGGCGAGGATCACATTTCGCCGATTGAGCATCCGACGCTCGAGGATTACTTTGCCAGCAAGCTCAAAATCTTCTTGCAGAGCCGTTTTGCCGTGGTCAATCTCGATATGGATAAGGTCGATCGCGTGCTCGAGGCGGCATCTCGTTGCGAACGTACGGTGACGTTCTCCCTGACCGACGAGCGTGCCGACGTGCTTGCGCTGGCGATTCGCAATGGCGACTGCGGCGTGGTGGCAACGGTGCGCACGCCCCGTTTTACGCGTGACATTGTGATTCCCACGCCGGTTAAGTTCAATGTGTCCAACGCGCTTGCCGCTATTGCCTGCGCCGAGGCCCTGGGCATTTCCGAAGAGGGTATCGTCCATGGCTTTGAGGGCGTCTTCGTTCCCGGTCGTATGGAGCTCTATCCGTCCGTATCGGGCAAAATCCTGGGCATCGTCGATTTTGCACATAACGGCATGAGCCTCGAGACACTCCTGCGCGACTTGCGCGAGAACTATCCCGAGCGCGAGCTGGCGGTTGTATTTGGCGCTACGGGCGGTAAGGGTGTCGATCGACGCACCACGATGGGCATCGCCGCTGGCAAGTATGCCGACCGAATCGTGATTACCGAGGATGACCCCGGCCCCGAGGATGTCGAGGACATCTGCGCCGAGATCGCGCGCAACGTTCAAGCGCAGGGAAATGATAACTGGCAAATCGTGACTGATCGCGTTGCCGCTATCGAGACTGCCGTGCGCGAAACTGTCCGTCCTGCCGTGGTCATCGTGACCGGTAAGGGCGAGGAAGAGTGTATGCTGCGCAAGAACGGACCCGAGCCTTGTGAGCGCGACGGTTCGATTCTCAAGCGCACCCTTGCGGCGTACGACGCCTAGACCAGCCCCTTCTATGTAAACGGAGTGACCATGTCCCACAACATCCTGCCGACCGTTGCCGAGCTTTCGGGCGAGATGCGCGAGCGCCTTGCCAAGGTCAAGTATGTCTTTACCGATCTGGACGCCACGATGCTCGCCCCCGGCTCGTGCGTGCTGCGCGATAACGACGGCAATCCCTCGACCAAGCTCGTCGAGGCGGTTGTCGCGCTCGCCCGTGCCGGCATCCAGGTGGTTCCCACCTCGGGTCGCAATCGCACCATGATCCATGAGGACGCCCGCGTGCTCGGCCTCAACTCCTACATCGGCGAGATGGGCGGCCTGGTCATGTACGACCTCAAGGCCAACGACTGGGAGTACCTGACGGGCGACATGCCCTACGACCCCGCCTGCGGTCTCACGCCGCACCAGGTGATCGAGCAGACCGGCGTGTGCGAGAAGATCCTTGCCCGCTGGCCGCACAAGATCGAATACCACAACGACATGTCGACCGGCTACAAGTACCGTGAGGTCACCGTCGGCATGCGCGGCGATGTGCCCGACGATGAGGTCCAGGCCATCCTGGACGAGGCCGGCTGCGGTCTGGTCTGGGCTTGCAACGGCCATCTGACTCACCTGTCCAAGCCGACGACGCTCGAGCTTAATCGCGTTGAGGACGGCCGCGCCTTCAACATCAATCCGGCGGGTCTCAACAAAGGCGTTGCCATTGCGCGCTTCTGCGAGCACCTGGGGATCGAGCGCGAGGAGACGCTTGCGCTCGGCGACTCCGAGTCCGACTTCTACATGGCCGACCATGTTGGCATGTTCTGCCTGGTCAAGAACGGTCTGACGAGCGCCGGTGCCCCGGAGTTCTTGGATGCCTGCGACAATGCCTATATTACGCGCGGCAAGATTGTCGACGGTTGGGTGGCAACGGCCGAGCTGTTGGTCGCGGCCCGTTCGTAGCGCGACGCATCACGCATGGTCGCATTTTTCGAGAGAGAATCTGGTGAGGTAATGTCCGATATCGATAATATGGCCGGGGACACGCGTCCGATCGGCGTGTTCGACTCGGGCTTGGGCGGCTTGACGGTCGCGCACGCGATTGCAACGGCACTTCCGCACGAGTCCGTCTACTATTTCGGTGACACTAAGCGCTGCCCTTATGGCACCCGCACCGAGGACGAGGTTCGCTCGTTTGCGCTGCAGGCGGGCCGCTGGCTATCGAGGCACGACGTTAAGATCATGGTCATCGCCTGCAACACGGCGACCGCCGCGGCCTTGCGTTTGGCTCAGCAAGTGCTTGACGTTCCCGTGATCGGCGTGATCGCCCCGGGCGCACGCGCCGCCATCAACAGCACGCGTACGCGTCGCGTGGGCGTGCTCGCCACCAACCTCACCATTCGCTCGGGCGCCTACACGCGCGCCATCCAGGATTTGGATGCTGGTGTCGATGTGTATGGCTGCCCGGCTTCGAGCTTTGTCGAGGTCGTCGAGCACGAGCTCGCCTCGGGCGCGCATCTGCAGGAGCAGTGGCTCGAGAACGAGGATATTTTTGATACGCCAGCCGTTCGCGCGCTGGTCGGCGCCACAGTCGAGCCGCTGCACGATCGTGGCATTGATACCGTGGTACTCGGCTGCACGCATTTCCCGCTGCTGGTGGGTCCCATCCGCCATGCGCTGGGTCCCGGAGTGCGCGTGGTGAGCTCCGCCGAGGAGACCACGCGCGAGCTGACCGATATTCTCACGCGCCGCGAGCAGCTGGCGGGCGACGCAGCCGAGCCGCAGCATCGCTTTGCCACCACGTCTGACAACATTGCCGAGTTTGCGGTGGCGGGTAGCTTTATCTTTGGCCAGCCGCTCAAAAGCATCGAGCATGTCGATATCGACGAACTCGGTTAGGTTCGCAATGTCGCCGAAGCCCTCGCCACATCTTTTGCCGAAAGGATAGTTCCATGGAATACATGCAGGTCAACCGCGCCAACGGCCGCGCCGCCAACGAGCTGCGCCCCGTTAAGCTCACCCGCGGCGTCATGAAGCACGCCCACGGCTCGTGCCTGGCGGAGTTCGGCGACACGCGCGTACTGTGCGCCGCCACCATCGAGGAGGGTGTGCCGGGTTGGCGCAAGGGCGCCAAGGCCGGCTGGGTAACGGCGGAATATGCGATGCTGCCGGCCTCGACTGGTAAACGCTGCAAGCGCGAGCATGCCAACCGTAAGGGCCGCTCCATGGAGATCGAGCGGCTTATCGGCCGCAGTCTGCGTACCGTCGTCAACATGAAGGCGCTCGGCGAGTACACCGTTACCGTCGACTGCGATGTGATCCAGGCCGATGGCGGCACGCGTACGGCGAGCATTACCGGCGCCTGGGTGGCGCTGCACGACGCCCTTGCCATGTGGGTCGAGGCGGGCAAACTCGAGCGCATCCCGCTCACGGGCCAGGTTGCCGCCATTTCCATGGGCGTCGTCGACGGCAACACCCTGCTCGACTTGGATTATTCCGAGGACAGCCACGCCGAGGTCGACATGAACCTCGTCGCCACCGATTCCGGTGAGATGATCGAACTCCAGGGTACCGGCGAGCAGGCGCCCTTCGACCGCAAGCGTCTCAACGCTCTGCTCGACCTGGGTGACAAGGGTATCGCCGAGCTCATCGAGCTTCAGCGCCAAGCCCTCGCCTAACCTGCCAAAAAGGGACAGGTTTATTTTGGCAGGTTTTATCTGGGAAAACGTCGAAGTATAAGACTGCCGTTGATGGAGACGGGAGAGAGGCCGAAGTCCTCGTCGTCCTCAACTCGGCATTGCTATAGAGACAAAGGAGGCCGACTATGGCACTTGAGAAGATTGACATCGACACTCTCGACCCGGCGGCGACCATCGTCGTGGCAACCGGCAACGCCCATAAGCTCACCGAGATCGAGGCCATTTTGGGCAAGGTCATGCCCGAGGTGCGCTTTGTGGCGCTCGGTCAGCTGGGCGATTTTGAGGACCCCGAGGAAAACGGCACGACGTTTTTGGAGAACGCCATCATCAAGGCGCAGGCTGCGGTCGAGGAGACGGGCCTTATGGCCATCGCCGACGACTCCGGCTTGGTCGTCGATGCGTTGGACGGCGGGCCGGGCGTGTATAGCGCGCGCTATGCGGGCGTGCATGGCGACGATGCCGCCAACAACGCCAAACTTCTCGTTAACCTGGAAGGCGTGGCAGACGAGGACCGTACCGCGCGCTTTATGAGCGTCGTCGCGCTTATCGATACGGACGGCCTGGTCACCTATGGCGAGGGCGCCTGCGAAGGCGTTATCGCGCACGAGGGCCGCGGCGAACACGGTTTTGGCTACGACCCGCTGTTCCTGCCGGTCGATACGCCGGGCAAGACTATGGCCGAGCTCACGGCGGACGAGAAGAACGCCATCAGCCATCGTTTCCATGCGCTCGAGCATCTGTCCGCCAAGCTGACGGGCGAGGAGTAAACCGTGCGTGCGGTGGTGCAGCGCGTGCTCAACGCCGGTGTGACGGTCGACGGCGAGTGCGTGGGCCGCATTGGACGCGGGTACCTGGTGCTGCTGGGCGTGGGCCACGGCGACACACGCGCCGAAGCCGACAAGCTGTGGGGCAAGCTCCGCGGGCTGCGTATCAACGAGGACGAGAACGGCAAGACCAACTTGGCGCTGGCCGATGTCGACGGCGAGGTGCTCGTGGTGTCGCAGTTCACGCTGTTTGCCGACTGCCGCCACGGCCGCCGTCCGTCGTTTACGGATGCCGGCGCGCCCGATGTCGCTAACGAACTTTACGAGTACTTTCTGACGCTCGTCGCCCAGGACGTTGAGCATGTGGCGCACGGCATTTTTGGCGCCGACATGAAGGTCGACCTGGTCAACGACGGCCCGTTCACCATCGTTCTCGATACCGACAGCCTATAAGTAGTCAATTTGGGGCGGGGCTTTTTTAGCTGCTTGCGTATGGCTGCAGCAGGGTGCTATAGTATTAGAGTTTTGTCTATCTTAGGGGTATTATCCCCTTTTTGAATTGCACCCTCTGGAGGCCCTATTCATGGAAGAGATGGAAGTCAATCACGTCGACGACATCCACGAGAAGCTGACCGATATGGTGGGCGATCGCGTCAAGGTGAAGGCCAACATGGGCCGTACCCGCGTCATCGAGCGCATGGGCACCATCAAGAGCGTCCACCCCGCCGTCTTTATCGTTGAGGTTGACGAGCGTCGCGGCCGCAAATCGCGTCAGTCCTACCAGTATATCGATGTCCTTACCGGCCAGGTCGAACTGTTCGACCCCGAGAGCGGCGAGCATATCTTTACCCCGCTCGGCAACCAGCTCGAGGAGCACTAACGGTGACCGATCGGTCCCTCATCCTTACCGCGCCGGCAAAGATTAACCTCTATCTGGGAGTTCATACCGAGCGCGACGCCCGCGGCTATCACAGAGTCGATTCCCTGATGGCAGCCGTCGGTCTAGCCGATACCGTGACGGTCACGCCGGCGCAGGCGTTGACCGTTCAGACGGTTCCGGCATCCGATTTTCCCATGCAAAAAAATACGGCTTATCGGGCGGCAATCGCTATGGCCGAGCATTACGGTCGCGATGCCAACGTGTGTGTGACGATCGAAAAGCGTATCCCGCTGTGCGCAGGCCTGGGAGGTCCCTCGACGGATGCCGCCGCGGTCATTGTTGCCTTGGCCGAGCTGTGGGATATCGACCGCGCCGACCCTGCGCTCGATGACATCGCTCGCGGTATCGGTGCCGACGTGCCGTTCTTTTTGCACGCGAGCCCTGCATTCTACGTGGGCGGGGGAGATGTGCTGGCCACTGAGTATCCTGTGCTTCCGGCGACGCCTGTCGTATTGGTCAAACCGCACGAGACGAGCGTTTCAACGGTTGAAGCGTATCGACGATTTGATGAGAGCCCGGTGCCCGCGGACAAACCCGGTGCGATTGCTTCTGCCTTGCGCGCGGGCGATGCCGAGGCGGCATATGCGCTCGTTCATAACAATCTGGGCGTCATATCTGCGCAGATGGAGCCGCGGATCCAGGCGGTTCTCGACTGGCTGCGCGCACAGGAGGGAACCGTTGCGGTGGACGTATGCGGTTCGGGTGCCTGCTCGTTTGCCATTTGCGATACCGTCGCTACGGCAGCCCATCTTGCGGGAGCTGCTCAGCAAAATGGCTGGTGGGCCTGCGCGACTGAGCTTATTCCCAACACGGTTCAAATCGACGCGCCAAAGAAATAAAAATTTCTCTAGCACACGGCGAAAATCTTTGTTACTATAGTCGAGCTAACGGGTTGTGGCTCAGTTTGGTAGAGCACTGCGTTCGGGACGCAGGGGTCGCTGGTTCAAATCCAGTCAACCCGACCAGAGCATGAGAAGGGACCGCTTCTTGCGGTCCCTTTTTTTAGCTATTGTTGTGATACCGCGACACCCGCGGTATACTCATTCGAGCTTGTCTCGCTGTATTGTGGAGGTCTACATGTTTGGACTGAGGGCTCCTGAGCTCATCATTATTCTCGTCGTTGTCTTGATCATCTTCGGGCCTAAGAACCTGCCGAAGCTCGGCAAGTCCCTCGGCTCTACCGTCAAGAATATCCGCGAGGGTATGGAGGGCGACGATAAGGGTGAAACCAAGCAGGCCGAGGACGTTGTGGTCGAGGAGTCCAAGGAGGACAAGGAGATCGCAGAGCTCGAGGCCAAGCTCGCTGCTGCCAAGAAAAAGCAGGCAGAGGACAGCGACGCGGACGCAGAGTAGTCCCATCCCTTTGGGGTGAGCACCTGACCGGCTTGCCCGCAGGCTAGCCGGTCTTTTTCGTTTTGTTGACAGTTGATCGTTACGTCATAGTTGGGGAGATATCCGTATGGACGCAAGCCAGATTGTACTGACCGCTGAGGGCCGCCAGAAGCTCGTCGAGGAGCTCGCTTGGCGTGAGGGCGATTACGCCAAGGAGATCGTCGAGGACATCAAGGAAGCCCGCGCGTTTGGCGACCTTTCGGAGAACTCCGAGTACGACGCCGCCAAGGACAAGCAGGCCCAGAATGCTGCTCGCATTGCCGAGATTCAGGCCATCCTCGCCAACGCTCAGGTTGCTGCCACCACGGGCGATCTGACCGTCTCCATCGGTTCCACCGTTTCGCTGATTGATCCCAACGGTGAGGTCATGGAAGTCACGCTTGTCGGTACAACCGAGACCAACTCGCTCGAGCACAAGATCTCCAACGAGTCTCCGGTCGGTCACGCCATCATCGGTCACGGCGAGGGCGACTCCGTCGAGGTCGTTACGCCTTCTGGCAAGACTCGCGTCTACACCATCGCCAAGATCGCACGCTAGACCACGGTCCCGCGTTAAGGTATGTTTTCGCTCCCTGGGACCGAATCCTGGGGAGCGTTTTAGTTTGAGGAGCTAACTATGGCAGAGAACCAGAACGCCGCCGAGCAGGCATCGACGCTCAACGACGAGCGCGCCACGCGCCTGGCCAAGCGCGCCGCCCTGTTCGAGGCGGGCCAGAACCCCTATCCCGAGCACTCCGAGATCGAGGACTATGTCGTCGACATTGAGGCCAAGTATGCCGGTCTTGCCGATGGCGAGGACACTGAGGACGTTGTGAAGATCGGCGGCCGTGTGGTCGCCAAGCGCGGCCAGGGCAAGATCATGTTCATCGTCGTCCGTGACGCGACTGGCGAGATTCAACTGTTTTGCCGTATTAACGACATGGACGAGGCGGCCTGGAGCACGCTTAAGGCCCTCGACTTGGGCGATATCCTGGGCGTGACCGGCGTGGTTGTGCGCACCAAGCGTGGCCAGCTTTCCGTCGCCCCCAAGAGCGCGAAGCTGCTCTCCAAGGCCGTTCGCCCGCTGCCCGAGAAGTTCCACGGCCTCTCCGACAAGGAGACCCGCTATCGTCAGCGCTATGTTGACTTGATTGCCAACGACGATGTTCGCGAGACCTTCCGCAAGCGCTCGCAGATTCTCTCCACCTTCCGCCGCTTTATGGAGTCCGACGGCTACATGGAGGTCGAGACCCCCATCCTGCAGACCGTCCAGGGCGGCGCTACTGCCAAGCCGTTCATCACGCACTTTAACGCGCTCGATCAGGAGTGCTACCTGCGTATTGCTACCGAGCTGCACCTCAAGCGCTGCATCGTCGGTGGTTTTGAGCGCGTGTTCGAGATCGGCCGCATCTTCCGTAACGAGGGCATGGACCTTACCCACAACCCCGAGTTCACCACGATGGAGGCCTACCGTGCCTTCTCCGACCTCGAGGGCATGAAGGCACTCGCCCAGGGTGTCATCAAGGCCGCCAACAAGTCCATCGGCAACCCCGAGGTCATCGAGTACCAGGGCCAGACCATCGACCTTTCTGGTGAGTGGGCCAGCCGTCCCATGACCGACATCGTTTCCGACGTGCTCGGCAAGCAGGTCACCATCGATACGCCGGTCGAGGAGCTTGCCGCCGCCGCGTGCGAGAAGGGCCTGGAGATTAAGCCCGAGTGGACTGCTGGCAAGATCATCGCCGAGATCTACGACGAGCTGGGCGAGGATACCATCGTCAACCCCACGTTTGTGTGCGATTACCCCATCGAGGTCAGCCCGCTTGCCAAGCGCTTTGAGGACGATCCGCGTCTGACGCACCGCTTTGAGCTGGTCATCGCCGGCCACGAGTACGCCAACGCGTTCTCCGAGCTCAACGACCCGGTCGACCAGGCTGAGCGCTTTGCTGCCCAGATGGCTGAGAAGGCCGGCGGCGACGATGAGGCCATGGAGTACGACGAGGACTACGTGCGTGCCCTCGAGTACGGTATGCCTCCTGCGGGTGGCATTGGCATCGGTATCGACCGTGTAGTCATGCTGCTCACCAACCAGGCTTCCATTCGCGACGTCCTGCTGTTCCCGCACATGAAGCCCGAGAAGGGTTTCCAGTCCGGTGCCGCTGCTGCCAAGGCTGCCGAGACCGGCAACACCGCAAGCCCGTTCGTCAAGCCGCTCAAGCCCACGCTTGATTACTCCAAGATCGCCGTTGAGCCGCTGTTCGAGGAGTTCGTCGACTTCGATACCTTCTCCAAGAGCGATTTCCGCGCTGTGAAGGTCAAGGCATGCGAGGCCGTCAAGAAGTCCAAGAAGCTGCTGAACTTTACGCTCGACGACGGCACCGGCACCGACCGCACCATCCTCTCCGGCATCCATGGCTACTATGAGCCCGAGGACCTGGTCGGCAAGACCTTGCTCGCCATCACCAATCTGCCGCCGCGCAAGATGATGGGCATTCCCAGCTGCGGCATGCTCATCAGCGCTATCCACGAGGAGGATGGTGAGGAGCGTCTCAACCTGATCCAGCTCGACGCCTCCATCCCCGCCGGCGCAAAGATGTACTAGGGGGTTACGGCGTTTTACCAAACGCCGTAACCGCTCGACGCTGCGCGCTGCCCAGAGCGACAATTTGTCATTCAAAAGGCAAGGCATGACCAGAAGGTCTATGCCTTGCCTTTTGAATGACAAATTGTTCGCTCTGGACGTCGCTCGCTGTCCGTCCTCTATCTGCGGTGTTGCCCTGGTTGGCACTTAGGGACGTTCCTTTTCTGCCGGCACTTGGGGACAGTCCTTGTCAAGCTATTGTTGCAAGGGAGACGACTGCCCAACGGATATTGCGCACGTGGCTCGCATGACAGCCGTCTCTTTTATGTTTCCTTTAGCCGTTGCTGCCTAGGATGGGAGTTAGTCGGCAGGAAGGGAGCGTCTATATGGACGACGCGAGCGAGCGTGCAATCGAAGAGGACATGCTCGATCAGTTCAACTACTTTGATGATGAGGACGAGGAGCTGATCGACCGTCGCGAGCCAGCGCCGCTTGATTCCTTTGATCTGGTCGATGAAGAGGCTGATGAGGTTGAGGGTGAATCAGTGGAGCCCCCACAGCCTGCGCACCGTGATTCGTTGCTCTCAAGAGCCCCCATGCACCACGGCGTTCGTGCCGGCGCGCTCCATATGAAAACTGATTGGCACCAGATCGTGACGGCAGGCGATGAGCTTGCCGTCGATGCGCCGCTCACCGATAAGTCATCCATCATCTGCCGCACCGGCATGCTTATGCTGGCAAGCGGAACAGGTGCCTGGCGCGTGCGCGATACCATGAATCGTGTTGCCGCTGTGCTCGGCGTCACGATTCACGTCGACCTGAGTCTTCTGTCGTTTGAGTGCACCTGCATCGAAGATGGTCACTGCTTTAACGAGGTTGTCAGCCTGCCCACAACGGGAGTCAATACCCATCGCATTTGGATGATGGAGAGTTTCCTCAAGGAAATCGAGACCTATGGTCGTCGCTTCACGGTACACGAGTATCACGAGATGCTCAGGACCGTTGAGAGCTCAAAACCCGATTACTCTCCCTGGCAACAGGGCCTTGCGGCAGCCTGTGCTTGCGGCGCCTTCGTCTTTTTGCTCGGCGGCGGCCCTATCGAGATGGCCTGCGCATTCGTAGGCGCTGGTGTTGGCAACTTTGCTCGCTCTCATATTCTCAAGCAGGGTCTTGGCCAGTTTAGCGCGCTGACGACGGGCGTTGCGCTCGCTTGCGTTTCGTATCTGCTGGCATTGCTCGGCCTTGGCCAGGTCGTACCGGGGGCAATGTCGCACCAAGAAGGCTATATCGGCGCCATGCTCTTTGTGATTCCCGGCTTTCCCCTCATTACGGCAGGCCTCGACATCGCTAAGCTCGATATGCGAAGCGGCATCGAGCGTCTTTCGTATGCCGTGTCAATTATTGTGATGGCGACCCTCGTAGGCTGGATGGTTGCCGAGTGTGTGGGGCTGGCACCGGATGATTTTGCCCCGCTCGGCCTTTCGCCGCTTGCCCTTACGCTCCTGCGCGTGGTGATGAGCTTCGTTGGCGTATTCGGCTTCTCGGTGATGTTCAACAGCCCGGTAAAGATGGCCGCGGCAGCTGGGCTGATCGGCGCCGTGTCCAATACCTTGCGCCTTACGCTCGTCGATGCGTCGACGCTGTTTCCCTTCCTGGGCCTGAGCGTAGGTATGCCTCCCGAGGCGGCAGCGTTTATTGGCGCGCTGGTATCGGGGCTGCTCGCGAGCTTAGCCGAAATCAAGCTCACCTACCCACGTATCGCCCTCACGGTGCCATCGATTGTCATTATGGTGCCGGGCTTGTATCTGTATCGCTCGATGTATTACATGTGCACATTCGACACGGTCAATATGCTCGGCTGGTTTGTGCGTGCAGTGCTCATCGTGGCGTTTTTGCCCGTTGGCCTGGGTGTGGCGCGTACGCTCACCGACCCTCGCTGGCGCCACACCAGCTAATTGGTGCAAGGGGGACAGGCTGCTTTGCACCAAATGAGTTGCGGTGAAATAGGGACTGAATTGCTGCTTAAAGGGTCAAAACAGTCCGTATTCCACCGCAACTTATGGGGTCGGGGGGATTATCGGTGCCCTGCATCTTCATAAACTCAACGCTTACGAAGCGCGTGCTTTTCGTGCTAGGCTGGTTTCACCACATAAGTAGTCGCAGACGCACGTACCACGGGCGGGCGAGATGAAGTCCCAACAGCTCCATCTTGCTCGCCCGTTTTTGTTGCGTGGCGTAGCGGCGTAACACAGAAAGGACCATGCCCTTTATGCCTATCAACAAACGAGAGAGCCTGCTGTTTACCTTTATCATGTGCTTTTGCATGGTGCTCTGGATGAGCATCTACAACGTTGCCCTGCAGCATGGGGCCATCAACGGCGAGGTTGTTGCCGCCGCGTGGCTCGGCTTCCCCGTTGCCTACATTTTTGCCATGTGCTGCGACTGGTTTGTTGCCAGCCCCCTTGCCAAGGGTTTCGCCTTTAAATTCCTGGTCACGCCGGGTAAGAGCTCGCCGCTTGCCATGACGCTCGCCGTCAGCTCCTGCATGGTCGTTCCCATGGTTATCATCATGTCGCTCTACGGCGCGTGTGAAGGCCTGTTCCATATGCCCGGCGGCCCGCTTGCCAATTTGCAGGCGCTGCCGATGATGTGGCTCGTCAACATTCCGCGCAACTTTATCATGGCCCTGCCCTGGAACCTGCTGGTGGCTGGTCCGGTTGCTCGCTTTGTCTTCCGCCGCGCCTTCCCCATGGGAACCGTCTTTGAAGAGCAGCATATGGAGCTTGTGCGTATGCCTAGCGCTTCCGTTGCCGATGCCGTCAATGACGTTGCCGAGAGCATGGACGCCGAGCCTGCCTGCTAGGCAACAGCCTCTAACCTAGAGCGCCCGCCGCACCCGGCGATTCCTTTTTTGTAGACGTTGTCGTATGGCTGCATGCGGAAAAGGCCCCAGCGGTTAACATATACTCCATATGGGTAAAGAGACCAAAGCGCCGCCACGAGTGGCGCTTTGCGTTTGAAAAACTAGCTCGTCTAAGAGGAACTAGCATGTTAGACCGTTTTACCGATCGCGCGCGCAAGGTCATGTCCATGGCCAAGCAAGAGGCGCTCGATCTGCACTCAAATAAGGTGGGCACCGAGCACCTGCTGCTCGCGCTCGCTAAGGAGGACGAGGGTATTGCCGCCGAGGCGCTGCGCTCGCTCGATATCTCCTACGATGACATCATGGATACCCTCAAAGAGGTCCAGACCACGGTTCCCGAGCCCAGCGAGGAAACCGAGGCCGCCAAGCTCGCTTTTACGCCGCTCGTTATTAGCGTGATGGAGCGTTCTTTCCGTGTGGCACGCGAGAACAACCAGACCTACGTGTCGACCGAGCACTTGCTCATCGGCATTGTCGAAGAGGGTAACGGCATGGCCATGGACATCCTCATGCGCTTGGGTGTGTCGTCTGCTTCCATCAAGAAGGCCATCGAGAAGCTTACCGCCAAGGACCAGGACAAGAAGCGCCCGCTCGCCGGCGCCGGTGCTGGTCGTCCCGGTGCGGGCCTGCCGTTCTTTAGCGGCTCGGATGCCTCTCAGCAAAAGGGGAGTGGCACCGACACGCTCAAGCAGTTCGCGACCAACCTCACGCAGAAGGCGCGCGACGGCGAGCTCGACCCTGTGATTGGTCGCGAAAAGGAAGTCCAGCGTATGATGGAAATTCTTTCGCGCCGCACCAAGAACAATCCGCTTATCCTGGGCGATCCCGGCGTGGGCAAGACGGCCATCGTCGAGGGCCTGGCGCAGCAGATTGCTGCCGGCAACGTGCCCGAGAACCTCATGAACCAGAATATCTGGACGCTCGACCTGCCGGGTCTCGTGGCGGGTGCCAAGTATCGCGGCGAGTTTGAGGAGCGCCTCAAGAACGTGATCCAGGAGGCCACCGAAGCGGACGACGTCATCCTGTTTATCGACGAGATGCATACCATCATCGGTGCCGGTTCTGCCGAGGGCTCCATCGATGCGAGCTCCATGCTCAAGCCCGTACTCGCGCGCGGTGCCTTCCAGATTATCGGCGCCACCACGGCCGAGGAATTCCGCAAGTACCTCACCAAGGACCCGGCCTTCGAGCGTCGCTTCCAGACCATCGATGTCGAGGAGCCGAGCGTCGAGGACACGGTCAAGATCCTGACCGCGCTCAAGCCGCGCTACGAGGAGCACCACCATGTGCGCTATACGCAGGGTGCTATCGAGGCCGCCGCGAACCTTTCCAACCGCTACATTCAGGATCGCTTCCTGCCCGATAAGGCCATCGACCTCATCGACGAGGCCGGCGCCCGCGCTCGCATCGCCGCCAACCGCGCGCCCGAGCCGGTGCGCGAGGCCGAGCATCGTATAGAGGAGCTCAAGGCCGCCGCGCAGGAGGCCACCGAGAGCGATGACATGAACAAGGCCGCCGAGATCACCGAGCAGCAGAAGGCCGCCGAGATTGAACTCGCCGAAGCCAAGGCCGCCTGGACCGCCGAGCTCGACGCCAGCCCGCTCACCATCGACGTGAGTCAGATTGCCGACATCGTGTCCGTGACCTCTGGCGTGCCGGTTTCCTCGCTCACCGAGAGCGAGAGCCGGCGCCTGCTGCAGACCGAAAGCGTGCTCAAGACGCGCATCATCGGTCAGGACGAGGCAGTCGAGGCCGTCGCCAAGGCCGTGCGCCGCAGCCGTTCGCCGCTCAAGGACCCGCGTCGCCCCGGCGGCAGCTTTATCTTCCTGGGTCCCACCGGCACAGGCAAGACCGAGCTCGCCAAGACGCTCGCCGAGTACCTCTTTGGCAGCAAGGACGCGCTCATCAGCTTCGACATGTCGGAGTTCGGCAGCGAGTTCGAGGTCTCCAAGCTCATCGGTAGCCCTCCGGGTTACGTGGGTCACGACGAGGGCGGTCAGCTTACCAAGGCCGTTCGTCGTCACCCGTATTCGGTCGTGCTGTTCGACGAGATCGAGAAGGCGCACCCCGACATCTTCAACATCCTGCTGCAGGTGCTGGAGGAGGGCCGCCTGACCGATAGCCAGGGCAAGACGATCGACTTCCGCAACACCGTGATCATCATGACGTCCAACGTGGGCGCCCGCGAGATCGCACAGGATGCGAGCGTTGGCTTTGGCACCACCGGCGAGCAGGGTCTCACGTCGAGTGAAATCAAGGGCCGCGCGATGGGCGAGCTCAAGCGCCTGTTCCGCCCCGAGCTGCTCAACCGTATCGACGACATTGTGGTGTTCCAGAAGCTCTCGGGCGAGAATCTCACCAAGATCGCGCACCTGCTGGTGGACGATCTGCGCCAGCGCCTGATCGCAAACGGCATGAACATCAAGCTCACCGATGCGGCCTATGACAAGATCGTGGCCGAGGGCACCGACCTCACCAACGGTGCGCGTCCGCTGCGCCGTGCTATTCAAAAGCTCATCGAGGACCCGCTGTCCGAGGAACTTCTGGCCGGCGAGTGGGGCGAGGGCGATACCGTCCTGTGCGACGTGGCCGATGGCAAGTTTGTCTTTAGCCACGGCACGGGCGAGATTCCGGCACCGCGTCCGGCAGGTACGCTCGGTGGCGATACCACCCCGGCGGCACCGCACACTGGCAGCGCCGCGCCCGTGAGCGGCGGCGTGACCTCGGGCCCCGGCGGCATGATGCAAGCCGGTTCCGGCGCGCTGTAGGGCGTAACAAAACCTTGTGTCCACGAGGGCGTTCCAAAGGAGCGCCCTTTTTCTGTTGGAAAGCCCCCTTCGTTCAAAGTAGATCTCATTAAACATATCAATGGCGTATGCATAAACGTTGATCAAGCGTTGAGGTTGGTTGAAGGGTCCAACGTTCCTTCGGCGCGGCCCGTCTAACCTGCTTTACCTTAATAAAGTGGCGTTTCCTCACCGTTAGCCGATGATGCAAGGGCGCTCGGCGTTTTCGACTGGTTTATGCACGCAAAGTCTGGGAATATACAAGTCGCATATCTTACTGTCTAACCAGTTGCGCCAAGGAGGCACCATGGACTACAAGATTACCGGCTACGAGCCCGCTCAGCTGTTCCATTTCTTTGAGGAGGTCAGCGCGATCCCCCGTGGGTCTGGCAACGAGAAGGGCATCAGCGATTTCCTGGTTGCGTTTGCCAAGGAGCGCGGCCTCGACGTGTATCAGGACGAGGTCTACAACGTCATCATTCGCAAGCCCGCATCTGCCGGTGCCGAGAATGCCCCGACCGTGATGCTGCAGGGCCACATCGATATGGTGTGCGACAAGTTGGGCTCCGTTGAGCACGACTTTACGACCGACGGTATCGACCTGGTCGTCAAGGACGGCGTCCTCACCGCTGACGGCACCACCCTGGGCGCCGACAACGGTATCGCCGTCGCGCTTATGCTTACCGTGCTCAACGATGATTCGATTGTCCATCCGGCCCTCGAGTGCGTATTCACCACCGACGAGGAGACTGGCCTGGTCGGCGCCGAGACACTCGACAAGTCCCAGATTAGCGCCCGCACCATGATTAACCTTGACTCCGAGGAAGAGGGCGTTGCCACCGTCAGCTGCGCCGGCGGCGTCGTCGTTACCTACACCTGCCCGATCGCGCGCGAGCACAAGACCGGTAGCGCCCTCACGCTCGACATCTCCGGCCTGCTGGGCGGTCACTCCGGCAGCGATATCAACCTGGAGCGCGGCAACGGCAACCTTATCATGGCCCGCATCATCGACCGCCTGATGGTTGCCGGTGAGCCCGCCATCGTCAGCTTCAACGGCGGCACCAAGGACAACGCCATCAATCGTGAGTGCAAGGCTGTTCTGGTCTACGCCGACCACGCTGCCGCCGAGGCCGCGGCCGAGATCGCCCGTGGCATCATCGCCGACGTTACCGCCGAGCTCGAGGTCTTCGACCCCGGCTTTACCTGCACTGTCGAGATCGCCGACAACGCCGAGGTCGAGGCCATGGACGAGAAGTCCGCGCTTGCCCTCATCCGCGCTCTGCGTCTTGCCCCCAATGGTGTGATTCGCCGCAACGTCGCCACCGACGGCTCAGTCGAGGTTTCCTCCAACATCGGCGTGGTCGCCACTTCCGATGATCAGGTCAAGATTATGCTGTCCCCGCGCTCCTCGATCACCTCGCTGCAGAACGAGTTCAAGGACCGCCTGCAGACGCTTGCCGATGTCCTGGGCTTCGACGCCAAGTTTGAGTTCGAGTATCCCGGCTGGAGCTATGCCGAGCATTCGCCGGTCCGCGACGTCTTTGTCGAGAGCTATCGCGAGCTATTTGGCTCCGAGCTGCGCATCGAGTCCATTCACGCCGGCCTTGAGTGCGGCCTGTTTGCCGAGGCCCTGCACGGCCTGGACGCCATCGCCGTGGGCCCGACGCTCTCCGATGTCCACACCCCGGACGAGAGCATGGAGCTCGCTTCTGCCGAGCGCTTCTACGAGCTGCTCATCGACGTCCTCAAGCGCCTCGCTGCGTAAAGGTTGCGCTAGCAGCAGTCTGAGCTACGTGCTAGCGGATTGCAAATGACATTACGAGAGGGGGCATCCGAGCTTTTGCGACGGGTGCCCCCTCTCTTCTTTTAAGAAATGGGAAATTGATTGGCGTCTAGCCCATATCCGCCTTGATGAGGTCGAGGGTGCGCTGGCAGTTTTCGCGGACGGGGCCGAGCATATGCTCGCGCAGGTCCGCCATGCCGGGCAGGTCGGCGTATTCGTCCATGACCTCTTCCATGCAAATGGGTACCTCGTAGGCGAGGTCCATCATGGTTGCAAAGCAAAACTTCTCGGATAGCCCGGCATCGGTAAGCGCCGCCTCCAGCGCGGGGTCGCCCATACCGTGGTATCGGCGGATAGCGCCTGGACCGATGCGCCCCACACGATTTTCGCCGCCAACGCTCATGGCGAGGCGCGCCCGGCGGCGCATGCGCTCATACGCCAAACCCGACGCGACATCGTACATACGAGCCATCATGGCTGCGCCGTCGTTTCCAAGGAGCAGGGAATAGTTTTTCGCGTGCGCATCCGGTGCGCCGATAATGGCGTTGAAGAACAGTATCTGCGTAAACAGATACAGGTTAAGTTGATGGTGGCTCGTATTTACGAGGAGCTCCTGAATATCGCGGGTGGTCGGGCCGCCGTCTGCCGTGTACTTTTGGGCGGGCATCACCCCAAGTGCCTGACAGAGGTCTTCTTGATGTAGACGCTTGATCGTTCCGTCTTTGACTTTCACGCGGTCATAGCGCTCAACAATGAGGGCAGGTTCGTCCTCAAACATTCGATATTCGACGTTTGCCGTTGCGATACCGGCGCGCTGGGCGCTTTTCATGCAGGCAAACTCATTGAGAGCCTCGAGTTTAAATCCGATAACGCCATTTTTTAAAATATGCGTCGTGGGCGAGGAGCCCATGCATTCGCACCAGCGGCCGTTTATGAACGCGAGCGCGAACTTGCCCTGGTTGCCTCCAAGTGACCAACTTTCATCTAGACCCATCCACGATGCATCGCGGTCATCTCTGATCGACTTGAGACGGAGAGCAATTTCGTGGTCGTCTATAGGGCGGTATTCGCCAACGCGATGCAGGACGGCGTCGGCATCTTCTTCGGCACAAAACTGCACTCCGCCCGGACAGTCGAGTCCGATATGGCTGAGCAACGCAACGGGATTGTTGGGCCTAACGTCGAATTCGGCGGCAATCGCTTTTCGTTGGTCTTCGCTGTCGGGTAGAAGGCCAAACAGGTACGGATTCATGACCTGTTGGCCGTATGTGCGATTTGATACGGGTATGTTGGTCGATAGGGCTGGCCCGTCGTAGTCTTGGTCGTAGGAAAAGCTGATAAGACCTTTCTCATCCTGTGCGAGCGTTCCCGCAGGTACGCCGCAAATAATAGTCCGAAGCGTTTTTCTGACCATAGACTATTTCCCTTCAGACTTGGCTTGGGCGGGTGCGTTAGCGGCAATCGAGACTCCGAGATTGGACATGGCGAAATCGGCGAAGGCCCTGTCGTAGAGCTCGGACGTAAGGGGGGTATCTGCAAGAGCCGGAATAGTTGTGCTGCGACGGTTGCGATGATGAAGACGTTGAGCGTGATGGCGTCTGGAGGTGCTGCAAGGTTGATCGGCATGCGGGGCGTCGACTGGCTGCTCATTTTTCGTTTCGCCTATATCCCCTTGTGCTGCGAGCGCCAGTCCAAGAGCGTCGAAAATCGCCAACAACTTGTCGAGCCGAATACCCGTGGCGTCTCCTAGCTCGAGCGATGCGAGCAGGCGCTCCGAAACGCCGGCTTTTTTAGCGAGGGCCGCACGGGTGATTTCCTGCGACTCGCGTGCCTGACGCACATAGATGCCAGCTTGGCGTGGTGTGGTGATGGGAAGGGTATCCATGGCGATCTCCAACATGCAGACTTTTGCATATCAGTATGACATGCAAAAGTCTGCACGAAAAGGCCTCATGCAAAACTTTGCATGAGGCCTTGTACTGGCGTTGAGTTTTGAGCGATTGCGTTTGGCGTTACAGCGCCAAAATCCCCAGATGCTCAAGCAAGATCTTAAGCCCGATGAGGATGAGCACGACGCCACCCACGATGGTGGCGGGCTTTTCGTAGCGCGCGCCAAAGGTGTGGCCGATCGCTACGCCGGCGACGGAGAAGATAAAGGTCGTGATGCCGATGAGCGACACGGCGGGCATGATGTCGACTGAGAGCGCCGCAAATGAGATGCCCACGGCCAGGGCGTCGATTGAGGTGGCGATGGCGAGGATCAGGTACTCGCCCAGGTCAATCTTTTCGGCATCCTTGCCGTCGCCTTCATCCTCGTCATCGGTAAAGGCTTCCCACAGCATTTTGCCGCCGATGAAGGCCAAAAGGATAAAGGCGATCCAATGGTCGATGGGTCCGATGATGCCCATGAATTGACTGCCGAGCGCCCATCCGATTACGGGCATGCCGGCCTGAAAGCCGCCAAAGAACAGGCCGAGCACCACGGCGACTTTAAGGTTGATCTTCTTCATGCCAAGGCCCTTGCAGATGGATACGGCAAAGGCATCCATCGAAAGGCCAACGGCGAGCAGTACGAGCTCTGCGAGTCCCATAGTCTGGCTCCCTCTCTGCGGGCGGGCCCGCGTGTACCTCTTGGGGGAGTAACAAAAAAGACCCGTGGCGTACGCGTTGCGCGCACAGCCACGAGTCTCGTTCATTAAGGCAAGCCAGGCCGCATCGGCCAGTGTGTTGACTTGCCGCGCCACCGGAGGCGAACCCGATCACGCGACTACTCCCTCATTTATGCGAATCCCGATGCTACCACATAAGCAGCTCATTTGGATTGGGGCTCTCAGCTGTGTTCGCTCATTCTGTAAGCATCGGATTTTGCGGGCGTCACAGAGGCAAACCGTGAGAAACTTATTGACGTTTATGGAGCGTATACGATGGGAGCGATGCCTTGGATAAGAACGAGCTGCAAAAGCGTATGGAACAGGCCATCCGCCTGACGGCACCTGGCCAGCCGATCCGCACCGCCCTCGACATGATCATCGCTGGTCACCTGGGCGCTCTTATTTGCGTCGGCGACACCGAAAACGTGCTCGCTGCCGGTAACGACGGCTTCCCGCTCAACATTTCGTTTACCTCGAACCGCCTGTTCGAGCTTTCCAAGATGGACGGCGCCATCGTCATCGACGGCGACCTCACCCAGATCCTGCGCGCCAACTTCCACCTCAATCCCGATCCCTCGCTCGCCACGAGCGAGACGGGCATGCGTCACCGTACTGCCGCTCGCATGTCGGTGCTTACCGACGCCATCGTGATCTCGGTTTCGGCTCGTCGCGCCGTCGTTAACGTGTACGTCCACGGCAAGAGTTACGAGATCCAGCCCGTCACCACCATCATGAGCTCGGTCAACCAGCTCGTCGCCACGCTCCAGACTACCCGTCAGTCGCTCGACCGCTCCCTGCTGCGCCTGACGGCCCTCGAGCTCGACGACTACGTCACGCTCGCCGACATTACCGGTATTTTCTCGAGCTTCGAGATCATGCAGCAGGCAAAGACCGAGCTTAAGGATTGCATTGTCAAGCTGGGCAACCAGGGCAAGCTCGTGCAGATGCAGCTCGAGCAGCTCGCGGGCTCCAGCATGGATACCGAATACGACTTGATGATCCGCGACTACGCAAGCGATTCCTCTGAGGCCAACGCCGAGAAGATCCGCGCCGAGCTGAGCCGCATGACGCCTAAGGACCTGTCCGACCCGCAGCACGTGGCGGCAGTTCTGGGCTATGACGACCTGGACGAGGACTCCGTCATGACGCCGCTGGGCCTGCGCACGCTTTCTCGCGTGTCCGTCGTGCGCGACGGCGTGGCCGAGAAGATCGTCGACGAGTACGGCTCGCTGCAGGAGCTCATGGACGACATCAGCGAGGATCCGGAGCGCCTGGGCGACTTTGGCGTTAACAACCCTGCCATTCTTGCGGACTCGCTGTACCGCATGAAGGGCACCAAACAGGGGAACGCATAATGGCGCCCGTATGCGCCGTGGTCGTTGCCGGTGGCAGCGGCCAGCGCTTTGGTAACCCCGGTGGCAAGCAGCTCGTCAATGTAGCGGGCCGTCCGCTTATGAGCTGGTCCATCCGCGCGTTTGACCGTAGCGATAAGGTTGGCCACATCGTCGTGGTTTGCCCTGCCGAGCGTCGTGCCGAGATGCGTCGTCTGGCTATCGACCCGTTTGACTATGACACGCCCATCAGCTTTGCCGATGCCGGCGATACCCGCCAGGATTCCACCCGCGCCGGCGTGCACGCGGTGCCGGCGGGCTTTGAATACGTCGCCATTCACGATGGCGCTCGTCCGCTCATTACGACCGAGGCCATCGACCACGCTATCGACGTGCTCGTGAGCGACCGTGCCCTCGATGGTGTCGTGTGCGGCCAGCCCGCGATCGACACGCTCAAGATTGTCGATGGCGACAACATCGTCGAGACGCCGCCGCGCGAGCTGTATTGGGCCGCGCAGACGCCGCAGATCTTTAGCGTCGATGCTATGAAGCGCGCTCATTCCGAGGCAATTGCCGAGGGCCTTATCGGCACCGATGATTCGTCGCTGGTCGAGCGCATGGGTGGGCGTGTCCGCTGCGTCCAGAGCCCGCGCGATAACCTTAAGGTGACGGTGCCCGAGGACTTGCGTCCCGTAACCGCGATTCTGCTTGGCCGCATGGCCGAGGGAGAGGACCTTCCCCATGTTCAGTAACCTGCGCATTGGCCACGGCTACGACGTCCACCGTTTGGTGGAGGGGCGTCGATGTATCATCGGCGGGGTTGACATTCCCTACGAGCGCGGCCTGCTGGGCCACTCGGATGCCGATGTGCTCGCGCATGCCTTGGCCGACGCCATTCTGGGCGCCTGCCGCGGGGGAGACATCGGCAAGCTATTCCCCGATACCGACCCTGTCTACGAGGGTGCCGATTCGATGGTGCTGCTCGCTCGCGTGATGGACTATGCGCGCGAGCTGGGCTTTGAGTTTGTCGATGCCGATTGCACCATTGCCTGCCAGCAACCCAAGATCACCCCGCACCGCGATGCCATGCGCGCCAACCTTGCCCATGCCCTGGGCGTCGACGTCGAAAACGTGGGCGTCGCCGCCACTACGACCGAAAAGCTCGGTTGGGAAGGCCAGGGCGAGGGAATCGGCGCCTGGGCCGTCTGCCTGCTACAGAAAACCGTTAAGGAGTAACGAATGCGTATCTACAACAGCGCTACCCATAAAAAGGAAGAGTTCCAGCCCATCGAGTCCGGCAAGGTCCGCATGTACGTGTGCGGCCCCACGGTCTACGACAACATCCACATCGGCAATGCCCGCACGTTCATCAGCTTTGACGTGATTCGTCGCTGGCTCATCGCGAGCGGCTACGAGGTCACGTTCGCCCAGAACCTCACCGACGTCGACGACAAGATCATCAAGCGCGCCAACGAGCAGGGCCGTACGGCTGCCGAGGTCGCGACGGAGTTCTCCGACAAGTTCATCGGCGTCATGCGTGCCGCCAACGTGCTCGATCCCGATGTGCGCCCCCGCGCCACCAAAGAGATCGGCCCCATGATCGCCATGATCAAGACGCTCATCGAGCAGGGCCACGCCTACGCCGCCGATAACGGCGACGTGTACTTTGCCGTGCGCAGCGATTCCAACTATGGTCAGGTCTCGGGCCGCAACATCGACGACCTTATGGTTGGCGCGCGCATCGAGGAGAACGAGGACAAGAACGACCCTCTCGACTTTGCCCTGTGGAAGGCTGCCAAGCCCGGCGAGCCCAGCTGGCCGAGCCCCTGGGGCGAGGGCCGTCCCGGTTGGCACACCGAGTGCGCCGCCATGGTGCATCGCTACCTGGGCACCCCGATCGACATCCACGGCGGCGGATCCGACCTTGCCTTCCCGCATCACGAGAACGAGTGCGCCCAGGCCACCTGCGCCTGGCACCAGGGCTTCTCCAACACCTGGATGCACACGGGCATGCTGCTGGTAGACGGCGAGAAAATGTCCAAGTCGCTCGGCAACTTCTTTACGCTGGCCGAGGTCCTCGAGCAGCACTCCGCTGCCGCCCTGCGCCTGCTGATGCTGCAGACGAGTTATCGCTCGCCGCTCGACTTTTCTTGGGAGCGCTTGGAAGGTGCCGAGAACTCGCTCACGCGTATCGCCGGTACGGTCGAGAACCTGCGCTGGGCCGCGAACCATGCGACGGCCGATGCCGATGAGACGGCATCCGAGGCGTTTGCCGCCAAGGCCGCCGAGACCCGTGCCACCTTTAAGGAGTGCATGGACGACGACTTTAACACCGCCGGTGCCATGGGTGCCGTCTTTGGCTTTGTGACCGAGTGCAACCAGTACCTGGAGCAGGCGGGCGACGCTGCCGACAAGGCCGCCGCGCTTGCCGCCGCCGATACGCTGGTCGAGCTGCTCGATACGTTTGGCGTTGAGCTCCCCGAGCCCAAGGTCGAGTTGCCGCTGGGCCTGCTGGGCGTTGCCGCCGGCCTGGTTGCCTACACGGGCGACGACGTGGACGAGGCCGCTGCCAAGATTCTCGAGGCCCGCGCCGAGGCCCGCGCCGCCAAGAACTGGGATCTGGCGGATGCCATCCGCGACCAGCTCAAGGACCTGGGCCTCACCATTGAGGATACGGCCGCTGGCACTCGTATCAAGTCTCTCTAATCCCTGCGGGTTTTCCAAGCACCCGACCTTGCCGTTCAAACCGTCGCTCGCGTACTCAAGTACGTGTCGCTCCTCTTTCATGGCAATCTCGGGCACTTGGAAAACCCGTACCGACCGCCCGAATTAATATTCATGGGCGGTCGTTTATTTTGTTTCGTTTGATAGTTGTATTTAGGAGGTCGCTTTATGGCCGACAATCGCAAGCGTGCGCCTCGTGGCGGCAAGCAGGCCGCTTCTGGCTCGCGTCCGATTCGCCGCAACGATCGCGCTGCCGCTCCCAAGGGCCAGCGCGAGCGCTCACAGGCTGCTCGCTCGCAGCGCGAGCGTAGCCGCGATAACGTCGAGGTTCCCAAGGGCGAGTTTATCGAAGGTCGTCGTGCTGCCGCCGAGGCGCTACGCACTGGTTTTCCCATCAAGTGCGCGCTCATCGCCGAGGGCGGGGAGCGCGATGCTGCCTTGTCGCGCCTGGTCGACGATCTCAACGCCGCGGACGTCCGCATTAAGTATGTGCCGCGCGCGCAGCTCGATGCGCTGTCGAGCCATGGCGCTCATCAGGGCATTGCGCTCGAGGTGGGTAATTTCCCCTATGCGGACGTCGCCGATATCCTTGACCGCGCGGGTGACGGCCCGGCGCTCGTCGTCGTACTCGACCATGTGACCGACGACGGTAACTTTGGTGCCATCGTGCGCTCTGCCGAGGTCGTGGGCGCGGCGGGCGTCATCATTGCCAACAAGCGCGCCGCCGGTGTGACCGTGGGCAGCTACAAAACCTCTGCTGGTGCCGTTATGCATCTGCCCATCGCACAGGTTCCCAACATCGCTCGAGCGCTCGACGACCTCAAGGCTGCTGGCTTTTGGGTGGGCGGTGCTTCCGAGCACGCCGAGGGCAGCTGCTGGGATGCTCCCTTTGAGGGCCGCGTTGCGCTCGTCATGGGCTCCGAGGGCGACGGCATCTCGCGCCTGGTGCTCGAGAAATGCGACTTTTTGACCAAGCTTCCCCAGCGCGGCATGACCGAGAGTCTCAATGTGGCCCAGGCGACCACCGCGCTGTGCTTTGAGTGGCTGCGCCGCAATGCCGGCGAGCTCATGGGGGAGGAGTAGCGCATGTCCAAGAAGAACCGCGCCAAGTCCAAGGCCAAGCGCTTTGGCGAGGGCTCGGCCAAGCCGATTGTTTCGGCCGCGACCTACGGCGTGGGCGGCAATGCGTTTGCGCAGGCTATCGCCGACCCAGTCTCGACGGTGCACTCCAACAAGCCCGAGCTGCTGGTGGTCGACGGTTACAACGTGATCCACTGCACGCCGCGCTACGAAAAGCTCGTCTACGACCATTCCGACGATCCATATTCCAGCGACGTCCACGATATGGCGCGCACCGCGCTCATCAACGATGTTGCGGCGTTTGCCCAGGGCCGTTACGAGGCCGTGATCGTGTTCGACGGCGCGGGCAACATCTCCAACGAGCGCCCCAACCTACCGGCCCGCGGCGTGCGCATCGAGTTCTCGCCGACGGGCGTCTCTGCCGATACCGTGGTGCAGAAGCTCTGCATCGAGGCACGCGAGGAAGGCCGCGCGTGCTCCGTGGTATCGAGTGACGGCACAATACAGGCCGTCGTCATGGGCAAGGGCGTCACGCGCATCTCGAGCCGTATGCTGGTGGACGAGATCAAACAGATCGACAACGACGTTCACGAGGCAGAGGAAGCTCCGCAGATCAAGATGACTCTGGGCAGTCGCCTGAGCCCCGATGCCCTGGCCAAGCTCAAGGCCCTTCGCGGGAGGTAGGGGAGTATCTATAGAGACCCGTTTCCCAATTGGCCGGTCCGTTGATTTGTAATCAACGGACTGTGGGTTGCCGCCGCCAGAACGAATAGTTTTTGGTTTTGACGAACAGATAAGACTGTTCGTTCTGACGAATGGTTTTTGAGATGTGGTCGGTCGAAGGGTCTGTTGCGCCCCGTCCCCAATTCCTTTATCCTAAACAGGCTTCGCGCGAAAGCGCCAAGTGTGCCAGTGTGGCGCAACGGTAGCGCAACTGATTTGTAATCAGTGGGTTGCGGGTTCGATTCCTGTCACTGGCTCCATGAGAGTTTCGGGCTCTGTCTCTATATGGGACAGAGCCCGTTTCTATTTAGGTGGTGCGCCATCGGGTTAGCGCCCATCCCGTTTTTGGTTTGTCTCGTCCTCCAGTTTGTCTAAATCTGTAACACCAAGACCGATATTCGGCATCTAACTGTTACAGATTGAGATGAAACTTAGGGTGTTTTAGGAATATCTTGATCTGTAACATGTAGAAGCGGAATAGGCCTCTTGCTGTTACAGATCGAGACAAGGGCGGGCGCGGATCTGGATGTCCTGCTCGAGCGTGGATTTCTGGATACGCGAGCGAAGAAAATCTCCCGACCGGAGAACGAGCGTGGATAATTAACTTGGATAGGGAGCTAAGGTAAACACCGATTGTCTATCGACGGCTTTAGAAACAACGACCCCGATTTCATTGTGGAATCGGGGTCGTTTGTGCCTCAGGAATCCGAATGGATTAATCGAGCTCCTAAGGAACTTCTTGGGTTCTTGCTAATGGTCTGCCGAGGATGTCCCCAATGCAAACAGCGGGCATCTACTCAATATAGCTGGGGTTCTTCTTGATGATCACGCGTGCAGCGATGAAGGAGACGACGATGGCGATGATGGCGACAACGCATGCCAGCACGAAGTTACCCATGGACCCATCGGGAGCGATAAAGATGAGTGCCGAAAGAAGGCCGGGGCATGCTCCCGCAACATACTCTTTCAGAACAAAGATGCCTGCAGGGAGTCCAGCGCAGAGCGCGCCGATTGCCGTGCCGACAAGCAGGCGGGGACGCTCGATGAGGCAACCGTAGAACGCGGGCTCGGTTACGCCACAGAGTGCGGTGACGGCAACCGTGGTGACCATACCCCTCTTCTCTTTGTTTCCCTTCATGGCAGTTGCCAGGGCGAGGCTCGTGCCGCCAATGCAGAGGTTCGAGATGAATCCAAAGATAATGGGTGCCCAACCGAGCTGCGCCAGGCTCGTAACTTCGATTGCGATGTAAGCCTTATCGAGACCGAGCATGACGAAATAGGGGTTAAGGGCTGCCAGGATCGGAGTAGCGATAAATGCCACGTTGTCCATAAGCCACGTGACGGCATCGCTCAGCGCGTAGCCCATCATGCTGCCGGCGGGGCCAAGGATAATAAGCTCGACGGGCACGACGATGATCATGGTGAGCAGCGGCTTTAAGAACAGTTTGGTAACGTCGGGAATGATCTTCTGAAGGCCGCGGTCGACAAAGTACATGAATACAACGCCCAGTACGATGGGCACTACCGTACTCGAATAGTCGTTCGTCGGGATGGGAATACCAAGAAAGTCGAGACCCTCGGCACCGCTAATGGACGAGCTGATCATGATCGCGCCCAGCAATGCGCCCATGATGGGCTGCATCTTCATGACGGCCGCGAGCTGATAACCAAGATAAACGGGTAAGAAGCTAAACGAAGCGCTAAAGATCGCCAACAGGACCTGGGCGGTTCCGCTATCGGTGCTCAATCCGCAATAATTGACCAGGAGATTCTTGATCGAAAGAATGAGTCCGCCAACGATGAGCGCCGGGACGATGGGCATGAATACCTGTGCAGAGACGTTCCCGAATTTCTCAATCAAGCCCATGGCGGTGTTACCGCTTTTAATGCCTTCTGCAAGGTCTTTGGCGGTTTGGGCATCGTCGGCAACCGTGCCACCGCCGACTTCGATTCCCGCGAAGTCGAGGAAGTCGTTGTAAGCCTCGGTGACGTTGGGGCCGATGATCACCTGAAGCTGGCCACCGCTGACTACTGCCCCGAGCGCCTGATCGGCCGATTTGGCGAGCTGGAGATCGATGATCGAGGTGTCTCGTGCGTCGATGCGAAGGCGCGTCGCACAATGAGTTACCGATGTAATGTTCTCTTTGCCGCCAACAGCCTTTAGGACTGTTTCGGACATTGCCTGATATTTCATCTCTTTCTCCTAGCCTTCCTGCTCCTGATACTTCGAGATAAGGTCTCGGTACCAATACCAGCTCTTTTTGGGGGTGCGCTCCAGATTGTTCTCGAAGTCGATATGGACAAGTCCGTATCGTTTTTCGTAGCCGTTGATCCAGCTATACAGATCCATCGTCGACCAGAGGTAGTAGCCCTCAACGCGCGCGCCGTCGCGCTTAGCCCTCATCATGTGCTCGATGAACTGGCCCAGAAGCTCGATGCGGTCATCATCGTGGATCATTCCGTCTGCGTCTGGTTGCTCATAGGCGCCATGTCCGTTTTCCGTAATAAAGATGCGGGGCGCGTCATAGCGCTCGTGGACATCCATGATGGTTGAATACATGCAACCTGGGAGTATTTCGCGGCCCCATTTATTGCGGGGAACATTGCTGTCGCGGGCGCTTTCAAACAAGGGCGCAATGCATTTTCCTTCGACCTTTTTGCTCGAACCGCCCTTATTGTTCGCCGAAACGGCAAGCTCTCCACCGTGCCAGTCGGTTACATACTCTCGGCAATACACGTTGAGTCCAATAAAATCGACTTTACCGTCTCTGAATTCTTCTACGTCATTTGGGGATCGATAGAGCGAGACGCCAAGTTTTTCAAGGATTTCGTCCATTTCTGGCGGCAGTTGACCCTGAAGCGCTGGTGCCAGAATCATGCGATTGGCGAAAAAGTCTGCGTATCGAAATACGTCATCAGGGTGCTCGGTTGCCGGGTCGAGTTCGACAACGCCGCCATCGTGGACGGCGCCGATGATGCCGTCGTAGCCCATTTGACGATATGTTCGGACTGCGAGTGCGCTCGCGCGCATCAGGTTGTACTGAAACTGCATGTACGACTGAACGTCGAGCGATCGATTGGGGGGATAGTTGCCCAACATGTTTACGCAGTAGCTGTAGAAATGCGGCTCGTTAACGGTAGCCCAGATTTTGACGCGGTCTCCAAAGCGCTCAAAGCAAATCTTGGCGTATTTGCAGAACCACTCTGCCATGTCGTTGTTCAGCCATCCGCCTTTGCAAGCAAGCGTGAATGGTAGATCGTAATGGAACAGCGTAACGTTGGGCTCTATGCCATTTTCGAGGCAACAATCAATGACCCGATTATAAAAATCGATACCCTCTTCATTCACTTCGCCGATACCCGTGGGGATGATTCGACTCCATGAAAGAGAGAAGCGATAAGTGTTTTGTCCGCCTTCTTTCATCATGCGGATATCTTCTTCATAGCGATGGTAGAAGTCGCAAGATACATCACCGTCAACATGGTTGATGTTCTTATTGCTTGTGTGGCTAAAGAAATCCCACTCGCCAAGGCCTTTGCCGTCTTCGTTCCAGGCACCCTCGCACTGATAAGACGCCGTGGCGGAACCCCAGAGAAACGGCATGTTGTTCACGTTGTCCATGAATCCCCTTTCCATCATTCAACACGGTGGATACGTGTGGTGGAATTACGATTAAGATGACGTCAACTGATTTGAATCATAGGAGAACGACCAAAGCTGTTTGATTCAATAAATGAACCATGATTTCGAGGAGAGCGGAAAGAGGGATCACGTGAATATCAATGACTTCGATGTGCTCAATCGCATTAGCTCAATCATCAACAGCGAGTTTGGGTCAAACGATGCCGCCATCGCTCGATATCTCATCGCTCACATTAGGCGTTCGAGCGAAATCAATGTTGCCGCAATAACCCGTGATGCATTCGTGACCCGTTCCGCTGTTCGTCGTTTCTGCAATCGATTGGGCTACCAGTCTCTTAGCGATTTGAAAGAATCATTTACTCAATCAGTCTTTCCAAGCGACTTAAGCCATCGAGAGGAGGAATTTGGCTACGAGGAGTACAGGGCAGAGCTCGACGTTCGCATGATCGAGATGTTCGCTGAGGTTGAAAGCGGCGTGTCCGATATCGCTATTAAGCACCTTGCCGACGAAATTGATGGCCATAAAAACGTTGAAATCTGGTGCACCAATAATGTGAGCGCCAATCTCGTACGATTTCAGCAGGAAATGTTTTATGCGGGCAAGATAGTTCGCATAGTTGCTGGGGCTAACGTCGCAGAATTGAAAAACATGGGAGACGTTTCGCAGTCATTGATAATTCTCGTATCGGTCTCCGGGCTATTTGCGTCACAGGCACGTGAGTATCTTGATTGCCGTTCGGGCAGGAAGATTCTAATTACTGCGTTTAGCAACGATGACAAATCGAGGTCTTTTGACCGTGTATATCGTCTTGGTAATGCGGGAAACGGAATTGACCGACTAGGCGTTTATTCGAAATATGCCATGACTTATTTCTTCGACTTGCTATCGTCGTGTTACTTGAGTCGCTACCCCTGCACCAAGGGGGAGCCGCTCTATGGGTCTACTTTGGCCTGGCCCGAGTAGTTCGGCTCTATAGTTCTCCCGCCTAGAGAATGAGCGTGGATAATCTGCCACTTTGGCCTCAGAAACACGCCAAAAGTGGGAGATTATCCACGCTCGATGTCAAACGGGAGAAAATCCACGCTGAATTGTGCCGGTGAAGGCCGATCACGACCTATGTAATAAGCGCAAGGGATCCGTTATCGAGGGTCGAGACTGCAGACATACTCCATCACGCCAAAGTGTGCCCTTGGGAAATGACGCCAGCATTGCCAAATTCATCACTCCACATAATCAAACTCAGCAAAACCGCAGGTCACGGCTATATAGATACGCCCGGAACCGTGTATCTAGAGGTTTTCGTTGACAGCCCCCAAGGTTGCATCGTATTATCTTTTTCGTTCGCGGGGGCGGCGGTCCAAAAGACCAAAGGACCTGCGGATACTTGAACGATTGGGAGTTTGCCCGAGTGGTTAATGGGGACGGGCTGTAAACCCGTTGGCTCTGCCTACATAGGTTCGAATCCTATAGCTCCCACCCGTCAAGTGCCTGTATAGCTCAGTCGGTAGAGCACTTCGTTGGTAACGAAGAGGTCACCAGTTCAAGTCTGGTTGCAGGCTCCATCCGGCGGTGTAGCTCAGTTGGTTAGAGCACACGGTTCATACCCGTGGCGTCACTGGTTCGAATCCAGTCACCGCTACCATAGGTAACACGGTGGCTTCTCAATAGTATGTTGAGAGGCCACTATGGTATAAAGGCAAAGTCCCGTCCGGGGACGACCTGTTAAGAGGAGGGCTTTATGGCCAAAGAGAAGTTTGAGCGCACTAAGCCGCATGTTAACATCGGCACCATTGGTCACGTCGACCACGGCAAGACCACGCTGACCGCTGCCATCACCAAGGTTCTCTCCGAGACCGAGGGCTGCAAGGCTGACTTCACTGCGTTCGAGAACATCGACAAGGCTCCCGAGGAGCGCGAGCGCGGCATTACGATCTCCGTCTCCCACGTCGAGTACGAGACCGCTGCCCGTCACTACGCTCACGTTGACTGCCCGGGCCACGCTGACTACGTCAAGAACATGATCTCCGGTGCTGCTCAGATGGACGGCGCTATCCTGGTCATCGCCGCTACCGACGGCCCCATGGCTCAGACTCGCGAGCACATCCTGCTCGCCCGTCAGGTCGGCGTTCCCTACATCGTCGTCTTCCTGAACAAGTGCGACATGGTCGACGATGACGAGCTCATCGACCTCGTCGAGATGGAGACCCGTGAGCTCCTCTCCGAGTACGATTTCCCCGGCGACGACATCCCCGTCATCCGTGGTTCCGCTCTGGGCGCTCTCGAGGGCGACGCCAAGTGGATGGACGCCATTCGCGAGCTCATGAACGCTGTCGACGAGTACATCCCGACGCCTGCTCGTAACAACGACCTTCCGTTCCTGATGGCTGTTGAGGACGTTATGACCATCTCCGGCCGTGGTACCGTTGCTACCGGCCGTGTCGAGCGCGGTGAGCTTAAGCTCAACGAGCCCGTCGAGATCGTCGGCATCAAGGATACCCAGAACACCGTCGTTACCGGTATCGAGATGTTCCGTAAGTCCATGGACTTCTGCGAGGCTGGCGACAACGTCGGTCTGCTGCTCCGCGGCATCAAGCGCGAGGACATCGAGCGCGGCCAGGTTCTCTGCAAGCCCGGTTCGGTTACCCCGCACACCAAGTTCACCGGTGAGATTTACGTTCTGACCAAGGAGGAGGGCGGCCGTCACACCCCGTTCTTCGATGGTTATCGTCCTCAGTTCTACTTCCGTACCACCGACGTTACCGGTACGGTCAAGCTCCCCGAGGGCACCGAGATGGCTATGCCTGGTGACCACATCACCATCGAGGGCGACCTTATTCACCCGATCGCCATGGAGGAGGGCCTGCGCTTCGCTATCCGCGAGGGTGGCCACACCGTCGGTTCGGGCATCGTCTCCACGATCATTGAGTAAATAAGCTCTTTGATATAGCTGACTTAGAGAACCCGGCACTTATAGGGTGCCGGGTTCTTTTCTACGCGGGGCTTATTCCCTGCCGATTGCGCTTAGCTCGCCCATAAGCCAAGCGCGAGGGATTGATTAGATCTCGATGGCTTCATTGATGTGTTCCAAATATGAATGGATCCACCGAGAACCAATTGACTCGAGGTTTTCATTGACAGCACTTACGTGGAGCTGATAAAGTAACAACTCGTGCCCGTACGGGGCGGAAATGAAAGGTTCAGGATACATGCGTACTCTAGTTACTCTTGCGTGCACTGAGTGCAAGCGCCGCAACTATACGACCACCAAGAACAAGTCGACCATGCCTGATCGTATGGAGATCAAGAAGTATTGCCCCTGGTGCCGTCACCACACGCTGCACAAAGAGACTCGCTAGTCTCTAGTCACATACGCCAGTAGTTCAATTGGTAGAGCATCGGTCTCCAAAACCGAGTGTTGAGGGTTCGAGTCCTTCCTGGCGTGCCAGTCATTATTCCGTAAGCTCCCAATTGGGGGCTTACGGTTTACTCATGTATAAGCGCATTGCGCGGAGGTAACCCAAATGGCCAACAAGAAGAACAAGAAGAAGGCACAGCAGCAGGCGCCTGCCAACAACGCTGCCGCCAACTCCAAGGTTGAGGCCAAGAAGGCCGTTGCCAAGAAGAGCGAGAAGGCTGCGAAGTCTAAGAAGAACGAGAAGCCTGGTTTCTTCGCCCGCACCAAGAAGTATTTCGCTTCGGTCAAGTCTGAGATGAAGCGTGTCACGTGGCCTGACAAGAAGGAGCTCGTGAACTACTCGGTCGTCGTTTGCGCTTCTCTGGTCGTCGTCGGCGTCGTCATCGCTCTGCTCGATGCTGGCTTTGGCGAGGCTCTTGCTCTGTTCTCCGGATTGAGGGGCTAAACCATGTCTAAGCGTTGGTACGTCGTTCACACTTACTCTGGATACGAGAACCGCGTTAAGTCCGATCTCGAGCATCGCATCGAGACTATGGGCATGCAGGACCGTATCTTTGATATCGAGATTCCTATGGAGCGCGTCACCGAGATTAAAGAGGGTGGCAAGCGTGAGACCAAGGATTCCAAGATCTTCCCGGGTTATGTCCTGGTCCGCATGGAGATGGATGACGATGCTTGGACGTGCGTTCGTAACACGCCTGGCGTCACCGGTTTCCTGGGCGGCAACGGCAAGCCCGCTCCGCTTTCCCGCGACGAGTACAACAAGATGACTCGTCGTCCCGGTAAGGGCGATTCGCCCAAGCGCACCTCGGTTGATATTCAGGTCGGCACGTCCGTCCGCGTCACCGATGGCCCGCTTACCGACTTTGATGGCAAGGTCTCCGAGGTTAACACCGAGGCTGGCAAGCTCAAGGTCACGCTGATGATCTTTGGCCGCGAGACGCCGGTCGAGCTCGACTTTAACCAGGTCGCTGTCATCGCTTAAGTTTTCGTCCGTTCGCGCGAGCGTGCTTCTTCTGTGACTGCTCATCTCAGGAGTGCTTCTAACACGTGCGTGCTTACGATATAGCAAGTACTTCACACTCGTGATTCGAAAGGAATGACCATGGCTGAGAAGAAGGTTGCCAACGTCATTAAGCTCCAGATTCCTGCTGGTGCAGCTAACCCCGCTCCTCCCGTCGGCCCCGCTCTGGGCGCTGCTGGCGTGAACATCATGCAGTTCTGCCAGGCCTTTAACGCCGAGACGCAGGACAAGAAGGGCGACATCATCCCCGTTGAGATCTCTGTCTACGAGGATAAGTCCTTCTCCTTCATCACCAAGACCCCGCCGGCGGCTCACCTCATCAAGAAGGAGCTGAACCTCAAGTCTGGTTCCGCTAAGCCCCAGGCCGACAAGGTTGGTCAGCTCTCCCAGGAGCAGCTCACCAAGATCGCCGAGATCAAGATGCCGGACCTCAATGCCAACGACATTGACGCCGCCAAGAAGATCATCGCCGGTACCGCCCGTTCCATGGGTGTCACCATCGCTGAGTAGCGATTTCTTATGGTAACGACGGGTGCTCCGACCTGGGCGCCCGTTAAATGTGTGCAATAGGGCACACGATACGATGTGGGAGGGCTCACGCCCGTTTAACCACAGGAGGTAATGCACATGGCTAAGCATGGTAAGAGCTATAACGCCGCTGCCGAGAAGATCGATCGCGCCACGCTCTACACCCCCCTTCAGGCTGCCAAGCTCATTAAGGAGCTCGACACCGCCAAGTTCGACGAGACCGTCGAGGCCCACTTCCGTCTGGGCATCGATACTCGTAAGGCTGACCAGAACATCCGTGGTTCCATCTCCCTGCCCCACGGCACCGGCAAGAACGTTCGTGTTGCCGTCTTCGCCGAGGGCGAGAAGGCCCGCGAGGCTGAGGCTGCCGGCGCCGACATCATCGGTTCCGACGAGCTTGTCGCCCAGATTCAGAAGGGCGAGATCAACTTCGACGCCGCTATCGCTACGCCGAACATGATGGCCAAGGTTGGCCGCATCGGTAAGATCCTTGGTCCCCGTGGCCTCATGCCGAACCCCAAGCTCGGCACCGTGACCATGGACGTCGCCAAGATGGTCTCCGAGCTCAAGGCTGGCCGCGTTGAGTACCGCGCCGACCGCTACGGCATCTGCCACGTGCCCCTGGGCAAGAAGTCCTTCACCGAGCAGCAGCTCGTCGAGAACTACGCTGCCCTGTACACCGAGATCCTGCGCGTCAAGCCCTCTTCTGCTAAGGGCAAGTACGTCAAGTCCATCTCCGTGTCTTCCACCATGGGCCCTGGCGTCAAGGTCGATCCCGCTATCCAGCGCGACTTCCTGGCTGAGTAACTAACAGTTACTGCCTGAGCAAAGCAAGCATTGCTAAAGAGACCCGGTTCTGCCTCGTGCAGGACCGGGTCTCTTGCTTTTGAGTCAACGAAACCACCACGAAGGGGACAGGCACCCTTGTGGTGGTTTTACTTGTGTTGTACTTTAGCGCGATGTAGTACT